>JAEURC010000003.1 GCA_016789025.1 Anaerolineales bacterium
ATGGCGAAGGAAAAATACGATCGAAGCAAACCGCATCTAAACGTGGGGACGATGGGACACATCGACCACGGGAAGACGACGCTGACGGCGGCGATCACGAAGGTGGCGGCGCTGATGGGACAAGGGGAGTTCAAAGCGTACGACCAGATCGACAACGCGCCGGAAGAAAAAGCGCGCGGGATCACGATCAACATCGCGCACGTGGAATACCAGACGGCGAAGAGGCATTATGCGCACGTGGATATGCCGGGCCATCGCGACTACATCAAGAACATGATCACCGGTGCGGCGCAGGTGGACGGAGCGATCCTGGTGGTGGCGGCTCCGGATGGGCCGATGCCGCAGACGCGCGAGCATGTGCTGCTGGCGAGGCAGGTGGAAGTGCCGAGCATCGTGGTGTTCCTCAACAAAGTGGACATGATGAACGATCCCGAGTTGTTGGAACTGGTGGAGTTGGAACTGCGTGAACTGTTGAACAGTTACGGCTTCCCGGGCGACACGACCCCGATCGTGCGCGGCTCGGCCAAACAAGCGCTCGACAGCGCTTCGAAGGATGCGAATGCGCCGGAGTACGAGAGCATCAAAGAGCTTCTGCGTGTGATCGACGAATACATTCCCGAACCGAAGCGCGAGATGGACAAGCCGTTCATGATGGCGGTGGAAGACGTGTTCTCGATCAAGGGACGCGGGACAGTCGTCACAGGGAGAGTGGATCGTGGCGTGGCGAAGAAAGGCGACGCCATCGAGATCGTGGGCTTGCGTGAGACGAAGAGTTCGGTGATCACGGGCACGGAAATGTTCCACAAGGAATTGGACGAGGTGGTGGCGGGCGACAACGCGGGCATCCTGCTCAGAGGTATTGAGCGTGAAGATGTGGAGCGCGGGCAGGTGTTAGCTAAGCCGGGTTCTGTGACCCCTCACAAGAAATTCCTGGCGGAAGTGTATGTGCTGAAGAAGGAAGAGGGTGGGCGGCACAAGGCGTTCTTCAGCGGGTATCGTCCGCAGTTCTATATCCGCACGATGGATGTGACGGGCAACATCGAGTTGCCGCAGGGCGTGGAGATGGTGATGCCGGGCGACAATGTGAACCTGACGGTGGAACTGATCGTTCCCGTGGCGCTCGAGCAGGGCTCCAAGTTCGCCATCCGCGAAGGCGGTCTCACCGTCGGCGCCGGTGTCGTTACCAAGATCATTGAATAATAAACGTGATGTCATTCTCCCGATGTTTTTCGGGAGAATGACACAAGTAAATTAAGAAAATAAGGTAGTTAGCATGGCTTCTAAAAAGAAAGATGTTCGCCCGGTGATCACGCTCCAATGCAGTGATTGCAAAGAGCGAAATTACACCACCGAAAAGAATCGCCGCAACGATCCGAATCGGCTCGAGTTCAGCAAGTTCTGTCCGCGTTGCAAGAAACACACCATGCATCGCGAAACGAAGTAAACGTAGAGCGAGATTAATCTCGCTTTACGAACCGAAGGCCAGTAGCTCAATTGGTAGAGCACTCGTCTCCAAAACGAGCGGTTGTGGGTTCAAGTCCTGCCTGGCCTGCCTGAAACAAAGCGACGCCGCTGTGAGAAGGGCGGCGTTTTAGCCGTAAAAAACGAAGGAGTAATATTAACCTTGGCTGAAAAAGCGAAAAAGCGAAAGACAAATCCGGTGTCCGGATTCTTTCGCGAAACGTATGGCGAGTTACTCAAAGTCAGCTGGCCCAAATGGCCAGAAGTTACGCAATTAACCGGCATTGTTCTGTTGGTTATGGTTGTCATGGGCATCATTCTCGGCCTTACCGATGGCGGCGCGCGCGAGTTGCTGAATCTAATCTTTGGCGTCTAATAGAAATTTGAGGAATCATGTCGTTGCTGGAACCGCAGGAAGAATTTGAGAGTAAACCCGTTGAGTCAACCGAAGAGTTGACTACAATGGATTCTACGCTCGTCGAATCGGAATCTCAGGCGCAAACCAGCGAGCCTGAGGCTGTTGACGTTCCTGCAGATGAAACGCCCGCCCCTGTTGAAGAATCGCCTGAGTCTGCGCAGGAAGCTGAACCGGCGCCTCATTCTTCCGGGAAACCTGCTCCGGCTTCGGACGCGTCTCCTCATCTTGGAGAGGTGGAGGGCCCGGCGTGGTATGTTATTCATTGCTATTCCGGTTACGAGAATAAGGTCCGTCATAATCTCGAGCAACGCATCGAAACGATGGGCATGAAAGACAGAATCTTCGATGTGGTTATCCCAACTCAGGAAGAAGTCGAAGTCAAAGACGGCAAGCGCCGCACCGTGGAGCGACACATCTTCCCTGGCTATGTGCTTGTGAACATGGCCTTGAGCGAAGAGTCGTGGTATGTGGTCCGTAACACGCCCGGAGTGACCGGGTTCGTTGGCATGGGCAACACGCCCACAGCCCTGCGCCCGGAAGAGGTCTCGCAGATCATCAAACGTATGGAAGCCGAAGCGCCGATGGTGAAGGTTTCATTCAAGGTTGGCGAGCGCGTCCGCATTGTGGATGGTCCGTTCAACGATTTCCGCGGCAATGTGTCCGAGATCGATCTTGAGCGCACAAAAGTCCGCGTGCTGGTTAACTTCTTCGGGCGCGAAACGCCGGTGGAGTTGGACTTTTTGCAGGTCGAAAAAGCGTAGGCTGAGAAAAAATTATCCAGGCAGAAGCAGGCTTGGGCTGGGAAAGAAGCGAAAGCGCAGTCCAGAGTCTGATGCAGTGGGAGGGCGTCCCGCACAAGAAATCGCCCGCTAAAACCACATAGGAGTAGAAATGGCAAAGAAGTTTAAGGCAATCGTTCGTCTCCAGCTTGAGGCTGGAAAAGCCAACCCCGCGCCCCCGGTGGGTCCGGCGTTGGCGGGCCATGGCATCAACATCATGGCGTTTTGCAAGGAGTACAACGCGCGCACGTCGAACAAGCCCGGCGAGGTGTTGCCCGCCGAGATCACGGTATATACCGACGGCTCGTTCACGTTCGTGTTGAAGACTTCGCCTGCGGCAGTGTTGTTGCGCAAAGCCGCAAACGTGGCGAAAGGTTCCGGCGTGCCGAATAAAGACAAGGTCGGCAAAGTGACTCGCAAGCAAATTCGTGAGATCGCGGAAACGAAGTTGAAAGACTTGAACGCGATCGACCTCGAAGGCGCGATGAAACAGATCGAAGGCACCGCCCGTTCGATGGGCATTACGGTGACCGACTAATTTTGTGGGAGGGTTGTTAGTTAGTTTCGTAGTTGTTTAGTTACATAGTCTCATTCTGAGGCTACAGAACTATTCAACTAACGGACTACCGAACTGCAACCTGCTTGCACCACGGAGGAAACTATGGCTACAAAACACGGTAAGAAATACAAAGCCGCATTGGCTAAGGTGGATTTAGACAAGGAATATTCGGTTCGCGACGCGGTTGCGCTCGCGAAGGAAACCACTACGACGAAATTTGATTCGACAGTTGAAGTGCATATCCGCACCGGTCTCGATCCGCGTCAATCGGATCAGCAAGTGCGCGATGTTGTCGTCCTGCCGCATGGGTTGGGCAAGAGCGTGCGCGTGTTGGTCTTTGCGCAAGGCGAAGGCGCCGCGAATGCTCGTTCCTCGGGCGCGGATTTGGTTGCCGACGATGACGAAACATTGAAGAAGATCGAAGGCGGCATGTTGGATTTCGACGTTGCGATTGCGACGCCGGATGCGATGGGCAAGGTCGGTCGTCTTGGACGCGTGCTTGGTCCGCGCGGGCTGATGCCGAACCCGAAGGCTGGAACGGTCGTCAATGCGGATGATCTGCCGCGCGCCATCAAGGAAGCGAAGGCGGGTCGCGTTGAGTTCCGTCTCGACAAAACATCCAATATCCACGTTTCTGTTGGCAAGGCGTCGTTCTCTGCCGATCAGTTATACGAAAACTTCGGCGCGTTGATGAATGCCGTGCACAAGGCGCGCCCGTCTGGGGCGAAGGGCGATTACATCAAGCGGATCACTCTGACTACTACGATGGGTCCTGGCATTAAGGTGAACGCCAGCGACACGCATAAGATCGAGGTATCCGAGTAGAATATACTCGTTAATTCCTACAAGCCACTTCGCCAAAGACGGCGGGTGTGGCGCTGGGTTTCGACACCTGCGCTTGTATGCAGGTGCAGGTGTACGAGCGGAAAAGCGCCGCTCTACTCAATCGCCGAGCGCCGCTTAATTTCCTGCCCAGGTGAAGACGATAAGCATACCATCCCTCCTTTTGAGGTTTGCTGAAGTCTTTGCCGCGCGCGTGGCAAAGACTTTTTATTGAAAGGAGGTGAATGTCCTTTGGCAGTATCAAAAGAACGTAAAGGGGAAGTGCTGGCAACCTACGATGAGTGGTTGAAGAAGAGCCAGGCGGTGATCCTTGTGGAATATACCGGCGCCAAGATGAAAGACTTGGACGGTATTCGCGCCAAAGTGCGCGAAGCCGGCGGTGAATTCCACGTGGTGAAGAACACGCTCGCCCGCCGCGCTTTTGCCGCAAGCGGAATGGAACTCCCGGCTGATTATCTTATTAAGAGCACGGCAGTTTCCTTTGCCTTTACCGACCCGGCATCCACGGCGAAAGCCTTGACCGATGCGATGAAAGGCAAGGATTTTATCAAGGTCAAAGGCGGATTCATGAGCGGTAAAGCGCTCAACGCCGCGCAGGTGAAAGCCCTGTCGGATATGCCGCCGTTGCCTGTTGTTCGCGCCCAATTGCTGGGTGTGTTGCAGGCTCCCGCTGGCAAACTCGTGCGCACGATCGCTGAACCCGCCCGCGGTTTGGCGGCTGTCATAAAGGCTTTCTCCGAGAAGGCACCTGCCGCGGCGTAATCGGCAAGTTTATTGCGCAACAAAACTAAATCTATCTCATAGTAATGGAGTATTAAGAAATGTCTGAAAAGCTCGATAAACTCGTGGAAGAACTCTCCACACTGTCTGTGCTCGACGCCGCCGAACTCGTCAAGAAACTCGAAGAGAAGTGGGGCGTTTCTGCCGCCGCTCCGGTGGCTGTTGCCGCTGTGGCTGGCGGCGCCGCCGCAGCCGCTGAACCTGTCGAAGAGAAGACCGAATTCGATGTGGTCATCAAGGACGCTGGCGCGAAGAAAATCGACGTGATCAAAGTGATCCGTCAATTGACCAACCTCGGTCTCGGCGAAGCCAAGACCATGGCGGAAACCGCCGGTTCGAAAGTTCTGGCTGGTGTGGGCAAAGATGCCGCCAACGAAGCCAAGAAGAAACTTGAAGAAGCCGGCGCGAACGTTGTGCTCGAGTAAGAAACCATCTTCTTCATAAGAAGAAACAAAGAAAGACGACCCAGTACCATCGGGTCGTCTTTTCATTTCTGCAAGCGCACTGCCACGACACATGTCCTACGAAATTTGTTGATTTTCGATCTTGCGATTCCTATAATGACTGCAATTGGTCTGACCACAAGACCACGAGAAAAAAATATGAAAATACAGAAAATTTCACAGAAGTCACTTGTAAAAACTGCGGCGGGCAGGCTTGCCGCATCCCTGCTGGATGGCACACTGCCACAGGGCGCGCAACTTCCCCCCGAGCGTGAACTGATGAGCCAATTGGGCATCAGCCGCACTACACTGCGCGAAGCGTTGAAGATGATGGAAGAAAGTCGTTTGGTTGAGTCGCGCCCGCACGTGGGATGGTTTGCGCGAACGATCGAGGAGACAAATATTATGCAGGCAAAAGAACTGGCTGGAGGCGCGGAAACGAAAGCGCCGAATCCTGCGGCGAGCGAGCCGTTAACCGGTCCACGCCGGATTCCGGTGTCACCGGAAAAACCGATCCGTATTCCCGACCTTCAAAAAGATCGGCTTGGCACATTTGAATTCATCTCATGGTGGGAACGCGAAAAGGTAAAGAATGCGAAAGTATTGGTGATCGGCGCTGGCGCGCTCGGTAACGAGGTGATCAAGAATCTCTCGTTGATGGGAGTGGGCAATATCTTCATTATCGATTTCGACAAGATCGAAGCCGCCAACTTGAGCCGTTCGGTGTTGTTCCGCGAAACGGACAACAACCGCAGTAAAGCCGAAGTGGCGGCGGCGCGCGCGAAGTCTGTGAACCCGGATGTGCGCGTGCAATATTTGAACGCCGATGTGACGACCGACCTTGGGCTGGGGATCATCCGCCGCATGGATGTGATCATTGGCTGTCTTGATAACCGCGAGGCGCGGCTGGCGGTGAACCGCTTCTGTTATTGGATGAATAAATCCTGGGTGGATGGCGCGATTCAAGAACTGCTCGGGTTGATGCGCGTGTTTGTGCCCGGCGAAGGCGCGTGCTATGAATGCACGCTCACCGAAGCGGCTTTGCGCGATCTTTCTTTGCGCTATTCATGTCAATTACTGGCGCGGCAAAACGTTTTGCTCGGCAAAGTTCCAACCACGCCGACCATTGCGTCGATCATCGGCGGCATGCAATCGCAGGAAGGGTTGAAGTTGATTCACAACATGACGGTGGAGCCGGGCAAGGTCACACACTTCAACGGTCTCACCAACCACATGCACACGACTGCGTACGTGCCGCGCGAGGAATGCGAAAGCCACTGGACCTATGGCGACATCACCGAACTGCCGGCTCGCGCCGAACGCGCCACGCTTCATGACCTGCTTCGAATTGCGCGCGCCGATCTGGGACAGCACGCCTTTATCGAACTCGACCAGGAACTGGTCACGTCGTTGGAATGCCCAAAATGCCAGACGAAGGAAGATGTGCTGAAACCGCTAAGCAATATCACATTTGAGGCTGGGCACTGCCCGACGTGCGGCACCCTGCGCGAGGCGACCTTCACGCACACGATCACCGGCGAGGAGAACTTCCTGCATCGGACTCTGGCAAGCGTGGGCATCCCGGCGTTGCATATCATCCGCGCGCAAAACGGGATGGAATACCGCTTCTACGAGTTGACCGGCGACCTGCCTGAGGCGCTTCACTTTCGTCACTTCGAGCAGACGATCAAACTGGCTGGAGCCGATCCTTTGAAGGTTGGCAGCCGCGTGCGGTTGAAGGACGAGATTCGAATTATGGATCCGGCAAGCGGATCGGTTCGGGATCGAATTCGGATCAAGGACAACGCGGTGAAGGAAGTTGTGTCTGTTCGACCTGCATCCTCTGAGCCGGTTCGCCTCCGCAAGAAGAGCCTCGTCAAACTTGCAGATGCCCAACCCAACATGGTTCAGGCGAAAGGCGAAGGACAGCCCTCGAAGAAGATCGTTTTCGCCAACGCGGATGACGCGCCGAAACCCGCGAAAGAATAGCCGATGGCGACCCATGCCGCGACGATGAGTTCCATTCATGCTCCTATGTATGCGAGAGAATCCGATTCGTTCATGCGTAAGCTGACGATCTTACTCTTGCTGGTTGTCAACACTTCGCTGGGTATTGTGTTGTGGTTCCGCCTCGATCGTGACCTGCCGCTGCTGCTCCCCACGTTTTTTGCGGATGCGTGTATTGGATTGATTGCGGGATATGGGGCGCGGTTCGTGTATCGCAATTGGAATTTGGCGGCGCAGTACATCACTGCCATCCTTGCGGCGCTTGTCGGAATGATCTTGATCGGTTCGTTGACAAAATCGGTGTTAGGCATAGGTCCGCTTGGGTTTGAGCGCGATGCTTCCGCGCAGATTCGCAATCTTAGCTTTGACGGCACGTTATCAACTCAGTTGCGTGATTTGGATCTCGATCCGCTGACCCTGTTTGACTTCAGCAAAATGGAAGCGAGCGACGTGGCGCATCTTGCCGTGAGTTTGTTGTTGACCATATTGTCTTTGCAGGCTTGGAGGCAAGCGTCGCGACAGGTGATCGAGGTCGAGCCGTTGGGACATGCGCAGATCGAAGTGGAGCCGCGAAACATCGGCGTGAATATTTCACCGGTGGAATCGCGCGAATCACATATCCATCAACCCGTCACCTGGTTTCGCAGTCCCGCGCCGAGCCCGGCGCCGAGGCCCCGAATCCGCACAAAGAACAGAAGCAGGACCGAGGTGCGGAAGGCGGCGAAGGCAAGCGCTCCACGAAAGAGCCGGTCGCGGCGTCGACCGAATATCCAGTTGGCTGTGGTTGAAGAGCATCGCTGTCCGTATTGCCTCGATCCTGTCAATCGAAACGATGCGCGCGGCGTGCAGGAATGCGACGTGTGTCACACACTGCATCACGCAGATTGTTGGGCGATCACTGGCTTTTGCCAGGTGCCGCATCTAAATTCTTGAATTGGAAGGTTGAATTATGTCTGAAATAAATGTAACCCTTGTTATGCCGAGCGGGGGCGCGCGCACTGCCGAAGTGCCCGTCGATGTGAAAATGCGAGACTTAATGACCGAGTTAATTTCGGTGTTGAGCCTCCCAACCGTTGGTCCCGACGGACGCCCGATGACGTATCGCGCGGACAGCAAGGCGCTTGGGCGCGAACTCAAAGAAGACGAAACGCTCACGGAAGCCGGTATCCCGGAGAATGATCGCTTGATGTTGACGGCGGATATTACCGCCGGCGCGATGTCTGTGGCAGAAACGCCTCGTATGCGGCGGTTGCGCGGCGATTATGAATTGATGATGGAGCTATCCTCCCGCAGCGATTTGATTTCCTTCGTTGCTTCCTCTCCGAACCCAAACCTGCCTCCCGAACGATACATCGTCACCTTCAAGTGCAAGAGTATCTCGAATGTGGATCGGCAGGGCAACCCAAAATTTTCCGAGCATCATCAAGTGGAAATTTATTTGCACAATCAATATCCGCAACGTTGGCCCGGTATGAAGTGGTTAACCCCGATCTGGCATCCGAATATCAATCACGTCAACGGCAGTGTGTGTATCGATGCCGCATGGTGGGCGGCAAGCCGCTCGCTTGACAGGCTTGTGTTGATGCTTGGCGAAATGCTCCAGTGGAAAAATTTCCACGACGACCCGACCAAACCTCCCTTCCCATGGGATGCCGAAGCGGCGCGCTGGAGCCGTGAATATCGCAAGAAACATCCCAATGATTTCCCGGTCGATCGCCGCGAATTGCTGAGACCCGAGCGCGTGAAATTGAATCTATCTGAACCGGCGAAGAGCAAGCCAGCCGTGCAGGTGAAACTTCAGCCTGCCGCGCCGAAAGCGATCGACAAACCCAAAATTAAATTGCGTTGACAGTGCGCACTGCTTCGCAATAGCGGAACTTTGACGTGGCTGTGGTTCAGCCTAAACCATACTTAGCAAGAAAGGAGATAAACAATGGCAGACATTCCCGTTACGATCGTGCTTCCCTCCGGAGGTAGCCGCAATGCGGAGGTACCCTCTGAGGTGGCGGTGAAGGAGTTGATCCCCGAGTTGACGACCTCGCTCGAACTCCCCGTCACTGGTCCGGATGGTCGCCCCATGTCCTATCGCCTGGATAGCAAAGCGCTGGGTCGCGAATTGAAAGAAGAAGAGACCCTGTCCCAGGCAGGAATC
>JAEURC010000039.1 GCA_016789025.1 Anaerolineales bacterium
TCACGCGCACTGTATATCAAGATGGCGCTGTATTGTTTCAGGATCAATTCGTCACACATTACGAACCCTGGCAGGCAATCTGTCAATTCGGGCCCAATTCGAGAAACCCCGAAAAACTTGCGGCAGAGAAAAAATTATGCCGCAATCCATCCACCTAGGCGGTGGTAGAATTGCCCGCTATCGAGAAATGAGGTTCCATGATTGATGCAAACCTAAAAGAAATTCTACGATGCCCCAATTGCGTTCGCTCCACTGGCGGTGAACTTATCTTGCACAAAGATACATGGTTCATTTGCAAAGATTGCGGGCGCAAGTATCCCGTCGTGGATGACATCCCGATCATGTTGATCGAAGAAGGGGATAAGTGGGTTGGCACAGCGGAAAGCGCCCTGCCGATCCCGCCTCCCTCGAAATAACGTGAGCGCGCTGCAAGACCTCCTGAACGACCTCACCAGCGGAGACGAAGCGCGGGCAGAAAAATCCGTTTCGGCGCTTGTTGAATTAGGTCAAGATGCGATTCACGCGTTGTTAGAGTTGACCGCCTCTTCCGAAGTGGATACCCGTTGGTGGGCGGTTCGCGCGCTTTCGCAATCGCCTCGTGTTTCGACGGGACAGTTGATCCCGTTCCTCAACGATACCGCCCCTGAGGTTCGCCAATGCGCGGCGCTGGGGCTGGCGGAAAAACCCGAAGAAAGCGCCGCCCAGCCGCTCATCCGCGCATTGAGCGATGCCGACTCGATGGTCTGTAGTCTCGCGGCGCATGCGTTGGTCAAGATCGGCAAACCCGCTGTCCCGTCGCTGATCGAGGCGGTGAATCACAAATCGCAAGCGGTGAGAATTCACGCCATCCGCGCGCTGGCAGAGATCCGGGATCATCGCGCGATCCCCGTATTGATGCGGGTGATCGAAGAAGATTCGGCCGCGCTGAGATATTGGGCAAAAGAAGGTTTGGAACGACTTGGATTGGATATGGTGTATTTAAAACCGGTGTAATGAAAATGAACTTTCTAAAAAACATGAAACGCCCCTCGATAGGGACAATGATATTCTGGGTTGCGATGGCTGGACTGGCGATCGGCGCCTTTGTCGCTATCAAAAACCTGACGACCTGTTGGGTCTTGACCCCGCTCCCCGGCTGGGCTCCTTCAGATTGTAAAACCGTGCAAGCAGGGGTGGATGGTCCTTCCCTCACGAATAGCGAAGGCACGCCTGTACCGGGACCGGAGAACTTGCCTGACCCGGTCATCATCCCAGCCAGCGATTTGCCGCCCGCCTGGGATGGAGCAAGCCGCATCACCGTGTTGATCATTGGGTTAGATGCGCGCGATACCGATACCAGCGCCCCGCGCTCCGACACGATGATTTTGTTGACGATAGATCCGTTGACCAAAACTGCGGGCATGTTATCCATTCCGCGCGATATGTGGGTAAACATTCCGGGCTTTGGGTATAGCCGGATCAATACCGCCTATTCTTCCGGCGAAGGCAATAAATTACCGGGCGGCGGACCAGAACTTGCGCGAAAAACGGTGGAGCAATTCATCGGCGTGCCGGTGCAGTATTACGCGCAGGTCGATTTCAACACATTTGTTCAATTCATTGACCGCATCGGCGGCGTGGATATTTACAACGACGAGGATTTGCGCCTCGATCCTGTGGGCGGCGGCAAGGATAAGATCCGGCTTACCTGTTGTGGTCCCCGCCATTTGGTTGGAACGACGGCGCTTGCGTATGCCCGTCACCGCAAATCTGGCGAGGGCGATTTTTCACGCGCCCAGCGCCAGCAAAAGTTGATCCTTGCGATTCGCGACAAAGTGCTCGACCCGGCGAATTTCCCCACGCTGATCACCCAGGCGGATGATTTCTACAACGAGTTTTCATCCGGCATTCGCACTAACATGCCGCTTGATGTGGCGATCCAATTGGCAGTGCTTGCCAAGGATATTCCACCCGACAGCATCAAGCAAGGCGCGATCGACACAACGATGGTGGCGTTTGATAATGTTATTTTGGGCGGACAGGATGCGAGCATCATGAAGCCGTTGCCTGATAAGATCCGCATTTTGCGCGATGAGATTTTTACATCGGCGGGGGCGTTGAGTCCGCTGGCGCCGCAAAACGACCTGACCGCGTTGATGCGCCTTGACCTTGCCCGCGTTCGCGTGTTGAACGGCTCATTCGCACCGGGGCTTGAAACTAACACCGGGAATTATTTCCTCGCCCAGGGTATGCAAGTCACGGAAGTTGGTCCCGCCGATCGCGCCTATGATCGCACGGTGATCGTGTTGTACGCGCCAAAACTTTATACGCTCAAATACTTGCAAATGGTGTTCGGCATTACCGAGAATGCGCTGATTCAGATCAAGCCCGATCCGGCGCAAACTGTGGATGTGGAGATCCGCATCGGCAACGACTGGGCGAATAACAATCCCATGCCGTGATGAAACTCCCTCTCAACTGAGAGGGAGTTCTTATTTTGGTTGTTGGAAGGTAAGTTTGAACCCGCCGAAATAGTTCTCGCCCGAGGATGTCTGGCAGGCGGGAGCGATTAACCCCGAAGCGACATCGCTCCCTTGCGCGAGTTGCACAGAGTAGGCGATATTCGGCGTCATAAGAAAATCTGCGTAGCCGTTACCTAACTCGGGTTTCAGGCCGGTGAAGAAGCGATCGTCGTTCGCTTCCCATGTGATTCGGATTTCCATACCCGGCATTTGTCTGCGATTTGAATTTAGCACAAGCACTTGTAATAAACCGTCTGGCAGATTCGAATCACACAAGGATTCTTGCGCGATCAACTTGAATGGGGCGCCAATGGTTGGGATTGGGGTTTGTGTAGGTCGAGGCGTGGATGCGACCAGCAGGGGTTGAGTTGGGGCAATTTCAAGCGTTGCGGTAACAATATCTTGCGTGGACGAGGTTGGAATCAGGGAGGGTGTGTTTTGCGGCTGTGTAGGTTGTGTGTTTTCCGTCTGCGCAGTTGGCGTTGGCGGCGGGACAAGGGCGATGCCGTTGCCTTGTAAAGCCGCAGATAGAAGCACGACCTGGTCGGCGCTTTGAAATTCTGCGTTAGCAAGCAGGCGTTGCGCTTGCGCATTCAATGCTTCGATAGGATCGATGTCGTCAAGCAGGGCAAGACGAGCTTTGGCGCGTTCTAAATTCCCAGTACTAACATAGGCGGCGGCGATGGCGGAACGGTATTGGTCTTTGAAGTCGTCGCGCAGGGCGCTGGGAATCGCATCGATAATTTGAAGGGGCGAGATTGTCCAGGCGTAGGCGAGCCCGGCTCCAAGTCCGAGCAGAAGCGCGAGGAGGGCGCCCCAAGGGAAGCGGCTCATGGAATCCCGCTCCAGGCTTGTAAAGCGGTGACGAGTTCCTGAATCAAGACAAGGTCTGCCTCGGCGAATTGGTTCGCGCGCGCATAGGTCAACCCTTGCGATGCGATGGATGTGGGAGATTGCGAGCCGAAAATAGCGAGTTGCCGGGCAGAGATGCCGGGGTCGCGGTGGGAGTGATATGCCTCGGCGACCATCAACACATAGTCGGTTTTGAAATCGGCGCGCAGAGTATCGGGTGTGAGGTCGAAGAAATCGACCGGGTCGATGAACCACCCGTATGCAAGGCCGGCGCCGATGCCGATCACGAATGCAAGGAAGATAAACAGCCAGCGATTTATTTTCATGGATAAATATCCGGGCAGGTGATCGGCGGCACCCAGAAACACTTCCTTACCGTTGCAGTCTTTCGACCCTGGCGGGTTTCGAAAGGCTCTGCCGCGCCGGTCCTGCCCGGACGGGCGAAGGATACCCGATGTGGGGAGGGGTGTCAATTAGGATGACGAGAAAATTAAAATCAAACAGCCAGCATGATTGGTCTGCTGGCTGTTTGTTATGTTCATTACCCGTTCAAACGCACTTGCGTGTTCCACCCAAGCCAGTAATGCAGGAGGTCGTTCATGAGTTGCTTGAACTCGGGATAGCCAACCGGTTTCACAAGATAACTGTTCGCATGGTTGTAGTAGGCTCGCGATACATCTTTCTCGGCTTCAGAGGTGGTAAGGATGATCACCGGAATCGCTTTCAGTGTTTCATCTTCTTTGATGGTTTTCAATACATCGATCCCATCGACCTTGGGCAGACGCAGGTCGAGCAATATGATCTGGGGGCGCGATTTATTCTCGGGGTTGGAGTATTCACCTCGATGTTGTAAAAAATCAAGCGCCGATTGTCCGTCGAAAAAGTGCTGGACTTCGTTCGCGATACGATGCTCTTCGAGGGTGCGGATGACAAGTTCGGCGTGGTCCGCATTATCCTCAACGAGCATGACAAGGTAGGGTCTCCCGGTAGTTTTCGTCATAATGTGCAGTTTATTTCCGAACATTCTAACTCATTTCCGGCTTTTGGCGACGTCTAAATGTCCCAAATTCACAACAAAACCGATACAACAGTCGTGTTATAATTTTGTCGGCAACAAAATGCTCATTCAACCTGGAGGATCTACCATGGAAATTTCGACTCAGGAATTCAAACATTGTGAAATGATCAAAGTCAAGGGCCGGGTGGATAGCGCGACCGCTCCGCAACTTGCGCAAGCCCTCGAGAAGGCAAATGAGGATGGCAAATACAAGTTGGTGATGGATATGAGCGAGTTAGAGTATATGTCCAGTGCGGGGTTCCGCGCTCTGCTTGCCGCGCAGCGCAATGCGAAGAAATATAATCGTGGTGAAGTTGTGCTTGTTGGCGTGCCTGATCGGATTCGTGAAGCGCTTGAGCTTGCCGGCTTTACCGAGCTTTTCAAAACCTTTGACGACCCTCTGCACGCTGTTGGGCATTTCTAAGTAGCGGAGCCCTGTTCAGGTTGGAGAAAGAGACGAAGGCAACGAAAGAGGAGCCGTCCTCGGCCATCGGTTGAGGCGGCTTCGGTTTTATCGGATGCAGACGGTTCAATTCCCGGCAAAGTTCGAATTCCTCGACGAGATCCGTGAATTTGTGGGAAACATTGCCCGCGAAAACGGCTTCAACGACCAGGCTGTGTACCACATCCAGCTTGCCGCCGACGAAGCCGCATCGAATGTGATCGAACATGCCTATGGGGGCGGCGCGGATGGAATGCTCGAGATCTCCTGTGGCGTGAAAGCCGAGACCTTGATCATTATTTTGGTCGACCATGGAAAGTCTTTCGATCCGTCGGAAGTTCCGTTGCCTGATATCCAAGCCGATCTGGGCGATCGTAAGATCGGGGGATTGGGAATTTTCCTCATGCGCAAGTTGATGGATGAATTCGAGTACGTTTCAAGCGCGCACAGTAATACGCTCAAAATGACCAAAAGAAAGGCATAAGCATGAAGCAGTCCTCATCGTCAGATTGGCGCGATCTTGCCCGTCTGGGAGAGCAACTGCTCAGCGCCTCCTCGCTTGCCGAGCAACGTATCCGCGTTGTTGATGTGGCATCACGCCTGCTTGGCGGCGAAGCGGAGTTGTGGCTGGCTGAATCCATGTTTCGCCTGCCGGACACGGAACATGATTCGATCTTTTCACCCGAGCCGTCGACCAAAGGTATGCAACGCGCCATGGCGAGCGGCAGGATCGTGACGGGCAGTAAAGGCGGAAAGTCGAAAAGTGTGACGCAACATTCGTGGGCATCGATTCCTCTGATCGATCGCGGCGCCGCCCTGGGGGCGATTCAAATTACCCGTACCAAAGGCCCCATTTTTAAGAGGGACGATATTAACCTGCTCGAGGGACTGGCTGGCGTGGTAGCCGTGAGCCTGACCGCCTCGCACCGGATTTCGGTTGAGCAATTCCGATTGAACCAGTTAAATCTGGTGAGTCAGGTGAGCGCGCAGATCGCGAACGTGCTTGATGTCAACGAACTTTCGGAACGCGTCACGCAACTTATCCAGGAAACATTCCACTTTTATTATGTGGCGATTTTTACTGTTCGAGAAAATTCTTCCGCCAACCTTCGTTTTCGTTCGAGCGCCATGGCGCAGCGCAAGGGGAAATCAAAAGCAAAAGTAGCGTTGGATGTGAAGATCGGGCAGGGGTTGATCGGTGAAGCTGCGGCAGATGGCGAGCGGATCGTCGTTCCGAACGTGAAAAAGGACGTTCGTTTTCGATTCATCGAATCGTTGCCTGAAACGCGTTCCGAGGTGGTCATCCCACTTAAGACCGAGGGGCGGGTGCTTGGCGTGCTGGATGTGCAAAGCGATCAAATCAATGCCTTCCATGCGAACGATCTGTTGATCCTCAATGCGTTGGCAGACACGATCGCGCGCGCCATCGAAAGCGCGCGGCTTTATCGTGATCTGCGCCGCCATTCGGACCATCTTGCATTAATCGCCGACGTTGGTCGGAGCGCGAGCGCCTCGCTCGAATTGAACACGCTCATGAAAAATGTATCGGACTTGATCCACGAGCGATTCAAGGTTCCGCATGTGCATTTATTCACTGTGCATCGCAACCGCCGTATCATCGAATATCAAGCGGGTAGCGGCGAGCGCGACGCGGGTTCGGAAGGGTTCGCGATCTCGATGGATAACTCGTTGGGCATCATTCCCTGGGTGGCGCGCGAAGGGAAGACGGTGGTTGCCAACGATGTGCGCAAGGATAAACGCTATGAGTCTTCGCCTTTTCCGCCGGAAAACACTAAATCTGAAATTTGCGTGCCGTTGTTGTACGATGATGAAGTGGTTGGCTTGCTCGATATTCAAGCGGATCGCTACAACGCCTTCACGGCCGAGGATAAATTCATGTTCGAGGCGGTGGCAGATCATATTGCTATTGCCATTCACAACGCCGCTCTCTACCGTTCGGAGCAATGGCGGCGGCGCGTGGCAGACAGTTTACGCGAGGTTGCCGGCTTGATCTCGGCAGACGAAGATGTGGACGATGTGCTGGACGTGATCCTCGCTGAATTAGAGCGCAACCTGCCTGTGGATGTATCCGCGATCTGGTTATTGGAAGACGATCAGTTGTACCTTGCCGCAAGCCACAACATCGATGAAGATGTGCTCGAAAGCGCGCTGTATGGTTCGGCGGAAGCGTACGATGGGCTGATGCAAGTGGTTCACTCGCAAAATGCAGAGATCCGAAAACCTACAGACCCGCTCTGGGTTTCCGGTATGGCGGCGGGCTTCGATCAGAATTATTCCGCGCTGGCTGTGCCGTTACGCGTAGGAGACCAACCCTTCGGCGTGATCACCCTCGCGCACAGCGCGGCGGGTAGGTATGGGCGCGAAGCGCAAGCCGTTGCTACCACCTTCGCCAGTTACGCGGCGGTCGCCATCGAAAACACGCGCCTGTACGATGTGGCACAGGAACAGGCCTACGCGTCGGCGGCATTGTTGCAGGTGGCGCAGGCAATTGTCAGCCTGAATGATCTCGATGAAACCCTCGGTACCATCATCCGTATCATGCCGATCCTCACCGGCGTGCAACGCGCCGCTTTGTATCAATGGGATGCTTCTCATGAGCAATTTGTGCCCACACAAAATTATGGGCTGAGCATCGAGGATGAAAGACAATTCTGGGAGCGGTCGTTTTCACCGGGTGAATTTGCTTTTCTCGATTCGTGCCGCGGCGCGACGGGGATGTTGGCATGTCAACTCGAAGGGCAGGAAGGGCTACAGGCGTGGTTATCAGCCAGCCCGTCGGAGGAAGCGAATCTTGCCAATCCAAATGCTTTGCTGTTCGCCGTCCCGATCGCCGTCAAAGATACGTTGTACGGCGTGATGCTCATCGAAGAGGCGGAAGGCGGTTTGCGTTTCCGCGCTCGTCGTCTGGAAATCATTACAGGGATCGCCCAACAAGCCGCATTGGCGATTCAGAACGACCTCCTGCAAAAGGAGATGGTGGTGCGCGAACGCCTCGAAACGGAAGTGCAGTTGGCTCGCCAAATTCAGCAGACCTTTCTCCCTGACGCGCTCCCGCAAGTGCAGGGCTGGGACTTTTCAGCCCGCTGGAAAACGGCGCGCCAGGTGGGCGGCGACTTCTACGATGTGTTCGACCTGCCCAACGGAAGGATCGGTTTGTTCATCGCCGATGTGGCAGACAAAGGCGTGCCTGCCGCGCTGTTCATGGCGCTCACACGGACGCTGGTGCGCGCCGCGGTGGTTGAAACCGAGTCGCCGGCCGAGGCGTTGGCGCGCGTCAACGAACTATTGATTCCCGACACACGCCAGGGGATGTTCGTAACGGCGATTTATGCTGTATTGGATATTGAAAGTAACGAATTAACCTACGTCAATGCGGGGCACAACCCGCCGATCTGGATGAAGCATGACGGCTCGATGGAAAAACTCACCCGCACTGCCATTGCCCTCGGCGTTTCGACGGATCATGGCGTGGAGCAGAAAACCATCCAACTTGCTGGCGGTGATAACATCCTTTTCTACACCGACGGCTTGACCGAATCGTTCAATAATGAGAATGAGTTCTATGGGGAGGCGCGCCTCACCGAGGCGCTATTGACAAACACTTGCACAACAGCTTCCGAGTTGATCGACGCGGTGGAGAAATCCCTGCTCGATTTTATTCAGGATATGCCTCCCGCCGATGATTTGACGATGCTGGTAGTGAGGCGGGTGTGAATCGGCGCGCGGGTGTTTGCGGTCAATCTGACGGCTTGTAAAAAAACTCGCTTCAAAAACGAAGCGAGTTTCATGTTAATATTTTGAGTCGGTTTAACCTTCCGCTTTGATCTCCCCCGCTTCATCCTGTAATTTCAACCCGCGCAAGGCATCGTCTAAACTTGCCGCGTCGCGGCGCGTGCCGGCGGCGGGGGTGCCGCAATAGGGGCAGATATTCCATGGGAGTTCCATCAGTTTGTTGCAATTCTCGCAGTTCTTCTTCAACTTTGTGTGGCAGTTTGGGCATACCTGCCAATCGTCTTTGACGCGCCGCTCGCAACCGGGGCAGAGCGGTAAATCTTCGAGAGCCTGGAGCAACGCTTCTTCCTCCAGTGTCTTTTGGTAATCCTCCTCGAGCGTTTTCTGCGGACGGAGGATCAAATAGACGAGAATGCCGGGCAGGCTCAATACGGCGACGAGAAGCGTTGCCAACGTTTGCACGAGAGGGTCGCGCGCGCGCGCGCGGATATCGCGATACGTCCAAATGACAAGCGCGATCCATAACGCGGCGATGAAGGCGGCGCCAAAACCCGTCAATACCAGGATAATGTTGCTTAGAAACGAAGGGTCAAGATTCATACGGTGTCGATATTTTATCTCATAATGCGGCGCGCGGGAAATTTCAACCTCAACACGAATTCAGGTTCGGGTATACTTTGCCCTATTCAATTACAGGAGTTGTTACATGGAATGGCTTTCCCAACCTGAAGCATGGATCGCATTGATCACGTTAGTGGCGCTGGAACTCGTTCTCGGTGTGGATAATATTATCTTTATCTCGATTCTGGCGGGTAAACTGCCAGTCGAACAACAACCGCGCGCGCGTACCACGGGCATTGCCCTTGCGGTGATTACGAGGTTGCTGCTTTTGCTCTCCCTTTCGTGGATCATCAAACTCGAAGACCCGATCGTCAATTTGTTTAACCTTCACCTATCGGGTCGGGATCTGATCCTGCTCGCAGGCGGCATCTTCTTGATCTGGAAAGCGACGCATGAAATTCATGAAAAACTGGAAGCCACGCAAGGACACGCCTCTGCCAAAGTCCACGCCGCATTTTGGAGCGTGATCGTGCAGATCATGTTGTTGGACATCGTCTTCTCGCTCGATTCGGTCATCACCGCCGTCGGCATGGTAGATGAATTGCCGATTATGGTCATCGCTGTGATCGTAGCCGCGTTGGTCATGATCTTCCTGGCGGCGCCTCTCAGCGCTTTTGTCGAGGAACATCCCACGATCAAGATCCTGGCGTTGAGCTTCCTGTTATTGATCGGCTTCACGCTGGTGGTCGAAGCTTTTCAAATTCATATTCCAAAGGGATACATTTACTTTGCCATGGGCTTCTCGGTCCTTGTGGAGATGTTGAACCTGCGCTTACGCCAACGCTCGGAAACGCCCGTAGAATTGCGCAGCGCGTACGACGCCAACGCGCCTGTCCCTGCTATGGCGGCGGTCTCTGCCGCAACGCCTCGTGTTGTGAAAACATCTCCAAAAAAGAAAACTGCGAAGAAGCGAAAATAGGTTTGAACAAAAGGACTTCTGCGAAATTCAGAAGTCCTTTTTAATTCACACTCTCAAGCCTCACTGATAACTGTTCACTGATAACTACTCGCTTCTCACTGATCACTTCTTTCACTTCTTCCCATCCCTCGCCGCCTTCATGAATCCCACGAACAGCGGATGCGGCTTCATCGGGCGCGACAAAAACTCAGGGTGGAATTGACTCGCCACCATGAAGGGATGATCGGCGATCTCGACGACCTCAACCAATTTGCCGTCAGGCGACATGCCAGAGAAGACCATGCCACCCTTTTCAAAATCTTTTTTGTAGTTGTTGTTGAATTCAAAGCGGTGACGGTGACGTTCCTCCACTTTTTTCTCGCCATATGCCTTGGCGGCTTTTGAGCCCTCTTGCAATTCGCACGGATACAATCCCAGCCGCATCGTCCCGCCCATGTCTGTGATCGCGCGTTGGTCGAGCATCAAGTCAATGACGGGATATTCTGAACCGCGATCAAATTCGGATGAATTCGCGTCTTCATGGTTCAACACTCCGCGCGCGAAGTCAATGCACATCACTTGCATCCCCAAACATAGACCGAGATACGGAATTTTTTTCTCGCGAGCATACCGCGCCGCTAAAATTTTCCCTTCGATACCGCGCGAGCCGAACCCGCCAGGGACGAGGATGCCGTCCGCGTTTTGCACCACATCCCAGCCTTTGTCCTTTTCAAGGTCAGCCGCGTGCACCCAGCCGATCTCCACCTCCACATCGTTGGCGAGCGCGGCATGTTTCAACGCCTCGCGCACCGACATGTACGCGTCTTGCAACTCGACGTACTTCCCAACCAGCGCAACTTTCACCGTTTGTTTTGGTTTCCTCACGCGCTCCACAAGTTTTTCCCACGGTTTCATGTCGACTCTGCGCGTGGATTTCATGTTCAATTTTTCAACGAGATAATCGCCGACGCCTGCCTTTTCCAACAACAGCGGGACTTCATACAACACATCGCTAGTGATCATCGGCACAACAGCTTCTTTTTCCACGTCGCAGAACAACGCGATCTTGTCGCAGATGTCTTTGTCCACGGGATAATCCGAACGCGCGATGATCATGTTCGGTGAAATGCCAATGGAACGGAGCGCCGCGACGGAATGTTGTGTGGGCTTGGTTTTAATTTCACCCGTCGCTTTGATATACGGAAGCCACGTCACATGGATGAAGAACACGTTCTCGCGCCCGACCTCGTTGCGGAGTTGCCTCAGCACTTCGAGAAACGGCTGTGATTCAATATCCCCAACTGTGCCGCCGACTTCGACCAATACTACATCCGCATTTGTTTCCTTGCCAATGGACGCGACTCGCCGCTTGATCTCGTTCGTGATGTGCGGAATTACTTGGATCGTCCCGCCGAGGAAATCGCCGCGCCGTTCTTTGCTGATGATCTCCGCATACACTTGTCCACTTGTGAAGTTGGACGAGCGGCTGAGGCGGATGTCAATGAATCGTTCGTAGTGACCCAGATCGAGGTCCGTTTCCGCGCCGTCGTCGAGGACGTACACCTCTCCATGCTGGTACGGACTCATCGTGCCAGGGTCCACGTTGATGTACGGATCCAATTTCTGCACCGCCACTTTGAATCCGCGTTCCTTGAGCAAGAGTCCCGTCGCCGCCGCAGTCACACCCTTACCAACCGAAGAAACAACCCCGCCTGTAAAAAATAAATATTTTGTGGTCATAAAATTCCTTTCAGTTTATTCGCGCTGAGCGGAGCGAATGCAAGTCGAGCGCAGACGAAGCGTCGCTGTTACAAGAGGATAGCTTGCTTCGTCGGGCTACGCTTCGTCTTCGTTCGCCTATCGGCTCACTCCGCTCAGCGCGAGCTCTCCTCGCAACGACATGGTTAAAAGAAACGGGGAGGGCGTTTCAGCCCTCCCCGTCGGGGATTGCGTTATGTGTGAGTTGCTGGCAATTCTTCGACTTCATCCAACCAGCTTTACAATGTCTTCGGCGGCGCGCCGCATCTCGAGAAAGATCAAACCAAGTTTTGCCTCATGCCGCGCCATAGCGGTCAAAACCGCCTCCTGCCCAATGGATGTCAACACGATCGAACCCGCATCACCTTTGATGTACACCTGCTCCAACCCGCCGCGTCCCAACTCGTTGGAGATTCGCTCGCCGAGTGAAAGCATCGCCGCCGACATCGCCGACACGCGATCTTCCTCCACGCCTTGTTGCAAAGCCGAAGCCATGATCAACCCATCTACCGAAACAACCGCCGAAGCCTCGATGTCGGGCGCAGCGGCTTGCATGTTTCGTAATCGGTCCACGATCTGGTCGGCGCGGGATTTTGTCATAACGATTCTCCTAAAATTATCTGCCAAAGTTTACCATACTTCATTTGCCCCGTCATTGCGAGCGAAGCGAAGCAATCCCCAACACGATGAGGGAGATTGCTTCGCCGCTTTGCGGCTTGCAATGACGGAGAATTGTTGACCCTCATTTCCCTTCGTGTTAAACTTGAACGTTCGATAAATGAAGACCCGCCTCTTTCTCCCCCTCGTTTTGCTCCTCCTCGCCGCGCAGGATTCGCCGCCTGTAGCGATCACCTCTCCCGCGGCTGGAGAAATTTTGCATGGCGAAATAACCATCATCGGCTCGACGGATATTCCGAACTTTTTCTCGGCTCAATTGGATTTCAAATACGCTTCGGACTCAGCCGATAGCTGGTTCCCCCTAGCCGCCTTATCTCAGCCCGCGCTTGATTCGCCTCTATACCTCTGGAACACCGCCTCCATCACCGACGGAGACTACATCCTACGCTTGCGCGTTACCCTCGCCGATGGCACACTCCAAGAAGCGACGGTTCCCATCACCATCCAAAACGACGCGCCGATCTTAACCCCAACGCCTGCCATCACATCCACGCCCGAATCCTCCCTCGGATTCCAAGTCCCAACTCCATTCCTCCTCGCCGCCTCGCCGACTCCCACCGAAGTCCCGCGTCCCACGCCGACTCCTCTTCCCGCAAACCCCGCCTCATTGACTCAATCCACCATCCTCACCAGCCTCGCCCGCGGAGCAATCGTCATCTTAGCCTTATTCATTTTCTCCCTCATCCTCCTCCGCCTCCGCCAACCATAACCAACCAATTCTCTCAATTCTCTAATCTCCAGTCTCTAATTACGAATTACCACTTACCAATTACCCCTCACTCACCTCACGGAACTCCTTATGACAGAACCCTTCCTCCTCATCGGTCTCGGCAACCCAGGACGTGAATACGCCAACACACGCCATAACTTTGGCTTCATGGCAATTGACCGTCTCGCGGTTCGACTCAACGCGCGCGGCATGAAAGTGCAATCGAAAGCCATTGTGATGGATTCGAAATACGAAGACCACAAACTCATCCTCGCCAAGCCGCAGACGTACATGAATCTCTCAGGTCAATCGGTGCAGGGACTGGCTCACTTCTACAAAATTCCCAACGAAAACCTGATGATCCTCTCCGACGATCTTGATCTGCCCTTCGGCACAATCCGCATCCGCGCCTCGGGCGGACCTGGCGGACAGCGCGGCTTATCATCCATTTTGGAAAAACTCGGCACGAAAGATATTCCGCGCATGAGACTCGGCATCGGTCGCCCGCCTGGAAGAATGGACTCCGCCGATTACGTCCTGCAAAGCTTCTCGCGCGACGACTTGCAATCCCTCTCCGAACTCCTCGACCGCGCCGCCGACGCCGCATTGGAATTTGTAACCAATGGCTTGACCGCCTCGATGAATAAATTCAATGGTGATACTTCGGTGGTTGAGTAGTCCCGCGCGTGCTGAGCGGAGCGATAGCGAAGTCGAAGCATCGCGGGACGTATCGAAACCACCAGTACGTAAAGAACTTTTGTAACAAGTTTAATTTACGGCTTGCTGGTTTCGATACGCCCTCGGCTATCGCCTCGGGCTACTCAACCAGCGACATATAAGATTAAATGCTCTCTATCCTCTCCACCATCCGCTCGCTCCCTCAATATCAGCACCTCCTAACCCAACTCAAAGCGGGGAAACATATCGCTGGGCTGGGACTTCCGCGCGCCGCGCGTTTGCCTGTGCTTGCGGCGTTGCTCGAAGATATTGGTCAGCCGATCCTATTCATCACCGACCGCGCCAACAACGCGCTTTCACTGTTCGATGAGTTGGGATTTTGGGTCAAGTCGCCGCGCTATCATTTTGCGGAGCCGAATCCGCTGTTTTACGAACAAGCCGCGTGGGGCGTGACCACCCGCCGCGACCGCTTGCAGGCGTTGACGACACTTTCCACTTTCCATTTGCCGTTTGCCCAAAAACCCGAATCGCCGCCAATTATTATCACCTCCGTCCGCTCATTGATGACGCGCACCATGCCGCGGCGAGACTTCCTCAAGGCGTGCAAAAAATTATCGGTGGATCAATCCATTCAACCTGATACGTTGTTGCGATCTTGGGCAGAGATCGGATATCAACGAGTCAACACCGTGCTGGAACCTGGACAATTCTCCAGCAGGGGAGGGATTCTCGACATTTGGGCAACCGCCGAGACAATGCCCGTCCGCTTGGATTTCTTCGGCGACGAGATCGAAACGATCCGCAGATTCGACCCCGCCTCACAACGCACGATTGAAAAACTCGATTCGATTCTCGTCACGCCTGCGAGGGAGTATCTTGCCCTTGGCGACCATGAAACGGAATTATCAGAATTCCATATTCCATTGCTTCATTCACAACCTGCGACCCTGCTCGATTACCTTCCTCAAAAAGCAATCGTGCTGATTGACGATGTCTCGATCATCGAATCTATGGCGGAGGAGATTGAAGCGCAAGCCGTCAAATTCAGGCAGGACAGCATCGCGGACGAAACATTGTCCGTTGATTTTCCATTGCCGTATATTCCGTGGTCGGAGTTGCATGATGGCGTGCAGAGTGGTTTGGTGGAGTTTGGGTATTCAGGGGGAGAGCAGTTATCAGTGACCAGTGATCAGTCGCTGAGTAGTTGCTTCGGACATGACGAGCGATTCGCTGGGAGGTTGAAACCGTTCATCGAAAGCGTGGCAGGCCTCACGTCGAAGAAAGAAGCGGTTGTCGTTGTGTCGCGTCAAGCCAAACGGCTAGAAGAACTTTGGGGCGAGTCGAATGCCGAAGAGTCGGAATCCAATAAACCAATATTTATTGAAGCATCCTTATCAGAGGGATTCGTTCTCAATCTCCAATCCTCTAATTCTCCAATTCTCTCTTCACAATTACCAATTACCAATTACCAATCACTCCACCTAATCACCGACTCCGAAATCTTCGGCTGGGAACGCCCGCAACCCCGCGCGCGCCAGCGACCTGTCGCCGAGACTCCAGAATCGATTTACGCGGACTTGCAGGTCGGCGATTACGTGGTGCACATTGATCACGGCATCGGGCGTTTTGGCGGATTGGTGCAACGCGAGTTGGATAATCACGCGCGCGAATTTCTCGCGGTGGAATATGACGGCGGCGGACAGTTGTATGTGCCTGTGCATCAAGCGGATCGGTTGACGCGTTATGTGGGCGCGGAGGGCGCGGCGCCCGCGTTGGATCGTTTGGGCGGGCAGGAGTGGCACGAGAAAAAAGGACGCGTGAAAGCCGCGGTGTTGGAAGTGGCGCAGGATATGTTGGACTTGTACGCGCGGCGCAATGTGGCGCTGGGATATTCATTCAAGCCCGATACCGCGTGGCAAAAAGAATTGGAAGATTCGTTTCCGTATGTGGAGACCGAAGATCAACTGCGCGCGTTGAACGACATCAAACGCGACATGGAATCGTCGCGCCCGATGGATCGTCTGTTGTGCGGCGACGTGGGTTACGGCAAAACCGAAGTGGCGTTGCGCGCCGCGTTCAAAGCCGTGATGGACGGCAAGCAGGTTGCGATTCTTGTGCCGACCACTGTTCTTGCACAACAACATTACGAAACATTTTTGCAACGACTCGCCGCGTTCCCTCTCAAAGTGGAAATGCTTTCGCGTTTTAGAACTCCGCGCGAGCAGACGACGATTTTGCATGGGCTCGCCATCGGCGAGATTGACATCGTGATCGGCACGCATCGTTTGATCTCTGGCGATGTGCAATTCAAAGAACTTGGCTTGGTGGTCATTGATGAAGAGCAACGCTTCGGCGTCACGCACAAAGAGCATCTCAAAAAACTCCGCACCGAAGTGGACGTGTTGACTCTCACCGCCACGCCGATTCCGCGCACGCTCTACATGGCGCTGACGGGCGTGCGCGATATTTCGAATCTCAACACGCCGCCCGAGGAGCGCTTACCCATCGTCACGCATGTCGGTCCGTATTCGCCGAAACTTGTGCGGCAGGCGATCCTGCGCGAACTCGAACGCGGCGGACAAATTTTCTTCGTGCATAACCGCGTCCAGACCATAGACGCAATGCGCGCGCATCTCAATCAACTCGTCCCCGAAGCGAACGTGGATATCGGTCACGGGCAGATGCCAGAGAATCAACTCTCCGATGTGATGCACCGCTTCAACAACGGCGACACCGATATTTTGTTGTCAACGACAATTATCGAATCAGGATTGGACATCCCCAACGCGAACACGCTCATCGTGGATCGCGCCGACACCTTCGGCTTGGCTCAGCTCTATCAACTGCGCGGCAGGGTCGGACGTGGGGCTGCGCGCGCCTACTCCTACTTTTTTCGCCACAACAAGCTGACCCCCACCGTGGACGGTCAACAGCGCCTCGAAGTGATCGCCGAGAACACGCAACTCGGCGCAGGCTATTCGATCGCGATGCGCGACCTTGAAATTAGAGGAGCAGGCGATTTACTAGGCACGCGCCAACACGGACACATCCAAGCCGTTGGGTTTCATTTGTATACGAGGTTGCTGGCGGATGCGGTCAGGCGTTTAAGGTTGGCAGGTTCCATGTTGAAGGTTGAAAACCCTGCTATTCAACCTTCCAACCTTCAAACTTTCAACTTGCAACCGATGTCCATGCCCGTCAACGTAGACCTGCCCCTCGCCGTCGGAATTCCCGCCGAGTACATCCCCGATCAAGATTTGCGTTTGCGCTTGTATCGCCGCATCGCGGACTTGCGCGACGAAACCGAAATTGACGCGCTGGCATCCGAGTTCAAAGATCGCTTCGGTGAGTTGCCCGAAATGACCGCGAATCTGTTTTATCAGATGCGAGTCAAATTACGAGCGGAGAAAGCGGGGCTGTCCTCCATCAACTGGGAGAGCGGACAGATCGTCTTGCGCTACCCAACTCCCACAAACGGAACCGAGCCCAAACGCCTCGCCGATTTAGGCGCGGGCATCCGCGGCGGCAAGTCCGCGTATTGGTGTTCGTTTGGGGAGGCGTGGGTGGGGAAGTTGTTGGAGGTGTTGGGGATGTTGTAACGTCACCGCCCGTCATTGCGAGGAGGACGAAGTCCGACGAAGCAACCTCCGTCGCCGTGTTGGGGATTGCTTCGCCACTCGCTACGCTCGGGCTCGCAATGACGGTAATTATCACGGGACAGAACCAAAACGCCTCGCTGATCTTGGCGCGGGCATCCGCGGAGGCAAATCCGCGTATTGGTGTACGTTTGGAGATGCGTGGGAGGGGAAGTTGTTGGAGGTGTTGGGGAGGATAGTTTAATGGTTTGCGTTACCCGCTGGTGGACGGGACTAGATATTGCCACATTGACGGCGTCAGATCTCAGCCACACAAGTTGCGCTGAAAAAGCGCCGACTCACACGAGTCGGGTGGAAAGACGAGACGCTTCGCCTATCGAAAAAACTACTTTTTCGTGCTACCTCTTTTCGGAGAGGTAATCTTTCCTGGCACAAAATCACTTGCCTCAATGCCATAAGCAGCCATGGTCTCATATATGGCAAGAAAAAACCACTTATCAAATTTGGCAGCCTGATTACCTGTAATGAGTGATAAGCACAGCAATAACACCGCTACAGCAAAATCCCATATGTAAAAACTTGTCATTACCCCTCTTAACAACGTTAGTATGCTCATGAGTAACAAACTAAAACTTGTATTTCTTAGCATAACTTTGTTCGCGTTGAATTTTTCTATTTCTGAATATTCTTCAATATTTTGGCGGCGAATAAATGCATGAAGAATATTCCAATCAGACGGAGTGAACTTCACATTTATATCTGGATGAGCAACTCTGAATACATCAAACATTATTTTTTCCAGACCAAGTGGCGCGAAACGCCTATACCAATACCGTGAAATTGGGTCGAATGTGAAGCCAGCAAGATAGGATAAGATGATTAGAAGTAAGGATTGGTCTTTGATCGTTTCTCTTATTAATTGCCAATCTAAGTTTAAGACCCCGAATATTAAACAAAAATAAAATGTCGCAATTAAATATAAACTACCAGGCACTGTATACGCAAAAAAATCGTAAAGGTTAATTTTGATAGACATTTACACTACCTTGAATTGTAAGTATGGTTCTTAGCGCTCAACTGGGTTTATGCGGACGGTATAACATCTTATGGGCAGTCCGTATCCTGTCTTAATAGCCTTTAGGAAGTTCTGCAGCAGTAAATTCAATAAGCGGAGTATAACATTTGCTCCTTTGTTGTCACTCCTTCCTAGCCTTCCCGCCCACCATCACCAACACAATATTATTGTTATTCTTCATCTCCCTCATTCTACATCTTCACCGCCCGCGTGGCAATGTAGTTGGGATGATATTTCGCCAGCGGCGAATCGGACATCACGTCTTCGTACAGGTCGGTGATGA
>JAEURC010000015.1 GCA_016789025.1 Anaerolineales bacterium
CAAGCCATACGATCCATCTCCTCATATGAATGGATTCAAATGGAAACATCATCCGATGCACCCCAAAGGTGTTGAAAAACAGATCCGCGAATTGATGAACGAAGGCGTGGAGGTGTTTGTGAATCTCGTAGACGGCACGCCCGACGACCCGCTCTCGGGAATCGGTCTTGTCACGCTGATGGAAAAACTCGGCGTGGCATTCACCGGCGCCGATTCGAAATTTTTCGATCCCTCGCGGCAAGAGATGAAAGCCTATGCCAAGAAATCGAACGTCCCCGCGCCGAATTGGGTGATGGTCGATCGCGTCGAAGATGTGGAACGCGCGGCCAAGCGGTTGCGCTTCCCAGTGTTGGTCAAACCGCCTCACGGGTACGCGAGCGTCGGTATCACGCGCGAGTCACGCTGTGAGAACGTGGACCAGCTCAAAGTCCAGGTAGGACGCGAGATCGAGTTATTTGGTCGCGCGCTGTTGGAAGAATTCATCGAAGGGCGCGAGTTTACTTGTCTTGTCGCGGAAAATCCTGATGACGCGAATAATCCGATCACCTTCAAGCCTGTGGAATTTATTTTTCCCGACGGCGAGTCATTCAAGCATTACGACATGAAATGGGTGGATTATGAGAAGATGTCGGTGGCGGCGGTGACCGATAGGCGCATCGAAAAAACGTTGCGCGAACAAACCGCGCGCTTATTTAAAGCCATGAACGGCAACGGATATGCGCGTTGCGATTATCGTATGGCGGCAGACGGCACATTGTATATGCTTGAGATCAACCCGAACTGCGGAATCTTCTATTCACCTGAGGAACCTGGTTCTGCCGATTTCTCGTTGATGAACGATAAAACGTATAACCATCATAAGTTCATGAAGTTGATTATCCGCTCCGCGCAAAATCGACGCGATAACTTGATTGCCGCGAAGTTGTTGAAGAAGATGAAGAAGCAACGGGTGCCGGAGATGGCCTATTCATAAAAGTATAATTGTAACCAGTGATCAACAAACATGATTACTCCAACTTAAGGATTCAGCCGCCGATTGCACAGATTATCACGGATTTTGACTTAATTACCCTGAAATGAGCTGATCAAAAAATCGACCTGTTGAACCGGGTCGGTTTTTTTATGTAAATCGGTGAAGTCCGTGGCTAAAAGTCTGAAAGATTAAATTTGGGGTGAGTCATGTTTATGATCTCTTATGGATGTTCGTGTGCTCAAAAAGAAAATCACTTTTATCGGCTCTGGCGCGATGGCAGAGGCCATTGACCACACTGATAACCTACCGTAGAATAGGCGGATAAATTATATATAATTCTGAAAAGGTTCAAATGGCAAAATATCGCATCATGTACTGGAAGCATATCCCCCAATCCATCACCGTCGAGGGCGATGGGCGCACGATCAAAAAACAACTTTCGGACAAGATTCAGAACAAAATAGACGCGTACGCGATGGCAGAGGGACTCACATCCACATCGGATTATGCGAGTCAATACAAACGCGGGGATTGGATCCAACGCGACGGCGCGCCCGAAGATGTGGCAGATGCGCTTCTTTCGGACCTTGAGGCTGAGTTCGCCAAAATAGAGATTCCGCGTCGGGAAGCGAAAACCGTTTAACCACAAAGGGCACGAAGGGACACAAAGGTTTTTAAAAAATCCGTGTTGTCCGTGATTTCCGTGTACAAAAATAATGACCAAACACACCATCATCCTCCAACCCTCTGGCAGTCGCGGGCAAGTGGACGAAGGCACATCTGTCCGCACTGCCGCGCGCGAGTTGGGCGTGGAGATCGAGTCCATTTGCGCGGAGAATGCCACGTGCGGCAAGTGCATGGTGTTGATCGAGGAGGGTCGCTTCGAGAAATACAACATCGACTCGCAACAAGCCAACCTCTCCCCCGTCGGCGTGGAAGAACGCGCGTATCTCGAACGAAGACCCAAATTACTAAAACAAAAAGGCTGGGAGATCGGACAAGTCCGCTTATCGTGCCAGTCAAAGATTCTAGGCGACGTGCTGATCAACGTGCCCGAAGAGAGTCGCGGTAACAAACAGATCGTCCGCAAGAGCGCGAGCAACCGCCCGATTGAGATCAAGCCCGCCATCCGCAAATATCTTGTGACGATGACGCCTCCGAATTTGGAACGCCCCATCGCAGACTGGGAACGTCTCGCTAAGGGACTCGAAACATCCATACAATTGGTTCACGGCGTGGATGCGAAAGTCCCGCGCTGGTATGACATGAACATTGATTATCAATGCTTGCGGACGTTATCAAAGACTCTCCGCGATGCAAAATGGAGTGTCACCGTTTCGGTATGGAACGATAAAGAAGTGATCGCTGTTCAGGGTGGTTATCACGAAGAGAGTTACGGCGCGGCGGTGGACATCGGCTCGACGACGGTCGCGCTGTATCTGTGCAATTTGCGGACTGGAGAATTGCTTGCCGCCGAATCCGAGATGAATCCGCAGATCGTGTATGGCGAAGATGTCATGTCGCGGATTCAGTACGCGATCGAACATCCCGATGGCTTGGAAAAACTCCATAAAGCGATCATCTCGACGTTGAATAAGTTGTTGAGCAAAGCGGCGCATGAAGCCAAGATCAAGTTGAATGAAATACTCGAAATGGTTCTGGTCGGAAATTCAACGATGCACCACGTATTGTTGAATTTACACCCGAAAGATTTGGGACTCGCGCCATTCGTGCCAACGATCCATAAATCAGTTGACATCAAAGCGCGTGAGTTGGGATTGCACATCAATCCGTCGGGGAATATTCACGTCCTGCCAACGATTGCATCGTTCGTCGGCGCGGACACGAGCGCGATGATCCTTGCGGAGGAACCGCACAAGCAAGATGAAAATTGGCTGTTGATTGATGTTGGCACAAACGCTGAACTTGTGCTTGGGAATCGGAAGCGATTAGTCTGCACGTCCACGCCGACGGGTCCCGCGCTCGAGGGCGCGCATGTGGAATATGGTATGCGAGCCGCGCCTGGCGCGATGGAACGAGTCCATATTGACGAAACGACTCTCGAACCGAAATATAAAGTCATCGGCATCGAGGGCTGGAACACCGATCACGCCGAGTTCAAAGGTCACGTCAAAGGGATATGCGGATCCGCCATCATTGACGGAGTGGCAGAACTGTTTCGGGCGGGGATCGTCGATTCAAGGGGCAAATTCAAAAAGGATTTAGAGACGAGGCGTGTTCGAGAGGGCGAGTCAGGTTGGGAGTATGTGATCGCCTGGACGGAGGAGACATCCATCGGACGAGACATCCCAATTACACAACAGGATGTGCGGCAGATCCAATTGGCGAAAGCCGCGCTGTTCACGGCGGCGCGGACGTTGTTGAAGCGCAGTAATTTGCAAAACCCCGATAAGGTGATTCTGGCGGGCGGGTTTGGAAGTTTTATTGATAAAGAGAAGGCGATGCTGATCGGGCTGATCCCCGATTGCGAGTTGGACAATGTGTACGCGGTCGGCAACGCGGCGGGCGACGGCGCGCGCATCGCGTTGTTGAACATCGAGAAGCGGAATGAAATTGACGCGGTGACGCGCAACGTGGAACGATTCGAATTGCCGACTGATCCCGATTTTCAAAATCAATTTATGCTCGCCACGAGTTTCCCGCACATGAGCGAGCCGTTCGAGCACATCGCGCATTTGATTCCGAATCGCGTGGTTGACCCGATGGCGAAGAATTTTATGAAATGAAAAGATTCGGTGGTCGAGTAGGGCGAAGCCCGTATCGAGACCACCACGACGTAAAGTAATTCTTGTTGCAAAAATTTTTCTGGTTACTGGTGGTCTCGATACGACACTCGCTATCGCTCGTGTCTACTCGACCACCGAGGTAAACAAAAAAGGAAATTCAATGAACAAATTTCTTGAACGACTCAACTCAGGCGAGATCCTTGTTGCCGATGGCGCGACGGGATCGAACTTGCAAAAAATGGGACTCAAGCCTGGCAAGCCGCCAGAGGACTTGATCATTGACGACCCCGATACCCTGCTGAAACTCGCTTCATCCTTCGCTCAGGCTGGTTCGGACATCATCCTCACCTGCACCTTCGGCGGGACGCGGATGCGGATGAAAGATTCAAAATATCAGGATCGGACTCCCGAAGTAAACATCCGCGCGGCGGAGATCGCACGCAAAGCCGCCTCGCTCAACAACGGATTGGTCGCTGGCTCGATGGGACCTGTGGGTGCGTTGATCAAGCCGTACGGTCCGCTTGAGTTTGACGAAGTGAAAGCGACATTTGCCGAGCAAGCCAAAGCCCTCGCCGATGGCGGCGTGGACTTGTTGCTGATCGAAACCATGTTTGCAATGGAGGAAACAACCGCCGCGTTCGAGGGCGCGAAGTCTGTGACCGATCTGCCAATCGTCGTTTCATTTAGTTACGACCGCGGCACGCGCTCGATGATGGGTGTCAAACCAAAAGATGTGATCAAGAAATATTCCGAGATGGGCGCGACGCTTGTCGGCGCAAATTGTGGGACGACACTCGATAACATGGAAGCCGTTGTCAAGGAATATGCCGCGACCCTGCCGAACGTTCCGTTGTGGGTGAAACCAAACGCGGGCGTCCCGCATATGGACATCGAGACCGAGCAAGGCGTGTACGATATGGGTCCCGAGGATATGGCGAAGTATTCAAAGAAGTATGTTGAATTGGGAGCCAAAGTTGTAGGCGGATGTTGCGGGAACACCCCCGAACATATCGCCGCGATTGTGAAAGCGGTGAAGAAGACAGAACAGGCTGGAGCGTGAGTCTCCGGCCTGTTAGTTTCGTTATTTCAATACAATGGCTGATAGTTTACGCAGGTTCAATTGTTTAGTGACTTTTGATTTTATCTTCCCCAACCCCATATAGTGATCCTTCGTTTTCTTATCCATCTTCTCCAGCGTATACCGCAATGTGACTCGCGGCATGGTGGCGGCGTATTGATCTAAAAATTTCAACAGGCGCTTTTTATCCTTATCGCCTGCGTAACGCAGCGCCCAGCCATTCGCTTTGTGGATTAATTCTTCCTTGTCATACAACATCATCTCGGCGAGTTTGTATGTGTCATCCAAATCATCTTTGCCGATGAAATACAGCGTGCTGACGATCGCCGTCCTTCGCTCCGCCATCATTTTAGACTTCGCCAATTTATATAAAATCTTGCGCGGCTTATCAACCAGATAACTGCCGACCACCCAAATCGCGCTTCGGTCCACCAAATCCCAAGTGTTGATTCGGTCATGGCGGCGGATGTACATGTCAAACAATTCTTTTTTTCGCTCAGGCGTTGTCTTCTTACTTCGCGCCTGAAAATCCATGATACTGACCGCGCCGACTCGCGCCTCATGGGCGGGATGATCGAGTAATTTTTCCACTTCATCCAATTCCATGTTCATAGACTCTTTAGCAAGGGCAAAGATTTGACCCATCTTCACGCCCATAATCTGGTCTTTCTTGTCCGCTGCAAGAGGTGCATTGAACTTTTGCGTTTGCTTGGAACTCAGCGCTTTCAGCCGTTCGATGAATTGTTTTGCATTCATATTTATTCTTTTCCCATCAACGCCAATAACTTCGTGGTCGTGTTCCAATTGCGGATGGTCATGTTTTGATAGACAGGCATCCCAATAATTTTTGTCAAATGACTCGAAGATGCCCTGGCGGTGAGCCGTGAAAAATACAGCACGTCTTTTCCAGCAGACCCATTGTCCACGCCTTCTTTCATGCTGACGCTTTTCATCGCTTCTTTTGCGGTGAGCGGCTCTTTCAAAAAGATGACATCGTATTTGAATTTATCAAGCTCTTTGCCAAACCCACGCGGAGCATCGTCCACAGTTTGTTTCAATTGTTTATAACTGATAACCACGAGTCGCGCTTCATAGTTAAATCGTTTAGAAAGCCCCGCTTCAATCATCTTCGTCAGTTTGGCTTTATCCTTTTCGGCAGATTTGAAAATCACATTCCCGCTTTGAATGTAGGTGACGACATCGGTCAAGCCTAAACTTTCGAAACATGCTTTCAAATCTGCCATTTTGATAATGTTATTCCCGCCGACGTTGATTCCGCGCAACAATGCAAGGTATTGAGTCTGTGCCATTTGTTCCTTTCAAAACGTAAGGCGACGCTTTCAATGTCATGAAACTACATTTACTCGGTCGCCTTACTTGTTTACCTGTTTACTTGCCTACCTACTTACTTCCCATTATACGCCTTCTCCAAATCAGCCACGATGATCTTGTTCATCTTCAACATCGCATCCACCACGCGCTTGGCTTTGACCTGGTCGGGGTCGCCCATCAGCTCGCCCAATTGCTTCGGCACGACTTGCCACCACAACCCAAACTTATCCTTACACCAACCGCACTTGCTTTCTTCGCCGCCATCGGCGATGAGTTTGTTCCAGTAGTAATCCACGTCCTTTTGGTCTTCACAGTGGACGAAGAACGAAACCGCCTCATTGAACTTGAATTCGGGTCCTGCATTCAAGCCCATGAATTCCTGCCCGTCCAATTCAAATTGCACGGAGTACGGCGAAGAACTGATCACCTTCGAGTTCTTGAAGATGGAGACATAGTAATTCATTGCCTCCTCCGCCTGCGACTCGAACCATAAAAACGGGGTAATTTTTTTCATCTTGTTTTCTCCTTTTATGACCATGGACGATAGACCTCAGACCATTGCATGTTCTATCGTCGGTCGTCCATCGTCAATGGTCAAATTATTTTTTCTTCACAGTCTTCTTCGCAACTGGCTTCTTCTTTTTAGCCTTGCCTGCCAAATTCAACGTGCCAGAAGCGTCGCGATGAACGCCTGTGGTGTGTTTCAATTCAAACTCTGCGCCGTTGCGGATCACATATGCAATCGCCCGCGCATGTCCCGTTCCCAGATCGTAATCACGTTTCAGCCAGACAATGATGTCTTTGAACTCAGTGATCTTCAATTTCCTGGCTTCTGCAATGAACTGTTTTGGGGTCTTGCCAGTTTTTTCTTCGATATTATCAAGATAGGCTTGAAACGACATTTGTTTTTTCCTTTCTTTGGTTGTGTCACCCTGAGCGATAGCGAAGGGTCTCAGCTTTCAGTCGTAGAGATGCTTCGCTTCGCTCAGCATGACATGGCTAAGTCTTCTTCTTTTCACCTTTCAAATTATCCGCCACGCGATACTTCACCACCTGACGGATCAACTTCAACGGAAGCGGCTGATCGAGCGGGAATTGGATCGTCCCTTTGCCAGCCGCATATTTCGAGACGGCTTTGTTGAACGCTTCACTCCCCGCTGGTATCGGGTACATCGAAACTCGAGTCTTCCATCCCGCATAGTGGACGAGATTCTTGCCGTTCAACTCAAAGCACGCTATCTGATAACTGATCTTCTCTTTGGCGGTCGGCACAACTTCTTTGATCGTCGCGCGCATTTGTTTCAACACCTTTTGCACTTCAGGCGGGAACGAACCGATGTACTCAGCCACCGAAGCAAAACCTTTTTTGGTTGCCATGAGAATCGCCTTTCTTTATTTGCAGTAAGGGCACAGCGAAACGATAGATCGTCAGAATCAAGAACAGACTCGCTATGTCCCTACATATTTCAACATTACTTCATCCCCGCCAACAGATCATCCAACCGTTCATAACCTTCGCGCACGCCGCTTTCCATTCCAGAGGCGACCATGCCGTCGCGGTCGGCAACAGATTGAAAGACGGAATGAATCGTGATCTTCGTCCGATCGTTGGGCAGTTTTTCGAGTCGCATCGTATCGAGAGTCACATGTCCAGGTTCGGGCATCCCCTCAAACTCGAAGGTTTGGATCATCAAGTCTTCGCTCATGGTATGGAAGTTGCCATGAAATGCGTACGCATTACCCTCTTTATCTTTGTGAATGTAACGATACTTTCCGCCGCTCACAGGCTCGAACGTCTCGAGGACGATCTCATACCCATGCGGACCCAGCCACTGCGCGTACAAGCTGGCGTCGGTGTGCGCCTTGTACACCAACTCGCGCGGCGCATCGAATTCGCGCGTGATGAACAACTCCTGCTTGCCTGGTTCTGCGGTAACAACGGTTTTATTTTTCGTAGACATGTCATTGCTCCTTTTTCATTTTTTCCAACACGACATCCAACCGATCAAAACGCTCACTCCAAATTTTCTCGAACGGCGCCACCCACTCAAAGATCGGCTTGAGACGTTCGGCATTTAACCGATACATTCGCTGACGACCGACACGCCTCTCTTTCACCAACCCAACCTGCTTCAACACCCCCAAGTGTTTACTCACCGACGGCTGGTTCCAGCCCAGCAACTCAACCAGTTCATTGACCGAGAGCTCCTCTTCGCCCATCGCCTGAATGAGTTGACGTCGCCTGGGCTCGGCTACTGCATTGAATGGATCATGTGTCGTCGGTGTTCGCGCCATGTCCGATATTATATTCCTATATAGGAATATGTCAAGAGGCAAATTCAGAGACTAGAGACTGGAGATTTGTCATTTGTTCTTTAACTTTGCCGCCAACGGTCTATTGTTTCAAGAAACCCCGCGAGTGCATCTGACCCCGACGTTTCGCCAACAGAAAGGATTTTGCTCATCGGTAGGTATATGTTTTTATCTTCGATCAACGCAGTGAAAAATTCATGCCACAGTTCCCCCGCCTCCCCTTTCGCCGCCGACCTCAGCCACGCACCCGATAGAGACGTGGTCAACGGCACAGCAACGTTTGCAATTTCTTCTGTGATCATTTTCGCTGCGTCTTGCTGATGAATCATCCACGCCGCGTACATGGCGCCCATGAGGAAGTCGTCGCCTGCGGGCGTGAGTCCAATTCCCAAGCCAGCGAGTTTGGATGAAATGTTTTTTATTGCTGGAATATCTATATTGATGATGGCGTCGGTTAGAGAATTGGAGAATTGGAGAATTGATTCGTTTTCATTGTCTAGTTGCAGTAAGGCTAAACGCCGAACAATCTTATCTTTTTGCTTTCGCAATTCATCCCATCTCGGTATGGGATTCCACATCCGCGCGCCTGCAAGCGAGATCGTTAGGTCTCCAAGCAAAATTTGCGTTTCTTGAATGGATATTTTCGATTCAACATCCAGATGCTTGGTAAACAAAACTGGTTCTTTCAGGACCAGATTGAAAGGTCCGTTTCCAATCTCTGCGTGGACGATAGAGAGAATTTCTCTTCTTCCGTTGATTAAGTTACACGCTTCATCAAATATATGCAAAATAATGGGTTGGTCTGAAAGCGCCAGCCAGCCGGTGAAAGATGGTGCCCGGGAAAGCGCGTGAATATCGTACATCTTCGTAGTTTACTTCATTGCAACTTCTTTCAATCAGATTTGATGTCGCATAGGCATACCAAGCTCCGCCGATACTCGCTAGTCCTCAACTTCCTACGTTCTAATCCTATCAGATACGTGAACAAGGCCATCAAGTCTCATGCCTGATGGAGAATGCGTATTTTATAGGAAACTTGTGTGAAAACAGGAGAAATTCGCAAAATCTGCGTAATCGATGCATGAATGGGATCTCGAAACCGAGGGTTAAGAAAGCCATAAATCATCGCCTGAGGCATTGTCATTTCTGAGAGCCCTCGTTATAATGTCAGTCCTTCGGGCGGGTAGCTCAGTTGGTTAGAGCACTGCTTTGACATAGCAGAGGTCGTAGGTTCGAGCCCTATCTCGCCCACTGAGTTCGTAGACAGGTAACAAGTAAACGAGTAAAATGAAAACGCGATGACCGAGACGAGTATGTGGTCACATCCCTGACAGGGAGAAGAGAACGAAGATTGAGAGTCTCTTCAAGGGAAGTCCGCAGAAAACCACTCGCGAGCGTGAAACTGAAAAATGATCGGTAAATAGTGATCAGTGAGTAAGTGAAACGATTTGCTCCGTTAGAGGCTGAAGAGATGTATGACAAAATTAATTTTGTCATACAAATCGGGTGGAACCGCGTGAAGAAAATTCTCGCCCCGTGTGTGGGCGAGTTTTGTTTTAAACCCCCCTCCGTCCCGCCAAGGCGGGACACCTCCCCCAAAATCCGACGAACCCCAGTCTGATTTTGGGGGAGGGCAGGGCGGGGGTCGAAAGGAGATCGCGATGACTGAAGACAGCACCAACACTCATCAGCGGCTCGGAGGATTTGCTATTGCTTCCCTCTGAGGCGCGGAAAAATTCGAGGAAGCAGTAGCAGATAAAAGCTTGTACTGAGCGAAGTCGAAGTATCAAGAAAGGAAGCGAAAATGTCGCAACAAGTTCAAGAAAAATACGAAGAGTCAAATCTTTACAAGATCCGTCATTCGGCGGCGCATGTCATGGCGCAGGCAGTGATGGAGATGTTCCCTGATGGGAAGGTCACGATCGGTCCGCCTGTGGAGAATGGGTTCTATTACGATTTCGATCTGCCTCGCAATCTCACGCCCGAAGATTTGGAAGCCATCGAAAAGCGGATGAGGCAGATCGTACAGGGCAAACACGAGTTCAAAAAGACGGTCATCTCGGCGGAGGAAGCGAAAAAGATCTTTGCGAACCAGCCGTACAAGTTGGAGTTGATCGAGGGACTCGAAAAAGGCGGACTCGACGAGTACGGGAATCCGCTGAAAGAGAAGCCTGAAATTTCGATCTATCAACAAGACACGTTCGTGGACTTGTGCCGCGGTCCGCATGTGGCGAGCACGAAAGAGATCAAGCAGGACGCGTTCAAGTTGATGTCCATTGCGGGCGCGTATTGGCGCGGCGACGAGAACAACAAGATGCTCCAGCGTGTGTATGGCACGGCCTGGGAGAACAAAGAACAATTGAAGGACTACCTACACCAGTTGGAGGAAGCCAAGAAACGCGACCACCGCAAGCTGGGCAGGGAGTTGGAGATCTTTGTCTTTGATGAAGAGGTCGGTCCCGGTTTGCCGTTGTGGCTGCCTAACGGCGGCATCATGATCGAGGAGTTGGAAAAACTCGCCAAGGAAATGGAAGAAGCCGCCGGTTACTCGCGTGTCCGTACGCCGATCCTGACGAAGGAAGACCTGTTTCTGCGTTCAGGCCACCTTCCTTATTACGCAGAAAGTATGTACGCGCCCATGGAACTTGAGGGCGTGAAGTACTACGTCAAGCCGATGAACTGCCCGATGCATCACAAGATCTTCGGCGCAAAGATGCGTTCCTATCGTGACCTGCCTGTCCGATTGGCGGAATACGGCACGTGCTATCGCTATGAAAAATCAGGCGAGTTGTTCGGGTTGATGCGCGTGCGTTCGATGCAGATGAACGATGCCCATATCTATTGCAGTGAAGACCAGTTTGAGCAGGAATTCATGGGCGTGGTGCAGTTGTATAAGAAATACTTCGAGTTGTTCGGCATCGAGAAATACGTGATGCGCCTCTCCCTTCACTCGAGGGCTGGTCTCGGTAAAAAATATGTGAACAACCCCGAACTCTGGATCAAGACGGAAGAGATGGTCCGCCGCGCCATGGATAATGGCGGCGTGCCTTATGTGGAGGTCGAAGATGAAGCCGCGTTCTACGGTCCTAAGATCGACGTACAGGTTTGGTCTGCGATTGGCAGGGAGTTCTCACTGATGACGAACCAGGTGGACTTTGCCGTGCCTGAGCGCTTCGACCTGAAATTCACGAACAAGGACGGTCATGATGAGGTGCCGCTATGCATCCATCGCGCGCCTTTGTCCACGCACGAGCGTTTGATCGGCTTCCTGCTGGAGCATTACGCGGGCAATTTCCCCGTGTGGCTTTCGCCTGAGCAAGTGCGTGTCATTTCGATCACGGATGAACAGAATGAGTATGCGGAGAACATCGCAAAACAACTCCGCGAGAATGGCGTCCGCGCTCATGCGGATCTGTCGTCGCAACGCATGAACGCCAAGATCCGCTCGGCGCAGTTGATGAAGGTGCCGTACATGCTCGTGGTCGGCAAGAACGAGATGGAAGCGGGGCAGGTCTCTCTGCGCGTGAGGGATGGCAGTCAGCAGAATGGCATTGCCTTAAGTGAGTTTATTGCGCGCGCAAAGGATCGAATCGAAAAACGAGCCGGTGAGTTATAAGCCTAATAGCAGACGATAAAGTACAGGCGGAGGATTTTCCTCCGCCTGTATTATTTCACCGGCGCGCCTTTCGCGTCTACGATGGGAGTACCCTGTCGCCGTGCCGCCTGAGGGTCGTCGCGCGCGACCCGCGCTGAAAAGTCGGCAACGGTTGTAACGACGGGAATGGTGACCGGATCTTTATCCATTACTTCGCCCTCATGCGATTGTTGCGCGGGTTGTGTTCCACTTCTGCAAGCCCCAACGCTTCCATCAATGATGGAGGCATGTACATGGCAAAGCGCCCGCGGAAGCCTTTCTTCATTCCATACCAGCCGCCAATGGGGTTCTTCGGCGAGCGCGCCCAATGCTCCACCGTGCCGGGCGAGGCTTCCTGTTTTTCGTCCTTGCTCCCAAGTTCCATCCAATCGCCGTGCTTCTTGAGCATGTCGTGCAAATCCTTGACGGCGCGATAATCGTAATGCAATACGGTCGTGCCAACGGTGCAAACAAGAATCTCCTTGCCGTCTTTTGTGTCCACATGCATGGTGTAGTCCGAGGTGAGCGGCGGCGTCTTCAATTCCCAGGGTCTATCTTTCGTTCGTTTTTCCATTTTGTTTCTCCTTATGTGGGGCGGGATGTTATCCCGCCATCTAATGGGCATGCGGGATGTCATCCCGTACTACGAAAACCATTATTTTTTAGATCGTTGGATAGTCTCGGCTTCTTTCTTCAAATCTGCTGTAAATCTATCGAACGATTCATCGAAGGATGGAATCATCCCTGCGAATAGCGGAAAGAGTGGACCCCCGATTCGCTCCGACATTGAGAACTGTGTGCCGCTCCCCGACTTTTCGAGGCTGTAGACGCGGCTTCCCTGCGCGTCGCCCCAGACGAGTCGTTTCTCCGGCACGAACTCCTTGACCTTCAACTTGAACGTTCGCTTCGCATCAAGCGTGGATTTGAGTTCGATGGTCGCGCCCGCTTTGATCTCGCCCTGAATCGAAATGACCGTCGAATTCCAGCGCGGATACTCCGCCGCGTGGGTGAGAAGCGCCCAAACGATGACGGGGTCAGCCGCAATGGACGTCTGAACCGATGTTTTGCGGCTGAAAGTCTTTCTTGTGGTTGTCGCTTGCTGATTCATTTTTTCTCCTTTTTATGTAGACGTTTGGAGAAGAAAAAACGATAGGAACTCAATCGGATTCGCTGAGGTATTTTTTCATCACCTGACGGTTGTGTTCGAGGTGATGAAGTTGCAATTTTGCCGCACCCGATTCAAAGGGATCAAGTTCCTGTAGGATTCTCATCCGCAAGTCGAAGAGTTCATCACGGCTTCGATTCTCCGCCTCGCGCGCCATTTCGATTTTGACTAACTCCTCCTGCGCCTTTTGCTTCGGGTTGAAGATCCCGTTCAGTTCGGTGCACTGATGGCAGATACCTTGCTTGTTGATGAGCGAACAGCGTTGGTCGAAGATATCCATCATTTTGTTGCGGCTGACATGCAGGTGATATTTCACCATCGCTTCGCTCAGTTGCAGGATCTGCGCGATCTCCTTGACTTTGAAATCGTATATTTCCTTTAATAGAATGACGAGATGCCCTTCCAGCGGAAGCGACTTGGAGATGCACGTAAAACAAAAAGCGATGTGTTCGCGGATTTCAAAATTGCCCTGCGGGGAGGTTTGCCGAATGTGGATTGCCTCTTGAAAGAACTTTCTATCTCCAAGAGCCTCTTCTTTGCAAATATCCGTCACGCTTTCGGGCCAGCGTTTTTGTGATCTCAGCAAATCTTTTGCAAGGTTGGATGCAATGCTGAACACCCACGTCTTCAACGATGACTCGCCGCGAAACGAATCGATCTTCGCCTGCGCCTTGAGATACGTTTCCTGTACGATATCCTCCGCATCCTGCGCGCTAGCGGTGAGGCGCAAGAGGAAAGATTTGAGTTGATGCTGATAAGTTGGAAATTGGGAGGAGAGATCGTCGGAAGTCACCTGAGCAGTATAGCAGATTATGGTTTTCTAACGAAACTCCCGCTGATCTTTCAAATCAAGCGGGAGTTTCGTGATGGTTTATGTTCTGCCTTTATGCCGAAACTGGATCATGGTCTGTTGTCGGTTGCGCCCACAAGAACCCCAGCGCTACAAGTCCGCCTACGGGGGCGAGGATGATCAACAGCCACCAGGCGCTCTTGCCGATGTCGCGCAGGCGGCGCGCTCCCACCGCAAGAAAAGGTAAGAGCAAGACAAGCGAGCCCACACTCGCCAGTTCCTGACCCAGATACCCCAGCGCCGCTGTGACCAGCGTAACGAACAACGCGAACCACCAGAATTCAGCCCGCGCCGCTTGCCCGTTGAAGTCTGCATATTTTGTGAGACAGACGCGGATCGCTCCAAAAAATGTCGCGGGGTTCGCCTCTTCTTGGGCGCCAAACAAATTTTCCATTCTTAACTCCTTGCCGATCCTAGAGACGGCTTCTTTCAAAGATATAGCCCGAAGGCTGTCTCCATTGTCGGGCATTTCCTCCCTCCCCGCAACTGTGGAAGTCCCTAGTTTTAGGATCAACTCGGTCCGCGAAGCGACTTGGAGTTTGTGAAAGACATTTTTCAAGTGGAACTCAACCGTGCGGTCAGAGATCCCAAGCGCGGACGCGATCAACTTGTTGCTTTTTCCCTTGAGCAAAAGGTCTACTACTTCTTTTTCACGAGCGCTCAGTGCTTGTAGGTGAGTCATTTCAATTTTCCAGTTAAGCAGGTAAGTTAACAATCGAATACGAACCAACAGATCTCATTCCGCAGTTTCTGATCGTCAAGCACAAGTTCGCGGATCTCGTTCGGAAGTTGCGCGCGCTGCCATTCACATTCGATACGACCCGCTTCTTCCATCCGACCTTCAACTGCCGCCGCCCGCGCGGCTTTGATCGCGTACGCCGCCGCGCCAAGTTCGTGTGCCGCGACATGCGCCGTCACTGCCGCCTGTCCCGCTGAAAATGCGGCGTGACGCGCGGCTCCGTTCAACGTTCTTGCCGCCGCCATGGCATGTCCGCCCGCCGCGCGTGTTTCCATCATGTTGAGTTCCCCGCGTGTCCACAAGCGAACTGCTTCGATTGCCTGACGTGGGCGTGGATTGTTTGGCTGCACCGACTCGAACAGATGCAGCACATGCTGAGCGCAATCCGCCGCCCATATTGCGAGCAGGCAATGATCCGAGTCTGCGAGCGTGCCGCCGCGACGGATGGTGATGAATCTGGGATCTCGTTTTTTTGGCAATATCATTTTTTCATCGAAGGGACGCTTCGCAGGGCGTTGAGGGCGCGTTCGATCTGTTTGAGGTGCGCGCGTTCATGGCGGGCAAGCCCGTCCGCATGGGATATCAGCGTTTGCTGGAGAGGCTTTCCCGCTCCGACGAGTGTGTTCGTGCGTGTCCAGTCCTTTGCTTGCAGCGGTTCCAACACCGACAGGAGTTTCTTCCGCTGTTTCGTAAAGGCACGTAGTGAAGACTGAAATGTCTGTTCGAGATAATCGGTAGATTTTATCCACGTGCGCGGATTCATTGCCTTGATCGTTGGGTTACTTTTTGCAAGGATCGTCATAATGTAGTAGCCGCCCCACACGTCATTACATGCGCGCAAGTGCGCAAGCACCTCGTTGGCAGACCATTCACCGACGCTGGGAGGTTTATGCAATTGAGCCGACGTCAACCCGACGGTGAGTTTTGCCAACCGCGGCGGGGTTTCTTTCAGTATCGTCAGAATTTCTTCGATGGGGAGATATTTGGATCTCATGTTGGTATTGCTTCCGTACTTGATGAGGAAGTAGGTCAACGGCTTGCGTCAATGGCGGACGCTTTGTTCGGCGGTCTAATTAATAACCGTACACTGATACATGCATTTTACTGTTTATATCAAATGCGCTTCGTTCCCAGTTCGCAAACCTTTGTATGAGACGCATTCCTGCGATGCGAGCCATCAAGTCCATTTCTCCAGGAGTGATCAAGCGGCACACAATGGGCGACATGCTTATACCCTGCGAGGTGAATTCAATGTGATTCTCTTCCAGCAATTGTGTGACTGGGTCATAACGGGCAACGTCAAGACCGACCGCCTCTTTGCCTACATACTCGGCGTGAACATAATCTGGTTTATCGGGGGAAATCCAAGCATGGGGCAGGGCTGTTTCAACTACGAAAACGCCGTCTTTTGTAAGGTGACGCGCGGCATTTTCAAAGCAATGGATCTGGTCATCGGCAGTCAAGAGATTAAATATCGTGTTGTAGACCAGATATACAAGCGGATATTGACGATCGGTTGTCGCGCTGGACATATCGCCGAGGATCACGGTGATGTTTCTTCCCTCTGGTTTGGCGCGAAGTATTTCAACCATGTGAGGCGACAATTCGATACCGTCCACGCGGACGCCTTTTGCTGTAAGCGGAACAGCGATACGCCCTGTGCCAATTGCAAATTCGAGCGCCGTCCCGTCTTTTGCAAATTCCGCAAGAAAAGAAGCCGCAGACTCTTCGTCTCCACGCTTGTGATCGTCGTAGTCTGCGGCTACATCTGAACCAAAACTTTTGGCGGGGTCAAAGTCTTTCATCATCTATTCCTTTGGAGAGATTATAAACTTAATTCAAACGAAGACTCCGCAACACCCTTCCATTAACAAACCAAAAACTCCCGCCGACCTGCGCCAGCGGGAGTCTCAATCTCCAATCCTTCGACAAGCTCAGGACAAGTCTCTAGTCTCTAGTCTCTAATCTCCAGTCTCTGCTCTTTCCCCATACAACTTCCGATGCACCACGCTCAATGCTCTCACCTGCTCCGCGGCATGATACGACGACCTTACCAGCGGATTCGACTCGACCCATTTGAATCCGATCTCTTTTCCGTAGTCGCGCAGTTCGGCGAATTCTTCCATGGTGTAGTAGCGCGAAATCGGCATGTGCTTCTTGCTCGGTTGCAAGTATTGACCGATGGTCAAAATGTCCACGCCCCATGAGCGTTGATCGCGCATCACGGCTTTGATCTCGTCCATCTCTTCGCCGAGACCGACCATGATGCCCGACTTGGTCAGCACTTCGGGGTCGAGTTTCTTCGCGTTCGAGAGAGTCGCCGCCGCCCAATCGTAATTATCCTGCGGTTGGACTTGCTTGAACAAGCGCGGCACGGTCTCCACGTTGTGATTCAAAATTTCAGGTCGCGCATCCATCACAATTTTCAATGCTTCGAGCGAGCCTTTGAAATCGGGGATCAACACTTCGATGGAACAACCGGGCAACAATTCTCGAATTCTGCGAATGACCATCGCAAAGATGGGCGATCCGCCATCGCGCCTCTCGTCACGGTTCACGGAAGTAATCACCGCGTGTTTCAACTCCATGGATTTGACGGCTTGCGCCACGCGTTCGGCTTCGCCCCAATCCATAAGCGTGGGCTTGCCGTGTTTGATGTCGCAGAATCCGCACGTGCGCGTGCACACGTCGCCGAGCATCAAAAAGGTGGCGGTTCCGCTTCCCCAACATTCGCCGAGGTTCGGGCACATCGCTTCTTCGCACACGGTATGCAAAGACTTCGAGCGCATCAACGTTTGAATGCGTTCGTAGTTTTCACCCGCGGGTGCGCGCACCTTGATCCATTCGGGGCGGCGCAGAGGGCGCACGTCGCTAGGGGGGATGATTCGGTCTCTCGTAGGGGTAACAGACATAAGGTCGGTTTGAAGCGTGGAGCGGGATGGTATCCCGCTTTACTTCTTTCTCACTTTCAATCGTATTCCGCTGACTTCGACAACTTCCACTTTATCTCCCTTACTAAACTTTTCGGATTCATTCACGGAGGACGCGCTCCACAGCTCAGACTCTAACTGGACTTGACCGCCCGCTTCATCCCAACTTCGAACTGTTCCAATTTTTCCCGCGAGCGACTCTACCCCCACGCTGACCGGCACACGCAGCGCGCGTAACGCGAACATGAGGATGCCGAAGAAGAACAGACCCAGTAAAACACCGGTGGCGATTACCAACGGGACAGACACGCGTTGGAACTGCGGCGTGCCGGGCGAGTTGAACAACACCAGTGCGCCGACGATGAACGACGCGACGCCTGCCGCGGTTAACGCGCCATGCGTGGGCGCTTTGATATCGAGGATGAATAAGACGAATGCGGTGATGAGGAAAATAAACCCGAACCAATTAACGGGCAACACGCCCAAGCCGTACGTCGCCAGCGTGAGGCAGACCACGCCGATGAATCCCGCGACCCATCCGCCGGGGCTGGAGATTTCGATGAGCACGGATTGCACGCCGATGGCGATAAGCAGGAACGCAATGTTCGGGTCGGTGAGCAGCATCAGGAACTGTTCGATGAAACTGATCTGGAGCGGTTGCACGTCGGCGTTCTTTGTGTTCAACACGCGCGGACCGTCGCTCATTTGCACGGTGAAGCCGTAGAGCGATTTGAGCAGGTCGTCAACGTCGTTTGCAATGAAGTCAATTAAATGGACTTTGAGCGCCTCGTCCGCTGTGGCGGCTTTCGCTTCGTCAATCATCGATTCGGCGAGGGCAAGCGCGTCTTTTCCGCGCGGCTCCACAAATGGGCGGATGGCGGCTTTGGTGATTTCCATCGCTTTTTTTTCTTCGGTCGTGGGGAGGTCTTCGCCCGAACTGCTGATGGGACTCGACGCGCCGATGGACGTTTCGGGCGCCATCGCCGAGGCGTGACCCGACATGGTGATCATCGCCCCCGCACTGCCCGCGATCGCGTTTCTCGGCGCAACGTACACCACAACGGGAACGTCGCTGCTCCGAATCTCTTTGATGATCTCGAGCATCGTGAGGATGCTTCCGCCCGGCGTGTTGAGTTGAATGATGAGGACTTCGGCGTTCCTTCGCTCTGCCGTTTCAACCCCGCGTTTGATATATTCGTACATGGGCGGCATGATGGGCCCGTCTGCCGTCATCACCAACGCGAGCGGCTCGTCGCTTTGTGCGCACGCAGGTTGGAAGACGTTCATCAACGCGCCGAGAACGATCAGCAGTAAACCAATTCGCTTCATGACCTGAATTATAACTCCTAAAAATTGATGCGGATGTGGGCGCATCCGCATCAATCAAATGATCATTTCAAGCCTAATAGGATCGTCCGAACGCTCAAAAAGACGATCAAAACTCCGACCAAGATCATCAATGCCTTCAAGGGTAATTTCTTTACCAAGAGCGCGGCAAACGGTGCGGCGATGGCTCCCCCGATCAGCAAACCGAGAATGATCTGCCAATACTCACCGAAACTCAGCGTGATGACAAATATGATGGATTGCGCCAAAGTCACGAAGAATTCTGTGAAGTTGACCGAGCCGATCGTCAGGCGTGGATTTTTTCCGTTTGCCACAAGCGTTGATGTGACCACCGGTCCCCAGCCGCCTCCGCCGATGGCATCGCAGAATCCGCCGAGCAAGCCCAACACGCCAACGCGCTTTCCGTATTCGTCCAGCCTGCCATCATGAGGTTGTGCCTTGAATGCTTTGACGATGATCACAATTCCCATGACGATCAAGTATGCTGAGATGTACGGCTTGATCAGGTCGCCATCTAAAGAGGTGAGCAGGTATGCGCCAAGAATTCCGCCGAGGACGCCGGGAATGACCAATCGGCGGATCAGTTTCCAGTCAATGTTGCCGAGGCGCCAATGCGAAGCGCCCGAAATCCCGGTTGTCACCACTTCAGCCATGTGCACGCTGGCTGATGCCGCGGCAGGGGGGATGCCGAGGCTGAGTAAAAACGTATTTGAGCTGACGCCGTACGCCATGCCCAGCGCGCCGTCGATCATTTGTGCGAGAAAGCCCACAACGATGAACACCAATATATTTGTTTCCACTTCGATATCTCCTGTTGTTAGTATTATAAAGTCTATATATTTAGTAGGGTTTAAAATTAAAAAAACAAGCGCTTGTTCTTTTATCTTGAATATCCTACTAAGTAAATATGAATTATAGACTAAATCATAATTCAGCGGCTGAATTATGTCAAGGATGGAAATGAAAGACCGAGAACTTGACATCCCGTCCTTTTTCACTATACTACCGATAGGAAAAATAAGAAAAGGAAACCATGAAACTTACCGCCCGCAGTGAATACGCCTTGCTTGCGCTTACCTATCTGGCGCGCCATCAGGATGAAGGTTATATCTCGATTGATACGATCGCCAAGGCGCAGGGAATTCCTCCGAAATTTCTCGAACAGTTGATGCTGGCGTTGAAGCGCGCCCGTTTTTTACGGAGCACCAAAGGGCAAAAAGGCGGCTATCAACTCGCGGTGAAGCCGAATCAAATTCCGCTCGCCGAGGTGATTCGTCTGTTCGATGGCGCCCTCGCGCCGACCGAATCGGTGAGCGAGAATTTCTACGAATCCACGCCGATCGAAAAAGAAAAGCGGTTGACCAGAGTGTTCAAGGATATTCGCGATTATGTTTCGCAGAAGCTCGAGAAAACAACGATCGCCGATGTAATGTAGCAGATCTCCAGTAACGGAATGATAAACGCCTGAACAGAGGATCAGGCGTTTTGGGTAAGTCGCTTTTATATATTGAGCAAAAGCGGGAATTATCCTTTTTATTTTTCGGATACCACATTCAACTCCCTCGAATACCGATCCAGCCAGCGGTTTGACCAGCCCCAGAGTGTGGCGTCGCGCACGATACGTTTCACTTCTTCGCGCGTCATTTTTGCCTCGGAGTTGAACACATCCGTGTTGCGGCGGCTGATCGCGAGCGTGCGGATGGCGAACATGAGCGGGAAGATGCACGCGAGGCGGATGCGGTGCTGCCACCTCGGCAGGGTTTTGACGCACGTCAACGCGGCGTGCAAGTGACGTTCCGCTTTGTCGGCGAGCATGTCCAGCACTTTGATCGCCTCGGCGCGATTCTCCGGCAGGAACAACTCATTCGCCGATAAATTCACCGCCTCCAAAAACTTTTTCGGGATGTACACCCAGCCGCGCTCGTAATCTTTCCGCAAGCCGCGAATCACGTTGACGGTTTGCAACGCCAGCCCAAATTCGCGCGCGAGCGGGAGCAATTCCTTGATGCGGAAACGGATGAACAGCGAGTACCACGCGAACAAATGCGTAAGCAAATATCCCACGCGCCCCGCCACCTCGAACATGTAATCGTCCATGTCCGCTTCGTCGTTCACTTGCGGTCCGCGTTCCACCCAGCGAGCCATGCCGTGCGTGCTATGAATGACGTGCGGCGTGATGATCTCGCGCACTTCCTTCGGGAGCAATGCCAGCCGCGCCAGAATATCCTCCGCGTGCTGCGCCACCACCGCGTCGGGATTCGACGTGTCGGCGTCCTGAATCCGACTCGTGAGATCGCCGACGTTCGCCGAGCCGCTCAACACGTCTGCCCACAGATTGAGCAGTTCGATCTTTTTCTCCGCGGGCATGTCCTCGTTGTCCTCCAAATAATCGGACACGCGCAAGAGCAGGTATGCCACCGTCCCCGCGTCGCACAACACGGCAGGCAACTGCTCGATGCCGATGGCGAACGTGCGGCTCGCCAGCCTCAAAAGATCGCGTAATGAAATCATGATCTCCTCATCTCTGCCGAGTCATCTGCCAATAAAACAACCTCTGCACCTTTCAACGCGCGACGAAGATCCGCGCTTTTCAGGATGATCGCCGTGTTGCGGACTCCCGAACCGATGGAGATTTCTTCCTCTTTCAACACACTCGCGTCTATCAGGACTTTGACCCTTCGATCAAACTCAGGGCGAGCCTGACTCGCCGCCCCAAACGGACTCACCGTCCCGACGCGGTAGCCAGTCACTTCCAATACTTCCTCTTTGGTCGCCATACGGATGCGAGAGCGTTTAACGAGGTCGCGCAGTTTTTTCCAATTCACTTGCGCGGGTCCCGCTATCAAGACCATCACGAACTCACCCGTCCGCACCTGAAACAAAATACTGCGGACGACTTGCTCGGGTCGCTGGCTTCGGGCGGACGCAGCCTCCTCGAAGGATGAAACAGCCGTCCCGTGGGTAAAGAGGCGGTGTTCGACTCCCAGAGAATCCAATGCGAGGCTGGCGGGAGGCTTGAGCGGCGCGTTGTCCTGAGCGTGTCGAAGGGACGAAGTGTCCATCGTGTAAAATCATACCATGCCCCCAAGTCATAACATCATCAATAAGGAATTGTCTTTGTGAGTTATCTCAAACTTATCACGTTTACATGTATCCGCGTGATCCTCAACACGCCGTATCGGATGATCTATCCGTTCATTACTGTCTTTGCGAGCAGGCTTGGGGTGGAACCCAACATGATCTCGGAGTTGATCGCAAGGCGTGCGATGGTTGGCGTGTTCGCCGCTTTCATCATCCCGCTCATCGAAGCGCGCGGACGCAAATTCGGTATGTTGTTGGGTCTTGGTTTGTTCGTGTGCGGCGCGGCGGTGGTGGCAATATCGCCCAGCCTGACAACGCTTGGCATCGCGCTTATTTTCGGCTTGTTGGGCAAAGCATTTTTCGACCCGTCGTTATCCTCATACATTGCAGATCATGTTGCCTATGAAAAACGCGGCACGGCGCTAGCCGTCACCGAGTTTGCGTGGTCGCTGGCGTTCGTGGTCGGCGCGCCGCTGGTGGGATGGATCCTTTCCCGTTATACATGGTCAACGCCGTATTTGATCTTCGGTTTGCTGGGCTTGCTCGCGTTCTTTTATATCGCGTTCACGCTGACCGATTCAGCCAAGCCTGCGCATCACGAAGACGGTTTGTTTGGGAACTTGAAGGAAATTCTCAAGTCGCCTGTGGTGTTGATCGCATTCATGATCGGGTTGTCTACCACGGCTGGGAATGAAGTGATCAACGTGACCTTTGCCTTGTGGCTGGAGGATTCGTTCAAACTCCAGATCGCCGCGTTGGCGGGAGCATCGGCATTCATCGGTCTTTCTGAACTCGGCGGGGAGGGATTTGTTGCCATGTTTGCCGATCGTGTCGGCAAGATCCGCGCGGCGGGGATCGGCATCCTTGCGAACTGCGCGGCGGCGATCCTCCTGCCGCTGATCGGTCGCACGCAATTCGGGGCGTTGACGGGATTGTTCCTGTTCTATATTACGTTTGAATTTACAATTGTCAGTATCATCCCCTTGATGTCGGAGGTGATGCCATCTGCCCGTGCAACCACCTTGTCATTGGCTGGCGCGGCTCATTCTGTTGGTCGCGTGCTTGGGGCATTGTTCGGACCCATTTTGTACGCTGTCGGTTTTTCTTTCGTCACTGGCGTTGCTGTGGCGTTCAACTTGCTGGGGCTGGCGGCTGTGTGGTATGTTTCGAGGCATCACGATTAGCGTGTTGATCTATTAAGACCTACACAAGCCCAAGACCAAGCCGCGAATTACACGAATTATCGCGAATTTCTAAAACAATTCGCGTGAATTAGCGAAACCTGTGCTGAGCCTGTCGAAGTATTCGCGGCAAAAGACTTTGACTTGCGTAATTCATGTTTATGTTTTGCCCGCGCAGGGATAAACGTTGACATAACGTATTGAATGATTGCCATGCCCGCACGGGGATTAATCCCCGTGCTATTATTACGAAGCCCGCTGCCCACAGGGTGCTTCGCGAAAGCGGACTGGAAACAAACATGATGATCCTAATCCTCTACGGCTTCTTCATCTTTCTCTTCATCCTCGGTCTGCTGTGGGTTTTCATCCCCGCGTTGTATGGATTGCCCTCGCGTCCCACGCATCCAGATCGAATCCGCAAGGCGTTGAAATCTGCGAATCTTCAGCCCAATGAAACTCTCTACGATCTCGGCGCGGGCGATGGACGGGTGTTGTTGATTGCCGCAAAGGAATTTGGCGCGAGGACCGTCGGCGTTGAAATCGGACCCGTCCAATGCGCGTTGATCTGGCTGAGAGTCGTCGCTAGCGGACTTGGGAACAAAATTCAACTCAAATGGGGAGATTATTTCAAAACGGATCTGAGTCAGGCGGACGTAGTCTTCATCTATGCCACATCAAGGGAAGTGACGCGGCTCGCTCCGTATTTGGAGAAACAGATGAAGCGTGGATCAAGGCTGGTCTCCATTTCGGCAGATTTCCCTGAGTGGGAACCGTCGGCGTTCGACGAGCCTGATCTGTTCTTCATTTACAACATGCCGCCCAAGTATGGAAGCCTAACTACATACATGTTGAAAAACGCAAAAGAATAGAACTGGTGCATACCCTCTCCCGCTGGGAGAGGGCAGGGTGAGGGAGACTTACCCCAATTTCAAAACAAACTCATCAACCAACACGCCTGCTGGATTTGTGTACGAATCTTCCCTAATGACATTGAATCCATTTTTCTCCAGCACTCGCTTTGACCCAACGTTGTGTTTTGCCACGTGAGCAAAAAGTGGACGCGTTGTCGCAATTGCCAGTAATTGCATCACAGCCTGAGTTGCGATTCCCTTGCCCCAAAATTCTCTTCCGATCCAATAGCCGACTTCGCGCTTGCCGTCCATTTCCCAACTGCCGATGCTCCCCGCCACTTGCCCATCGTATACGATAACCCTGAAGATCACCAACTCGTTTGCCATGATCTTTTTCGTATGAGCGTAAAACGCCTCCTCATCCCGCGACGGGAACGCCGCCATCGCCGTCGCTTCGGGGTCGAGTTGCTGCTGGTAGAGGGTGGGCAGGTCAGAGTCGGTGGCAGGGCGGAGGAGAGTGGGCATGACGGGAGTATAACCGCTGATTGAGTGCTATAATGCGATTCTTGTTCTATCAATATTCATTCAAGGAGATCAATCATGTCGTACACAATCGAAGGTCTAATCGCAATGGCTCCAAAGAGTTTTCAGGTTGACCAGGCAAAAGGAGTGAACGCGTCTGTCCAATTAAATGTGACAGGATCCCAGGCGGGTCAATGGAATGCCGAAATCAAAGACGGCAAGGTTACGATCAACAAGGGCGTTCATGCCTCCCCTGATTTCAAAGTCACCGCCGATACGGACGACATTCTGGCTGTGGCGGAGGGAAAACTCGACCCTGCCAAGGCATTCATGATGGGCAAAGCCAAGGTGGAGGGCGATATGACTGAAATCATGAAGTTATTGCCTTTGTTCAAACGCTAATCGACTTCGTTTTACTCAAAAAGAGGATGCCATGCGTTCGGCATCCTCTTTTTATTTGGATGGGCAATGTTTTTGGACTGCGAATTCCTCTCGGCTATAATTGCCGCGAGGAATTTTATTTCGATAAGGAGACGCATCATGTCCGGACCTCGACCTGTCCGCGCCCCGCGCGGCATTGACCTCGCCTGCAAGAACTGGCTCAGCGAAGCCGCCTACCGCATGATCCAAAACAACCTCGACCCTGAGGTGGCGGAAAAACCCGACGATCTCGTCGTCTACGGCGGACGCGGGAAAGCCGCGCGCGATTGGGAATCGTTCGACGCGATCCTTGAATCGCTGAAGAATCTCGAAGAGGACGAAACGCTTCTTGTCCAATCGGGGAAACCTGTGGTCGTGTTCAAGAGTCACAAAGACGCGCCGAAAGTGTTGATCGCCAACTCGAACATTGTCCCGCATTGGGCGACGTGGGAATACTTCGATGAGTTAGCCAAAAAGGGACTCATCATGTACGGGCAGATGACGGCTGGCTCATGGATCTACATCGGCACGCAGGGAATCTTGCAAGGCACATACGAAACATTTGGTGCATTGGCAAAACTCAAAGGGTGGGATTCGCTCAAAGGGAAATTTGTGTTGACCGCTGGCTTGGGCGGCATGGGCGGCGCGCAACCGTTATCCATCACAATGAATGAAGGTGTGGGACTCATCGTGGAAGTGGATCCCGAACGCGCCGAACGCCGTCGCGCCATCGGCTATGTGGATATGGTCGTGGACAATCTCGAAGAGGCGATGACCCTCGTCGAAGAATTCAAGAATAAGCAAATTCCAAAATCCATCGGGCTGATCGGCAACGCGGCGGATGTGTACGACGAACTCTCGAAGCGTGGAGTGGTTCCCGATGTGGTGACAGACCAAACGTCGGCGCATGAGGCGTTGTTTTATGTCCCGTCTGGCTTATCGGTAACGGCGGCTGATGAATTGCGAAGGTCTGATCCTGAGAGATATAAAAAGATGGCGTTGTACTCGATGTCGAAACATGTTGAGGCGATGCTGGCATTTCAACGCGTGGGGTCAGAAGTTTTTGATTATGGAAATAATTTGCGCCAACAGGCGTTCAACAACGGTGTCAGCGATGCGTTTGAGTTTCCTGGATTCGTTCCCGCGTATATTCGTCCGTTGTTTTGCGAGGGCAAAGGACCGTTCCGTTGGGTGGCGTTGTCGGGAGATAAAGAAGATATTTACGTCACCGATCAAGCGATCATGGAGTTGTTCCCCGAAGACGCGCATTTGCATCGCTGGTTGAAGATGGCGCGCGAAAAAGTCCCGTTTCAGGGATTGCCCTCACGCATCTGTTGGCTCGGTTACGGCGAACGCGCGAAAGCAGGATTGAAATTCAATGAACTCGTTGCGAGCGGCAAAGTCAAAGCGCCCATCGTGATTGGAAGAGATCATCTTGATTCAGGGTCAGTCGCTTCGCCGAATCGTGAAACCGAATCCATGAAAGACGGTTCGGACGCGATTTCAGACTGGGCAATCCTCAACGCGCTCATCAACGCCGTCGGCGGCGCGACGTGGGTGTCGTTCCATCACGGCGGCGGAGTGGGCATGGGATATTCGCAACACGCGGGGCAGGTCATCGTGGCGGATGGGACTCCTGAAGCGGCTCGCAGGTTGGAACGCGTCCTGACGACAGACCCAGGCATGGGCGTGGTGAGACACGCTGACGCAGGATATGAGATCGCGGTCGAGGCGGCGAAACGTCACGGCATCAAAATGCCGATGTTGAAGTGAGCGGCAGAGCGGTAAACAAGAGTCATTTTATTGACGATTCCCCGACGGGCGTGGTATCATTCGCCCACTAAAAACCAGCCATTGGCTGGATTTGTCATGTAATAGGAGAAGCATATCAGCGCCGCAGAATTTCGTGTTAATGAAGGTATTCGGGTTCCCGAAGTCCGTTTGATCGGTCCTAACGGTGAGAACGTTGGGGTGGTTTCGATGAAGCAGGCGCTTCAGATCGCCCGCGATGCCGAGTTGGATGTTGTTGAAGTTTCGCCCAACGCCTCCCCGCCCGTTTGCCGCGTGATGGATTTTGGCAAGTTCATTTACGAGCGCGCCAAGAAGGAACGCGAGGCGAAGAAATCGCAGACGAAGATCGAGGTCAAGGAGATTCGCCTGCGCCCCAAGACAAATGAAGCGCACCGCGGTTTCAAGGTAGACGATGCCCGCCGCTGGTTGTTGGGGGGGAACAAAGTGCGGGTGACGATCAAGTTCCGTGGGCGCGAAATGGATTACCCCGAGATCGCGCTCGAAGACCTGAAAGAGATCGCCGCGGCTCTCGCGGACGTCAGCGTGGTGGAGGCGGCGCCTCAGATGGAAGGGCGAACGATGCTCGTGGTGTTGGCGCCCAGCAAAGGCGGCGCGAAAAAGAAAGAGAAAGCCGAACCAGCCGTCCCTGAGAAAGAAGCGTCGTGAGGTGTGCGGGTTTCGGTGCGCGGACTTAAGTCCGCAATCCAGTGCCTCCAGTAAGTCCCAAAGATTGAGAAAGTCCGCGGGCCACTTCGTGAGTTTTGGTCCGCGGTTTTTATTGCAAATTTTTGAAAGGAGATATAGCGAATGCCTCGCAAAGCAAAGGCTAAAGGTAAGTTGAAACTCAAGACCCACAAGGCGACGTCGAAACGTTTTCGTTTGACGGGCTCGGGCAAACTTGTGCGCACCAAAGGCGGCAAGAGCCACTTGCGCCGAAACACGTCGAAGCGCTCGAAGGCGCAGTTGTCTGAGATGCAGGATGTGAAGGGTCGCAAGATCATCAAGCGCATCAAGCGTCTTGCGCCGAATATGTAAGGCAAAATTAATTTTGCCGTACAGCGTATCCAATTTTTTAGTTGCGGCTTTCGGGTGTACGCAACTGGCTGAATAAGCCGACGCCCGCGAGTTTGCAGGAGAGTAGAACATGAGAGTTAAAGGCGGACCTCAGGGGCACAAACGTCATAAGAAGATCTTGAAGATCACGAAGGGACAGCGCGGCGCGAAGAACCGTCTGTTCAAGCGAGCCAACGAGGCGATGCTCAAAAGCCTGTGGTACGCGACCCGTGATCGCCGCGTGCGCAAGCGCGACCTGCGCAAGTTGTGGATCGCCCGCATCAACGCCGCGGCTCGCCTCAACGGAACCACGTACAGCAAGTTGGTGGCGATGTTGAAGAAGGCGAACATCGAGTTGAATCGCAAGATGCTGTCAGACATGGCAGTCCGCGACCCGCAGGCATTCGCCGCAGTGGTTGCGAAAGCGCAATAAATTTTTGGTCGGGAGAATATCCCGACCAATTTTTTTAACGCGACTTACGCGAATGAAATATTTTCGCGTTGAGAGAACGGGGTACAATATTTCCATGAACACCGTTTTGGTCGAGCGCGTTCTTTCCACGGGTCAAACGATTCAGATCGTGCAAGGCGACATCACAACTGAACATGTGGACGTCATCGTCAACGCGGCGAATGAAAACCTCCAACACGGAGGCGGAGTCGCATGGGCGATCTCGAACAAAGGTGGAGCCGCGATTCAATCCGAATCGGACGACTGGATTCGCCAGCGCGGACCTGTCACCCACTCGCATCCCGCGTGGACCTCGGGCGGACTCCTGCCTGCGAAATTCGTCATCCACGCTGTGGGTCCCGTGTGGGGCGACGGCGACGAGGACAAGAAATTATCCGATGCCGTAACAGGTTCCCTGCGCGTGGCAGATGAATTGAAATGTTCTTCGATTGCCATGCCCGCGATTTCGACAGGCATCTTCGGCTTCCCAAAAGACCGCGCGGCGAAGATTATCCTTTCGACGATTGAAAATTATTTTGAAAACAATTCATCTAATCTCAAAGTGGTGAAACTGGTTTTGTTCGATCAATCCAGCGCGGATGTGTTCGTCAAAGCGTGGGGCAAATGATCACATCGGCACAAAACTCGAAGATCAAATTAGTTCGCGCATTGCTTGGACGCGCCAAAGAACGCCGCGAGGCGGGGATGTTTGTTGTGGAGGGGGTGCGATTAATTGAAGAAGCGGTTAAAGGAGACTGGAGACTGGAGACTGTTTTGTTTGACGAGACGTTGAGTGAGAGAGGCAAGTCTCAGGTCGAAGGTCTAAGGTCGCGAGGCGTGGATGTGGAGGAAGTTTCGGAAAGTTTGATGAAGTCGCTGAGCGAGACCGAAACTCCACAAGGCATTCTTGCTGTTCTCAAATTCACCGAATTACCAATTCCCAATAACTTGAATTTCGTTCTGATCCCAGACCAAATCCGCGATCCTGGGAATCTCGGCACACTGCTCCGCTCCGCGGCGGCGACGTGTGTGCAGGCTGTGTTGATTCCACCCGAAACAACAGATGCCTTCGCGCCGAAAGTGTTGAGGGCGGGCATGGGCGCGCATTTCCGCGTTCCGATCCGTGAGACAGGATGGGATCAAATACATGATGTTTGTTGGTTAGCAGGATTACAAGTTTTGGTTGCGGACATGGAAGGAAAGTCTTGTTGGGAAATGGATTTGAAGCAACCGCTCGCCCTAATAATCGGTGGTGAAGCCGAAGGAGCAAGCGATGAAGCGCGTAAACTGGCTACACAGAAAATTTCAATTCCAATGGCAGGGAATGTCGAGTCGTTGAATGCGGGCGTGGCAGGTTCGGTGTTGATGTTTGAGGTGGTGAGGCAAAGAGCATACGCTGGTTGAGTAGTCCCGCGATGCTTGTCGCGGGACGTATCGAAACCAGCAGGTAACATGAATACAGTACATATCTTGAAAACCTGTGGTCTCGACTGCTTGCGCTCGACCACCGATGGATGAATGAAATGAAAATCCGTTCAATCACCTATTTCTGCAACCCCAAATATCCGCTTGAGGAAAAAATCCTGCAAAAGGCGGGGATGTTTCTCGCGGATGCAAAGTCCGCGTATGAGGCGGCGGGCTACGAAGTGCAGACCGTGCGGCTGGCGACGATTCCGTTCCCGAAGTTGTTCAGCGATGAAAATATCGGCAAGTTGATGGAGTTGACGAATCAGGTTGCGGGAATCGCCGAGAGACATGGCGTCAGTTATGTCTCGTTGGGACCCGCCTTGCCCGAATCCCCGCGCAGTTATGAAGCGATCCCCGACGCGATCTTCGTCTCGAAAAATGTTTTCTTCGGCGGCGTGATGGCAGACAAATCGCGCGGACTGAATCTCGCCGCGATCCGCGCGTGCGCTGAAGTGATCGTGAGATGCGCACAGATCGAAGCGAACGGGTTCGCCAACCTGCAATTCGCCGCGCTGGCAAACGTGGACGCGGGCGCTCCGTTCTTCCCCGCCGCGTATCACGATAAGGATAAGCCCGCCTTCGCGCTCGCAACCGAGTCCGCAGATTTGGCGGTGAGCGCGTTTGAAAATGCAAAGACCATCGAAGAGGGAAGAAGTAATTTAACGGGCGAGATCGAAAAGCACGGCAAGAAACTCGCCAAAGTCTCGAAGTCTCTAGTTTCAAGTTCTCCCAAGTTCCTCGGCATAGACTTCTCCCTCGCCCCCTTCCCTGACGACGCACATTCGCTCGGCAACGCGGTCGAAAAAATGGGCATCCCCAAGATCGGATTGCACGGTTCGCTCGCCGCCGCCGCCATTCTCACCGAAGCCGTTGACCGCGCGGACTTCCCCCACACAGGCTTCAGCGGATTCATGCAACCTGTGCTGGAAGATTCGGTCCTTGCGAAACGCGCCGCCGAAGGCACGCTCACGATCAAAGACGCGTTGCTTTACTCCGCCGTGTGCGGAACGGGACTGGACACAATTCCGCTCGCGGGAGATACAACGGCTGAACAACTCGTGCCATTGTTGCTCGACTTATCCGCGCTGGCGTTGCGCCTCGACAAACCCCTCACCGCGCGGCTGATGCCCATCCCTGGCAAAAAGGCAGGCGATGAAACGAATTTCGATTTTCCGTTCTTTGCGAATAGCAAAGTGATGGCGCTTGATTCGGCTGAGTTGAAATCCCCGTTCGATCAAAGGGAAGTTTTGCAAATCCAAGAACGATGACTTCCAAATCGTTGGTTGAGCACAAGCAGTCGAGACCAATAGTATTCAAAAGCAAATCTATAACAAAATACTCTGCTTACAGGTGGTCTCGATACGGTCTCGGCTAACGCCTCGACCTACTCGACCACCAAACTACCCCACTAACAAACTATCCAACTACCCCTACTATCAAACCCTGAGTTTCCACAACGTGAACGGATCGTCGAATCCCTTCACGTTGTCCGAAAAGCGGCTCAGCGCGTCGGGCTTTTGCTGTGCAAGGAATTCCTGCACGTCGGGGTCGTTGTAGATTTCTTCGGTGAAGATCAACTCGCCGCCTTGTGAAAAGCCCGGCAGGCGCGCGGCGATGTTGACCGTCGAGCCGAAATAATCCAAACGATCATTCAAATTGACAACGATGCACGGACCTTTGTGCATCCCTGCCTTGAGCCACAACATCGGTTCGCCGCGTTCCATGATCTTCACTTGCGCCTTCCACATCGCGCGCAACGCGGCAATGGGATGACGGAACGCCGCCATCACCGAATCGCCCATCGTTTTGACGATCGCGCCGCCCTCTTCCGCGATCGCATCTTCCAACACTTGAAAATGTTCGCGCACGCGACCGAACGCAGGCGCGTCGCCGATCTTGCGATACAAGCGCGTCGACTCGCGCAAGTCAGTGAACATCAACGTGATCGAACCGACGGAAATTTCCTCGCCGGGGCGAATCACTTCGGTGGCGAACAAGTCACGGAACACTTGTAACGCGGTCACGTCGGCGGCGGTGGCGGCTTGGTCGCCCCACGAGGTGCGCTCAAGTTGAAAGATAGAGTCGGCTTCGGTGGCGTTGATCAGGTTGAGGGTCGAATGAAGCGCGACGCGGTGTTCGTCGAGAGTCCAGCCGAATTGAGTCGCGCGTAGATCCGTTTTCGACGCGCCGTCCACATCCGCAAATAAAGAGGCGGAGCCGTTCACGTTCAGCGCGCGCATCGAGTAACGACCGGGGTCGAGTTGCACGTTGACAGGCAGCGAGCGCAACGGCGACAAACTTTGCGACATCACCACATGCGGCTGCATCTGCGGGCTTCCCACGCAAAACGCGGCAGTGTAATCAATGGGGCGCACCGACGCGTTAGGGCGAAAGACCACTTCGATGTTGTGATCGAAGTTCGCGCGAAAATCAATTTGGCATGTGTTGCAATGCGAATCGCCATGCACCTCGGCGAGATTGCTGTGACCCTCGGTGATGCCGCGGCACGATGGACACAACAGATCCCACGACATGTCCACGATGCCCGCGCGTGTGGCGCGTAAAAACATTTCAAGCACGGCGCGGCGATTCGTTTTCCAAGCGTCGGCGAGCGCGTATGGGCGTATGCGCTGGATGGACAACTCGTCGGCATGATCGAGAAATTCTTCGAGACGTTTCAACAGTTCGGGATTCGTCCCCTGCTTCACCACCGCTTCACTCTGGACCTTGAACCTGCTTCGCCCTCCCGAGCCTAACGCGCGCTGATGCGGCGACTCGTTCGGCGTTTCGTTTTTTTGCAAAGCCTCATCATACCGACGAAACGCTTTCTCGAATCGATTCTTCGCTATGACACCGATCCCAAATGGGATTCCCATCTGGGCAAAAACATTTCGAGTGATAAATGAAGAACTGTAGGTGATGCGTGTGCCGCCCCCGGGCAATGGATCGAATTTGGCATTCGTCCGCATCTCATCCAGCGGACCTTTGTTGTAGCGGCGGGTGATGCCGAACGAGTATGGGTACGTCCACTCGAACGGTTCTTCCTCCCACTCCACGCGGAGGATGGGAAGTTTCATGCGCGCCCGCTTCGTCCCTTTGACGTTGCTGAGCAGTTCCACCTCCGGCTGACCCGTGTCGCGGTTGAAGCGGTTGGTGTCCGCGGCGTATTTCCAGATCGCCTCGGGGGGGGATTTGATGTCCCATTGCCAGTTGAAGGTGAATTCTTTTGCCATGTGAGTTGGATGCAGGAAGTTGGGATGATTTTACCCAGAAATGATTGCGAGAGGGTTAAGAAAGCATTTCATTTTGAACTTTCCCAACTGCTTGACACCCAAATGTTTCGTCATAAAATATCTGTAAAGGTGTAACGGAATCAAACTCTAGGCGGAAGTATACAGGCTGTCAAGTAACAACATACATGTGGAGGATATTCAATCATGAAGAAGCTTTTTTTTCCATCCATTGGCACTGTTTTATCATTAATAATAGCGAGTTGTTCACCACCACGCCCACCATCTGCTTACGATGTGGAAATCCTCAAGCCCACAACAACTACGGCTCGAGCTGTCGAAACCGAAATAGTTGACCAGCCAAACTGCCAGGGAGCAAGTGATACGGACTACGAAATCCAAAAATCAAAATCAATCAGCCACTCCGCTGAACTTGGGCTTGGCTTGGTTGTTGATGCAGAGGGGAAACTGGAGTTATTTGGGACGGGCATCAATCTGGGCGCGGCATTTTCGGACGAATTTGGCTATCAGTACGGAGAAACAGAAGCTATTTCGCGTTCATTAACAGTTCGTGCTGCACCTCAAACACATATGAAACATACGGTTGCCTTGAATGAGGTTTGGGAAACAGGGATCGTCCGAGTAACCTCCAACGGGCAATCTTTGGATATACCATTTGAGTTCCGAACTTCCTTTTCCATAACTCTCATAGAAAGCATTTCATTAAGTTGCGGAACGGAAACGGGCCAACCAACAGGTTCGCCAGCTACCGCTATTCTAACTCCTTCCGATCCATCATTGGGTATGCATGTTAGCCTTCATCCCAGCCAGACCAGTGGCAATCGACCGCTTCAAGTGACATTCGATGCGCGCGATTCTTTTTTCATTGCCCCCGATGGAACACGTTTTGATTGCGGCGCCTGTAATTACTTCTGGGAAGTTCGCAAGGATGGTCAAAACCTATTCGGTCCCAATCAGGAAGACGGAAATTTTGTTTACACGTTCGGGGCGAGAGGGACATATTATGTATCCGTTTATGTGTGCCGAAGCGGGAGCACAGCAATAACAGATTGCGGTGGGAGCGGCGTTCAAATCGTTGTTCAATAACCCGTTGTGCTGCTTTAACAAGACATTGATAGCGAATGGAAATCTTTCATGGTATGGTTAACCCATGCCCGAAACCATCCTCGTCGTTGAAGATGAGCCAGCCTTACGCGACACCCTCACATACAACCTGAAAAAGGATGGGTTCGCCGTCGAAGCGGTGGGCGATGGGAGGCTCGCGCTCGAGTCGGCGCGCAAACTCAAACCCGACCTGATCGTCCTCGACATCATGCTCCCCGAACTGGACGGCTTCGAAGTGGCGCGCATCCTCCGCAAAGAGATGACCGTCCCCATCCTCATGCTCACCGCCCGCGACGATGAAATTGACCGCGTCGTGGGTCTCGAAGTGGGCGCGGACGATTACCTGACCAAGCCGTTCTCGATGCGCGAATTGATGGCGCGCGTCAAAGCGCAACTGCGACGGACGCGTTTACTGCGAGAAGAACTGTCCAACAGGACGCCTGAGAAAAAGCACGAAACGCTGACGTTCGGGAATCTCGTCATCAACCTCACGCGGCAGGAAGTGATCTTGAAAGACGAGCCGCTTCCTCTGAAACCCCAGGAATATCAACTGCTTCTATTCTTTGCCGAACATCGCGGACAAATGCTCTCGCGCGAATTCATCCTCGAACGCGTCTGGGGCTGGGACTACATCGGCGACAGCCGCACGGTGGATGTGCACGTCCGCTGGCTGAGGCAAAAGATCGAAGAAGATTCCAGCAACCCGACGCGTATCGTCACGGTGCGCGGAGGGGGATACCGCTTCGAGGGATAATCTTGACACAGCATGAACACACCCAATAAATCCGATCTTTCAATTTCGATGGGGCAGGCAAATATATACAGCCTGCTATTTGCCGTTCCGATCGCTATAACGCTCGTGTGGATATACATTTGCCGTTGGGGGCTGGAACAATTCGCGGCGGGGTTTAATGACCTCTTTGCCGACATCCTCATTGTGTTAATTCTTGGCATCGTGACCCATGAACTCATCCACGGGCTGACGTGGATGCTCTTCGGCAGACTCCCGCTCAATTCCATCAAATTTGGTTTTCAACTCAAAAGTTTTACGCCGTACGCGCATTGCAAAGTACCGCTGAAGGTCAACCCATACCGTATCGGCACGGCGATGCCAGGCGTTTTACTTGGCGTTATCCCCGCCATTATTGGGATCGTCAACGGCAGCGGCTGGTTGTTGGCGTTCGGTTTGTTGTTCACCGTTGCCGCAGGCGGCGACATGCTCATCCTCTGGCTTCTTCGAAATGTGCGCAGTGACAAACTCGTGGAAGATCACCCAACGAACGCAGGTTGCTACATCATCGAAGACCACAAGACAACATAACTGGCTTTGGTTTTACGATTGAAAACCTTCGTCACAGATCGCGCGGATTTACACCGATTCAAAAAAAAGAAATTCGCGGCTAAAAATTTATGGACTATCGCCTCATTCTCTTGATCGCTGCTCTCATTCTCGCCGCGTGGTTCGCGTGGCGATATGTCAAACTGCGCCGCGAAGCAGGTGAATTTGCAAACCAGATCCGCCAGCAGCGCTTCAATACCGAGATCAAAGAACTCGAACACATCGCAAGCGCGGTCACATCGCTCGTCTCAACCTTCAACCTTCGACATGCAACCCTAGACGCAGAACGCGCCCGCCTCGCCACCGTCCTCGACCAGATGACCGACGGCGTGCTCATCGCCGACGCGCAAGGCATCATCCAATTTGCCAACCCCGCCGCGGGAAAATTATTTCAAGCCTCCAACCCCGTCAACCACAGCCTCGCCGAAGTCATCCGCCATCATCAACTCATCGAAGCGTGGCGGCGTTGCCAGCAGACGGGCGAACTGCAAAGCGAATCCGTTGAAGTGCCGATGCGTCATCAATATCTGCAACTCATCGTCATCCCCGACGCGCACGCGGGCGGAAGCCTGCTCCTCGCGCAAGACCTCACGCGCATCCGCCGCCTCGAAACTGTGCGACGCGATTTCATCAGCAACCTCTCGCACGAACTCCGCACGCCGCTCGCCTCGCTCAAAGCATTGACCGAAACCCTGCAAGACGGCGCATTGGATGACCCTCCCGCCGCGCGCAAATTCATTGACCAGATCCAAGTGGAAGTGGACGCGCTCTCTCAGATGGTGACCGAACTCCTCGAACTCTCGCGCATCGAATCAGGTCGCCTCGTGCTGGACCTTCAACCTGCCTCGCCCTCCGATCTGCTTTTCTCCGCCTCCAAACGGATGCAACTGCAAGCCGAGCGCGCGGGCTTGAGTCTACGCGTAGAATGCGCGGACGATCTGCCCAAGGTGAAGATCGATTCGCAGAGACTCGAACAAGTGCTGGTGAATCTGATCCACAACGCGGTCAAGTTCACGCGCTCAGGCGGCGAAGTCGTTTTGGGAGCCGACATAGTCCCCGCAGGGGAGGCAGGCATGGGCGAGGTACGATTCGCTGTTCGGGATTCGGGGATCGGAATTCCGTTGGAGGATGTCCAACGAATCTTCGAGCGTTTCTATCGAGTCGATAAATCCCGCGCGGGGAGCGGCACAGGCTTGGGCTTGTCTATTGCGAAACATATCGTTGAAGCGCATGGCGGGAAAATTTGGGCAGAGAGCATCGAGGGGCGAGGCAGCACGTTTTACTTTTCGATTCCGTTAGTTTGACCATTGCATAATTGTTGTGCGTCCGCAAACCCTCTGCAAAGCACAGAGTGACGACTCCGTGCTATCCTTTGCGCATGGAAACATTCCTGGTCATCATCCTGATTGCAATGTTCGCAGTTTTCATCGTAGACACGGGACAGAAGCGTCGTGCCTACCTGTGCCAGCAGGTGAAGGTACCAGCGCGATCTGTACATACCAGGAAATAGTTTCATTCTCTCCTCAGCGCACAAGAGCCGGGTCTCCTCCCCGGCTCTTGTGCCGTTTAATGGCAAATTCAATCGTGTGAGAATCTTGTAGTGACGACTTTAGTCGTCGTTCGCCGCAAAGAAGCGACTGAAGTTGCTGCTACAAATTAGTTCACTTCCAAAAATTAATCGTATGACATTTAAGTAAATGGTGGAAAGTCCTTTAAAAACAATTTTGCTCAAGCCGCCGTCCTCGGCGGCGTCCCCGCCGCCGAGAGCTATTTTTCTTAAAGTACTTTTTGAAAACTACTTAACATATGGCGGGTTGAAAACCCGCCCTACACGTTTAACAAGATGTTAACTTGTTCTTCTTCTGTCCTTAAAACCTGCTTGATACGATGGGGGCATGAAACTAAACAGGAGAACAAAAAACATGTACAAAAATTTTCGTTTGATCGGTATGACCCTGCTCGCATTGAGTTTGTTTGCGGCAGGTTGCGGAGCGCCCTCGGCGCAGACTCAGGTTGTTGAAGTTGAACCAACCATCCCGTCCGCGACGGAGGCGGCGGTAGAAGACCCAATGGCAATGTATCTGCCCGATGCTGTTTCAGGCGACATCATCACCGCTGGTTCGTCCACGGTGTTCCCGCTCTCTGAGCGCATGAAGCAGCGCTTTGAAGAAGAAGGCTTTGCTGGAAATCTGACCATTGACTCGATCGGTTCGGGCGCGGGCATTGAACGCTTCTGCGTGGCTGGCGAAACCGACATCGCCAACGCCTCCCGCAAGATCAAAGATAGCGAAGTGGGATCATGCGCAGGCATTGGCAGGACTGTCGTTGAATTTCAGGTTGGGATCGATGCTCTTGCCGTGGTGGTGAGCGCCGAAAACGATTTCGTCACCGATGTGACCAAAGCCGAACTCGCGCAGATCTTCTCGACCGCTGTGAATTGGTCTGATGTGCGCCCTGAGTGGCCCAACGAGCCGATCTTGCGCTTCAGCCCAGGCACCGACTCTGGCACGTTCGATTACTTCGTCGAAGCCGTGATGGGTCCCGCGTTCCCGAACGCCGAAGGCAAAGCCGACCTCGAAGCGGGTGAAGCCGCGATCCTTGAATCGGCTGGCACGCAATTCTCGGAAGATGACAATGTGCTCGTGCAAGGCGTGCAGGGTTCGCCCTACGCCATCGGGTACTTCGGATACGCCTACTATCAGGAAAACGCTTCCACTCTCAAAGCCTTATCTGTGGATGGTGTTGCTCCTACCGCTGAGACCGCCGAATCAGGCGAGTACCCCATCTCGCGCCCGTTGTTCATCTACTCAGACGCAACGATCATGCAAGAGAAGCCGCAAATCGCCGCGTTCATCTACTTCTATATCACCAACGTTGCGGATGAGATCACTGATGTCGGTTACTTCCCAGTTAGTGAAGGCAAGGCGCAAGAAAATCTCGATGTGTGGGAATCGGCGGTCGGTGAGTAAATAGGAACCGTCGGAATTGATCGAATAGATATTCTCCTTCCCCTGAACAAGGAAGGAGAATATCGGTTTGTATTTGGCGATCAGGAGTACACGTGGCTATCCATGGATTGAAAACGAAAAAATTAAATCTGCGCCGTACACCGCGCCCAGGCGAAACGATCGTTCAGGGTCTGCTTTTCTTGTGCGGATTTTTCTCGATCTTCACCACCCTCGGCATCGTGTATGAATTAGGCAAAGAAGCCTTGCTCTTTTTCCAAATGCCAGAAGTGAATATTCTGCAAGCCCTCACCAGCGCGGAGTGGAAACCCCACGTCGGAAAATTCGGCATCTGGTCCCTGGTCACTTCCACGTTGATGACGACCGTGATCGCCATGTCCATTGCCATTCCTCTCGGGTTGGGCGTCGCGATCTATTTGAGCGAATATGCCGCGCCGAAAACACGCAGCATGTTGAAACCGATCTTGGAGGTGCTGGCAGGTATTCCCACCATTGTGTACGGATACTTTGCGCTGATGTTCATGACGCCGTTACTCCGTACTATTTTTGGCAGCGATGTTGTGCAGATCTACAATACGGCATCGGCTGGCTTGGTGATGGGAATTTTGATCCTGCCCCTCATCACATCTATGACGGAGGATGCGCTCGGCGCGGTTCCGCGCGCGTTACGTGAAGCCGCCTATGGCATGGGCGCGACGAAGTTGGAAGTAGCGCTTCAGATCGTGTTACCAGCCGCACTGTCTGGAATCGCCGCGGCAATTATCATCGGCATCTCGCGCGCCATCGGCGAGACGATGATCGTGGCGGTCGCGGCGGGCGCGGGTCCGAATTTTACGTTCAACCCGTTCGAAGGCGCGGAGACGGTCACAGGGCACATCGTCCGCATCTCGGGCGGTGATCTGGCATACGACTCGATAGATTACAACAGCATCTTTTTCCTCGGTCTGTTGCTGTTTGTCATCACCCTCACTCTCAATATCATCAGTCAACGCATTGTGCGGCGTTTCAGGGAGGTGTACGAATGACCCCCCTCACCCCTAGCCCCTCTCCCACAAAGAGAGGGGGACAACCCGCTTATAACGTCAACATCGAAAGACGGAATCGCACAGGCAATGTGTGGCGTTGGGTCTTCCGCGCCTCTACGATTGTCGGCATTATCGCGCTGACTGCGTTGATCCTGAATATTATGAATAGCGCGTTCGGGTACGCCGCGTTAGAAGCCAAAGTAGACCCCGCCACATTGACGGTGGATGGTCTTCCATTGGAGCAACAAAGCAAAGAGCAACTTGTCGAGTTGTTGCGATCTAAATTATCCAAAGGCGCGTTCAACAAACTGGATAACGAAACATCCTTTGAAGAACGCTCGCGTGCGAATGTACTTCAAGTTGTCAACGAACGCATTGTCAGATATGAAGTTGTGCAAGTGTGGACGTTGTGGACGTCCCTTACGAAAGCCGATGAGATCAGAGCCATCGCCGCAACAGAGTTTCCAACTGCGGAACTGAAGTTCATCTCATGGCTCACCACAGATTTCGTCACACGCCCGCAATCCAGCGAAGCGATCACCACAGGCGTGCGCACCGCCATCCTCGGCTCGTTGTGGACGATCCTCTTCACCATCCTCTTTGCGTTTCCGATCGGGGTCGGCGCGGCGATCTATCTCGAAGAATACGCGACCGATAACTGGCTCAACCGCGCGATCCGCACCAACATCAACAATCTCGCGGGCGTGCCTTCCATCGTCTATGGCATCCTTGGGCTTGCCATCTTCGTGCGGACTCTCGAACCCCTCACCAGCGGAGAGCTCTTTGGGATGGTGGACTCAACCACAGCGAACGGACGAACCGTGCTCGCCGCGGGGCTGACCCTCGGTCTGCTCGTGCTTCCGATCATCATTATCAACGCCCAGGAGGCGATCCGCGCGGTGCCTCAATCCCTGCGCAAAGCGAGTTACGGACTCGGCGCAACAAAATGGCAGACGATCTGGTCTCACGTGTTGCCCAATGCCATGCCAGGCATCCTGACGGGCACGATCCTTGCGATCTCACGCGCCATCGGCGAGACCGCTCCGCTGGTGGTCGTCGGCGCGTCCACGGCGATCAGTTTTGACCCCGAGTCGCCGTTCTCAAAATTTACAACCTTACCGATCCAAATCTATCAATGGACTGCCCGCCCGCAAGCCGAGTTCCGCAGTGTTGCCGCGGCGACCATCCTCGTTCTGCTGGTCATGCTGCTCAGCCTGAACGCATCGGCGGTCATTCTACGAAATCGTTTCAGCAGGAAATACTAAACCATGACACAACCATCCACAGAAAGATCGCCATTCGTACTCGAAACCAAAGACCTGGGAATTTTCTACGGAGACTTCCGCGCTGTGGCGAGTGTGAACATTCCCATCGAACGGCACAAGATCACCGCCATCATCGGTCCATCGGGGTGCGGCAAAAGCACATTACTGCGCGCCTTCAACCGCATGAACGAACTCTCCACGGGCACGCGCATCGAGGGCGAGGTTTTGTTTGAAGGGGAGAATCTGTATCACCCAATGGTGGACCCAGTCGAGGTCCGATATAGAATCGGTATGGTCTTCCAGAAACCGAACCCGTTCCCGAAATCCATTTACGAAAATATTGCCTGGGGCGCGCGCATCCACGGCTACAAAGGCAAGATGGAAGAGTTGGTCGAATCCTGTTTGCGGCAAGCCGCGTTATGGGACGAAGTGAAGGATAAGTTGACTCAATCGGGCTTGGCGCTTTCAGGCGGACAACAACAACGCCTGTGCATTGCGCGCGCGCTGGCGGTTCAACCCGAAGTCATTTTGATGGACGAACCCGCCTCCGCGCTCGACCCGATCGCCACGCTCAAGATCGAAGAGTTGATGCAGGAGCTCAAAAAGAATTACACCATCGTCATCGTCACACACAACATGCAGCAAGCCGCCCGCGCCTCCGATCGCACCGCCATGATGATGATCAACCATGAGCGCTCAGGCACGGTGATCGAGTTCAACGAGACGCAAAAGATATTCACGAATCCGAAAGACAAACGCACCGAGGATTACGTGACAGGCAGGTTCGGATAAAAAACCAGTTTATAATATCCCGCACGATGATTCAACGAGGCTGTTATGCTTAGAAAAACGTTTGAAGGCGAAATTCAACAACTTAAAGACGATGTCTTATTGCTTGGCAGTATGGTGGAGCAAGCCATCCTCGATTCGGTCGAGGCGTTGAAGAAGCGCGACGTGAAGGCGTCGGAACGAATCTTTGCCGAAGATGCGGCGATCAACAAAAAACGCTTCGACATCGAAAATAAATTGATGGTCCTCATCGCCACGCAGCAACCGATGGCGCACGATCTGCGGCTGTTGGCATCCACCATGGAAATCATTTCCGAGTTGGAGCGCATGGGCGATTACGCCAAGGGCATCGCCAACATCAACATCCGCATGGGAGACGCGCCCCTGCTCAAGCCGCTGATCGACGTGCCGCGCATGGCGCAGATCGGCGCGGACATGCTCCACCGCGCGCTGACCGCTTTTGTGAACGAAGATGTAGAAATGGCGAAGTCCATCCCGATCCAGGACGATGAAGTGGACGCGCTCTACAATCAGGTCTATCACGAGTTGATGATGTTCATCATCCAAGACCCCAAGACCATCGAACGCGCGAACTGGCTGTTATGGGTGGCGCACAACCTCGAACGCGTCGCCGACCGTGTGACGAACATCTGCGAACGGACGGTGTTCATCGTGACGGGCGAAATGAAAGAGATCAAAGCCACGGATGACGAGTTTTGGAAGGGACAACATTCGTAAGGTGGTAATTGGTAAATAGTAATTGGAAAGCGCGGACATCAAAACGATGTCCGCGCTTTTTGTTGTTTGCCTGTTTACTTGCGTTGCCGTGGTGACAGTTAATTGTTCCGCTGAAAGATTTCAACCGCGCCGATGACGCGCTCTGATGTAGTAGAAGTATGTGAAGGTTGCGGAGGAGTTAGCGGGCTGAGGGTTATGACCGATTAACGGTTTTGGGGTACATCCCTGAAATCCAGTTCATTTTCAAGCGTGGGCGAGGCTTTTTGCAGTAGGTGAACTACCGTCCAGTGTAACCACATGTAACTGATTGTTGTGATGATGAAGAGAACAAAGAAAGTGGTCTGCGGAAGCCAAGTCAATTCTAAAATAGAGGCAAACATGGGCGGGAGGAAGAACCCGCCAAGCGCGCCAAGCATGCCCACCAGCCCGCCTACGGCGCCGACATCATACGGGAAATATTCGGGGATATATTTATAGACTGCCGCCTTGCCGATTCCCATGCATACACCCACAATGAAAACCAACACAGTGAACCAGGTCGCGTTCAATGAGAAAAGGAACATCTCTGTTTCGCCCGTCGCGGCGAATCGGGTTGGAACATGTACGATGAAATATCCTTGAGGCAAGGATAAAATGCCTGTGGCGAAAAACATGGCGCCGAAGACCCAGTACATCAATCGACGCGCGCCAAATTTATCCGAAAGATAACCGCCTAAAGGACGCAACAAACTTGCGGGAAAGATAAACAAAGCAGTCAGGAGAGCCGCGGAATGTAATTCCATTCCGTACACGTCCACGTAATATTTCGGAAGCCAGACCGACAGCGCCACATATGCGCCAAACACCACTACGTAATACAAACTGAACCGCCACACGCGGATTTGTTTCAGCGGCGCGAGCAGTTCTTTGAGTGGACGGGTCGCGCCGGGTTTGTGGTCGTGCATCGGCGTGAAGAACCAGTTTGCGATGGCCATGATCGTCAGCAGAATGCAATACAAAAAGGGAACAAAGCGCCATCCGCCTGGAACGAACCCGCCTGCAAGACCAGCCACGGGAACTATGGCGATCAAGGTCGGACCTATGAGCTTGGTCACCGATGCCCCGACATTTCCCGCGCCGAAAACTCCGAGTGCAAACCCCTGTTGCTCGCGCGGATACCATGCTGAGTTCCAGGAAATGCCGATCGAAAAAGCGTTGCCTGCCATCCCTACGAAGAACGCCCAAACCATCAACTCGGTGTAGGTGTCGGCCTGGCTGACCATGTACGATGGAATGATTGTAGCGGCGATCAGCAGAGTGAACACAATCTTCCCGCCAAAGCGGTCGGCGAGAATACCGAAGACCAGGCGCCAAAGCGAGCCGTTCAAGATGGCGACTGCCGCGAGCCAACTCAATTGCACGTCGGTGAGACCGAACTCTTTGCGGATGGGAATGCCTAGCACACCGAACATCAGCCAGACGGCGAACATGATGGTGAAACCGATAGACGAGAGGACAAGAACGCTAGTCTTGCCTTTGTCGTTTGTTTGAAGAGAGGTTATTGAGGACATTGTTTCTTTTCTCGCGTAGAGCGTGTTCTCTAACACACCCGTTGACGTAAAGCGCAAAACAAATTTTGCGGCACAACTATCATGAAGGTTTCTCACAACCCTTGCGGGTGTAGTACCACCAGTTGATGGCAATGGCGATGAGGAAGAAGACGACCATGCCGTAGAAGAACATAACGGGCGAGCCTGTATGAGTAATGGATAAACCGATCAAGATAGAGAAGATGAATGGCCCGTATGCCGCAACACCCGCCGTCCAGCCGATGACGCCCGCGCCTTGGCGGGGATTATCGGCAAAGATGATTGGATATTGTCGGAAGGTCGCGGCGTTGCCGATACCCGCAAAGAAGAACAATACGAGCATGAGGATGACGAAGAGCGGGAATTGGTCGAGCGATGTGGGCGTCAATAATCCCATGAAGACCATCGCCAGCGATGTGATGATGAGGACAATACCCGTGATGTGAGTCAGGATTGCGCCGCCAAATCTATCTGCCACGGGACCGAACATCGTCCGCGAGAGGGAACCAACCAAAGGACCGAGAAAGGCATAGGTCAGAGGATCAGGCGCCCCGTCGAAGGAGCCGTAGAGATTTTTGATCAGGAGTGGAAACGCGGCGGCGAGTCCAGAGAAGGAACCAAAGGTCATGATGTAGGTGACGGTGCAAAACCACGTATGTTTGAGTTTGAAGATGTCCAACTGTTCCTTGAACGAGGCTTTAATTGGGACGCTGCGCAGAAAATTCCACGCGATCATGCCGCCGATGATTAAAAACGGCGCGTACCAGAATGCCGCGTTTTGAAGCCAGACGGTTTTGGTCGTATCTCCGATACTCAACGTCTGCGAGGCGCCAAACGACGCGATGCCGATAATCCACGGTGTGATGAATTGCGCAACACTGACGCCGAAGTTGCCAATACCCGCCTGCACGCCGAGCGCTGTTCCTTGCATATGTTTTGGGAAAAAGAAGCGCGTGCTCGGCATATATGAGGAGAAGTCGCCGCCGCCGAAGCCCGCTGTGAAGGCTAAAACCATGAATACCCAAAACGGCGTGTTGGGATTCATTACTGCCAACCCGATGCCAAGGCATGGTATCAATTTGAGGATCGTCGTGTAAGTAATGACGTGCCGCGTGCCATAGATAGGTATCAGGAACATGTTTATGATGCGGAGCGTTCCGCCAGCCAGCCCCGGCATTGCCGCCAGCCAGAACAACTGCATGGTGTCGAATTTGAATCCGATCTGCGGAATCCGCACGACGATGGCGCTCATCATGAACCAGGTGGCGAAGGAAAAGGTCAAGCCAACGGTTGTGATGAATAACGTGCGCCAGGCGATCTTCCTGCCTGTTTTTTTCCAGAATTCGGTGTTCTCTGGATCCCAGTGTGTGAGCCAGGTTTCCATACGATGAGTGCTCCTTTTACAGATTACAACGATCAACGACTAGAAGTCATCTCAAAAATGTCACCCTGAGCGTCAGCGAAGGGTCTCTACTGCCCAAATAAGAGACTCTTCGGTCGCAAACCCTGCTCCCTCAGAGTGACACGGTGTTTTTGAGACAAGTTCTAGTAATCGTTTTAGAATATGTCAAAATTCGAAAATTGCTTCAGACGCCTTGCGCCATGTTTTCGCCAGTAGCACCGCCATTTCCGAACATGATGGACAACAATAAAACATTCAGTTATCCCGCGGGGGATGGTCAACTGGTTGGTCTACACAACGGGCAGGTGGATAGGAGGAATGGGCAAGGGAAGGGGGACACATGTTCGTTGTTAAAATAATAATAAGGCAAGATTACCGTTGAGAAATAAATGGGAATAGTGCTGTTTGTTACTTTTTAGATAGTTGAAAGTTATTTCAATAAACCCCTTGGTGGAACAGGGAAGGATGGCGAGAATCTAATAGAAGCTTCCGTTACAGACTAGTGGAGAGCGCCCCTGATCCACCTCGCCTGATACGCCAGTGAAGAAAGAGACGAAACGCCCATGTATCCGGTTGATGCTGTTTAACGAAACCTTTTGACGCCTTCCGGATAGAGGCAATCAGCGACGAGGAAGCGGAGTCTTCGTTGGAATAGAGGGCTGTAGGTGTGTTTGGCGCGAGTCGTGAATATGTTTACCGTATGATTTCCTCCCTGGCGACTCGGTTTTTTATCCCCCAAGGAAAAAGAACTTAGGATTTACTGACGCAACGTAAGCGTTGCCTTACTTTCCAAAACCGCGTAATACGCCTGACCCGCGCAGGCGCGGCAGAGGATCTTCGATTCCCAGAGAATCTCGCGCTGGTTGAGAATTTCCTCGCCACACGTGTTGCAGGTGACGCGCGTACCTGCCTGCCCGATCAGCGCGGGGATGTCGATACGCATGGTCACCCATTTGAAATCCAGCAGGTCTGCATCGGGTATGGTCTGATAGCTGAGTAGTTGTGCTTCCCAGCGGTTGCGGGCTTCGGGAGCGTATTCCCGAGCCAGTTTGCGCACATTAGGTCGCGGTGCAATACGGATAGCGCGTTCGGTTTGGGTGTCCACAAAGACAGCGGCAGTTTTACCGAAGTCTTCCACGCGGAGGGTGCGGCGTCCAACGTAACAGCCGGTTGCGGCGGAGATTCCATCTACGAAACAGCCGTCGGTTTCGACGAAGGCGAGGAGTCGTTTGTCGGATTGGGGCAGATCGAGGGCAAGTAGAGAAGCGGCAAACATCCCCATGCGCGCGCCCAACACCTGTCGAGGGCAGAGGCGATGATGACGTGTCGCGGAGTCGCGCAGAATTTCATCGAGGGATTTCATTGGCATCCAGTATAGCAAAACTTTGTAGATTGGCAAACTTAATAACGCAGAACGTCACGAAGTCTTCCTTGAAAAAGCTTGTTGCAAGTCGACAACCTTATGGAAGGAGCGTAAGGCTAGCGTCAAATTACGCTGCAACAAAAGTGGGTGGAAGGCGTGCCGCGAAGTTGGGGATATATCGCCGCAAGCCCGTAGCGTATCACCAATGCGATACCGCGTTAGGAGAATAACGCCGGCCAATAATTTTTATCCCCCCGGCAGTGGTTCCAATCCCTCGCGCAGGGGAGGAGCGCATGGCGATGCGCCGAACGATTCGGCGCACTCCTGCGCGGTGGGAGAAAAGAACGCGGTCGCTTGGCAATGCGCGTTCCCTTCCTCGCATCGTACAAAAACCGCCATTGTGATGGGCTTGCCAACGGATTCAAACATCGGCTGGAATTTCTCGTCGATCTCGCGCAAGCCATCGGCGCCCACATCCCATCGCCTAGCGATTTTATCTGTCTGGCGGGCAATTGTACTGCCGCCGCCGCAGTGCAACTACGGCGAAATAGGTTCAACTGTGCAACTCCTATTTATAACAATCTTGCCCCATCTGACGCGCGACAAATATAAATCCCGGGGTGAAGCCCCGTTTTTGATTTATATCCATTTGCCAGGCGTTCGACAAATTCGCCAGCCTGCTCGCGCTCCACGAGATTGATCGTGCAACCGCCAAAGCCTGCGCCGGTCAGGCGAGCGCCATAGCATCCGCGCAAACCTTGCGCAACCTCCACCATCGCATCCAGTTCAGGGATGGAAACTTCGTACAAGTCGCGCAGACTGACATGACATTGATTCATCAACTGACCAAAACGCTGGAGGTCGCCCGCTTCAAGCCACGATTGCGACTGCTTCACCCTCCCGATCTCTTCCACCACGTGACGCGACCTGCGCTCCAGTTCGGGAGGCAATGAATGCGCCAGTCTGTTGAAATCTTCCAGCGAAACATCGCGTAACGAGGCGATGTCGGACAAGTCGCTTTGGAGTAATTTCACGGTTGCCTCGCAGGCGTTGCGTCGATTGTTATATTCGCCGCTGGTCAACTTGCGCCGAACGGTCGTATCAGCCACCACCAACGACACGCTTTCGGGCAACGGCAGTGAGCGATATTCCAACGAACGGCAGTCGAGCATCAACGTTTTGTTTTCCTCGCCGCACGCCGAAGCGAACTGATCCATGATCCCGCAATTGACGCCCACATATTGGTTCTCGGCTTTTTGCCCGAGTAAAGCGCGTTCCATGGGTGAACGCGTCCAACCGCCGAGGGTTTGCCATGCCAGAACGAACGCCATTTCCACCGAAGCGGAGGAACTCAAGCCGGAGCCGCGCGGCACATTCGAGAGAAATACCGCGTCCATTGCGGGTGTGGCAAGCCCCGCCTCGCCAAGCGCCCACATCACACCGGCGGGATAATGCGCCCATTCCGGGAGCGGTGAGCCGTTTCTTTGGGTTTTGGTAGACAACCCCTCAATGGAGAAAACAGCCTGTTGGTCGAAGTCCACAGCCGCAATGGTGGAATGATTCGTGGCAGAGGGGGAGAAAGCGATATACGTGGCGCGATCGATGGCGGCTGGGAGAACGAGTCCATCGTTGTAATCCACGTGCTCGCCTAGCAAGTTGACGCGCCCGGGCGCGCGGATGATGTGCGCCGGGGAATATCCGAAGCGCTCTTTAAATTGAGATGTGGCGGAATTCATGTCCATTGTGTATCATTCGGTACACCCGGTAGGGCTTGCGCCGAGGTCTCCATAAGTTTACCTGAGCCTGTAAAAATTGCATGTTTGGAGCGCTATCATGTTGGATCATTCGCAAGAGAATCGGAGGATTGTATGGCTCGAAACATTGTATCGCGCGCGTTGATCGTCTTGAGCGGGTTCTTCCTGCTGTTGAGCATTCTTGGGATTCCCACGGTGTGGTGGTTGAACGGTCCGCTGACGCGCGAGGGAGTGGCGCGGCTTGGGGAGATCGAAACCGCCCTGCGTCAGGGCGAGGAGGCGTTGGATCGTTCGCGCGTCGAGTTGGAACGCGCGTTGGGCATTCTCGATTCGACCGAGCAGGCGTTGAACGACTTCACGCAGAACGATCCGCAAGCGTTCTTCGAAGATGTGCAGACCACGCTCGACGATGAACTTGTCCCCGAATTGAAAACGGCAAAAGAACGCCTGATCGCGGCGCGCGATACGCTCGAAAACGCGCGCGTGACTGTCCTTGGGTTGAACATTGTCCCGTTCATCAATATAAACATACCAGATAAAACCTTGACCGACTTGATCGATTCCGCCGATGCGTTGGAATCAAAGATCGGCGATGTGAGCGATCTTGCCGAGCAGGCTTCGGTGTTGCTCGATTCAGCGTCGCAACTTTTTAGCGGCGACCTCAATGAAACGCGCGCAAGCCTGGAAGGATTCCTTGCCGAGGTGAATGAGTATCAACAGAAGGTGGCAGGTTGGCGCGCGCAGGTGGAGGAGGTCGAAACGAACCTGCCTTTGTGGATCGATATCGCATCCGTTGCGCTGACGATCTTCTTCCTTTGGTTCGGTCTTTCGCAGGTCAGCCTGTTCCTGCATGGACGCGCGATCCTGCGCGGGGAGAATCCGTGGGAGGGGTTACGGTCGTTGTTTCCGTTCCGAGAAGTGTCCAAAAAAGAGGGTTGATATTTCTTTTGCCACAGAGAGCGCAGAGATACTGAGAAAAAACTCTGAGTTCTCTGTGGTTACGTCCGCGCTTGACTTGAAACATTTGTTCTAATACAATAGCCGTCCTTGTTTTCCTTTTGAGACTGGCTATGGTGAATGAACAAGTTAACAAAACAAGTACGAGTATTCCTCATCCACGCGCACGAGGATCGCGATGCAGTGCGCAAACTCCACCAGCGATTGAGGCGGGATTCGGTTGACGCATGGCTGGACGCGGCGAACCTCCAACCCGGGCAGGATTGGCAAAGCGAGATCCGCAAGGCGATCCTCACCAGCGACGCGGTTGTCGTCTGCCTTTCACGCGCGTTCAACAAACAACATGGATATCGCCATGAAGAATTGAAGCTCGCGCTCAAGAAAGCCTCCCTGCTTGTAGACGAGGTCTTCATCATTCCCGTGCGGCTGGAAGATTGCGATATGCCTGAATCCCTGCGGCATTTGCATCGTTTGGATCTGTTCGTGAAGGGGGGCTATCGAACGTTGGCGCTTGCTTTACGGAATCGGAAGAAAGTTTAATTCCTTGCCCGTTTTCGACTCTGTTTATGTTTGTACATCGCCTCATCTGCCTGCGTGAGGAATTCTTCCATGGAAATTGTCGAGTCGGCGCCCAGGCGGATACTTCCCATACTGAAGGATAAGGCGCGTTCAGGTTCAGCCTGTCGGTTGTGCGTATCTATGTTCTTTTGCAGGAGCGTTTGTATGTTGGCGAGGTCGTTGTGGGTCGCATCCACGATCAAGACGACAAACTCGTCGCCGCCCAGCCGTCCTGTAACATCTGAATCGTGAAATGATGACGTTAAGATACGGGCAAAGTTGACCAGAGCCGCGTCTCCCCCGGCATGACCGAACAGATCATTGATGGCTTTGAGGCTGTCGAGGTCAATATAGATCAGGGAGGATGAATACCCTGCCCGCCGCGCAAACTTTAATAAGTTGGTCGCCAGGATCATGAAGCCGCGGCGGTTGTTCAGCCCGGTGAGACCATCTACGAGGGAGAGATTACGCAAGCGCTCATTGGCATCTTCGAGCGCGGAAACTTTTTCGTAGAGTTTGTCGGCAAGCAGTTGCAAATGATCGCGTTGCAGTTGTCCTGTTTGCGGCAGTCGGGCGGGAGTCGTCGGGTTCTTGAGCGCGTCGTTCACCGCTCGCAAGATTGCTTGCGGCTCGGCGGGTTTTCGGAGAATGTGCATCACCCCGCTGGCGCGAGCCAATCTATGTATCTCTGTTTCGTCGTAATTGGAGGTTTGGAAAACGACAGGGATGCCCATCAGCAACGGTTCTGCCCGAAGGCGGCGCGCCAATGTAAACCCATCCATAGTTGGCATGAGAACATCGGTAATGATCAGATCGGGTAGTTCGGCGCGCGCGACTTCCAAAGCCTGAATACCATCCTCGGCTTCAAGAAAGCGATGACCGTAATTCCCCAATAGCGTTGTATACACCCGGCGCTCGGCTGGATTTTTGTCAACGATGAGAATGGTTGCCATGAGACGATACGTTAACGCGAGTTTATCGAACGATCATTGCGCGAATGGGAATTGGTCCAACAGGTCCCAGCGCTCGGCGCCCATCTGCACGGTCCATTCGAAACTTCTCACGGTAAAGGATAATCCTCGCCCGGTTCCGAAAGTTGGATCTTTGATCTGCGGCGACATGTTCTCCGGCATATCAACGATCTTAATGTGAGGCAGCCAATCGCTGGACGCGTACGGATAGGCTTCGTATCCCATGTCCTGGGCGATTTGGGCAAGTTCGTTGTAGATTTTTTCCAACGCTGGAGTTTTTTCAGCCAACAGCCATAGGCGGCCCTTCTGGCTGTGCACGTTCATCCGCGCAATACTTCTGACGCTGATCTCAAGCGGCGGCAACTTCCGCGCATATTCCGAGAGGCGATCTTTCAACGCCGAAAAATCCTTCACATTGCGGATCGCCTGAATGGTCATGTGAAGATCCATGATCGGCGTCCCATTGATCAGGCGGGCTGTATCTTCTGAAAGCTTGAATAGTTTTGGGTAATCTTCGCTCTCAGGTCGGACAATGATGAAGGTTGATTTGCCGTCTGACGATGACGCGTTCATGATTTCGGTTTCCTTCACGCGATTCCTATACAGAGCCACATGCGCTTCATTGATGTTCCCGCCGACTCCATAATTCCATGCAAGTAACCCGTGGCCTTTATCTTTTTCCCAAACCGTTCGAAGCCGGTCTTCCAGTTTGGTCAGATCGTCGGTGGTGGATGTTATTTTGAATTCGTCGCCCGCCCGTTCCGAGCGAAACAGCAGGAACCCATCATCTTTCGGGAAGTGCTTAACCAACACGTTCGAAAATCGCCGAAGGTCCTGGTCTATGGCGGCGCTTCCGTAGCGGGCATTGCCCTCGTGCATATTGATCATATCCGTCAGCGCAATGCATTGGATGGTTTTATTTTCAAGGTACCACCTCGCGCCCAGCCCATTGAGAGTGTCGGTAAGCGGCTCGCGGGTGACGATGCTTTCCACAACGCTCTGCGTGACCCGAACCTGTTCGATCACCTGTTGTTCCAGATTGATCGGCAGGTTCAATAAGCAAATTTTATCTATAAGCGTTTCATAGGGCATGTTAAACTCATGCCAACTTTGATGTAAATTGATTTCCTCCATGCGCGCGGGGATTTCCGTATGGCTTTCCAAGATGGTCTGCCTGACGACGATGGGGCGGTAGGCTCTGCGTTGTTTCTGGAGTTCATGCTCTGCCTCGGTTTCCGTCAACCCCACGCCAAAATCCCACGTTAGGAGCGAATCCTGTTCTTGAGCCATATACAACTTCGACAACATGCGTTTGATTTCTCGCGGGGCTTTCGACGTGGATGTGATGCGGAACTCGTCGCTACCCGGCGACCTGCGGACAAAGTCGCCTTGGTCGGAAGTAAAGATGTACATAAACTGGAACGCCAGCTTATGCAGTTCCAAGTCCACCGCCGCGGCGCCATATACTTTGTTCGCCTGCCGTAGATCGTAAATATCCACCTTTGCCATGCCTTTGTGCCCAACCGGGATCAGCCATTTCTCCGCGCGTGAGTTGAGCGCATGTGTGATCGGATCGTATAAAGCTAGATTCTTGGCGTTCTTCAAAATGCCGGAGAGGATGCCCTTCAAAGGCAGGCGTTGCGCCTCATTAATCGGTAACGCCTCGAACAAGATCTCCAGCTCTTTGAAGGCTTGCAGAAAAATTTTTTGTTCGTTACCCATGCGATTGTTGATGCGTCGCCAATTGCGGATGCAACGTCAATATCTTTTGCAGGAACTCTTGCCCCAGCCGAATCTCATGTTGCATCCCTTGGCGTTGAAATCCTTCCATTGATTCGTTGACCAGCCCGAGCGCGGCTTTAGGATCGGCGTGCGATTCAAGATACACCATAGCAAGCCCAAGTTGACCGCGCGCCAGTTCCTCCACCCGACCAAATTCATTTGCAGAGTGGATCCCTTCCTTAAAGTACCGCTCCGCTTCTTCATATCTTTTTTCTTTGAGCGCGACAAAGCCCAGCCCATTGAACGCGTAACTGATGTGGCGCACCGGGTCTTTCCGGACGGGGTCCTGCCACGTTTCCAGTGCTTTTTGGTACCACTCCCCGGCCTGTTTGATATCCCCGCGTTCATTTTCAAGATCGCCGAGACCGAACTGCGCGAAACCTTTGCTGTAAATTCCGTAATCGTCATCGGCATGACTCTCGCTGGCAGTGAGCGCGTCCATCAACATTTTTTCCGAGCGTTCGAAATTGCCCAGCCGAAGTTCCACGGTGCCGATCAATCTCTGCGCGGCCGCGATCAGCAACACGTCCCGCGTGATCGTGGTTGCCGAGAGCGATTCCTCCGCCCAGCGCAAAGCCCGCAGAGAATCCCCCTGATAAAAATAGATCCAACTGATGTTGCGCGCAAACGTGCTGACCGATTTCCAATCGGAGAGCAGGTTTGCCGCGCGGAGCGATGCGTGCGCGAGCGTGAGACGGTCATACCAGTAGGCGCGTTGCCATAGCACGCTCCCGAACTGGGCGCCGATCTGCGTTAGCAATTCGGCGATCCCCTTTGTTTTCTTGGTCAAGGAGCTTGTGCCGGGCAGTTTCTTTTGTATGGATTTGTAGCACCATTGTGAGGCGCTCAGGATGTTATTCCTATCCAATAGAAGTTTGTCGTACCCGCGCCACTCGGTGAAATCGCTCCGTTGCGAGATCAACGCGGAGTAATATTGGGCGATCTTCAACTCAGCCTGCTGAATGAATTTCCGGTCGCCGGTAAACTGCGTGCGGACAAACCTGCGCGTGAGCGGCAAAATGCTGAAATAATCGCGGTCTGGTTCGTGTTCGATGAGGGTGAACTGCAACAGGTCGCTGACGGCGATCTCGAAACCGTCCTCATCTTCAATGCCGGAGATTTTCCTCAACGCCTCCCGCGAAACGGCTTCGGGCTGTAAGGCAAGGATGAATAACAATTTCTTTTCGTTGTGATGCCGTAACAGGCTCCAACTATGGTTGAAACAATATTGCAGGACGGGAATGTTTGCATCCATGCTCAATTTATCCAGCACTTGCGCGGCTGAATACCCCAGCACGGCGATCTGTCCCTGCACCCACAACAACGCGAGGGGAAGCCCGCCGGTGTGTTCAGCCAAATATTTATTTTGCTCTTTGGTCAAATGGATGTTCTTCTGTTGGGCATCCCATTCCAACAAGGCGTTGCTTTCATCGAAGGATAAACCTTGCAAGCGGATGATCTGTCCCTCGGTCACTCGTTCGCGCGAGGTGACCAGCGCCTTGAGCGTGATCGGCGAACGCCGCAAAAAGTCGAGGATGTCGCGCTGCTCGGTTTTGGAGAGCGACTCGAAATTGTCCAGAACAAGAAGCGTAGTACGCCGCGCCAGCAGGGTATACGCCTGCTTGACCTGATCTTGAATCGGCATATTCCCAATGGTGGGATTGCCCAAACTCGAACCGATCGTGATGAGAATGTCCGAAAACGATTTGGCTTCCGGGATGATCGGTTCAATGCCCTGAAGCGTGAGCACCGATTCCTTTGCCGAGATCCAGATGACCGCTTCGAACAGATCTTCCTCGATACAGCGATGACTCACTTCGATAGCCAGCGCGGATTTCCCCACCCCGCCGATGCCTTCGATGCCGATGATGAATGTGCGGCTGTTGGGGTTGAGCGATTGCAGGATGGTCTTGATCTCCTGCTCGCGCCCGACAAAATAATGACGCCTCGGCAGGTTCGCAACCATTTCCGTTCTTTCAGGTTCGCCGCTGGAGGTCAACCCTTCGATCTCTTTGGCGTAACGCGCGATCGCCTCCCTTTCCATGGTGACGCTGTTGATGAGATGCAGGGGCTGGTCGGCGCCGTACATGGCGAGCATCTCCTCGAGCGTGTAGAGATTCTTTTTATGCAGTTCGATCATCTTTTCGTGATGAGCAATATCTTCCTTGTTCATATTTCACCCTTGAATTACTTGACGACTTGAATATCCTTTTTATATACCTTCGAAAGAACCGCCTCGAGTTGCTTGATGGTCTCGACCATCGCATCTTCCGCCTCGGTCAGGTTATGCACGATAATCGGAGGCACAAGCGCGCTTCCCCATTTTGCATATTGTTCTTTCGCGATCTGATAGTTCCGCGAGTACGTTTCCAACAGCCTCATCAAATGCTGGACTTCCACCTCGTAATTCCTCCACAGACTCTCATCCACTTTGACGGTAAGCAATTCCTGTTTAGACTCTTCCTTCGCTTCCATCGCGCCCTTCGACTCGCTCAGGGCGGCGGGGACGGCTGGTTCGGCTTCGGCTGGCTTTGCCTCCGCTGGGGCAGAGGCGTCCTTCGCCATGCGGCGTTCGCGTCGCTCTGCCAGAATTTTCCGTCCCTCTTCGAACACGAAGTCTATGGCTTTCAATAAAATAGGGAGTTCCATCGCATCCAACATAACGCCTCCTTTTGATTCATTGTAGCACAGGAAGGAATGAGACGCTACGCTCGCAGGCCAATAGACTCATGGCTTTCTCAAAGACTACGTTCAGCCTCTGTTGTGCGAGGAGGATTTGATCCTTGGCGGAATTGAGAAGTGGGTTTTTGCAAGGTAGAGTGAGAATCGCTGCTGGGTTTTGGATGTATAATACTTGCATAACGATAGCGAGAAACCATGAATACGTATCCATCCACATACACCAAGAAAATTTCTAAAGAGATTCGTGAAACGCCGAAGGAATATTTACCCGCCTTGTGGGCAATGGTGCGACTCTTCCGCGAGAGCGTGACTCTCAAACCTGCCGACGAAAGTTTTTTGCAGGGATGGAAAGAAGCCCTGAAAAATGAAGTTCTCCCAATCGAACAACTTTGGGAAGGGATAGATGGCTGATAGCCCGAAGCCAGTAGTACAAGTTTTCTTCACGCCAGAGTTCAAGCGTAACGTGCGGGCTCTGGCGAAAAAGTATCATCACATTCAATCAGACGTTCAGCCGTTTATCGAGAAAATCCAACGCGGGGAATTGATCGGTGATAAAGTTCAAGGAACGGGTTACACAATCTTCAAGGTTCGCATTCGCAACAGCGATGTTAAGCGTGGCAAGAGCGGCGGGTATCGCGTGATTTATTACTTGAAAACGGCAACCGCGGTCGTTCTTGTCACGATTTATTCCAAGACGGAGCAATCGGATATTTCCTCTGCAAAAATCAAGAAGATACTTTCCGAGTTCGGGTAATTCATCTTTCATCCTTCATAATTCATCCTTTATGGACAAACGCCCCCTCAAAGTCTTCCTCTGCCACGCCTCCGCGGACAAGCCGAAGGTGCGCGAGTTGTACCGCACGCTGAAGCGACGCGGCGTACAACCGTGGCTGGACGCGGAGGACTTGATCCCTGGCAGAATTGGGAAGTGGAAATTCGCAAGATTGTACGCGTAATAGTTTAGATGAGTTTGGTTGTATAATTTCACTACTACTGAATACACCTGATAATTACCGAGGCTGTCAAATGTCATTCGATGATTTTCTTGTTAACCCAATCTTGGCAGGCATTGCCTCTGTGTTAGGAATAATTTCGTTTTTCGGCGGTCTAATTGTTGCTATAACGAAATTTAGAGTATGGTTATTACAAAACCCCAATACAAAATGGTTGGTTAAAATCCCATGGGCATCGATTCTCGTCGTGATTGGTATTACTATGGGAACTGGCTTAGGGGTCAGAAATCAAGATGTACATTTGGGATTGTCTGTAGCTTCTTCTGTTACCGTCGTTGGAGTAGGGATTCAATTACTGCAAAACAGCCTATTGTTATCAAGAACAAGAGATACTTATTACAAGCTGACAGATTCATATAAAAACCTTTTGAACGCTATAGAGCGACTTCATAATACAGAGTTTACTTTAAGTGACTGGAATATATCTCATACAATATATGAGAATGGTGCTGGAGTCCTCAACGAAGAACTAACTATAGTGCCTGTTTCTGAGCCAGTTCATTATTATTTTATTTGGTGTAGATTTGCCCGTAATTCCGATCCCAAAGAAATTAAGTTTAGTGCAGTTAATATATCAGATAAAACGCCACTAGATTTTTATGAAGTTGCTATAACTGATAACTCTATAAAATATATGGTGATTTTAGACCCACCTAGCATCCCGAATGCTCCTAAAAGAATAGCCATAAGTTGTGTATGTGTTGGGGTATGGAGCGATTTAGTAGAGAATGGTCAAAGTGCCGATTATTTCCATGTTAAATATCGGACGGATTCTGTGAAAATCGAATTAATTGCTCCACATACTACAAAATGGAAAGCCTTGCATCCCGCTCCAATAACAGGTAATTCGAAAATCGAAATGACAGGGGATATTTCAAGAGCGGTTTGGGAGATAGCAAATCCATCAATTAAAAAGTATAATTATCGAGTATTCCTTGATGGAAAGAAGTTAAGAAGAGTACTATGATCACGAAGTTTTATTATGATTGTTACTGTCAGTATCGAGGACCTGGTGATGATGACGACGATGACGATAAAGGTTTTCCGCCGCCACCACCAGGATGACTTTGTTTGATAGAAAGTCGAGAGGGTTGTAAATCAGCGATTAGTTTGCATAAGCAGGAATGAGAGGTTATGCTTTCAATTTGAACAAACCTCTCTGCCGTGAAGAGTATATTGGACGTTAGATCACCATTTACGGTTAATCGTCCATCTTTTTTCTTTCCACTTTCTTCCCTTCGATGAACTCAGGGCGGGCTTCCCTTTCCATCAGTTATAATCCCCTCACAATTACAACTTACCAATTACTAATCCCAATCATCCAATCTCCAATCTCCAGTCTCCAGTCTCTAATCTCTAATGCCAAAACCCACCTTCCAATCCATCATCCTCAACCTCCAATCCTTCTGGGCAGTGCACGGATGCCTCATCACCCAGCCCTACTATACCCAAGTCGGCGCAGGGACGATGAACCCTGCCACCTTCCTGCGCGTGCTCGGACCCGAACCGTGGAACGTGGCGTACGTCGAGCCGTCTGTCCGCCCCGATGATGGGCGTTACGGCGAGAATCCGAATCGCTTTCAGAAGCATACGCAGTTTCAAGTGATACTCAAGCCCGACACGGGAAATCCGCAGGAACTGTATCTCGACTCGCTCAAGGCGCTCGGCATTGACCCGCGCCAGCACGACATCCGTTTTGTGGAGGACAACTGGGAACAGCCCGCCATCTCCGCGTGGGGTTTGGGTTGGGAGGTCTGGCTCGACGGGCAGGAGATCACGCAGTTCACCTACTTCCAGCAGATGGGCGGGGTGACGCTCAACCCCGTCTCGGTCGAGATCACGTACGGGCTCGAACGCATCCTCATCGCGCTCAACAACGCCAAAGCCATCTGGGATGAAGAGTGGGGCGCGGGCGTCACGTATGGCGAGATCATCCGCCGCGAGGAGTTCGAACATTCCAAATATTATTATGAGGTCGCCGACATCGAGCGCGCCCGTCAGATGTACGATCTCTTCTCCGCCGAAGCCGACGCCTGCCTCGCGCAAGGTCTGCTCCTCCCCGCGCACGATTATGTCCTCAAATCCTCGCACACCTTCAACATCCTCGACGCCCGCGGCGCGATCAGCGTTGCCGAAAGACAAGCATTTTTCAGGAGAATGAGAGAATTGGCTCGTAAGGTGGCTGATGGATACGAAGAACACCGTAAAGAGTTGGAGTATCCGCTTCTAAAAGAAACGAAAGAAGAAAGAAGAAAGACTCTCTTTCCTCTTTCCTCTTTCCTCACTCATCCTTCATCCTTCATCCTTGAGATCGGGACTGAAGAACTCCCCGCCTCGGATGTCGACTCCGCCCAAGCGTATCTCGTATCTCGTATCCCGACTCTCCTCGACGAACTTCACCTCACGCACGGCGACATCCGCATTTACGCGACCCCGCGTCGACTCGTGATTGCGGCTGATTCAGTTTCCCCGACTCAGCCCGACCGTGAAGAGGTGGTCAAAGGTCCACCCGCAGACAAAGCCATCGTACAACAAACTTCCAGTTTGTCTGCTGGTCAAACTGGAAGTTTGACGTACACGCCCGCCGCGCAGGGCTTTGCCAAAAAGAACAATATCAACGTCGAAGACCTCCAAGTCCGCGAACAGGACGGAGGCAAATACGTCTTCGCCGTCGTCAAACAAAAGGGACGCCCGACTCCCGAAGTTTTGCAAGAAGCGTTGCCGAAACTGATCGCCGAATTCAAATTTGAGAAGTCCATGCGCTGGAACAACTCAGGCGTTTCGTTCTCGCGCCCCATTAGATGGTTCGTTGCATTGCTCGGTGACATGGTCATCCCGTTTGAATATGCAGGCGTTGTGAGCGGCAATGTTTCCCGCGGACTTCGCCCTTACGATTCCCCCGAAGTCAAAATCCCATCAGCGGATAAATACTTCGATGTGATTCGGGATGCAGGGATTATTCTCGACAAAGAAGAACGCAAAGCCTCCATCGTTGAACAAGTTAAGCAAGCCGCATCATTGGTCGGTGGGGAAGCCATCATCGAAGATGGTCTGCTCAGTGAAGTAGCCAACCTCGTCGAAATGCCCACCGCCGTCATGGGCGGATTCAACAAGGAATTTCTCTCATTGCCGCGCGATGTGTTGATCTCAGTGATGAAGAAGCACCAGAGATATTTTCCAATCCAGTCAAAAGTCGAAGGTCAAAAGTCAGACGATCCTTCGACCTTCGACCTTCGACCTTCGACCTTGTTGCCCCATTTCATCGCCATCCGCAACGGCGACGATATCGGCGTTGACATCGTCCGTCAGGGCAATGAACACGTTCTCAGCGCGAGATTCACCGACGCGAACTTCTTTGTGCGCGAAGACCTCAAACTCAAACTGGAAGAATACCGCCCCAAACTTGCCTCGCTAACCTTCCACACCAAACTCGGCTCCATGCTCGATAAATCGAGCCGTATCCTGAAACTCGGCGCGGAGGTCGGCGCGTTGCTGGGGTATCAAGGCGACTTGAACACGATCAAACATCTCGGACGCGCCGCGTATCTTTGTAAAGCGGATCTTGCCACGCAAATGGTGACCGAAATGACCTCATTACAAGGGATTATCGGCGGTGAATATGCCCTGCGTAGCGGCGAGTCTCCAGAGGTGGCGCAAGCGATTGCTGAACAATATCAAACCGTGCCGCGTTCGAAGATTGGTTTGGCGGTTGCGCTCACTGACCGACTCGATTCACTTGTGGGACTTTTCGCCGCAGGGCTGGCTCCCACAGGCGCGAAGGATCCGTTCGGTCTGCGCCGTGCCGCGATTGGAATTGTCCAGCCATTGATCGAGCATGATGTTGACTTTGACCTCGCGCTGGCAGTCAAGCGTTCGGCTATAACACAACCTATCGAGGTCGATGAGGAAACGCAAGGAAATATTTTAGAATTCATCGCCGGGCGTTTAAAAGTTGTTCTTAATGAAGCAGGCTACAAGCATGATATTGTCGAAGCCGTGCTTGTGGAGCAGTCCGCTAACCCTGCGGCATCGGCTGAGGCGGTGAAGCAGCTTCAAGCGTGGGTCGGACGCGAGGATTGGTCCACGATCCTGCCCGCGTTTGCGCGTTGTGTCCGCATCACGCGCGATCAGCAGAAGACATTCAAGGTCAATGAGAAAGCGTTTGTCGAAAAAGAAGAAAAAGATCTGTTCGCCGCGATTCAAAAAACCGTCAACCGCCAACCATCCACTGTGGACGAACTATTCGAGATCGTCGTGAAGTTGACCCCATCCATCAACGCGTTCTTTGATAAAGTGCTGGTGATGTCAGAGGATAAAAAATTGCAGGAGAATCGCCTCGGCTTGCTGCAACAAATTGCCGCGTTGTCAAAAGGCATCGCCGACATGAGCAAACTCGAAGGGTTCTAAATTAAGGATGATTAAGAGTTTTATCTAATCGGACAATGTTGGGTATAATCCCGTCATCGTCAAGTGGGGATGTAGCCAGTCAATTCGCGCATCGTTCTCTTCGTCAATGCAACGTCTTTTGAAAAGGAGAAAACCATGTCCAAGTCAAAAGTTCGGATCGCTGTTTCCCTGTTGATCGGTTTGGTGATCGTTCTAGCAGTATTCGCCACTGTGCAGGCGGCATCCTCGCGAGCCAGCCTGAGCGGGGAGCGAGCCGTCACTACCGCAGGCTTGTTGCCCGATATGAGCCACGTTCGGAGTGCAGGCTTCACTGGCGGACAAAACCTCAATTCGTATAATGACAGTTCGTATCAAGGTGAAGGCGGAGGCTGTGACCACGACAGCCCAGACGATTAAGGTCCATTGAAATTCAAGAAACATAGCAAGGGCAGATGAATATCTGCCCTTCTTCTTTTAATGTGCCGAATCTGCAAACACGTCTATAATTCACTCAACCTGTTTACGTGTCTACTTGTTTATGTGTTTACCTGTTTACTTGTTTACGTATTTACCTGTCTACTTAACCCATGTCCACCATTGATGAAATCAAATCCAAAATAGACATCGTTGACCTCGTCTCGGAGGCGGGAGTCAAACTGCGCCACGCGGGGAAGAATTACACGGGGTTCTGCCCGTTTCACGATAACAAACATTCGCCCGCGTTCGTCGTCTGGCCCGAGACGGGGACGTGGCGCTGCTTCGGTCAATGCAACGAGGGCGGCGACATTTTCAAGTTCGTGATGAAGCGCGAAGGGTTGGATTTCAAAGAGGCGTTGCAAAAACTCGCCGCGCGCGCAGGTGTGGAGTTAAAAGAATATCAAAGAGAAACGCCTCAGCAGAAAGAAGCGTATGAAAACCTTCGCAAGTTGTTGGAAGATGCGATCATTTATTATCGCAGTCATTTGTTCGCCAACAAAAATATTCTCGATTACCTCCATGAAAAACGCGGACTGAACGATTCAACTATCGAAACATTCGGCTTGGGATACGCGCCCGCAGGCTACGACAACCTCCTCAACCATTTCACCCAACGCGGCTACTCCGAACAAGACTTAATTGATTCGGGTCTATTATCTGTACGCGAATCTGAATCTCAAATCTCCAGTCTCCAGTCTCGTTCTTTCGACCGCTTCCGCAACCGCATCATGATTCCTATCCGCGATGAGCAGGGACGCATGGCGGGATTCGGCGCGCGCATCGTGGACCCGAACGACATCCCGAAGTTTCTCAACTCGCCCGAAACCCCGATCTTTTCAAAGGGACGCCTGCTCTACGGACTGGATCGCGCGCGTAAACCGATTCGGACCGCTGACCAAGCCGTCATTGTCGAAGGCTATCTCGATGTGATCGCATTGCACCAAGCGGGATACGAAAACGTCGTCTCGCCGATGGGCACCGCGTTGACCGAAGACCAAATGAGATTGCTGAAAAAATTCACGCGGCGAATCGTCCTTGCGCTTGACCCAGATACTGCGGGACAAAAAGCCGTACTGCGCGGACTCGATGCGGCGCGTTCCGCGATGGATAAAGAAGGGGAGTTGGGCTTCGATGCCCGAGGATTGCTTCGCAATGAGTCTCGTCTGCAAGCCGATCTGCGCGTGGCGACGATGCCCGATGATCTTGACCCCGATGAAATTGTGGCGCGTGATAAAGATGAATGGAAGAAGTTGATCGAAGACGCGAAGCCCATCGTCACGCATGTGATGGAGACTCTCGCGGCGGGACAAAACATCAACGACCCGAAGGTGAAGAATCGAATCGCCGCGCAGGTGCTTCCGCTGATCGAAGATCTGCCTAACGCGTTGGAACGCGACACGTATCGTCAGGCGCTGGCGCGGATGTTGAGGGTGGATGAACGCTCCCTACTGGCGACCCAGGCCCAAGGCGGCGTACTGAGCGGGTCGAAGTATCCGCGAGTGAGGCGACCGAGACAGGTTGAGAAGACCGAAGTACGCGAATCCACTTCGCCTGTCACGGTGTCGGTTTCATCCAGTAAAGCGGTTGAGGAATACGTCATCGGCGTGTTGTTCAGAAAACCTGAGTTGTTGTATCGGCTGGATCGGTCGTTGCAAGAGTTTGGGTTGATCGCGTTGACCGCCAAAGATTTTGACTATACCGATAATCAAATGTTGTTTCGGTTGATCCGTGAATCGGTGGAACAGGATAAGACCGAGCATCACGATTTCGTTGTGGACTCGCTGCCCGAGACGTTGCAAGCGCGTTCGCAAGAGTTGGTGAAAGAGGCGGAGAAACTCGACCGCGTCGAAGAAAAACTGCTCGAGGAATTGCTGCGGGGCGTGATCAAATTGCGGCGCGTGGCGGCGGGGGAGAATATCAATCAGTTGCGCTTTTTGCAGGAGGAGGCGCATGAGAGCGGAGACGCGCGCGCATCGTCGTATCAGGATCTGGTGTTACAGCATACGCGGCTGTTGCGCGATCTCGATCAGGCGCACCGAAAAATGGCGGTCAAACGGTTGGAATAATAAAAGGCTTTTTAACCACAAAGGACACGAAGTACACAAAGTTTCTAAAACTTTAGGGTTTAAACCTTCGTGACCTTTGTGTACTTCGTGGTAAAAACGATTTTTCGCACTCGTAACAATCCAAGTGAGATGGCGTCTGGTTAACGGGACTATGGCAGAACACAAACGGACCGTATCGAACAATTCTCAAAAAAATGAACGAACACCGCGCGACGCGGAATTTTCCGATTCGTCCCTGCCTGTGGATGTGGACGCCATGCTGAACGAACTGCCCGAACTGGCGCGCGACGATGCTCCGGACCCCGATGCCAGCGCGTTGTCACAACAAGAAGACTTGCTCGACGAACCAATTGACCTGAAAGACCCCGCGTTTGCCGCCGAACTCGCCGACGATCCCGTGCGTTTGTATTTGCGCGAGATCGGTCAGGTTAACTTGCTCGACGCCAACAGCGAGTTCCATCTAGCGACCATGATCGAAGCGAATCGCCTGATCGTGTCGCTGGGTCGCCATCCGTTGCGCAAGGGGCTTTCCACCGAGTGCGCGATCTATCACGCGCTCATCGCTGAAATGCTCACCTCGTGGGAACGCCTGCTCGAAGACACTTCGCGGCTCCACTGCGAACCGCCGAATCTCACCTTTCTTCTCAACGAAGCCAAAGCGTTGTCTTCCGAATCGAAAGAGCCTTCGTACTTGAGAAATTTTTTGGATAACGGCCTGTGGGGGATGGATGAACTCTGGAACAGCATCGCCCGCAAAGCGTACTCGGTCTTTCTCAGCCTCTACCTGCTTCCGTCCGAATATGCGGATTGGCTCCTCAAGCATCTCAACTCACATCATCAATTTCCCAACCAGCGGACTCTGTTCAATCATCTGCCCACCGACGACATCCTCCGCAAAGAGATGGACTCGGCTCAAGCCCGCGCAGTGGAGGCGAATCAAGCGTTGATCCGCGCGAACCTGCGGCTGGTGGTCAGCGTCGCCAAGCGCTATTTGAATCGCGGCATCAACTTCCAAGACCTGATCCAGGAGGGCAGTTTGGGGTTGATGCGCGCGGTCAATAAATTCGATCCGCGCCGTGGATTCAAATTCAGCACCTATGCCACCTGGTGGATTCGACAGTCCATCAACCGTTCCATCGCCGAGCAAGCGCGGACGATTCGCATCCCCGTGCATCTGTTCGAGTCCATCAGCCGCGTGATGCGCGTCCAGCGGACTCTCACACAGCAACTCGGGCGCGCGCCGACAACCGAAGAAGTCGCCATCGAAGTGGGCTATCTCCCCGCAGTGGATGTGGAAGCGATCTTGCGCGCGCATTCAGAAGAAAAGCCCCTCGATGTCGCTCTGCAACACAGGTTGGACTCCGCCATGCAAAAAGTGGACCGCGTGCTTCGCTCAGCCGAAGAGCCCATCTCGATTGACGGTCCCATCGGCGACGAAGACTCAAGCTCACTGGGCGATTTTATCGAAGACGAAGATGCGCCCTCGCCGTTGGATTCTGCCACGCGTGAAATGCTCCGTGAACAAGTGCGAAGCGCGCTCAACCTCCTCTCCGACCGTGAACGCGAAGTGCTGGAATTGCGTTTCGGCTTGAAAGACGGAAAAGATCACACGCTCGAAGAGGTGAGCGCGTACTACAACGTCACCCGCGAACGCATCCGCCAGATCGAAGCGAAGGCGCTGAGGAAGTTGCGGCATCCGTCAAGGAGCAGGCAGTTGAGGGATTATTTGGGGTAGAAGAGCAGAGATTAGAGAATTAGAGATTAGAGGTGTTTCCATGATCTACACAACCTCACAAGTTCAAAAACAACTCGTTGAACTTCTGCAAAAAGCTTTGCGTGAAGGCCAGGTTCAATTTAAGTCCAACGATGGTCAAGTTTTTGTGATTCGTCCTCTGTTGTCTGCAAAACCCTCAAAAACATCTCCGTTGGATGTGCGAGGTATAAAACTTCCAGTAACAACTAACGATATTCTTCAGGCGGTACGCGAGAGCAGGCAAAGATACGCATAACGAAGACACAAAAGGACTCGACTATCCGTGGGGTCCTTTTTTTATGCTTGCCATCCTTGGCTTACATCCGCCAGATCGAAGCGAAAGCGCTGAGGAAGTTGCGGCATCCGTCACGGAGCAAACAGTTGAGGGATTATTTGGGGTGAAAAGCAGAGATTAGAGAATTAGAGATAAGAGGTGTTTCCATGATCTACACAACCTCACAAATTCAAAAACAACTCATCGAACTTCTGCAAAAGGCTTTGCGTGAAGGCCAGGTTCAATTTAAGTCCAACGATGGTCAAGTTTTTGTGATTCGACCTGTAATGTCTGCAAAACCCTCAAAATCATCTCCGCTGGATGTACAAGGCATTAAACTGCCTGTAACGACCAACGAAATCCTTCAGGCGGTACGCGAGAGCAGGCAAAGATACGCATAACGAAGGCACAAAAAGGACTCGACTATCCGTCGGGTCCTTTTTTTATGCTTGCCATCCTTGGCTTACATCAGCCAGGTCGAAGCGAAGGCACTGAGGAAATTGCGGCATCCGTCACGGAGCAAACCGTGGGATTATTTGGGGTAAGGGTTTTGTGGAAGTGGAACATTACACCGCTCTTTCGGTTTATGGAAGCCAGGTAAAAATATATCCTGGAATTTCTATTGGCGTAGGCGTTCCGTTGGGAATTGAAAGATAATAGTGCTTTGTGTCTGTAGTTATTATCACTCCTGCTGAATCAGGATTCCATCTAACCTCATAATAAATGTACTCATCAAAACCCCAGGAGTTTAGAAGCTGAAGGCTGTCTGAATAAAGATTAAGTTTACTGCTGGTTTCCCAATTCAGAATCCACTTTTTGTTTGGCGAAATGCTGGGTTTGACTCCTCGTCCTTGTCCAAACAACTTAATTTCCCCGTTTGGTGAAATACTATATATTTGATCATCCTTATCCTGCCCAAAAAATATCTTGAAAGGTTCTTGATCTTCAAATAATCTGTAAATGCTATCCGATAGTTTGGTGAATGACCCATCGAGTGATACCAGATATGTGCCCACTTTGGGATGAGAATCACCTGCTCCGTTTGTAGTGAGAATAATTCTGTCGTTCTCCGGGTCAAAAACTATACTTTCGGCTCCATATGGCCAAATTTCTTTCGTTTCGTTGTTCTCTAGATTTACATATCGTACACTTGTATAGCGGGGGCCGATTCCATGATTATTATTCCAAAGAACATAGAGAAATGAATTTTCTGTGACCCAGCCAAGTTTTCCCGTGAAGTACCCAAGATCACCACTTAAGTTTTGGAGAGAGTTCATTCCTAGGTCTGCTATATACCAATAGTTGTAGGGGTCTACTGGTCCGGGAACAGTGGCGTGATAAATGACCCTCTTTCCATTGGGAGACCATTCCATTCCCCAGATATTCTCGATCTCATCTGTAAGTCTGCGTATTAACTGATTATCTGTATCATAAACATAAATGTCTGAAGATGGCCCGTCTATTTGGGCGGCAAATGCCAAGTATTGACCATCTGGAGACCAAGCAAGTGAAGTGACCCCTTCTTCAAAATCATAGCTGCTTAATATTGTAAGGCATTCTATATTGCTACACTCTGGAGAATAGTGTGAAAGTTCGAGAGTTTCTGCAACCGGGCGAAGATTTTCAGGGAAACCTGGCGCTATGAGGCTGGCAATGGTTTGAAATGCTTCATCCGATAAATCAAATAAATTGAGCTTAAGGTCATAAGGTTCGTCTGGCGATCCAGTGAAATAGGCTAACAAGTCCCCATCTGGAGAAATAGCCTTATCTAATTCTATGATGTATCCATCGTTTGGAATCTCGATTTGTTTTCGTGTACCTCCATTGATGTCCATGATCGTTAGGGTAGATTTTTCCACGAATAGCAAATATGGTCCTTGCCCTTGAGGAGTAGCAGTGGCGACAAACATTTGTGTTGGGCGCGGAGTTTGGATTGGGGAAATGATTGCAGTTGGCGTTGAAGTAGGAGATGCCAGGGTAGGCGCGCAACTTCCGAGGAGGCAGAGCAGAATGAGGAGGGGAATGAGGCGTTTGGTCATCGCATCCTTGTTGTGAATTTGAGTATAGCATTTTTCAGTAGGGGCAGACGGCCGTCTGCCCCTACGAATTCATCCCACCTTGTGAAAAGTGGCACTTTCAAAACTCTTATGTTATACTGTCACGAACCTTACAAAGTTTGTCCGTTAATGGGCATTTTGAGGAACCTCTATGTTGGAATACGTTGCAATTGCATTGATGATCGTATTGGCAACCCTCGTTGCCCTGATTGCAATTGGCTTGGGGAATTTATTCGGACCGAAGAAACCATCCGCAGAAAAATCCATGCCGTATGAATCGGGCATGACTCCTTACGGCGAAGGCACGCGCCGAATGCCCGTCCGCTTTTATTTGATCGCGGTGTTATTTATCCTGTTCGATATCGAAGTTGTGTTCTTTTTACCTTGGGCAATTGTGTTCCGTCAGTTGGGGTTATTCGGTTTGATCGAAATGGTCATTTTCATTGTCATTCTTTTGGTGGGCTATGTGTACGCGTGGAAGAAAGGAGCCCTTGAATGGGAATAGAGCAAAAACTCGGCGACATGGGGATCGTCACTACAAAACTCGAAGAACTCGTCAACTGGTCGCGCACGAACGCGATGTGGCCCATGTTGTTTGGTCTCGCGTGTTGCGCGATCGAGATGATGGCGGCGCAGGCTTCTCATTACGACATGAGCCGCTTCGGCATGGAATTGATGCGCGCCAGCCCGCGTCAATCGGACCTCATGATTGTTGCTGGTCGCGTCTCGCGCAAGATGGCGCCTGTGGTGCGCCGCTTGTACGATCAGATGCCCGAGCCGAAGTGGGCGATTGCGATGGGTGACTGCGCTTCTTGCGGAGGCGTGTTCAATAATTACGCGATCCTGCAAGGCGTGGATGAGATCATCCCTGTGGATGTGTATGTGGCGGGTTGTCCGCCGCGCCCCGAGGCGTTGATCCATGGGATCGTGACGCTGTACGAAAAAGTGAAGGCTGATAAGTTTGTAACACCGACTTAAGTCGGTGTTACGGAGTTTGTCATGGACAAGAAACTCGAAAAGATCGTTCAAGCATTGCAGGAACAGTTCGGTTCTTCCGTCGAAGAGTTTCGTAACGAGGCGCATGTTTTCGTCAAAGCGGAACAGATCGTGGATGCTCTTACTCTCCTGCGCGACAAATTTGAATTTGAACTGCTCTCCGCGCTTACCGCGTCGGATTATTATCCGCAGGAGACTCCGCGCTTTCATGTGATCTACCAACTGTCATCGCTGGCGCAAAACATCACATTGCAGTTAAGAGTCCCCGTCAACAGCGACCAGCTCAAAGTCCCGACAGCGACGCGCGTGTACGATACCGCCAACTGGCGCGAGCGCGAAGTCTTCGACATGTTTGGTGTCGTGTTCGAGGGGCACCCGGATGCGCGCAGGATTCTAAATCCCGAAGGGATGGATGGGCATCCGCTTCGCAAAGATTTCCCGCTTGGTTATGAGGAGCCGCAATTCACGTTCAATTACGACGATATTGACCTGAAAAAGATTTACGCGAAAGAGTAAACGATGGCACAGATCGAAGAAGTTGGTTACGAACAATACAAGCATCTCGTATCAGAACGCGCGCTGACGGGCGAGACCATGTTGTTGAACATGGGACCTCAGCATCCGTCTACGCACGGCGTTCTGCGCTTGTTGCTCGAACTCGACGGCGAAACGATCGTCAACGCGATCCCCGACATCGGTTATTTGCACACGGGCGTCGAGAAGAACATGGAAGCCAAGACGTTCCTCAAAGCCGAAGTGATGACCGACCGACTCGATTACATGAACACAACGGGCAACAACCTCGCGTATTGCATGGCGGTCGAGAAATTGGTTGACCTCGATGTGCCCGAGCGCGCGCAAGTGATCCGTGTGATCGTTACCGAATTACAGCGCATCGCTTCGCACCTCGTTTTTATGGGCGCGTTCGGTCTTGATCTCGCGGCAATGTCCATGTTCCTGTATTGCTTTCGCGAGCGCGAGCACGTTCTGGATATTCTCGAAATGTGTTCGGGTCAACGCATGATGACGACATACTTCCGCCCCGGCGGTGTATGGCGCGATGTGCCTGTTGAATTCGAGTCCGCCGTTCGCAGTTTCATTCAGATGTTCCCCAAGCGCGTGGATGAATACGAAGCGCTGTTGACGAAGAACCCGATTCTCCTCGACCGTCTGGTTGGAATCGGCATTCTCGACGGGAAGACCGCCCTTTCGCACGGCGTGACGGGACCGACCCTCCGCGCCTCGGGCATAAATTGGGATTTGCGCAAAGCGCGCCCGTACATCGGTTATGAACAATACGATTTCAATGTTCCTGTCCGCACCGAGGGCGACACATTTGCTCGCTACATTGTCCACATTGAAGAGTTCCGCGAATCGTTGAAGATCGTCGAACAAGGGTTGGAGAAGTTGAAGAAACTGTCAGGCCAGCCTGTGCTCAGCGATAACCGTAAATTTGTTCCGCCGCCGCGCGCCGAGATCGGCGTGAGCATGGAAGCGCTGATTCATCACTTCAAATTTTGGACGGAAGGCTTCCCTGCGCCGAAGAATTCGATCTATAACGCGGTCGAATCGCCGCGCGGCGAGTTGGGCGTCTACCTGGAAGGCGACGGCGGACCTAAACCACATCGCGTTCACATGCGCACTCCTTCGTTCGATAACTTATCTGTTATCAACAAAATTACGCAAGGACATCTCGTTGCCGATCTGGTAGCGATCCTTGCTTCGATTGACATCGTGCTCGGAGACATTGACCGATAATTACCCTCACCCTAACCTTCTCCCAATGGGAGAAGGGACATGAGCTGACATTATGCTTTCAAAGAAGTATCCAAAAGAAGTCAAACACATCCTTTCGAAATATCCGCCCGAAGGAAAACGCTCGGCGTTGATGCCCTTGCTCTTCCTTGCCCAGCGCGAGGAAGGCTACATCAACAAAGCCGCCATGCAAGACATTGCCGAGATGCTCGACATCACCGAAACGGAAGTGGCGGGAGTGGTCGGCTTTTATACGCTGTATCACGAGGAAAAAGAAGGCAAATATCGAATCCAGGTCTGCACCGATCTGCCATGCGCCTTGCGCGGCGCGGACAAATTCATGGACGACCTGTGCGGCAATCTCGGAATTAAAGTCGGCGAAACCACACCTGATGGCGCGATCACACTCGAAGCAGTGACCTGTCTTGCCGCATGTGACAAGGCTCCCATGTTCCAGTTGCAGGGATCGCAAGGTATCAAATATCATGAGAACATGACTGTTGAGAAAACAATGGAGTTAGTGGAAGAATTGAGGAAGAATACCGCATAGTTTGCATGCGTGTTCGAATCTTTTACGCGATAATCAACGGTCTAACTATCTACTATGACACACATTCTTTTACGTCACCGCGAAATACCCGATATCAACCAACTCCCCGTCTACAAAAAGAGCGGCGGACTTGCCGCCTTCAAGAACGCCGTAACCAAGATGAAGCCGACCGAAGTGACCGATGTGGTCAAGAACTCCGGTCTGCGCGGGCGCGGCGGCGCGGGCTTCCCGACTGGAATGAAGTGGTCGTTCATTGACAACAAGAACTGGCCCCATTACGTGGTCGCCAATGCGGACGAATCGGAGCCTGGCACCTTCAAAGACCGCGAGATCATGGAAGGCAATCCGTTCCAGTTTTTGGAAGGGTTGATGATCGGCTCGTACGCGGTCGGCGCGAACGCGGCATATATTTACCTGCGCGGCGAGTTTTGGGAGTTGGCAGCAGCTCTCGATGAAAAGATCGCCGAGTTGGAAGAAGATGGCTATCTGGGCGACAAACTCTTCGGCACCGACTACTCGCTTCGGCTTTATACCCATCTTGGAGCGGGCGCGTACATCTGCGGCGAAGAGACGGCTCTGCTCGAATCGCTCGAAGGCAAACGCGGACAGCCGCGCGTGCGTCCCCCGTTTCCGCCGTCGGTGGGTCTGTATAACAAGCCAACCATTATCAACAACGTCGAAACGTTTGCCAATGTGCCAATGATCATGGCGAACGGCGCAGATTGGTACAAGTCCATGGGCACAGCAGACGCCCCCGGCGTGAAGATCTTTTCACTCTCGGGGCGCGTGCGCAAACCAGGCAATTATGAGTTGCCGTTCGGCACAACTTTCCGCGATCTAATCTATAAGCATGGCGGCGGCGTCCAAGATTCCCGCAAAGTTCGGGCGATCATGCCTGCGGGCGCGTCATCTTCATTGATTTTGGTGCATGACGACAATCTTCTTGACACGCCCATGGACTATCTTGAAGTCCGTAAACTCAAGTCGGAACTTGGTTCGGCTTCTGTAATTATCGTTGACGATACTGTCTCGATGGACTGGCTCCTCAACAAGACCGTCCACTTCTTTCAACACGAATCGTGCGGCAAATGCACGCCCTGCCGCGAAGGCACGTATTGGATGTCTCATCTCACCGAGCGCATCCACGGTGGTCAGGCTGTAAAAGCGGATGTGGATCTGCTCCTCAAGGTGGCAAAGCAGATGCAGGGCAAATGTCTGTGCGCGTTGGGCGAGTTCTCCACCATGGCGGTCGTCTCGGGACTCGAGCACTTCCGGGAAGATTTTGATAATGTGGTTAAAGCATCATGAGTAAACAAGTCACTCTTACGATTGACGGCAAACAAGTTACCGTGCAAGAAGGAACCGCGGTAGTAGACGCGGCAAAACTCGCAGGCGTAGACATTCCTGTCTTTTGCCATCATCCCAAACTCGAACCCGCCGGCATGTGCCGCATGTGTCTCGTGGAAATTGGGCGCCCGATGCGTGACCGAGCTACGGGTCAGTTCGTAATGGAGAACGGTGCGCCGAAGATCCAATTCATGCCCAAACTGGAAACGGCTTGTACGAACAAGGTCGAAGAAGGTTTGGTCGTGGTTACGCAGTCGGCAAAGGTTGCCGAAGGCAAGAATAACATCCTTGAGTTTTTGCTCACATCGCACCCGCTTGATTGCCCCGTTTGCGACAAGGGCGGCGAGTGCGCGCTTCAAGACCTCACCATAGCGCATGGTCCCGGAAAGAGCCGCTTCATCTACGATGAGAAGAGGCATCTTGCCAAACAAAAACCACTCGGCGAGTTGATCTTTTTGGATCAAGAGCGATGCATCCAATGCGCGCGTTGCGTCCGTTTTCAAGATGAGATCGCCGGGGACGCAGTGCTCGAATTCGACAAACGCGAGCGCTCGATGCAGATCGTTTCTCGTTCGGACCCTGGGTTTGATTCAGTTTTCTCGGGCAACACCACCGATATTTGTCCCGTCGGCGCGTTGACCACCGCAGATTTCCGCTTCGGCGCCCGCCCTTGGGAATTGGGTTCGCAAGCTTCGATCTGCGCGCAATGTCCGGTGGGATGCAATACCACTTTGAACACTCGCCGCGAAGCCAAGGCAGACGGCGAGATCATCGTCAAGCGCGTGATGCCGAGACAAAACGAAGAAGTGAACGAGATTTGGATCTGTGATAAAGGTCGCTTTGCGTATCACTATGCGGAAAGCAAGAATCGATTAACGAAACCGCTTGTCCGCAAAGATAAAAAGTTAGCGCGTTCTTCGTGGGATGCCGCAACAAAACTCGCCGCCGAGAAATTTAGCAAGGAGAAGAAAGACTTTGTTGTTCTCGCATCTGGCAGGCTATCCAACGAAGATTTGTTCAACTTGAAGACCCTTGCCGATCACGCCGGCGGCAAAGCCTATTTGTATTCGCATATGGCTGGCGGCGAATTGACGTCGCTGGTCGGTGTGAGCGCCGGCACGAACTTTGGAACCATGGGAGCGGGGACGACCATCCTCGTAGTTGCCTCAGACTTATACCAAGAGGCGCCAATCTGGTATCTCAGAGTCAAACAGGCGAAAGAACGCGGCGCGACGTTGATCGTGTTGAATCCGCGCGAGACGAAGCTCGATAAATATGCTTCGTTCAAAGTCCGCTATGAATACGGAGATGAAGCGAAGACCGTCCACGATCTGGCGAAGAAGAGCAAAGAAGGCGACGCGCTGTTGAAATCTGAGAACGTGGTCGTCTTATATGGAAGCGAAGGACTCGGCGTGCTTGGCTCGCAAAGTTTGGCGACGGCATGTGCCAAGTTATTAAACGAGAACGGCTACATCGGCAAACCCAACAGCGGACTCATCGGTGTGTGGGAACGCACGAACGACCAGGGCGCGTGGGAGATGGGATTCACTGTTGAAGAAGATCTAGCCAAAGCGTTGAAGGATAAATCGGTGTATGTTGTGGGCGCGGATCCTGTGAACGACGATCCGAAATTGGCGAAGGCGCTTGAAGGCGCGACGTTCGTGGCAGTGCAAGATGTGATGGAAACTGCCACAACCGAAATTGCGGATGTGGTCTTACCCGCGCAAGCCTTCACCGAACGCGAAGGGACGTTGACTTCGGGCGAACGACGCGTGCAGAGGTTCTACCCTGCTGTGCCTGTGACGGGCGAAGCGAAGCCTGATTTTGCGATCACGGCTCAAATCGCGCGGAACATGGGAGTCATCCTCGAGGGCACGTCTGCTTCGGTGGTGTTTGATTTACTTGCTGAAACAGTCAAATCGTTCGAAGGATTGAACTACGCCAAACTTGCCGAGGTCAAAGAACAGTTGCCCATCGTCGGGCGCGGTGACATGTATTACGGCGGCACAACGTATGAGAACAAACACGGTTTGGGTGTACATCTTTCAGCCGCCGCGACGCGCGGAGAAAAGGTGAGCATACCGAGGGTCCAGAAAGAAGCGGTTCCACATCCGAAAGATAAAGAATTGCTCGCGGTGCCGATCAACAAGTTGTATCATCGCGGCACGACCGTCATGTCTGCCGAGTTGTTGCACGAGCGGATCGGCGAGGCGAGCGTGAGTTTGCATCCTGATGCGGCTGAAAGACTTGGCGTGCGCGCAGGGCAGACGGTGAACGTAAGTTTCAACGGCGCGAGCGGGAAGGCGGTTGTGAAGTTGGATAGTTCGATTGACGAGGAGATTGCGCTGGTGCCGCGTTCGATGGGTCTCGCGATCCACGAGCCTGTGGCTGTGAAGGTGAAGGCATGATCACCGATTGGACTCTTTGGCTTGAATGGTTCGTCAAAGCGCTGGTGTGGATCTTCGCGTTGCTGGGCGGGTTCGCATATCTTACTTATTATGAGCGCCGCGCGTTGGCACGTATACAAACCCGCGTGGGGCCCAATCGCGCGGGACCGTTTGGCTTGCTTCAACCGATAGCCGATGCGGTCAAGTTGATCTTCAAAGAGGAACTCTCGCCTGCGAAAGCGTATAAATTCGTGTTCTTTCTCGCGCCGATCCTGACGTTGGTGCCTTCGATTATTATTGCGGCGGTCATTCCGTTAGGGCGTTCGATCAATGTATTCGGGCGCGAGATCAATTTGTATCTCGCCAACATCAACGTGGGCGTGTTGTATTTCATGTCCATCGCGGCGATCGCGGTGTATGGGATCGTGCTGGCTGGCTGGGCTTCGAACAGCAAGTACGCGATGCTTGGCGGTCTGCGTTCGACCGCGCAGATGATCTCATACGAACTGTCGCTTGGTCTTTCCCTGATTCCCGTGATCTTGCTCGGTAACTCGATGAGCATGGTTGACATTGTGGAAAAACAAAGCGATATCTGGTTCGTATTCATTCAGCCTGTGGGCGCGTTCATCTTTTGGATCGCAACCCTTGCCGAAGTGAATCGCGCGCCGTTCGATATGCCCGAGGCGGAGCAGGAATTGACCGCGGGGTATCACTCTGAATATTCGGGCATGAAGTTTGCCTTATTCTTCATGGCGGAATACCAGAAGATGATCGTGATCTGTGCAGTGATGGCTGTCTTTTTCTTCGGCGGGTATTTGGGTCCCGGTGTAGATCAATATCCCCTGCTTGGACCCGTGTATATGTTCATCAAAATCTTTTTGTTGTTGTTTGCCATGATCTGGGTGCGAGCCACGTGGCCCCGCTTCCGCTACGACCGCTTGATGTCGTTCGGGTGGAAGGTGCTGTTGCCGTTGTCACTGGCAATCGTATTTATCACCGCCACCGGCATTTTGCTTGCGGATCAAACGGGCAATGCCATGTGGATGTGGTCGATCCCGGTCGCCTCGGTGATCGCCGGTTTGATCCCCGTTGTTACGATCTATCAAGCCTTGAGGAGGCTTTCTTATGAGCGCGCTTGATCCCGCTGTCGAACTGATCCGCGGGCTGTGGGTTACGCTAAAATCCATGTTCGAGAAGCCCGTTACGATCCAGTATCCCGAAGAGAAGCGGGAGGTGCGCAAACGATTCCGCGGGCGGCACGAACTGCATCGCTACGACAACGGGCTTGAGAAGTGCATCGGATGTTCGCTGTGCGCCGCCGCCTGCCCTGCGGACGCGATCTTCGTGGAAGCCTCTGAGAACACGGATGAAAAACGTTTCTCGCCTGGAGAGCGGTATGCTTCGACCTACGAGATCAACATGCTCCGCTGTATCTATTGTGGTTATTGCGAAGACGCCTGTCCCACCGAGGCGATTACGCTGGGAGATAACTACGAACTCTCGTATTACGACCGCCGTTCGGCGATCTATACCAAGGATATGTTGCTGGATCCCGTCCCTGCAACCGCCATGTTGACCCCGCAGAAGACCGAAGCGGGCGTGTTCACGCGGTCGGTGCCTGAGATGGAGAATCCGAAGGATTAGTAAATAGTAATTGGTAAATAGTAATTACCAATTACCAATTACTTTAGAGATCTTATGACCCTCGACCTTGCCCTCTTTTTACTTCTTGCACTCATAGCCATTGCCTCCGCACTCGGCATGTTGCTCAGCAAGAACGCTGTGTATTCGGCGTTGTATCTTGTGTTGAACTTCGTCACGGTGGCGGTGTTTTATCTTTTGCTCGGCGCGCCGTTCATTGCCATGGCGCAGATTACGGTCTACGCGGGCGCGATCATGGTCTTGTTCCTGTTCGTGATCATGTTGCTCGGCACAGACGAACTGCCGAAGTCGCAAGTCCTGCCGTGGCAGAGACCGCTCGCCATCGTTCTATCCGTTTTGCTGGCGGCAGAAGCGACATTCCTTCTCGTCACCAAAGCGCGCCCTGCGGGGAACGTGCTCCAGCCCGACGAGTCCGTCAACACGATGGAGAATCTCCGTCAGTTGGGTATGTTGCTCTTCACTGATTATTTACTGCCGTTTGAAGTCGTTTCCATTTTGTTGCTGGTTGCGATGGTCGGCGCGATTATCCTTACGAAAAAAGAGAAAGGGGCGCGGTAGTAACGAGTTACAAGTTACAAGTTACAAGTTACGAGACCGCGAGTAAATTATGATACCTGTTGATTACTACATCATTCTTTCCGCCATACTTTTCGTCATCGGCGTGCTCGGCGTGTTGATTCGCCGCAATGCGCTCATCATCTTCATGTCCATTGAGTTGATGTTGAACGCGGCAAACCTTGCCATCGTGGCGTTCGGCAGTGTGATCAAAAGTTTCGACGGGCAGATCTTCGTCTTCTTCGTGATCGCGGTCGCCGCGGCGGAAGTGGCGGTGGGTCTCGCGTTGATCGTGGAAATTTTCAAGTCCAAGCGCAGTATTGATGTGGATCAGATGAGTTCGTTGAAAGGGTAATGAGTAATTTGTAATTGGTAATTACCCTTTACTAATTACTGTTCTCGGAGAAGTTATGCACTTAAGCGAAACAGCAAACACAGGATTTTTATTTTTAGCCCCATGGCTGGTATTTTTCCCAGTCATTGGGTTGCTCATCAACGGCATCTTCGGCGGCAGGCTCAGCGAGCGGATGGTCGGCGCGGTGGCGAGTCTCGCGTCGGGGGCGGCGTTCGTAGTGTCGCTCCTGTTGTTCGTAACTGTATCAGGCTCACACGGCGAAGCGATGCGCTGGCATCTCGCGGAGTGGATCCACATCGGCGAGTTATCCCTCGATTGGACGTTCCGCGTCGACTCGTTATCCACGACGATGATGCTGGTCGTTTCGGGCGTCGGGACTCTCATCCACATCTACGCCATCGGATACATGCACGAAGACGTGCGCTTCAAATCGGACCCTGGGCGGTTTCGCCGTTTCTTCGTTTTTCTCAACCTCTTCATCGCCGCGATGATGATCCTCGTCAGCGGCGACTCATATCTGATGTTGTTCGTCGGCTGGGAGGGGGTGGGGCTGTGCTCGTTCTTGCTGATCGGCTTCTGGTACGAAATGGACACGCTCGCGCGCCCGTCGTGGGCGAACTCGGACGCGGCGAAGAAAGCGTTCATCGCCAACCGCGTCGGCGACTTCGGTTTTCTCATCGCAGGCTTCCTGATGTTCTTTGCGTTCGGCAGTTTTCAATTCGACGCGGTGTTCGCCAAAGCGCACGAAGTTCCGCATGAGATGATCATCGCGATCACGTTGTTCATGCTGATCGGTGTGGCAGGCAAGTCGGCGCAGATTCCACTTTATGTTTGGTTGCCCGACGCGATGGCGGGACCAACTCCCGTTTCGGCGCTCATCCATGCCGCGACGATGGTGACGGCGGGCGTGTATCTCATCACGCGTTCCGCGCCGTTGTACTCGGTTGTGCATGAAGCGCAGAATATCGTTGCTCTTGTTGGCGCAATCACCGCGCTCTTCGCCGCGACGATTGCCGTCGGTCAATATGACATCAAGAAGGTGCTGGCTTACTCGACCATTTCGCAACTCGGTTTCATGGTTGCGGCGGTTGGCATGGGCGCGTATGTGGCAGGGATGTTCCATCTCGTGACGCACGCGTTCTTCAAAGCGTTGTTGTTCCTCTCCGCTGGCTCGGTGATTCTGGGCGTGGAGCGCGGACATCATCATGCGGCGCACGCGCATGCGAGTCCCCTCTCCCAGCGGGAGAGGGCTAGGGCGAGGGAGAGCAAGGGAAAGAAGAAAGAGGAAAGACACGACGCGCATGATGATCACGCTTCGGCGGAACATCATGAAGCGTTCGACCCAGGCGACATGCGCAACATGGGCGGGCTTCGCAAGACCATGCCTGTCACGTTTTGGCTGTACATGATCGGCACGATTGCATTGGCGGGTCTGCCTCCGTTTGCGGGGTTCTGGTCGAAGGATGAGATTTTGCTCGACGCAAGCCATCATTCGCAGACCATCTACTGGCTGTTGACGGTTGCCGCGTTCTTCACTGCGTTTTACATGGGCAGGCAAATCTGGATGGTGTTCTTCGGCGAAGCGCGGCACGAAGCCGCGGCGCACGCGGAGGAAAGCCCCAAAGTGATGACCGTTCCGTTGATGATTCTGGCGGCGCTTTCCATCTTGGGAGGCGCGTTGAATCTTCCATTTGAGGGGTTCCACAATCTCGGTCATTGGTTGGAATACACCATCGGCGAAGTGGAAGCCCTCGGGTTGGATATGCAAGTCGCGGGCGTTTCAACAGTCCTTGCATTGATTGCAATTTTGATCTCATGGCTCCTCTACGGACGCAACCCGATGAAGCAAGGTCAGGTTGACCCGCTGAAAAAGGGACTCGGTCCCATCTTCACGGGCATGGAAAATAAATGGTACGTGGACGAGCTGTATCACGCGATCATTGTCACGCCATTCAATAAAATTTCTTATTTCCTCGCAGACGTGATTGACTGGCGTTTCTGGCATGACTGGTTCCATGAGAAGGTCATTGCGGGAACGTACAACTGGATCAGTTTCATCGGCTTGAACGAGTATGCCGATCAAAAAGGGATCGACGCCATCGCAAACGGCTTGGGCGTGTGGACTCAAAATTTCTCGGCGACCCTCCGCAAGGTCCAGAACGGATTCGTGCGTTCCTACGCGCTGTCCGTCTTGCTGGGCGTTGTGTTGATATTAGGTTATCTCGTGCTTAAATAGTCAAAGGTCGCAAGTCAAAGGTCAGACCTTCGACCTTTGACCTTCAACTTGCGACTTAAAGGATTGAACATGAATTTATCGCTCACGCTTCTCACATTCTCCCCGCTGATCGGGATCCTGGTGTTGCTTTTCATGTCTGGCAACAACAGGAACACCATGCGTTGGACGGCGCTCATCACATCGCTGGTGACGTTCGGCGTTTCCATTTTGGTGTTCACGATGTTCAACGCATCGAACCCCGATTTGCAACTGGTTGAAAAATATAACTGGATCACCGTTGCGGGCTGGAACATCCAATATCACCTCGGCGTAGACGGCTTGAGCATTTTGCTGATCCTGCTCACCACGTTCCTCACCCCGATCTCGATCCTCTCCACGTGGACGGCTGTCGAAGAGCGCGTCAAAGAATACATGATCTTCTTCCTCCTGTTGGAGATCGGTATGAACGGCGTGTTCCTCGCGCAGGATTTATTCCTCTTCTATATCTTCTGGGAATTCACGCTCGTGCCGATGTACTTCATCATCGGCATCTGGGGTGGACCGCGCCGCATCTACGCCGCGATCAAATTTTTCCTCTACACGATGGCGGGTTCCATCTTGATGTTGCTTGCCATTCTGTGGCTCGGCGTCAACGGCGGGACGTTCTCTCTGCCTGAGTTGATCGCGCAAGGCGGAATCCCTTCCAACATTCAATGGTGGTTGTTCCTTGCTTTCGCCGCCGCGTTCGCCATCAAAGTGCCGATGTGGCCCCTGCATTCGTGGTTGCCCGACGCCCACGTCGAAGCGCCGACCGCTGGTTCGGTGATTCTGGCGGGCGTGCTGTTGAAGCTAGGCACATACGGCTTTGTGCGATTCAACCTTCCCCTGTTCCCTGAGGCGGCTGTCCGCGCCGCGCCGTGGATCGCCCTCCTCGCCACCATCGGAATCATCTATGGCGCGGCGGTCTCGTACGCGCAGGCAGACATCAAAAAGTTGGTCGCGTATTCGTCCGTGAGCCACTTGGGATTTGTGATGCTCGGCTTGTTCGCGTTGAACCCCGAAGGTATCGCGGGCGCGATATTGCAAATGATCAATCACGGCATCAGCACGGGCGCGTTGTTTTTGCTCGTCGGCATGATCTACGAACAGACTCACACGCGCGAGTTCAAAGTGTACGGCGGCTTGTGGAAGATCACGCCCGTGTTCGGCACCATCTTCCTCATCGTCGCGTTGTCCTCGATGGGCTTGCCTGGGCTGAACGGATTTGTCGGCGAGTTCACCATTTTGCTTGGCGCGTGGGGCGCGGGACAAAACGGCGTCTTCTACTGGGGCAACGTCTGGTTCGCGGCGATCTCCGCGCTCGGCGTTATCATGGCGGCGGTGTATATCCTCTACATGTTCCAAAAGATGTTCCTCGGTCCGCAAGGCGAGATCGTAGACGAAGTGAAAAAACACGGACACGCCATCCGCGACCTCAACTGGCGCGAGATCGTCACCGTCGTTCCCCTGCTCATCTTCATTTTCTGGATCGGCTTATACCCTGCGCCGTTCTTCGACATCATGGCGCCCGCCGTTGATAAACTCGTTGCGATGATGCCGTTGCCATAACATTCATACCTCGGTGGTCGAGTGCGCCGAAGGCGCGTATCGAGACCACCAGTAACAAGTGAACATTTGTATACAAATTATGTGGTCTCGGTACGACACTCGCTATCGCTCGTGTCTACTCGACCACCACATGAAACAGAAATAATAAATGAAATGACGTGATGTGGTTTCGGTACGCCCTTCGCAAACCCCGCTCAGGGCTACTCAACCACCATTTGAAACAGAATTAAAAATTCGCGTAAATTCGCGCGAAGCGATTCGCGGCAGAAAAATATGAATCAATTCGACCTCACCACTATCCTCCCCATCACCATCCTCACCGTTTGGGCGTGCGTGCTATTGCTCGTTGACCTCTTCATCCCGAAGACTCGCAAAGGCATCACCGCCTTGCTTTCCGCGTTGGGTCTTGCCGCCACACTTGGTTTCACACTTTCGCAGATCGGCATGGAAGACTCAGGCTTCAACGGCATGGTCGCCCTCGACGGTTTCTCGACCTTCGTCAACGCGCTACTCCTCGTCAGCGGCTTGCTCGGCGTCGCGCTCGCCTACGGCTACGTCAAACGCATGGGCATCGAGCGCGGCGAATATTACACACTGCTCCTCTTCAGCGTCGTCGGCATGATGCTCATGGCGCAAGCGACAGACCTCATCGTCGTCTTCCTCGCCCTCGAATTACTTTCCATTCCGCTGTACGTTCTCGCCGCATTCTCGCGTCCGAAAACAGATTCAGAAGAAGCGGGACTCAAATACTTTTTACTCGGCGCATTTTCTTCTGGATTTCTCGTCTACGGCATCGCTCTCATCTTCGGCGCGACTCAATCTACGAACATTTTCGCCATCGTCGAGTCCGCTTCAACTTCGACCTCCAACCTGCTTCTAACCATCGGCGCCGCCCTCCTCCTCATCGGATTCGGCTTCAAGGTCGCCGCCGTCCCCTTCCACATGTGGACTCCCGACGTGTACCAAGGCGCGCCCACTGCGGTGACCGCGTTCATGTCCTCTGGCGCGAAGATCGCGGGCTTTGCCGCATTGCTCCGCGTGTTCGCCACCGCATTCCCCGCCATCGCCACCGACATGACCGACGTGTTGTGGGTACTCTCCGCCGCGACGATGATCGTCGGCAACGTAGTCGCCATCGCGCAGACCGACATCAAACGCCTGCTCGCATATTCCTCCATCGCTCACGCGGGATATATCCTCATGGTGTTCGTCCCGTATGGCAACGAGAATGTAGTAGCGACTTCAGTCGCCGCTGGCTTGTTCTATCTCGTTTCGTACGCCTTCACCAACTTCGGCGCGTGGGGCGTGGTGATCGCCCTCGAGAAAAAAGAAGGCAAAGGCTTGGCATTAAACGACTACGCAGGACTCTCGAAGCGACATCCCGCCCTCGCCGCCGCGATGGCTGTCTTCATGCTCTCGCTCATCGGTCTCCCTCCCACGATTGGACTCATCGGAAAAATTTATCTCTTCCGCGCCGTGATTGACGCGGGCTTCGTCTGGCTTGCGATCATCGGCGTGCTCACGTCCCTCGTCTCAGCATTCTACTACCTGCGCGTCATCGTCGTCATGTACATGAAAGACGGCGAACCCACCGCCGAACGCGAACCCTGGCTCGACATGACCACCGCGGTCACAGCGTTAGTGACAGTCATCGTAAGTTTCGTCCCACAGTTCTTGTTCGCTTGGGCAAGTGATGCGGTGTTGAAGTTGTTCTGACCCGTCATTGCGAGGAGGGCTTCACCCGACGAAGCAATCCCCAACATCGTGACGGAGATTGCTTCGCCACTTCGTGGCTCGCAATGACGAAATCACGTAAAGAATCAAAAACGGGACTGTGTTCAACCACAGTCCCGTTTTGTTCGTGGTTATGACAACTGCATAAACACGTCTGGTTTTTGTTCCGCAATTCGTAACAACGCAACAGCAGGACCGCTTGGTCTGCGCCTGCCTTGTAAGCCTTAATGTCGCGAATGCCGTCCAGAATTTCTTGACCAATATCACGTTTAGACATTTTCAATTTCCTTTGCTATTTGCCGCAGAATGTGAGCCGGGATGTTTTCCACTTCGCTCTTGCTGTAGATGGTCAACAACCAGATTTCGCAACCCAACCCCTCTCCCGTCTCCCCCAAGGGGAGAAGCTATGTGCTCCTCAAACCAAACGTTGACTTGGAAAGTCAATACGCCCATCATCCAGAAAAGAAATTAACACAATGCCATCTCCTTTAGGAGAGGGGCAAACCAACAAGCCGATCAATCACGCTCATCTGGGTGAGGTCTGCCCTTCACCCACAGTCCCGTTTTTGATTTCTACACACTACCTTGTGGTTTAGAACTTGTACCTGTTGAAAGACTTGTTGCAGATGAGTTCGCTACAGTTCCAGGATAAGATACCCCAGTCGTAGGAGTAACAAGTTGACTCAAGGGTCGAACAGTCAAGAACCCCCTTTGACTTTTTAGCCGTTTTATTGCATTGTCCCATAGGGTTTGGTCATTCTCAACTTTCTCAAAGTAATCGTGTTGGGCTACAAGAAAATCGTTGGCGTAGTCTTCTCGATTTAGATAGATCACGTTTGAACTCATAGGAGTTGGTATTAAGTGCGGTTCGCCATGATTTCTTTGGAAAACAAAAGTTACATTAGTGGCTGAATTCTCTTTGATAACATAATCGTGGGCTAAACCGTTTCGAATACAGGCATAAACGTCATCTGCATATTTCGCGTATGGGGGCATAAACACCTGCATGAAATTGACAAAGTGCTTTCGTTCAGTCTCTTGACCAACAAAGTAACCACTCAAACATTCAATCCCCACTGTAGTCAATATGATGGTTCCGACTTCAATATTCGATTGTAAAGACTTTCTTATATCTTCGACAACAAATGCGGTGAAATATTTATGGAACTCTGTCCAAAGGTTCACATCAACGGGCTGTTTCAGCATCTGTTACTTTTCCTCTCAACAGTAGGATAGCAAATCATTAACAAACAGACAACTTGCTGTTGTCTGCTTGTGTTCCGTCAAGCCTTGTCGATTCCTTTTCATCCTATGAATTTCCTTTGCGCAAATCTTCAATTTTTCGACGCCAGCCATCTGCATCCGCATTTTGCCCTTTATTTAGAAGATGTGAAATGGATTTATCTATTTCAATTTCAAGCCCCTTATGAATTTTGAATCTGTGAACATTTTTTAGGAAGCCGTGATAGTCGCCAGCCTCAAAAACTTTTTTCAGTAAAACGGGAATTTCGTACTGAATTTTCATGTCATTTTTGTAGAGAAAGCCTAACAACTCTCCTACCCTTCGAGACATGATGGCTTTTTGTGCCCCAATTTCAATGTCGTTCTGAAACTCTGATATTTTATATCCAGCCTTTCGACATTCTTTAGGTGCGGTATGAAAATCAGCATTTTGAAATATAGTCCCAATTTCTTCTCGGCTTAATTTTGGGGCGGGGTTGGGTTTAAATTCCTTGAGCATTTTATCCCTGAACTTCAATCACAAGTAATCGCTCTCTTGCTCTTGAAAACGCAATATATGATTCTATTGCTCTACCCATTTTCAATTTTGATTCTCCTTTGCATACGACTATAACTTTTTTCTCATGCCCTCTTATCAAACTAGGTACACTGACCAATATTTTGTCTTTAGAATTCAAGTCTGTGGTTGTAGGTATATTAATCCGTTCAAGGTGTTCTTGTATAGCTGAAGCGCTTGGGGCTGAACCTGAAGTTACTATGCCAATTTCGTTGTTCGAATATTCTTTAAATAGTTTTCTGATAATGTTTTCAATGGTGGCGTATACTTGATAATCATTTCTGGCTTCAAATTTTAGTACTTCCCCGCTTGAAAAAACGGGAATCTCTGATTGAATAGAATTTGGAAGTGTGGCTTCAAGTTGCTGAAAATAATATTCAGCTATTTCTTTAGAATTTCTGTAATTGATAAAAAATTGAATCAAGTTGCATTTAGGAATAGATGTTATTGCTGGACTCCAATCTGAGAGGCGATGTGCGTATCGTTTAGTATCCCCTGTTTGGTAGTTTCCACCAAGTTGATTTAGGTCGTAAAACAATGTTAAGCCTGTAGTAAGGTTTTTCAGAGATTCGCCAAGTTTTTTGTACCATAAAGGAGATATTTCCTGCCCCTCATCAATGATGATATGTTCAACGGATTCAGCCAGTTGAATCAAATGTTCAGGCTCTTTTGGTACTAGAAAATAACTATCTACATTGCTTGCTGCCAACAATTTCTGGATTTTTTCTTGTGAAACTTCCAATGCGGATTTATTTGGAGCCACAAAACCAACCTTGTGCTCTCTATGAGTTGCCAAATGTTGAAGCCTATACCATGCACAAACAGTTTTTCCTGTTCCTGCAGACCCACTTACAGCAACACGGGTGCCAACTGGTAATTCGGCAAGATATTTTTGCGATGGGTGTAGATACAAATCCCAATCATACTGATTTTTCTCAAAAAGAGATTCCAATTCATGGTCAGTTTGAAAAAAAGAGAATCTTGTTCGAGGGATTACCATACCTGCTGTTTCATAAATTGCTAATACATAATCAGCAATAGTGCTATCTAGCTCACCTAACTTATCTAATAAATCATCCTCTGTTTGAACATCCTTGAATATTTGAATTTGCTCTTTTAGGAAACCTGTTGCTCCCAAGATGGCGTAAATATCAGATGGCTTGACCTCGTCTCCAGTAATTGAATAAGGTGTTTCTAATGCGTCATTCCTATTCACTTTTGGAGAGTCTGCGAGAGAATGTTTTACAGCTCGATAAAGAAAAACAGTTTCACCTTCAATTTTTGCTAAAACACGATAATTCATATCAAGTGACAAAGATATAAACGGTGATGATTGTAGTTTGTGCAATCGCCAGCCAGGTAGAACTTGTTCTCTCAAATTTCGGGGCTCAATTTGCCGTAATGCTGATAAGAGTTCCAGTCCCTTATGTTTTATTCCTACGGGCAATTCTGTTAAGTCATCTAAGAAACTTTCGGTCAATGCCACTTTCATAGTCGTCTCTCTACAATTAGGATGTTATTGGTTAATTTTTATTTATAGAGAACATCTGCGGAATTATAAACCTGCTTCGTACAAACCTACAAAAACTCACAGCGAAGCAACCACCTCTCGAAACCGAACCAGCCTCACCTGACTCCGAAGCGTCTTTCCTTCTTTCCTCTACCTCCAAATATTCCCATACCCAAACTCTCCTTCGATCAACTTCCCCTCCGCGAAGCGGCTGAATCGAAACGGCGTGATATCCACCGTCTTCGGTGTTCCATCCAAGATCAACTCAACCAAACTCGCGCCTGCCGCAGGTGACGTTTTGAATCCCGTGCCGCTCAAGCCACATGCCAAATAAAAGCCACCCAAGTCTGTGCCGCTATAAATTGCGCGCTGATCGGGCGTGATGCCGTCGCGCCCAACGTGGATCGAGTGCAACCCGCTCTGTTCGATCTTGGGAATGCGTTGCACCATGATGTCAATTAATTTTTCGACGAACGTGGGCGTCGGCGTTTGGTCTTCCTCGTCGGGCGGATCGTTGCGCATGGACTCGTCCACGCCCGCGGCGAGAATGAGCGCGCTGCCCTCGGGGCGGAAGTAACACTCGAGCGCGAGATCGATCGCCGCAGGGATTCGTCCCAGCGACGGCGGACGATGCAGGAACGCGACATCGTGCGTCCACGTTTCGATCGGGACTTGGATGTCTGCCAGCCCAGCGACATGCTTTGCCCACGCCCCAGCCGCGTTGACGATGATCGGCGCGTCGAAGTCGCCTTGATTTGTGCTGACGCCGATAACTTTCCCTCCCGCCGCATGGATGGCGGTCACTTCGCAGTTTTGGATCAACGTCGCGCCGAGTCGCTTCGCGGATTCGATGAACGAGTTGGTGGTGAGAGTCGCATCCGCGTAACCTGAATCGGGTTCGTAGGCGGCGTAATCGAAATGATCGGTGATGAGATCGGGGAACAGTTCCTTTACTTCCTTCGCCGTGATGACCGACGTGTTGATGCCGAGTCTTTGCTGGTTGGCGACATTGCCGCGCAGTTGAGCCTCCTCCTCGCGCGTATTGATCTGGATGAAGCCCGTGTTCATAAATCCACATTCGCCGCCAACGCGTTCTTTCCATTGATTGAAATACTGCTGATAACTCTTGAATGTGAGTTCAGATTCGGCGGCGAGATCGTAGTGCATACGGACTAGTCCGCTGGAGTGACCTGTCGCGCCTGAGGCGGTCACTTTGCGTTCGAGGATGGTGGGTTTGAGTCCGCGCTCGGCGAGGTGAAAGGCGATGCTGGCGCCCATCACGCCCGCGCCGATAACGATGGCGTTGTAAGTTTGAGTCATGGAGGTTCCTTTTTTAACCGCGAAGGACACAAAGGGCACGAAGGAAAAAACAAGGGAAAATATCCGTGAGAATCCGTGTAATCCGTGGCTGAGGTTTTGATTGCCGAAATTGTAGCAGGATTCTGCCCGCTTATCGGACGAAAAAATTATGATACGATTCCCCGCATGAACATTTCCCAGATCACCGACAACCTGTTTGTCGGCAACATGCCATTCCAACGCGACTACGATCGCCTGCGCGAACTCGGCGTTCGACTGATTATAAACATGCGCTTCACCCTCGGTCCCTCGCTTGATGCGCACCATCAACCGATCGACACTCTTTGGCTCCGCTCCATCGACAGTCCCTTCTTTCCAATTCCCATCCATAATTTGATGCGCGGCGCGCAAACTGCCCTCGAAACGATTCGCAATGGTGGCAAAGTCTACGCCCACTGCGCCTATGGTCGTCACCGCGGACCCGCGATGGGAGCGTGCATCCTCATCGCGCAAGGATACGATCCGAGCGACGCGATGCAACTCATCAAAGACCGCCGTCCCGTAGCCGACCCTTTCGCCTGGTACATCCGCCCGCGTATTCTAAAATTCGCCAAAGAGTGGAATCACTCCTAACACCCCAATCAACTCTCCCAATTCTCTAATTCTCCCAATTCTCCCAATTCTCCAATCTCCAATCTCCAATCTCTAATCTCTGCTCTCTATTCTCTACTCTCTATTCTCTACTCCCCAACTCCGCCCCTCGACTCGACACCCCCAAACGAAATATCCGCGCCTCGACTCCCGCCGCCTCGTAAGCACGCTTCATCGACTCGCCTACGCCTGCCTCGCCCGTGGAGAACGCGATCACGCTTGGACCCGCTCCCGACAGCGCGACCGCACTTGCCCCAGCCTCTTTCGCCGCATCCATCGCGGACGCCGCGCCAGGAATTAATCTCAACCGATACGGCTGATGCAATTTATCGGACATGACTTTGCCGAGCAGAATCAAATCTCCTGATCGAAACGCTTCAACAACAAGAGCAGTTCGACCAATATTGTGAATCGCGTTCCTCATCGAAACTTTTTTGGGTAACGCCATCCGCGCCTGTTTGGTGGGGAGGTAGAAATTTGGCAACACGATCGTAACATGCACATTCATCCCAACGGAAATTTTCTGCGCGATCACTCTGCCTCCCTCCACCGTGGACACGACTAAGCCTCCCATCATCGCAGGCGCCACGTTATCAGGATGTCCCTCCATCTCACATGCCAGATTCAAAATCTCCTCGCGCGAAAACGGATTCTCCAATAACGCATTCCCCGCCAGCAATCCCGTCAATATCGCCGCAGACGATGATCCCATCCCCGACGATAACGGGATTTGATTCGCACACTCCGCATGAAATGGCGGCAAGGACTTCCCCGCGTGTTCCGCCAGCCTCTGCGCCGCGCGGACGATAAGATTATTTTTTCCCGAAGCGAGTCTCCCCGCGCCCTCGCCAGTGACTTGCACAGAAAATTCTTTCTCTGATGTAATGATCGTCTCATTCCACAAATCCAACGCAAGACCAAGGGTATCGAACCCAGGTCCAAGATTGGCAGATGTAGCGGGAACATGAATGTTGATTTTCATAATGCTTTTTAAACACAAAGGACACGAAGGTCACTAAGGTTGGATCAATGATGAGCGAAAAGCCTTTCCACAGATTTTCCTTTGTGTTCTTTGTGTCCTTCGTGGTAAAAAAAATAACCCAGAATAACCTCTTCCAACGCCTTCACTCTCGGCGGCACCACCAGCGGCTTCTGCATATCCCTCGTGATGATCTCCGAATCCTTCAACCCATGCCCCGTGCAAACCGCAACCACGCGTTTACCTTCAACTTTCAACCTGCCACCTGCAACCTCTTGCGCAAGACCCGCGAGTCCCGTCGCCGAAGCAGGCTCGACCCAAATCCCTTCAAGTTTCGCCAGCAACTTTTGCATCTCCAAAATTTGATCGTCGTTCACCGCGATGATTCGCCCCTGCGACTCTTCCGCCGCTTGCAACGCCTGCTCGCCGCGCGCGGGCTTGCCGATTCGAATCGCTGTTGCAACGGTTTCGGGATTCTCAACCGCATGCCCCAACACCAGCGGAGCCGCGCCCGCCGCTTGCACGCCCAACATGCGCGGCAAGCCTGTTGACTTCACCTCATTGTATTGCTTGAACCCCGCCCAATACGACGTGATGTTTCCCGCGTTGCCCACAGGTAAACACAACCAATCAGGCGCGGACTCCAACTCGTCCACGATCTCGAACGCGGCGGTCTTCTGCCCCTCGATGCGATACGGATTGATCGAATTCACCAAACAGATCGGATGCTTATTCGTGATCTCAACGACCATCGTCAACGTGTCGTCGAACGAACCGTCAATTTGGATCACTTGCGCGCCGTACGCGATCGCGCCCGCGAGTTTCCCCGCCGCCACCTTGCCCTGCGGGATCAACACAATCGATTTCATCCCAGCCCGCGCGGCGTATGCGGCGGCAGATGCGGCAGTGTTGCCCGTCGAAGCGCAGATCACCGTCGTCGCACCGCGCCCCAACGCCTCGCTCACGGCGGCGGTCATGCCGCGGTCTTTGAACGAACCCGTCGGGTTGAGTCCCTCGTATTTGATGAACAACTCAAATCCGCCGCCGAGGTGGCGCGACAAATTGTCGGCTTGAATCAAAGGCGTCCGCCCCTCGAGCAGGCTGACTGTCCGCGAATGAGGCGGGAGGTCGAGCAGATGTCCGTATGTGTGGATGAGTCCTTGGTAAGTCATGTCGTGAGTTTAACATAACTTTGGATACGAGTGCCCGCAAGGGTATACTTTGTCACGATGAAATTTTTATTGCGGATTTTGTACTGCATATTGTTGACGGCATGTGCGACCGCCACGCCTCTTTCCACGCCTCAAGTTGCCCCGCCCACCTCAACCTCCTCCGCGCCGACAGCGACACCAATTACTAATTACCAATTACCAACAACCACACCCAGTCTCCAGTCTCCAGTCTCAAATCCTCCAATCTCTAATTCTCCAATTCTCAATTGGAAAGATATGCCCATCATCCCAACGAACATTGACAGCTCATTACGCAAAGTGTATGAACGCGGCTTATCCCTCGGCAATGACCCGCACGCGTTTTCATTGTTCGGCGATTGCCAGGCGCGACCCGCTGAATTTTTCGGCGTCTTTGAAACGGACGAAACGTTGTTTGAAAGTTTATCTCCCGAATTGCAAGAGACCGTTGACAATTTTCGCGGCTCGTTCAACCGCGAATCTCCCACCGCGCAAGATGGCACAACTCCAGGCGCGCTCTTGTGGATTCAATGGCATCAGGGAAAATATGATTGCACGTTTGCCGAAACGCCCGTCGAATGTGAACTGCGGATTCACCGCCCGTCGTTCGTCATCATTCAGATCGGCACACATTTCGAATCGCGCAACACAGAATATTTGCGAAGGATCATCGAACAACTAATGGACGAGGGCGTTGTCCCCATTCTCGCCACCAAAGCCGACAACCGCGAAAAAGACGAGCGTGTCAACCGCGACATGGCGTTGCTCGCTTCCGAATACGATCTACCGTTGTGGAATTTTTGGGTGGCGGTCGAAGATTTACCCAACCGCGGACTCTACACCCGCGACGACCGCCCCCTGCAAGGCGACATCTACCTCACCGACGAAGCCAAAGATATCCATCGCATGACTGCGCTCGAAACGCTGAACGCGGTCTGGAGAGCCGTGGCAAGAAAGTAAATCGTTCGACACAGGCAGTCTTTTGGACTTTCCCAAATCTCGAGACCCCGTACCGCAAAGTTCATTTTGCGCTTGTGTTGCGAAAACAGGCGAATGATAAGATAAACATCTCCATCGTTGCATGCCATATCAAGTATGCGATACAGATTGTTGGAAGCGATAACAAACGAGGAACCTGATTAACAATGCTTTTTGGACGCAGGCGCTTACATCGAGCGCAAGTACGATATAAACGCTGATTTTCGCTGATTCAAAAAGAAAAATCTGCGTTCTCAGCGTGAATCAGCGTCCCGATTTTTAAAGTGTAAGGTAATCAAACAAGGAACTTAAATGAACGACATATCTAACACCCTTTTTGCTACCGTTGCCGAAGCCTACAACCGCAACGCCGATAAATATGACGAATTCATCGAGAACAACCCAAACCTCCAGCGGATGCGGCGCAAGGTCTACGCTCACGCCACCGCACTGCTTCCGCAAGGCGTTCGTATCCTCGACCTTGCCTGCGGAACAGGCACCGATGCGTTTTGGTTCGCCCAACATGGTTACACAGTCCATGGCGTGGATATTTCAGACGGCATGTTACAACGCGCCGCTGAAAAAGCAAGGCAACTTGGTTTGCAAAACAAAGCCGTCTTCGAACATCTCTCCTACACCGAACTTGGCAAACTCGGCAAAACCCAATTCGATTGCGTGTTCTCCAACTTCGGCGGCTTGAACTGTGTCGCCGACCTAAAACTTGTCGCCGATGAAGTCCGCCCATTGCTCACGCCCAACGCCAAAATTATTTGGGCGCTCATGCCGCCGTTCTGCCTGTGGGAATCAGCCATGCTCCTGCGCGGACGTTTCAAACTTGCCACGCGTCGCTTTCGCGGGCAGTCCACCGTGTACAAAGAAGGACTCCATTACCCTGTTTACTATTACACGCCCAAACAGGTTGCCCAGGCATGGGGCGCTGGTTTCCAAATCGAATCGATCCGCGCGTTGTCGGTCATCACCCCGCCCGCCACCAACAAAGACTTTGCCCTCAAACGCCCGCGCGTGTTCGATCTCCTTGGCAAACTCGACGATCTCGCTGAATCGAAATTCCCATTCAAATACTGGGGCGATTTCACCATCACAACCTTGAAACAAAACGGCTCTCCCGTAATTAACGGGAAAGAGCCTTAATACAAAGGCTTGCATTGGGCTTGTCGAAATGACGCCAAGTACACAAAGGGGGAAAAGAGCCTTGATTTCACGGGTTTTTCCTTTGTGACCGTCGTGTCCTTTGTGTTTGAAAAGCGTTGTCACGTTAAAAACGGTAGAGCCAACAAAAGTAATTCGTCGCATTCCAAGATCAGCCGCCGACACTTCGGCGCGCTGAGCGAAAGACGAACCGTCAGAACAAGCTTCACACCTTTAATACGATCAGCGAAAATCCGCGCCATCCGCGGCAAAGAACGAATGTCTCGCCTAAAACGCAACTCCCTCTACCTCCTCCTTACCCGCATCACCGCGCAGGCGCTTTCCATCCTGTTTATTGCCTTGCTTGCCCGCCGCCTTGGCGTCGCTGACTTTGGTCAATTCACCTTCATCGCCGCGATCATCCTGCTTGGTAACACCTTCACCAACTTCGGCACCGACACGACCCTCATTCGCGAACTCAATCGCGCGCCCGCGCCTCGTCTCATCGCGCAGTCATTTGCCCTGCAACTCACGCTTTCCGTCCTTTGGCTTATCGTCACATTTATCCTCAAACCTAATTTGTCGCTTCTCCTCTATTCGCTTGCGCTTTTCCCCCTGGCTCTTTTCTCTATTGCCACCGCCGCCCTCCGCGCGCGCGAACGCATGGAACTTGTCCTCGCCCTCAGCCTCATCAACGGCATTCTTCAACTCCTCGCCGCTTTTTTTTCTTTGGATATCTCCGCCCTCATCCTCTATCTCCTCATCGGACATTTCCTCACCGCCGTCTTTTCCTACCTCCTGTGCAACGCCTCTCTTCCCGACTTCCAACTGATTCCCCTCCCCAACATTTTTCCCCTCCTCAAACTGACTCTCCCCTTCGCCGCGCTGACCTTTCTCCTCGTTCTCTCTCAACGCCTTGGGGTGCTCGCAACCACTCTCCTCCTCGGCGACTCTGCTACGGGTATTTTCTCCGCCGCCGCCCGCATCGTAGACGGACTCAAACTCGGGCATTACGCCATCCTGGGCGCGCTGCTTCCCGTCATCTCGCGGCGCGCGCCTGAAGCGGCGCATTCTTTCCGCATGGGTTTCCTTCTTCTCATCTTTGCCAGCCTTTTCATGTCCATTGTCCTCAGCCTGTTCCCCAAATTCATCATCGTTCTCCTCTACGGCGAGAGATTTCTTCCTGCTGTACATCTACTCGCCCTATTCGGCTGGAGTCTGATTCCCTACACAGTTTCCTCTTTCCTCTCCTATCACCTCATTGCCCAGGGACGCGAAATCGGTCTCGTCAAAGCGACAGCCATTTCACTGGCACTATTCCTCGCGTTATATCTCTGGCTCATTCCAAGGTTTCAAATTCAAGGCGCCATCTATGCCGCGCTGATCGGTGAGATAATTCAAGCAATCGTCTTCATCGTCGTTGCAAGCCGTCGTTCGACGATGAATCGTTGACTACGCCAATCGCTGATGACTCATGTCTCATATTTTGTAACTTGCGCCATCTAACATGATCCTTTCCGACCCTGATAACATTCCCATCCTCACTCCATCCGCCCTCCTTGCCTATCGTCGCGCCAACGGGCAACTCCCCGATTTTCCGCCGCCGCACACGGTCATCTTTGCCCCGCAACAAAGCCTTGCAAATTATGTTTTACGAAAATATTCGGTAAAGCAGGTCAAAGGTTTTCTCGGCGAGTTCTATCTTTTCAGACGCGCAAACGGACGCATTGCCCTCTCCACGAACTTCGGCATTGGTTCCCCGGTCATCGGCGGGTTGACCGATGAGTTCGCCGCGCTCGGCGTTCAGCAATTCATATTGATCGGTATGGCTGGCGCGCTTCAACCAGAGTTAACGACGGGTAGTCTTGTGATTTCGACGAGCGCGATTCGCGGCGAGGGCGTCTCACAACATTACCTTCCGCCGAAGCGGACGATTGACTCGTCGCCAGCGTTGGTTCAAAGTATCAGCCACATTCTCGCCAGACAAAACCAACCTCATCGTCCCGGCGTCACGTGGACGACCGACGCTCCTTTTCGTGAACTGCGCAAGGATGCGCTTGAACTTCAACAACAGGGAGTCCTTGCAGTGGAGATGGAAGCGGCGGCGATGCTGGCGGTGGCTAGGGCGAATGAACGCGCAGGCTTGGCGATGTTCGCTATTGCCGACCAACTGTATGGGGGCGAGTGGCGCATGGCGTCCGATCTGCATCCCGCGCAAAAAGGGTTGTCCATCCTGTTCGAGGCGGCGATCGAAATGTTGATATGAGAAAAAGGTAAATCTTTTTAGGGTGGGGGCGTCTGGGCATATAATCCACAAAACCATGACCGAAGCAAATACTTCACGGTTGGCGAGGTTGCGAAGTCGGGTGCGGGCGGTGTTGCCGTTCGCTTCGGGGGTGTTCGCCGCGTTTCTGGCTATCAGTCTGTTCTATCTTCTTTTCCCATCCAATCAAATTACTCAAACCGAGGTGAACCAGTCGATTGCCGACGCGCTTGCCTCTGCCACGCCGCGCGCCGCATTTTCAGCGGATGTGTATCAGATCATCCTGCCTTCGTTGGTGGCGATAGAGTCGAAGGGACCGAACGCCAACGCTACCGAAGATGATTCACTCGGGAGCGGCGTGATCTTCAACGATAACGGACAGATTCTAACCAGCCTGCATGTGGTTGAGGGCGCCGCCGAGATCCGCATCCTGTTTATGGATGGCAGTGAGTCTCTGGCTGTGGTGGCGGATCAATACCCTGAGATGGATATCGCCGTGTTGCAACCGCAGGTATTGCCGCGAGTGTGGGCGCCCGCCGTGTTGGGGAATCCCGGCGCAATGCGTATCGGCGATGAGGCGTATGCGGTGGGGCATCCGTTGGGTTTGTTCGCTTCGATGAGCGCCGGCGTGATCTCGGGGTTCGATCGCACGTTTCACATCCCCGGCAGTAACCAGGAGATCGAAGGATTGATCCAATTCGATGCGGCGGCAAACCCGGGTAATTCGGGAGGTCCGCTGTTGAATCGTAATGGGCATGTGATCGGCATCGTCACGGGGATCGTCAGCCCGGCGGAGAACGGTTATTTTATTGGGATCGGGTTTGCGGTGCCGATTGGAGCGGCGGCGGGTGGGGGAGGGTCGCCGCCGTATTGAGGGATTGGTAATTGGAGATTAGAGACTGGAGACTGAAGAGAAGAGAGAATTGGGAGGATTGGAGAATTGAGTGATGTTGGTGGTGGTCGAGTATCGAAACCACGATAACCGAACAGATAGGAGAATTTTTATGGCACAGAATTCGTCTGAAAACCGAACGCCGATGGAGAAAGTTTTGTACGAGGTGAAGAAGGTCATCGTTGGGCAGGATCATTTGCTCGAGCGGATGATCGTCGCACTGTTGGCTCGCGGACATATTCTCGTGGAAGGCGTGCCCGGGCTGGCGAAGACGATGGCGATCAAGACTCTCGCCGAGTCAATTGGCGGCGAGTTCAAGCGCATCCAATTCACGCCCGATCTTGTCCCTGCCGATCTGGTCGGCACGCGCATCTACAATCAGAAGACGGGCAAGTTTGAAACGTCGCTGGGACCTGTGTTCACGAATCTTTTGCTGGCAGACGAGATCAACCGCGCTCCCGCCAAAGTGCAAAGCGCCTTGCTCGAGGTGATGCAAGAGCGGCAGGTGACCATCGGGCGCGAGACGCACACAGTCCCGAATCCGTTTTTGGTGCTGGCGACTCAGAATCCGATTGAGACGGAGGGGACGTACGCGCTGCCCGAAGCGCAAGTGGACCGCTTCATGCTCAAGGTTTTGGTTGGTTACCCCTCTTCGACGGAGGAGTTCGTCATCGTCGAGCGGATGACCGCCGCATTGCAAGCCGCGCAGAAAGTGTTGACCACTGATGATTTGGTCGCGTTGCAAAAACAAGTGGACAAAGTCTACGTTGACCCCGCGTTGATGGAATACGCCGTCCGCATGGTGAGCGCCACGCGCCAACCCGCAGATGTAGGATTGAAAGAATTGGAGCGCTTCATCATGTTCGGCGCAAGCCCGCGCGCTTCGATCAATCTCATCCTCACCGGTCGCGCGCTCGCCTTCGTGCGCGGACGCAACTATGCCCTCCCGCAAGACGTGTTGGACATGGCTCTCGATGTTATGCGCCATCGCATTGTATTGTCATACGAAGCGCTCTCTGAAAATGTGACGGGCGATATTTTGCTGAATAAAATTCTTGACCGCATTCCGATCCCTGTGGTGCCTTTGCATGAGCATGTCAACGTCAACAGCAACGCCTGAACAGGTGTTGCTTCGCCTCGATTGGAACGTCATCCGCCGCCTCGACGGGTTGTTGCAGGGCGACTATCGCACGCTGTTCTACGGCTTCGGCGTGGATTTTGCCGATCTGCGCGAATATCAGCCCGGCGACGACATCCGCTACATTGATTGGAACGTTACCGCGCGGATGGATACGCCGTACATTCGACAATACAACGAAGACCGCGAGATCACCGCGTGGTTCCTGCTCGACCTGAGTCCCTCGGTGGATTTTGGCACGACACAAACAATGCGCGAGAAGCGGACGATGCTCACCGAATTTGTGACCGTCCTTGCAAGGTTGCTCACCCGTCACGGGAATCGCGTGGGTGCGATGATGTTCGGGAGCGGAATCCAGCACACGGTCCCGGCACGAGGCGGAAAAATCCAGGTGCTGCGTCTCATCAACGATATGATGAAACAGCCGCGTTTGACGCGGTCGCCGTTCACGAATCTCAAATCGTTGTTTGATGGCGCGTTGAATTCCATCAAGCGGCGTTCGCTGGTGTTCGTCGTCTCCGATTTCATCAGCGAGCCGGGCTGGGAGCGTTCGTTAAGTCTGCTGGGTCAACGGCACGAAGTGATCGCGGTGCGGCTGTACGATCCGCGCGAGGAGGAATTGCCCGACGTGGGCATGGTGATGATGGAAGACGCCGAAACAGGAGCGCAAATGTTCGTGGATACGCACGATGCGAAATTCCGCAAACGATTTTTCGCCGCCGCCCAGCAACGCGAGAAGAATTTATACGAAGCGTTCCGGCGCGCGGGCGTGGATGTGCTATCGCTTTCCACAGAAGATGACCTTGTTCGTTCGATCGTGCGGTTTGCAAAGCAAAGGCAACAGGTTAGGAAAAACTAAAAGTCATGTCACCCTGAGCGATAGCGAAGGGTCTCTCCCGCCCAAACAAGAGACTCTTCGGTCGCAAACCCCGCTCCCTCAGAGTGACATGATTTTTTGAAACTGAGACTGGTCGTC
>JAEURC010000013.1 GCA_016789025.1 Anaerolineales bacterium
TTTTGATGCTTAACTGTCCCGTCGCCTCCACTGCGCCTTCACGCACGTTGCGGTTCACGTTAACAAGCGAGGCGATCACATCCTCGTTCCAACGGTTGTCGGCGGAGCGCCCCATGGCAAACAGCGCGGAGGTCTGCCAGGCGGGGTCTTCGCGCTTGAACGATGACTCGATCAACGCGATCACCTCAGGGCGGGAGGAAAACCCCAGCGCCTCCAGCGCGCGCCGACGGACTCGCGCATCGTCGTTTCCATTCGCGGCAGACAGCAGTTCATCTTCCACCTGTTGCTTTATCGCAGGAGGGATTTCTTCGAGTTCGCCGAGGGCAACGAACATGCCGAGGTTGGCGGCGGCTTCGGCGCGCGCTTGCGCATCCGTATCCGAATTGAGCAGGTTGATGTACAGTGGAACCAGGCGGGTATCATCCGATTCGCGCAGGAGGCGCAAAGCGCGCCCGCGCACGGCGGCATCCGCGTCGTTGAGAATCGATTTTGCAAAATCGTCGAATGAGACAAGGGTATTCTCTTCGGCGAGCGCTTCCAGTTGTTCAAGCACATTTAATTTGCGTTTGACGCTGACGTGCGACCAAATGTCGCCGAGGGTTTTGAGTTCAAGAGCGCCCATATCGGAGAAATGATGCAAGAATTTGGGGGAAAATTCCTTTTTCTCGTTGAGGAGCGCATCGAGCACAAGTTGAAACGGATTAGGATTTGGGTTCATGGGTTATGGCACAACAATGCCGATCGGGTTGACAAAGTCCATTACGTTGACGTAGATCATGAATAACAACAGCACGGTCATGCCCAGTCCGTGCACGAGGTTTTCCACGTTGGGAGGAACGCGGCGGCGGAAGATCAATTCCGGCAGGAGGAAGATGATGCGCCCGCCATCCAGCGCGGGGAATGGGAACAGGTTGAAGATGCCGAGACTGATCGAAAGCCCGGCGATGAGTTCAAGCGTGCGTACCGGCTGGTCGGCGGGATCGGCTGTGGCGGCGTTACCAACGTTTGTGTTGGCTGTCGCTTCCATATCGTGACTCACAGTTTGCCCGATGATGTCGTAAATTCCTTTCAAGCCAATCACGCGGCTTTGCTCGGGGGTGAGGGTGCCGCGAATCATTTGCGCGGGGAGCGAGATCAAATTACGGATGTTGAAATAGGTGTACCTTGCGCCGAGACTGAGCGTTTCCAAGGGCGAATCAGATCGGACGAAGGGCACACCCAGCCCCACCCCGATCATGACGCGGTTTTGTTCCTCGTCAAATTGCGGCTGGGCAATTAACTCCACTTCCTCTCCGTTGCGGCTCACGAGGAAGGTCACAGGTTGGTCTTGGCCGGCGTCCACGATCACGCGCAGTTCATCGTAACTGCGGATGGGTTGCCCGTCTCCGCTGATGAAAATATCGCCGGCTTGAAAGCCTGCCGTCTGAGCGGGACTTCCATCGACTACCGATGACACCAGCACGCGCGTGGTATCGGGGGCGCCGACACGGTAGAAAATGAAACTATAGATGAGGACTGCCGTAATCAAGTTCATCAACGGACCGGCAACGAGCACGGCGAAGCGCTTCCACGGGGTTGCCGCCGCCAACCCGCCCGGCACCGTCGGGTCATTCTCGCCTTTGGGTCTGACGAAGCCTCCGAGCGGGAGCCAGTTCAGCGTGAAGCGCGTTCCCTTCCAGGTGAAGAGGGTGATCGCGCCCGGGGTGGGCAAGCCTAGCCCGAATTCTTCCACGTCGATTTTGCACCAACGCGCAACGATGTAGTGCCCGAATTCGTGGATGATGACCATGCCGCTAAAGGCAAGGATAAAGACAATGGGTGTGAGAATGGTTTCGTTCATGGTTTTCCTTCGTGCGAGGATTATATCGCCAATTGACAAGACGCTCTGAGGCGCAAAGAAGTTTCTAATACTTTTCATAGGCTGGGGTAGAATTATTTCGTTGCGCGACTCGATCCGAAATAAAACAGGTTGTTGATTCGCTGATGTTACGCAGTTGAAGCCAGCCTGGTCTCTGTAACGCGACATTCATGTCGCTCTTGCGCAAGAAGTATCGTAACGCGAAATAAATTTCGCGTTACAAAGTTTACTGCACTTGAAAGGCAAACTCTCATGACCGATAATAGCTGTCTTTTCTGCAAGATCATTTCAGGCGAAATCCCCGGAACCATCGTGTACCGCGATGAGCAGACAACCGCTTTCCGCGACATTAATCCAGTCGCGCCAACGCACATTCTGATCGTGCCGAACCGTCACATCGAGTCGGTTGCCACGCTCGAGGAAGCGGACGAGTCGTTGATGGGTCATCTTTTCACTGTAGCGCGCGGATTGGCGGAGAAAGAGGGGATTAATAAATCAGGCTATCGTCTGATTGCGAACACCGGTTCAGACGGCGGGCAGACAGTTTTTCATTTACACGTACATTTGATCGGCGGGCAGAGGATGAAGAATCCGATGGGGTAAATGAAAAGGATGAAGAATGAAGGATAAAATCTTTCTTCTTTCATCTTTAGACTTTATCCGTAATAAACCCAGAGTCTTCTTTGGGGACGCAGATGAACGCTGATTTCGCTGATTCAGGAAGAAAAATCTGCGTTTGTCAGCGTGAATCAGCGTCCCGAAGTATTTTTGGATAATGTCTTTTCATTGTCAGTAGATCACGAAAACGCCGCGTAATTTGCGCTCTCCAGCGCAAATACGGCGATAGAGACCGCCAAATACGCGCTTTCGTGAAGCACTGATTATCAACTTGAGAAAAGAAGAAGGAGGAAAGACAAACAGGTTTACCGCTTATCCAGCGGGCTCCCCTTCAATTTGCTTTGGGGTTGACCGGCGCGCCATGAATAATAACCAAGCCCGGCGCCAGCGAGCAACAGCAGAATACCGAAAATACCCAGGATCGAGGACCTACCGCCGCCTTCGCTGTCGGAGGGTTCGCTGATCGTCACCGTTTTGGGTTGCGCGCCAAAATCAACGGAAGCGCGGTCGCCTGCCCTCACAGTGAAGTTATAACTCATCACCATGGTCGGGTTATAACTATCGGGCACCGCCATGCTGACGTTGTAATCTCCCTGCGGCACATCCTCGAAGCATGAACGGTCCGGCTCCAGCGTATCCGGGTCAAATGTGGAAACAGTATTCTTGGTCTCGGCATACGAGCCATTGATGTTCGTCAGGTTGACCGCGCCGCCGTCGATGCCGAATTCCGTTTCCTGCCGCAACGCGTCGCCGTTGGCATCGTTGAAGAGCAGGACGCACACGATCGTCGTCCCATCGATCGGCGTGGAGGTGGGCGTCGGCGAAGGAAGGGTAGGCACAGGTCCGGCGGTAGGCTCAATAGAGATTACGCCGACAACCAGTTGTTGCCCAACTGTCAGAGTGCAATCCTGATCGAGACGCGTATTCAACAGGCGAAGTTGCGCGACAGTGATCCCATGCAGGAGCGCCACCTGCCCACAGTTATCCCCAGCCACAACCGTATACAGGATGCGCCCATCCGCTCCCGGTGTGGCGGTCACAAATCCCTGCCTGTGCGGCGCGGCGAAAACATGCGTGGAAGAAAAAGCGGCGCCCACAACAAGAATTGAAAGGAATACGAAGCAGAAAATGAGTATGGCTCTGCGGTTCATCGGCGGGATTATATCAGGGTTGGTTAGCGCCTCGCGCTCGGCAATTTGAATCGCGAAGCGCGCAAAGAGCGCAAAGGGAAATCTTTTTTATCTGCGTTCATTTGCGGCTAAAAAGGGATTTCAAAACACTCTCTGAGTAAGACAATAGACTTTATCCGTAATAAGCCCAGAGTCTTCTTTGGGGACGCAGATGAACGCTGATTTCGCTGATTCAGGAAGAAAAATCTGCGTTTGTCAGCGTGAATCAGCGTCCCGAAGTATTTTCGGATAATGTCTAATCTATCTAAGCGTTATATCGCTTCTTGATCTCCGGCAGAAAATAATCGTCGAAGAATCGATCCGCGTCGTATTCCGGTTGCCAGCCCCATTCGGCGCGCGCCAACGAATCATCCACATCTTCGGGCCACGAGTCGACAATTCCCTGCCGGCGCGGGTTCGGCTCGAACGAGATCGTTGCGCCGGGGAAGGCTTTCAACGCGCGGTCGCGGAATTCGCCGGCGGTAAGCGCAAAGGCGGCAATGTTATACACTTGATGATTCAAATTCGCGCGCGGCGCGTCCATCAACATCAACAGCGAGCGGATCGCGTCGGGCATTGCCATGAACGAAATTTTTGCATCCTCGCGCACGAAGCAGGCATAGTGTTTTCCCTGCGCGGCGGCGTGGAGCATCTCCGGTCCGTAGTCGCTGGTGCCGGCGCTGGGCAGGGTGAAGGCTGAGATCAAGCCGGGGAACCGAATCGAGCGAAAGTCCAGAAAGTGAGGCGGGTTTTCATCCAAATGTTTTTGTCCGAAAAACTTGCCGTAGTAAATTCCCAGTTTTTCACAATATAACTTATTACATCCATACATCGTTTGCGGCGTGTTGTATTCATTTTCTTTCACGCGCCCCGCCGATTGTTTCATCGCAAGGTTCCCCATGCCGTATGCCGCGATCGAGCTCGGGAATAAAAACTTCACCGACTTTCGATATTTCTCCGAACGATATGCGGCGAGCATGAGCAATTGCATCGTGCCTTCCACATTGATGCGATGCGCCTCCTCGCTTGCCACCTCGGCTTTGGAAGACAGCGACGCCGCGAGATGAAAGATCACATCGAAATCGTAATCGTAAAACGTTTTGATCTTATAGACCAGATCCCCCTGCACATGCTCCGCGGAAATTTTCTTGATGCTGTCGGGCAACGGCGCCAGGTCCGACGTGGTGATTTGATATCCTCCGCGCGTCGCCAATGCCTGCACAAGAGCCTGACCAATTTCTCCGCACGCGCCTGTTACCAACACGTTCTGTTCAGTCATACAATCTCCTTGTATGCTACGAAGTGCCGCATTACGCGGTAGAATGTCGAACGACGATATTGTACTTCATGCGAACCATACTCATTCTTTTTTTGATCGGATTTCTCACATCATCCTGTTCGCCAGCGGATGCGATTCCCGCCGCCTCCACATTGCCGCCATCGGAGACTCCGCTTCCAACGCCAAGTGTAGTCTGGTTCCCCCCGTCAGCGACTCCGACTCTTCAAACGATCTCTACCACGACCTCCACGCCAGAGATGAAACCCGGCATCGGCGCGTTGATCCTCAACGACGATTTCTCCGATTTCGCCTCATGGGACACAGCCGTCTCCGATCAAGGGAGCGCCGCCATCAGCCGCAACCGCTTGACCATCGTTGTGCAACCGGGTATTTATCTCGCCAGCATGAGGCACGATCTCGCAGTCGGCAACTTCTACGCCGAGATCACCGCGCGAACGAGCACCTGCCGCGGCGACGACAATTACGGGTTGATCATCCGCGCCGCGGGGAATTCGTTCTACCGCCTTGCTCTCGCCTGCAATGGTTTGGTCTTCGTGGAGCGGGTCAAAACCGGGACGCGGTTAACCATCTTCGAGCCGGTCGCCAGCGGAGACGCTCCGCCGGGCGCGCCGGGCGAAGCGCGCATTGGAATTTGGGCGGTGAATGCCGAGATGCGGGTCTTTCTCAACGGTCGTTTTCAATTCAGCATCATCGATAAAAGTTTTCCCAACGGCGGTTTCGGCGTATACGCGCGTTCGGCGGGCGACACCCCGGTTACGGTTACGTTTTCAGATTTAATTGTGTATGATGTGACTTATGAATTCCCGACGAGGACGCCCTCGCCTTAGCCATGTCACCCTGAGGGAGCGTTTGTTGCGACCGAAGGGTCTCGTTTGTGGGATTGGAGATGCTTCGCTCCGCTCAGCATGACATATCATGAAAAATAAATTAAACAACCTCACCAACAAAGAATGGTTGAAGTTCCAGAAGTCGTGGTTCATCCATAACCCTCCGCCGCGCAAGAAGGGCGTGTTGGTGCATCCCGCCAAATTCCCAGAGACGATGGCGCAGGAGTTCATCGAGTTCTTCACCAAAGAAGGCGAGACCGTCCTCGACCCCATGGCAGGGACAGGCTCGACCCTCGTCGCCGCATTGCGCGCAGGGCGGAACAGTTACGGCATCGAGTTGAATCCCAAATACGCGAAGATCGCGGCGAAAATTATTGAGGATGAAAGAAAAGTGTTGGGAGAGAAGGTCGAAGGTCTAACGTCGAAGGTCATAAATGGGGATGCCGCAAACGCACTTGACCTTGGACTTGCGACCTTCGACTATGTTTTAACTTCCCCGCCCTACTGGAACATGCTCCGCGCAAAAGGTTCAGAGAACCAACAGAAACGCCGCGACTCGGCTGAGTTGGATGTCCACTATTCAGATGACCCGAACGATCTGGGAAATATAGAGGATTATGCAAAGTTCTTGGAGGGGCTGATCGAGATTTACAAACGACTGAAGTCGTTACTACGCGAGAAGGCGTATCTCACGATCATCGTCAAGAACGTGAAGAAGGGCGGGAAGATTTATCCGCTGGCGTGGGATATTGCGAGAGAGTTGGGAAAGACATACACATTGAAGGATGAAAAAATCTGGCTACAGGATAACCAGTCCCTCGCGCCGTTCGGGATGGGGTCCGCGTGGGTGAGCAATACGTTCCATCACTATTGTTTGCAGTTTAGGAATGAGTGAGTGACGGGTTAGGAAAAATAAACGCTAGTTTACTTACGGGGTAGCGGTTGACGCTTCTGTGGAAATGGGCGTTTCAGTGGGCGGCAAAAGAGTTTCAGTTGGGAAAGCCGGGGATTCTGTAGAAACAGGCGTCTCACTTGAAAGCGATTTTTCGATATAGGCGATTAAGTCTTCGAGCAACCATTCATCATCGATTGATATTGCCTTACCGTCGATTATTTGATATGGGGAGCTTGTTCCATAATATGCTCCCGGCACAACTTTGGCTGTTGGGCCTGTTTCTAAGAAAAGAAACAGAAGATAAGTCTTTCCAAATTCATAGGTTGGCGAGCCCGAAAATATCATTCGGTCCTCACCAACCTGTCCACCCATAGTGCGGACGAGCAATGCGTGTTTCTGCGAATTACCTTTTATATACTGACTTACACGAAAGCTAGAGTCTGTAAATATGCTTAGGCGTTGCCGAGAAACCGTCTCCAATGTCGAATTTTCCGGCAACATTCCATTCAATGTACTCCACCGACTAGGATAAGTTTCTATAAAATCACCAATAGCGATTACGTCTGCCATTGCAATTAGATCATTCGTACTTAATTCGGCTTCAGAGGCATAAACAGTTATCGTAATTGGTTCTCGAGCGTGTTGTTTCTGAAAACCAATTCCCACTACGATAACGATTCCAATTATCGCATATAAAAGCACATTCTTTTTCATCTCAACCTCTATTTACTCATACTAATAATATATTACGGATATTGCCAATTCGCTCCAGTTATGTCGGCAAGCTCAAGCGTGACCTTTTTAGTTTCACCATAAGAAATCCCGTGCCACATAGTAACATCTCCGCAACCGGTCTCGTAAATATCATCAAGCTTAAGCCAATGGCCAAATTCATGCGTCATAACATTTTGGACATGGTAACTATTGCTCGCAGGAGGTACGTCGAAATTATCATCCTCATCAAAAGTTGTTGTCACATTTGTAATCACGTTAGGGGAAGCATAAACTGATGTTAAGGCAATGTACAAGGCTGATTTATCAATTGGACCTAAATCAATAAAACGTGGACTTTCTTGATCTTGTGACAAAGTAAATTGGCTTGGCGTAATATTAGTCCATGTTAATGCAGCATTCTGAATAGATGGTATCCAAGATTCTGGAATCGTAGCGCTGTCTATTGAATATTCGATGTCATTATATACAAGCCACGATGCTCCACTTATCCAGCAGGCCCCGCTTCCATTGTTTTGAGGCGTTCCGGGGACAGGAGTATATGTTATTGAGGTTGGCATACTTGTAGGTGTAAAAGTCTTTGTTGGCGTGAAAGTTGGTGTTGGAGTATTTGTCGGTGTTGCAACATTAGGATATGTAGCCAGCGTAAGATGCCACTTGTCAGTTCTAACGAGTATTTCAGGGGCAGTTGTAGTTCTCGAAAACACAACCGTGAAATCATTATACGGATAAGGTTGTCCGGGCACTGTCCAAGTGCCTGACGGATAATCCATGGATGCCAAATCGGAAACGCCTGAATAATAAATATCGATCTTTCGGTTCGGCATCACCTCGTTTGTAATAGGATACATATTCCACCAGATTGGCACACCCGAATAATAAACCCCGGTATTAAACTTGATCTTATAGGTGAAATTCGAGCCCATGTTGGTTCGATTATCCCCATATGTGTATGTGATGTCAAAGTCCCAGCGGTAAGGGTCGGTATGTGTTGTTACCACGGACGCAGAGCAGGTAATGTACGGACCTGATGTACATCCGTACGTTGTGCTTGCGAGTGTCAATCCAGTAAGCGGGGTCGGGGTAAAGGTCGGCGTGGCAGTATAAGTAGGCGTGAAGGTGAGTGTCGGCGAAGAGGTTGATGTTGGGGTTGAAGTCGGGGGATCCTGAGCAAGAAAAGCAGACGAGACTGTTCTTGTACGAGATAAAAATAGCAATAGAAACACCATCAACAGGCTTGTTGTTTTTATAACAGCGATCATTTGTTTCATCAGACCCTCTAATAAATCAATTGATCCGAAAGCGCATTCATCATTATTCCCCGTGAGTGATGTCAGTTTACCCCCCCCCCATTTGATTTTGTCAACCCTATTACGAGCAAACTTGTCAACAATTCATTCATGGTAAGATTCTTTATCAAATACAAAGTTTCTACAAAGGCTTGATTTTCCGCAAAATGAATCTATGATTACCTCCTCCAACCTCCTCCACCTCCCCTACACCCGCGACCTGACCGAGGCGGGGATTGCGTACGCGCTTCGTTCACTGCCAAACACTTTCAGCCGCGCAGGAAGTTCGTCGTATGACAAGTTGCGAAGGATCGTCGCAAGTGTGGCGGTGGAGTTGGCGTTTCGGCGGTATCTTTCAGAGCGGAACATTCCCTTCGATGTAAAAGGCGCGGCTCCGTTCACAAATCCGAATCGGTACGATGTTTTGCTGGGCGGGCGAAGATGCGAAATTCAATCGTTCTTCATCTCGCGCCGCGAGCAAATTTCCGAGATGAAGCGCAACCCGCAGGTGATATTGAACGCGCCTGCGCTCGTCCCTTCTGACCAGAACGCGGCGGAGGGACATTCGAATAGCGACATTTATCTCTTCGCATTTTTGTCTGGGTTGGTCGCCGCATCGCAGGAGGATTTGAAGAAAGCCATCGGCGCGGGACAGCCTCATTATCTGGTTCATGTGATGCCTGATTCGTGGGCGCGTCCTACCACATGGAATCCGCTTGGAAAGTTGGTTGTCAAATCCGAGGCGGAGGATGAGACCAAACTCGAGTTGGGCGGGCAGGACGAAAGGCGAGAGACGCGTCTGCTTGAGGTGGAGATTCCGCCGCGCGGGCGAGTCGAGATCCCCAATGAATTCTGCTCGCTGGCGTATATCCGCAGTAAAACGCCGCCGAACGCGCGTATCGGGCTCCGAAAAATGAGCGGAAACGAAGCGCATGTGATCGGCGCGTTCGATTGGGGTAACATTTGGGTCTACGGCATGGACATTTTTCTGGCTGGCTATCTTTCGCGCGAAGAGTTTAACCGCCGCGCCACGCCCATCCCTGAGGGCGCGCGAGTGTTTCAGTATGAAAAGACGCGCGTCAAGAATCTCGCAGTGTCGGTGGTCGATCTGAAACCCGTCGCTGAATTATTTGAACGCATAAAGGAACATACAGTATGAAATTAAGACGCATCGCTTTGGGGTTGCTTGTGTTATCCATGCTTTCGTGCAATTTCGTCACGCGGATGATCGTCCCCGCGACCGCCACGCCCGCGCCAACCGCGACGCCGATTGCAACCATCACCCCCTCGCCGAGCCCGCTGGCTCCATCGTATATTCCGCCGGAGTGTCAGGCCTCCGCGCCGTTCGCCACGATCCCGCCGGACCTTGCGTTGGCTCAGCCCACCATCACCTTCGAGCCAAACCCCGAAATTTCCAAAGATTTGCAAGTGGATGTGTTCGACGAACTCACTAAAAAAGTGGATGCGGTATACGTGTACCCCGATTTCAACGGCAAAGATTGGGCAGAGATCAAGTCGCGTTATCGCGCCAAGATCGAAGCGGGGTTGGATACCGAATCGTTCTACCTGGAAATGCAGGCGATGATCAACGAACTGGGCGATGAGCACTCGTTTTATCTTTCGCCTCTCGAAGTGGAAGCCTCCGAGGCGGAATTGCGCGGCGAGAACGACTATGTGGGCGTGGGTATTTTCTCCCTGCCCGACCCTGAGCGGCAGATCATCTCGATCATATCCACCTTCCCCAACTCGCCCGCTGAACACGCGGGAATTAAACCGCACGATAAAGTTATCGCTGTAGATGGCATTCCCCTGCAATTCGATGTCGATGCCACGCGTCAAATTCGCGGACCAAAATGCTCGGCGGTGACGCTCACGGTGCAAACGCCGGGCGAGTCGCCGCGCGATATCATGTTGATCCGCGCGTCGATTCAGGGAAACCTGAACATCGTTTCGCGGCTTGTGCCCACCACCGACGGCTCGAAGATCGGCTACATTTTCATCCCCACCTTTTTCGATGAAACGATTCCGCCGCAGATCAAAGACGCGCTGGAAGCGTTCGGCCCGCTGGATGGGTTGATCCTCGACGTGCGCTTGAACGGCGGCGGAAGCAGTTCGGTGGTAGACCCGATCTTTGAGCTGTTCGTAGACGGCGTGCTGGGGAAATTCGTCAGCCGCAACGATTCGCGCACGCTTCAGGTCAAAGCGGATCCGATCAACAACTCACAGACCGTGCCTATTGTCGTCATCGTGAGCGAGGATACGGTCAGCTATGGCGAGATCTTTACCGGGGTGTTGAAAGACCTCGGTCGCGCCAAAGTTGTCGGGCAGACCAGCCTCGGCAACGTGGAAGTGTTGCACGGCTATGATTTCGACGACAACTCACAGGTGTGGATCGCCTCTGAAACGTTTTACTCCGCCACTTCTGAAACTAATTTCGAACAATCGGGAATCATCCCAGATGTGGAAGCCTTCGCCGAATGGGATTCGATCACCTTCGAAACCGATCCCTCGGTGAAAGCGGCGGTTGAGTTGTTGGGACATAAGTAAAGGCATCCGCAGATTTCACAGATTTCTTTCTTTCAATCAGCGTAATCTGTAAAATCTGCGGATTAAATTCGACTCATCCGCCTCTGGTACACTTTTTCGCATGACAAAAAGAAATATTATCTTGAGCGTTGCGGGGTTCATTATGCTCGCCATCTTGCTCTATCAGATCCCCGCGATCAACAGTCGTTTATCGTGGCGGTTTGAAGTTGCGCGAACCTACGTCAAAAACGTCATCAACCCCGTAGGTAATGTGCCAACGGCGATTCCGCAACCGACAATGCCCGTCACACCGACAATTGCTATTCAATCAACAGTAACGACTGCAGTCGTTACTACAACAATCCCTACAACAATTCCTACAACGATTCCGCCCACGCTTGCTCCGCCTCCCGCGCAGGCATTGCTCAATTCCCCTCCGTATGAAAAACAAACCGCCAACAATTGCGGTCCCGCCGCGCTTTCGATGATGCTTCACATGTTCGGCTGGAGCGGTTCGCAAAAAGATATTTCAGAAGTGATCAAACCCGTCAACGGAGATCGCAACGTCAACCCCGAAGAGATGGCGTTCTGGGTTCGCAATTACGCGGGCTGGCTCCGCATCGAATACCGCGTGGGCGGCGACCTCGAAACGCTCAAACGACTCCTCGCCGCGGCGTATCCCGTCATCGTTGAATCGACCACCGCGCTCAACCGCGAAGACTCGGGCTGGGCAGACGACGATCTCTGGGCGGCGCACTATCTATTGCTCACCGGCTACGACGATGCCACGCAAACCTTCACCGCGCAGGATACCTATCGCGGACCCGACAAAAAAATTTCCTATACCCAACTCGAATCGGAATGGAAGCCGTTCAATTATTTATACATGATCGTTTACCTGCCAGAACAGGAAGAGGAGATCAAGACGATCCTCGGCTCCAACTGGGACCCAGACCTGAATCGCCAGCGGACGCTGGAACTCGCCCAAGCCGCCACGGCCGCGGATCCCTCCGACGCGTTCGCGTGGTTCAACGTGGGAAGCAACCTCGTCTACTTCGAGAGCTACGATGACGCCAACGCCGCATACGACAAATCGCGCGAACTCGGCCTGCCCCAGCGGATGTTCCGCTATCAATTCGGTCCGTTCCTTGCCAACTTCCACGCGAATAGAAACAACGACCTGCTCGCGCTGACGGAGTACGCGCTTCAACGCACCGAAATGTCTGAAGAGACCTGGCTATGGCGCGGTTGGGCGCTCTATCGCGATGGCGACCTCAACGGCGCGATCAAAGCATGGCGCAAAGCGTTGTCGGTTCGCCCTGGTTACGAAGACGCGTTGTACGCGTTGAATTTCGTCGGCTCGACGCCGTAATGCAAACTTCAGTTTGTATGAATCATAAAACTACGCCTTGCGAAACTATGGCGCAAAATAAATTTTGCGTTACGGAAAGCGCCTCATGAAAAAAATTTTCCCAATACTCATTGTCCTCCTCGCCGCCTGCGCAAGCGCAACAGCGAGCCCTACCGTTGCGCAGACGCCGCTTCCATCAGCAACCACCGCGCCGACCTTCACTCCCGTCCCTGCGATAACGGCTGAGGCGACTGCGCCCAGCCCCACGTCCACGCTTGAAGCGCAGACTTTCCGCATCTCATCCATTGACGGGATGCCGCAAGTCTACATCCCCAACGGCGTCCTTCACATGGGCGGATACGATGTTCGCGCCGCGCCGGATGAATTCCCCGCGCACAATGTGACTCTCGACGCATATTGGATGGACCAGCTCGAAGTGACGAATGCGATGTATGCGTTGTGCGTGAGCGCGGGCGCGTGTGGCTTTCCGCAGAATCTCGGCACAGCGAGAATCGCCGACTATTTTGGCAATTCTGAATTCAAAGATTATCCTGTGGTCTACGTCACATGGGGACAGGCAAAAACGTATTGCGAATGGGCAAACCGCAGGCTACCCACCGAAGCCGAATGGGAACGCGCCGCGCGCGGCGACGATCTGCGAACATTTCCATGGGGTGAAGACAAACCCGATTGGCGCTTCGCCAACTTCAACATGCTCGTGACGGATACTTCGCGTGTGGGAAGTTACGCAATGGGAGCGAGCCCGTTTGGCGTGTTGGATATGGCGGGCAATGTCGCCGAGTGGACGAACGATTTTTACGATTTCGATTATTACCTGACGTCGCCGTTGCAAAATCCATTCGGGCCCGAATCGAGCTCGAGTCTAAATCGCGTGGTGCGCGGCGGAAGTTTGGGCGACGCGGAGATCAACATCCGTTTATCGAAGCGTTCGTCGGTGAGAGGGTCGAATTTGAGCGCCGCGCCGGGGTCGGAATCCTATCTTGGCGATTTTTCCCCCCGCATTGGGTTTCGCTGTGCGGAAGATGAGTAGCTGATGGTACGCAGTTTGTATTTATCTTGTCTGCGGCGGTAATTTATTCCCCTCGCCCAACTTTGTCACTTCCACCCATAACGCGCCCGCCAGTTCATACCCGATCAAATGATTGTTCGGCTTGATCTGCAAATTGAGCGGACCTTTGAACGGCGCGCAACTGAACAGATGAAAGGTCACGCTGGGCACCAGCCCCAAATCTGCAAAGTAGCGGAGTTTATCGCCATCGTGAGTGCGCACGCGGGAGATGACACAATCCGACCCGGAAGGAACCTCCAACAAATTGACATCTTTTACCAGCGGCATTACGCCGTCTTTCGACGGTATCGGTTCGCCATGCGGACAGCGCGTGGGATGTTCGGTAATTTCATCGATACGATCCTCGACCTGGTCGTTGACTCCCAACGCGAACGAATCTGAAATCTCGTGCGCTTCGTCCCAGCCATATTTCATCACTTTCACAAGGAACACTTCCACCAGCCGGTGACGACGCAAGGACGGCATGGCGATCTTTTCCCCTTTGGTTGTAAGCCGCACGCCGCGATATTTTTCGTGATCGAGATATTGCAACTTCTTCATCCGCGCGACCATACGCGCTGTGGCTTGCGCGGAGGAATTTGCATGTTCTGAAAGTTCGGTCAACGCGACAAATTGCGCATCCTGCTGTAACCTATAAATTTCTGCCGCGTATCTCTGCATTGCGGGTGTAGACATCAAAACTTCTCCAAACAAACGAGGATTTATCTTCAAGAGACAAACTTCACCCTAGGTGAAACAGGATATCCCAGCGGGCAGATTATAACATCGGCATTCGGACAACTTAAATCGCATTTAGGAGATTCAAATCCAATGCTTTCCGCCTGTCTATTTTCCCTGTGCGCAGGATGTGAAGCCGCGGTTCTCTCCAAGGTGATGGCTGATTCGCCAGCGTAGACTCTTTTCCCACCTTGAAACAGGCTCTCCGTCGGAATGACGCGGAGCCTGTTTTGTTCTCGCACATGTCATGCTGAGGAGCAACGAAGCATCTTCCCCACATCTAAAGAACGAACCTTGCGAAGGTTGAGAACCTTCGCAAGGTTTTATTCTCTAAAAATCCCCATCTCACCCGTCGGCACATATCCAGGGAACACAGACGCGACATCCGCATTGCCCAAGCGGTGAGCAAGCATCTCGCTCAACACCTGACGATAATCGGTTGTGATGGCGAGATCGGCGTGATCGTAGAGTTGGTCGTTGTGCAAGCCGGGCCACGCGCCGTAGACCTGCCCGCCGTTGACTCCGCCGCCAAGCGCGAACATCACGTTGCCGTGACCGTGATCGGTGCCATAGGATTCGTTCTGCACGAGGCGGCGACCAAACTCGCTGATGACAACGACGGACAATTTGTTAGTGTAGCCCGAATCGAGATCGAGATAAAAGTTGGACAGTCCGCTGGCGAGGTTGCCGAGCAGTTCCGCGATGTAGCCGCCGTCGCCATCGTTCTCGTATTCGTGCGTATCCCAGCCGCCATAATCCACGGTGGCGACGCGCAAACCCGTTTCAAGTTTGATCATGCGCGCAACGGTTTTGAGTTGTTGACTCAATTCGTCATCGTTATACGATGCGCCGTTCGAGGGTTGATACTCGCCCTCCACAAGCGGGCTGACGATGCCGAGCGAATCGAGCGTGCGGATGCCCGCGCGGTGTAAAAGAGTCTCGCCGTTGTACATCTGCCGCAGGGCGGTCTGTTGCGACGCGGCGAGTCCGTTATCCCATTGCGAAAATTCGGAGGGGTCGTTGAGATTCACAGTGGGGACAAAATTCAACAGCGACGAAGGCGCGCCCGACGTGGACAGCGCGGGCAAAATAGACGACACGCCTTGCGTTTGCAAATGGCGCGTGATCCATCCCGATGTGGTGCTTTTCTGCCCAGGCGTACCAAGCTCGATATATTCCATCGCGTCGAAGTGACTGCGCGTGTCGTAGTTGAGTCCCACCGCATGGACGACCGCCATCTTGCCTTGCTGGTAGAGTCCGTGCAGTGGCGCGAGCGCGGGATGCAAACCGAACTGGTCGTTCAACGGCAGTAGGTTGGATATTTTGATGTTAGGTCGCGCGAGTTCGTAATAGCCGCGATCGTCGCCAGCCATCGGCGGGACCACGTTGAGCGCGTCCCAGCCGCCGCGCAAAAAAACAACGACGAGCGTGTCGGCTGAAGAATTATCCTGACGGAACGCGACGTTGGTTAATCTCGCGCCCGCCAGTTCGGCGATGGCGGCGGAACATCCTTGCAGGAAGTTTCGACGTGTAAATTTTTGTGTGGGCATAATTATCCTTATGTGTCCGTTGGTTGAGTAGGCGGCGCTCGTCCGCCGTATCGAAACCAACATGCAATTAAGATTACTTTTGCAATAAAATGTTTTTTGCTTACTGGTGGTTTCGATACGTCCCGCGAAGTGCACGCGGGACTACTCAACCACCATGTTATTTATTTCCATTGAAAATCGGGGCTCATCAGAATCACTTCGACCATGGCGGGTAAAACATAATCAATGTGATCCTGCGGAAGTTCTTCCTGCGTTCCATACTCCTGCGCCATCACCGCGATGACTGCTTGACGATCTGAATCAGACATGGGGCGATTCAAAATGCGCGGGATCCAAAAGTCCGCGAGCGATTCGGCGGTGCGGAGTTCGGCTGGGGTCTGCGCGACGATGTCCGTGCGGATGATGCGTTGCTGTTCCTCGTCGTCCATCCAGTTTTCAGTGATACCGACCGCGAAATTCCAGCGATACAACAGAGACATTGTGTTCGCCCACGCCTCTTTCACATCGGGGTAGCCGTCGGGCGGACGCCGCTCGAACATGGCTTGTCCCATCATCGAACACATCCATGGGATTCCGCCGGGGAGCTTGGTGAAGTCCGTGTTGACGGCGCGCATCATCGAGATGGCGGCTTCGATGGGACGTTTGATCTTCGCTCCCCACGTCTGTTTGAATTCAGGCGACAGCAGGATCGTCTCGACCACGCGCTTGAGTTGATCGGGCGCGGACGCGTTCGCCATAAAAATGGACGCGGCGGCTTCCACGATTGAATCAGGCGGATTGTCCGAGATGAAGCGGCGAGCGAGTTTACGCGAGATGAATCGCGCGGTGCCGGGATGATATGCGAGCAAGTCCAGCACATCGCGTCCGTCTTTCATATCTTCTTGATCGGCGGGGATATATTTTCCGAGGATCAATTTGTTGAAGCGGTCATGCCAGGGTTTGTAATACAGAAAGTGACCCGTCTTTTCGACGCCGTCTTCGTACTCGTAGATGTCGTCGTCCACGCGCCAACCAGTGAGTGCGCGCGCAGATTCGTAGACATCGTTGTCCACGTACCCGATGGCGATGCCGTTCGCATCTTTTACAATGGAGTTCGGGTCTTGCACGCCAAAATAATTTTCCGCGCCGAGCGTGTGCAGTTCGAATAATTCGCGCGCAAAATTTTCGTTCGGTCCCGCGTCCGATGAATTATTTTGATTCAAGTAATACAACATCGAAGGATGCGTCGCCACCGCTTCAAGCATTTGCCTGAAATTGCCGAGCATGTGCGCGCGCAGCACATCGCGGTTGTACGAAGCGAGCATTGGCACGCCGTCGTCCTGCCAGAAATAGACGTTGAAATGATTGTGCCAAAAATCGGCGAGCACTTCAACGAGTTGTTTCTTGCTATACACCGCGCGCAAAAAAGTCGCGTCCACCAATTCGTACGCGGGCTTGCTATACCATTCCCAATACGCGTCGTCGTTCGAGTTATATGGATTGCTGGCGATGTGATCGAAATACAACTCGTCCTGCGTTTTGTGCAGAGTCTCGAATCCCGCCGCCGCGTAACGAGTTTCGAAATCGCTGTCGTCAATCGAATCGGGATTCAATTGTTGCGCTACATAATTTCGTAAGCGCTCATCGTCCGTCGCGCCCAGCGCGTTGAATGCATCGAAGTCGTCGAGACGCGCTCCGTATGCCATGCGATTCAATGCGATGATTCCCAACGCGACAGGAGGCAGCGCAGGCTCAGGCGGCACGCCCGTCGGATTGATCGGCGGCTCGACCACGCGCGTCGGGTCCGGACCTGGGATCTGCTCCGGCGCGCAAGCCGTCACCACCGCCGACGCTCCCGCGAAGGCGCCCATCAGTTTCAGAAAATCGCGGCGGTTCATTTTAGATTTTTGTTGAAGCATGTACACATCTCCTGATTGAAATGATGCGGAAGTTTATCAAACCAATTTCCACCCTTGAAATCACCCGTTGGTTTAGAAAACCTCTTCGTCATTGCGAGGAGGGCTTCGCCCGACGAAGCAATCCCCATGAACGTGAGGGAGATTGCTTCGACCCCTTCGGGGTCTCGCAATGACGGAGGTTTATTCAAACACTTCCCGGAACGCTTTCACAATTTCCTCTTTCACGCGCTCCATCGAGGGCGGTTCGGGAAATAGATCGGCAAGCGACACGATCGGTTCATCTTGCAAACCGCAGGCGATGATGCCGTCCCAATATTCCATGTTCGGATTCACATTTAGCGCAAAGCCGTGACGCGACACACCGCGCGCATCCACCTTGACGCCGATCGCGGCGATCTTGGCTGGCTTCTTCCGATCCTCGGGCGAACAGCGCGGACAACGCGAATGTACGTCGGCTTGAATCCACACGCCGGTGAGGCCGGGGCGTTGTCCCGCTACGAGACCGAGTCGCGCTAGGGCAGTGATGATGACTTTTTCGAGGTTGCGGACGTAGCCGACGTAATCGGCTTGAGGGATTCTGGATCCAGACCTGTCAGGTCTCAGCAAGTCGAGAGTCGATTCTGACACAGGCGCAGATGCGGCGTCTAGATATTCACGGTTCTCCGAAGACCTGACAGGTCTTAATGGAATTAACGGATACCCAACCAACTGACCCGGTCCGTGATAGGTTACGTCGCCGCCGCGATCTACCCAGTGGATGGCGATTCCCTTTTCTTTGAGTTGCGATTCGCCCCACAATAAATTTTCCTGCTTGCCGCGCCGCCCAAACGTGTACACGTGCGGATGCTCGAGAAGCAAGAGAGTGGGCGCGCGCTTCCCCTCGGCGATCTCTGCCGCGTATTGGTCTTGCAGTTTCCAGGCAGTTTCGTATTCGATCAAGCCGAGGTCTTCGACAATTAAGGCAGTCATAAAAATAGAGGCGGGGGACAGCCGGTAAACATGTATAAAAGTAAACCGGTACACTCAAAAGCAGAAACTACGCCTTAAGAAAATATTCTCCGATACAGATCGGATTCCAACAACCCGTTCGGGTCACACCGTTTCTTAAGCTTCTTGAGTTTCGCGATCGTTTCATCGCCTAAAAACTTGCGCGTGGACTCGGCATTGGTTTCGCTGTTCTTGGCGAAATAGAATCGCCCGCCCACATCCAGCACGATGCGGTCAAACTCTTGCAACATCGCGGACAATTTCGCGCGATTCGTATCGGTCACTTTGAAGTCTAGTGCAAGCGAGAAGCCGTTCAAGCTGTGAGTAAGCAAAAATTGATCTGGGCGATGGCGTTTGGTCACACCTAAAAAGGATGGCAGACCGAAATGATGCGACAGCCGAATCATCTCGCGCCATGCATCCCCCGCCGTTTCCTCAGGCAAAAACGATTGATGCTGGATCAACCCGCCGCGCCCAAAGGACCGCTCCCAGTCAGGGACATAATCCAACAGAAAGTGGAACTCATCATACGATTGTCGGAAGGTATGCGCGCGCAACGCCAGTAAATACCTGCCGATGTTAACGAACCGCATACCAACATTATTCATCATCGGCTTCATGAAATAGTGCAACACAGATTTCGGCACAACGCCAAAAAAGCGATCGGGTAAATGTTGATTTGCAAGGTCCTCGGTCTTTTTGGGGTTCGGGTCTTCGCCCTCGTTCAATTGCCGCGCGGCGTGGATCTGCCCGCGCCCCAAACTGTTTCCGCTTGCGAACGCGTCCAGCCAGCCGACGATGTAATCATGGCTCGGCGCGTGTTCGCGCAGATCGCTTAAGTGTCGGCTAAGGTTCGGCACGGGCCAGGCGTCCACAGCCACAAGTCCGGAAAAGATGCGTTTCATCTGTAACGTGATGGAGGTAAAGACTCCGAGCATCCCCAACCCGCCGATCATCGCGTAAAACAAATCCGCGTTTTTTTTCGGCGAGCAAATTATCAACGCGCCTGTGGGCAACATTGCCGTAAATTCGATCACATGTTCACCGATGGGGCCGACTTGAAAATTATTCTTGCCGTGAATATTCACAGCGAGACATCCGCCCAATGTTGTTTTCATCGTGCCGGAGACGACGGGGGGCCACCAACCATCGGGCTCGACTCTCTGCCACAGCTGTTCGAGCGTGACGCCCGGCTCGCATCTCACCACGCCTGTGGCTGGGTCCCATTCGGCGATCTGATTCATCCCCCGCATGTCCAGCACGATACCGCCGCCGTTGAGCGACACATCGTTGTAACTGATACCCGTGCCGCGCGCAGTCACTTTCAGCCCAAGTTTTTTTGCGAACTGAAACGCCCCATAAATATCTTCTGGCCGTTGGATTGGAATTCGATACGATGGTGCTTGGAACGAATGACCGAAATTTTCGAGTTGGGTGAAGGTAGTGTTGAGATTAAGGGACATTGGAAAATAGGGATTGGAGACTAGAGATTACTCTCCAGTCTCTGCGCTTAGAATGACAATTTTCTAAAAACAAACGACGGCGTATGTTGAATCGCCAGCATGATCCAACGCCAGATGGGCGCGGCGTAGATGACCTGCTTGCGTTTCTTCATCGCTTTCAAAATATGATCCGCCGCCACTGACGGCTCGATGGCAAACGGAGTTGGTCCCGGTGCCGCTTTGAGCATTTCGGTTTTCATGAAACCCGGCTTCACCGTCAACACATTCACGCCGTGACGAGTGAGCCTGTTTCGTAACGCTTCAAGATAGGTAGTCAACCCCGCCTTGGAGGTGTTGTAACCGGGATTCCCGACACGCCCACGATCGCCAGCGACGGATGAAATGCCAACGATCTGTCCCGCCTTTGCAGATTGGAACATTTCAGCAATTGGCGTCAGCCATGCCATCGCGCCGATCAAATTGACTTCGACCATCTGGCGGTCGCTCGCGAAGTTGTATTTGTCGATTCCTCCCGGTGGTTGGTTGATACTGGCAACGTAGATCACTGTATCCAAGCCGCCGAGGTTGGCAACGATCTTGAGGAGCAGGCTTGGAACTTCATCGTAATCTGTCACGTTATGCTCGTATGAATGAGCATCTCCGCCATACGAATTGATTTCATAACAAAGCGCGTCCAGTTTCTCTTTACTTCGGGCGAGCAGGGCAAGAGCATATCCCTCGCGGGCAAGTTTGTGGGCAAGTTCCGCCCCCAAGCCGGTAGATGCGCCGATGATCAACCCGCGTCGGCGTGGGTTCAATGGGGTGGCTGGGGCAGGCTTCCCCTGGGTTGACCCGATGGGTGTAAATGATTCAGACACGGTATTCTCCAAGCAGTGTTATATCCATTGTAGCATATCAGCTTGGCCAAGGTTGTAATGGGTGTGTAATCTCGCCGTCGCACATGCTGGTTATAATTTATGCCGTCATGGTCGAACAGGACAAATGAGTCAGCCCATTGTGCCGAGATCATGATTAAATATGAGTTCTTGTGTGAGTTTATGGACGATATCCGATCCAAAATTTTAGAAGACGCCTACCAGGCGCTGGAAACTCAGGGCGAATCCCCGATTGCGCGGGAATACCTGCTCAAACTATTGGACGTGCTTTCCACCGCCTTGGAAAAATATTCGCAAGGCAACCCGGAAGAATCCAAAAACCTGGCATTGCAGTTGATCGATCAGCGCGCCATGTTGATGATGCTCAAACAACAGACCGATGAGTTGGACGCGCTCAAGAAGTTAAGCATCAACCTGACTTCGAGTCTTGATTTACCCGATGTGCTCGATGCCGTTGTAACCGAAGCCATACGCCTCGTGGTGAACGCGCGCGATGTCAATATTTTCCTGTATAAGAACCATAAACTTTCCTTTGGCGCGGCTCTGGATTCAGACGGCACGCGCAACAAACCCTGGTCGAAACCCCGCTCGAACGGGTTGACGTATACCGTAGCACGCCACGGGCAAATGATCATCGTGGAAGATGTGCATTCGCATCCGTTGTTTCAAAATATTCCCCAGGATTGGGCAGGATCGATCATTGGCATCCCATTGAAAGTCGGCGATACGGTAGTAGGTGTAATGAACCTGGCGCGTTGGAAGACTGGTCGGTTCTCTCCAGCCGAGTTGCGGTTGTTGAGTCTGCTAGCCGATCAGGCGGCGGTTGCCATTTCGAATGCAAGCCTGCATCAGATCATCAGTCGCCAGGCATTCAGCGATACCGTCACCGGGCTACCTAACCGCCGCGCGCTTGATGAACGGCTCGAAGATGAAGCATCTGCCGCGCATAGAAACAAATACTCCTTCGCCGTCATCATGATGGACCTCGACGGGTTCAAGGAAGTTAACGATACCTATGGGCATGGTATCGGAGATGAGGTATTACGCTATGTCTTTAATTTCATGGCGCGCGGCGTTCGCAACACCGATTTTCTGGCGCGCTATGGCGGCGACGAATTGACTCTGATTCTCACCCAATCAGACTTATCCTCCGCCCGCATCGTAGCTGAAAAGATCGTCGAAAGCATGCAAAAACTCAAGTTCAAATTGCCCGATGGAAAAAACCTCAAACTCGGGATCTCCGGCGGTATCGCACTCTATCCTATACACGGACGCACCGGTTCGGACCTGTTACGCGCGGCGGATACAGCGCTCTATCAGGCGAAAAAATATGAACGCGGTTCATTTCAGATCGCACGCGGGGTTACCGCCCCACTCTCGAAGATCAAACTTCCCGAATAAGCGCCTCTGCCACACAACGGGGGTTATAATCGTCAAATACACGTCATTCCAATAACCGAGGAAACTCCATGCCCCCAAAAATCAAAATCATCCTCAACCCCATGGCAGACATGGGAAATGCTTGGCGCGTGGCGCGCGATCTGCGATCCATCACCGAACAACACGGCAACGTCACGTGGAGCGGAACCGTCTACCCAGGTCACGCCATCGAGTTGGCGCGTGAAGCATGCGAAGAAGGATATAACCGAATCATCGCAATGGGCGGAGACGGCACGGTCCATGAAGTGGTGAACGGAATCATGCAAGCCCCTGAAAACAAACGCCCCATTCTCGGCGTTGTGCCTGTCGGCTCGGGCAACGACTTTGCGCACGGCATCGGCGCGACGAAGCAATCAGACAAAGCCCTGCGCCGCGCACTCGACGGCGAAGCCTCCATGGTAGACCTCGCATTGATGACGGAGGGTAATGGACGAAAGGAATATTTCGATAACACACTCGGGGTCGGCTTCGGCGCCATGGTCACTATTCGTTCGCATCGCTTGCCCCTTTTGCGCGGCTTCCTTATGTACCTCGCCTCAGTAATTCAAACGATCGTTATCGATCATAACCCCATCGCCATGCAAATTGAAACCGACACAGAAAAATGGGAACAGAAAGTCATCTATCTCGTGCTGTGCAACGGTCCGCGCGAGGGCGGCGGCTTCCTCATCGCGCCCGAAGCAAAAATTGACGACGGCATCCTCCACTACGCCATGATCACCGACGTGAGCCGCGCCATGATGTTCCGCATCCTGCCCGAGGTGATGAAAGGCACGCACGGAAAATTCAAAGAAGTCAAAATGGGCACATGCAAAAAATTCTCGCTCACCGCAGACCGCCCACTGTACATCCACGCCGACGGCGAAATCTTTTCAGGTCTCGGCACCGACGTTCGCAAAGTAAGTTTTGAAATTTTGCCCAACGCGTTGAAAGTTGTGCGCGGCTGATCTACGCAATACGCAATACGCAGTACGCTATAATTCGTACTGCGTATTTTTATGCCCGACCTCATCCACTCCCTCCTCGACCAAGACATTGGACACCTCCGCATCATCGCGGATCTATGGGGACTCGATTTGGATTCTACGGATTCAGATTCAGCGCGGGATGAACTATCCGCTTCTCTCCTCGACTTCAACCTGCTCGCAGACCATCTAGCCTCTCTCCCCCCCGAAACGGACTCCGCTATCGCCGCCCTCATCGCCTCTAACGGGCGCATCGCGTGGGCGACGTTCACGCGTCAATTCGGCGACATCCGCGAAATGGGCGCAGGCAAACGCGACAGGGAACATCCGCATCGCAACCCGATCTCAACCTCCGAGATTCTTTTTTATCGCGGATTATTGGCGCGCGCGTTTTTCGACACAGACAAAGGCTCGCAGGAGTTCGCGTATATTCCTGATGATTTGCTGGCATTGATTTCACGCCGTAGGGATGGGCAGCTGCCCATCCCTACTATACCGCCCACCTCTACAAAAAACGAATCAGTCGGTCGCCCCGCATCACCCGCCGAAAAGGGAACGGAGATTCTCGCGGACGATTCTATCCTCGACGATGCCACAACCCTGCTAGCCGCGTTAAGAATGGGCAAACCTCTGGAGTCCGACAGCTTGCTGTCGGCATTGCGGAAGCAAGCTTCCGCACTCCAGAGTCTGCTCGCCTCCGCAAATCTCATCAAGAAAAACGCAGTCCAAGCCGAAGCCACCAAAAACTTCCTCGAATCCCCACGCAAAGACGCGTTGAAGTTACTTTACGACTCATGGCTCGCAAGCGACTCGTTCAACGAACTCAAACTCATGCCAAGCATTATCTGCGAAGGCGAGTGGAAGAATTCTCCGCTTGACACACGAAGGACGATACTTGGCTTTATCAATGCAATCCCCTCCAACAAATGGTGGAGCGTCGCAAGTTTCGTCCAAGCGATAAAACAAACACAACCCGACTTCCAACGTCCCGCAGGCGACTACGACTCGTGGTTCATCAAACGCGCCTCCGACGGACAATATCTGCGCGGATTTGATTCATGGAACGAAGTGGACGGCGCGTTGATTCGGTATTTCATAAACATTCTTCACTGGTTGGGGCGATTGGATTTAGCGGTGGCTGAAGGAGCGATGGAAGCGACGGCGTTTCGAATCGGGTCGAAGGTCGAAAGTCAAAAGTCTGACTTTCGACTTTCGACCTTCGACGAAAAAGGAAGAATTGGAGTCGCGTCAAACGGAAAAATTTCCATTCCGCGAGATGTGCCGCGCGTAATACGTTATCAAATTTCAAGATTTTGTGAATGGGATGAATTCGTTGGTCGAGTAGGGTCGAGTGTTAGCGAAACCCGTATCGAGACCAAAGTTGTCAATTATAAATATCACATCACCGCGCAATCGTTGAAACACGCCAAAGAGCAGGGACTGAAAGCCGAGCAACTGTTGTCACTGCTGGTGAAGCACACCGATAACAAAGTCCCGCCGCCGCTGGTGAAGGCGCTCAAACGCTGGGAGGCTAATGGTACAGAGGCTCGGGCTGAGACTCAAACCATCCTACGGGTAAGTCAGCCCGAAGTGTTGGAAGAGATGCGCAAGTCGAAAGCGGGAAAATTTTTGGGCGAGGTATTAAGTCCGACGGCGGTTGTCGTCAAAGGCGGAGCCATCCAAAAAGTGATGGAAGCGATGGTCGAGTTGGGTTTGTTTGCGGAAATAGAAAATCAAGGAGAACATCATGTCAAAAATTGATTGGCTCGCGCAAGAAATTGACGGAGTGAAAGAGCAGGGTTTGTACAACCGCATCCGCACGATCAGCTCGGCGCAGGGCGCGCGCATCGTCGTGGACGGGAAAGACGTGTTGAACTTTTGCTCGAACAATTATTTGGGCTTGGCGAATCATCCGAAGTTGGTCGAAGCCGCGAAAGAGGCGACGAAAAAATATGGCGTGGGTCCCGCCGCGGTGCGCACGATCGCTGGCACGACCGACCTGCATGTGCAACTCGAACAGCGGCTCGCAAAATTCAAAGGCGCCGAGGATGTCATCACGTTTCAATCGGGTTTCACCGCGAACCTTGGCGCGATCTCAGCGTTGGTCGGCAAGGAAGATGTGATCTTTTCGGATCGCTTGAATCACGCTTCGATCATTGACGGATGCCGACTTTCGGGCGCGAAGATCGTGGCGTACGAACACAACGACGCGGGCGCGTTGGAGGACGCGATCAAAGAACACGCTTCAAATTTTCGGCGTAGCTTGATCATCACCGACGGCGTCTTCAGCATGGACGGCGACATCGCGCCTCTGCCCGCCTTGTATGAAGTAGCAAAGAAATACGATATTTTATTCATGGTGGACGACGCGCACGGCGAAGGCGTTCTCGGCAAAGGCGGGCGCGGAATCGTGGATCATTTCGGCTTGCACGGAAAAATTGACATTGAAGTCGGCACGATGTCGAAAGCGTTCGGTGTGGTTGGCGGCATGGTGGCGGGAAACAAAACCATCGTCGAATGGCTTCGTCAGCGCGGACGCCCGTTCTTGTTTTCGTCGGCAGTCACCGCGCCCGACGCGGCGGCATGTCTCGCGGCAGTTGATTTGCTCGAAGGATCAACTGAACTCGTGGATAAACTTTGGGACAACGCGAAATATTTCAAAGCCGAAATGAAGAAACTTGGATTCGATACAGGCGTCAGCGAAACGCCGATCACGCCTGTGATGCTGGGAGAGGCTCCGCTCGCACAACAATTCAGCCGAGAACTCTTCGACGAAGGCGTGTTCGCCATGTCCATTGGATTCCCCACCGTGGCAAAAGGCAAGGCGCGAATCCGCGTGATGATCTCCGCGTCGCATGATCGCGATGATCTGGGTCAAGGCTTGGAGGCGTTCGCGAGGGTTGGGAAGAGGTTGGGGGTGATTCGGTGATCAGTGTGGAAGTGATCAGTGATTGGTAATCAGTAATCAGTGAAACAAGACCTCCGAGCAAAAACTCGGAGGTCTTGTTTACCCTACAACATGTCAACTGTTCACCGCTCACTGTTCACTTTCTTCCTCTCCTCCTCTTCCTCCCCCTCATCATCATCGCTTCGATCCACGCGGCGAGCGGCTCGGGGGGCAGATAGGGTTGCACGTTGAACGATTCTTTTCCGCACAACGACAACACGCGGTTCGCGGCTTCGAGTCCCGTCACACAGGCGCGTTCCAAAAAGAAGGATGGGTTTTGCAACCATACCCAATCGCCCGCGCAGAAAAAATTCTCCCACGGCGTTTCAACTCCAAGATGTGTGCCGCGCGCGCCCAACGCGGGCAATGTGTGAGTCGCGGCGTTGCGTTGCAGGTGCGGCTTGATGAGATGTCCCTTCAATTCGGGGAACGCGCGATAAAAATCTGTCAGCACATTTGTCAGCAAAACAGCATCGGTTTGCTTCAACACGTCTTCAGGTCCGTACACATGGACTTCGATACATGCGCCGCCCGCTTCGTCGCTCCACTTGCGATACTCATCATAAATTTTATCGAGCCAGAAAAAGTTGTGCATCACAAAGTCGCCGCTGAAGATCCCTGCTTCGGGATGTTGGCGCGGTTGTTTGTTGAACCACAATCGAATCACCGCGTGCCCCAAACCTTTGGGGAAGAAAAAGCCGTCCACTTGAAAACTGTTGAGGATGATCGAACCAGCCGAAGGTGAGTCTGAAGCGAGGATGACGAAGCGGGATTGAATCGAAGAGGGACCTTCGTCCGACTCGTAGTGGGTAATCCAGTCATCATCCTTTTCAACACGCTTCACACGCGACTTGAACCTGAGCTCGCCTCCGAGTTGCATTATCTTCGCTGACAATTTTTCGCACACGTCGCCGCCGCCGTTGGGAAGATATTCGAAGCGCCACGCGTCGCGCCGCATGACCGTATAAAAACGGAGGAAGGCGAGAAAGCCCGCGAGCGGAACATCGTCGGGGTTTGTGGACAAGCCGTTGCGCGTGAGACCGAAGAACAACGCGCGGAACGCGGGACCCCAACGCTTGAGCGATTTGCCGAACGTGAGACCTTCGAGCGGCTGATCTTCAACGAACGGATCAATGCCAATGGACATGAGGAGCGTGCCCCACACATGAAACAGCGACGCCCAATCGCTAGGGCTGAGCATCCACATAAATTTTGGATGGAACAATAACGTGATGTAATGAAGCGGCGCGGGCAGGATGCTATTACGGATCATCGAGCCGATGTTCGCGCGCCCGATAAAGTTGTGATGACGATAGATCCATTGCTCGTCGGTTGCAGGGATGAGTTGATCAATGAGCCCGTGCTTTCGGAGCATGAACTTGAAATTCAAATACGACGACCAGATGCCATGCACGCCGTGTTCGTTTGGGAATTTCCACCCGTTGATGTTGATCTCTTCTTTACCCGATAATCTTCCGCCCACGCGTTCGTCGGCTTCGAGGATCAGCGGCTTGAGTCCGCGTTCGGCAAGATGGAGCGCGGCGGTGAGTCCCGCCACTCCTCCACCGATGATGACTGCGTCGTAATGATCGTCCATTGCGGGGATTATATGTGATTTTCATCCATTGCAAACTTGTCGTGATGAAGTATCATTCTGTTTATGCCCCACAAAAAAGCGGAACACAACGACGTGATGCAAAACCGTGCCTCGTTGACGCGCTTCGCATGGCTATCCATCGGCGCGGCGGTGGCGACCATCGCGCTGAAAACTGTCGCGTATTATCTAACGGGTTCGGTGGGCTTGCTCTCGGATGCGATGGAGTCGCTTGTGAATCTCGTCGGCGCGGGGATGGCGCTGGGCATGTTGATCATCGCCGCGCGCCCCGCAGACGAGAGTCACGTGTATGGTCACAGCAAAGCGGAATATTTCGCCAGCGCGACGGAGGGATTGCTCATCCTCGGCGCGGCGGCGGGAATCGTCAGCGCGGCGGTTCAGCGGTTGTTGAATCCACAGCCGTTGGAGCAATTGGGGCTGGGATTGGGCGTATCTGTTTTGGCGTCGGCGATCAACTTCCTAGTGGCGCGCAGGCTGACCGTCGAGGGGAAGCGGCGTAAGTCCATCACCCTTGAAGCCGACGCGCAACATCTGATGACCGACGTGTGGACGTCTGTGGGAATCATTAGCGCGGTCGCGATTGTCGCGCTCACGGGTTGGACGATCCTCGATCCGTTGATCGCCATTGCGGTGGCGTTGAACATTATTTGGACGGGGTTCCACCTCGTCAGCCGTTCGGTTGCGGGGTTGATGGACGCGTCTCTGCCGCCCAAAGAATTAGCGTTGATCGAAGGCGTGATGACGAAGTATCGCGCGAAGCACGTGGATTTTCACGCGTTGCTCACGCGTCAAGCCGCGGCGCGGCAATTTGTTTCAGTACATATGCTTGTGCCCGGCGAGTGGACGGTCCACGACGCGCATCACATCGCGGAGGATTTTGAGTCGGATATTCGTAACGCGCTCGGCGGCGCGGTGACGGTCTTCACGCATCTCGAACCCGTGGAAGACGAACTCTCGATGGAAGATATGAATTTAGATCGTTGAACAATTTGGGCTCTACCATTTTTAACGTGACAACGCTTTTCAAACACAAAGGGCACGACGGTCACAAAGGAAAAGCCCGTGAAATCAAGGCTCTTTTCCCCCTTTGTGTACTTGGTGTCCTTTGTGTTAAGGCTCTTTCCCATTAATTACGGGAGAGCCCCAATTTGGAGGTATTCATTGCCACAATTTATCACCGATAGTTTGATCGCTGGAATACTCGCAAGTTTCGCCTGCGGGCTGGGCGCGTTGCCGCTTGCCATTAAGGGACTCGATGTTCAGAAACACACGGGCATCGCTTACGCCGGCGCGGGCGGGCTGATGTTCGCCGCGTCGGTATACAACCTCATCCTGCCGGGGCTGACGCTTCAATCCGCATCCCTTCCATTGAACGAAGCCGCAACGGTGGTCTTCGGGATTTTGCTCGGCGCGTTATTTTTATCGCAGGCTGATCGTTATTTATCGCCCGAAAGACTCAAACAGGCGAATTGGAAGAAGTTCGGAAACAAGGCGCAACTGTTGATCTTCATCGCAATGGCAGTTCACAGCATCCCCGAAGGAGTGGCGGTGGGGGTCGGATATTCTTCGGAGGCGGTATATTCCAACAACCTTGGAAATTACATCGCGCTCGCCATCGGCATTCATAACATCCCCGAAGGACTCGCGGTCGCTGTGCCGATGCGCGCGGCAGGCGCGTCGATCTGGAAGTGTTTTTGGGCGGCGTTCTTCACCAGTCTGCCCCAGCCAATCGCCGCGGTCCCTGCCGCGTATATCTCGTGGCTGTTCCAGCCCATCATGCCCATCCTGATGGGCTTCGCCGCGGGAGCGATGATCTTCCTCGTCACCCTTGAACTGATCCCCGAAGCGTTACATTCCTCCACGCCGATCAAAGTGGCTTGGGCGTTCATCATCGGGTTCTGCGTGATGATCCTGGTGCAAATTTTGCTCTAACAAAAGACATAACCGCCTTGCTAACCAAAGACCGAATCTACTTCCCCAACCTCAACGGCTTGCGCTTCATCGCCGCGCTGCTCGTCATTGTGCATCACATCGAGCAGATCAAAGACATTTATGGATTGCCGAACAATTTCTCCTCGTCATTCATTCAGATCATCGGCGAACTCGGCGTCATCCTCTTCTTCGTCCTCAGCGGATTCCTCATCACGTATCTCTTGCTCGAAGAGGAAAGTAGAACGCAGACCATCGCCGTTAAAAATTTTTATCTCCGAAGGATCCTGCGCATCTGGCCCCTCTACTTTTTCATCGTCTTCCTCGCGCTCGCCGTTCTACCGAACGTTCCGATGTTTGTTCTGCCCGACTACGGCAAGGCGGAAATTTACAAAGACCTCTCTGCAAAAATATTTTTATACGTTTTCTTTCTGCCCAATCTCGTCTCGCCGCTTCTCGGCGTCGTGCCGTACGCATCGCTGACGTGGTCCATCGGCACGGAGGAACAGTTTTATCTCCTCTGGGCTCCCCTGCTGAAATTCGTCAAACGCTACCGAATCGCGTTGATGTTCGTCATCGTGTTCGGATATTTGCTCTTCGCCCGCGCCCTGTTCTCAGACCGCACGAATTTTCTCGTCTATAAATATGAAATCAACGCTTTCTGGCAATCGTTCAACATCCCCAGCATGGCGATCGGCGGATTCTTCGCGCTCCTGCTCCATTCCAATCATCGCGCGCTGAAAATTTTTCTCAACAACTATCTTTTCTATTTCGCGCTCGTCTTCACATCCATCATGTTGTATCGCGGCGTGTACTTTCCGCACATCACGGTCAACGATCTTCCGTTCCCGTATCTCTACAAGGAATTTTATTCGGTCTGGTTCGGCATCCTCATTTTGAATTTCGCCGCGAATAAAAATATTTTTCTTTCTTTGGAAGGAAGACCGATTCGCTATCTTGGCAAAATTTCATACGGACTCTACATGTACCATCCCATCGCCATCGTCCTCGCGCTTCAGACGACGGGTTGGCTTGGTTCGCCTTCGGACGCCTTTCTCTATCCCCTCACCTTCGCATTGACGATTCTCCTCGCGGGCGTGTCGTACAAATATTACGAGTCGTACTTCCTCAATTTCAAAACGAACTACACCAGCATCAAAAGCGGAGACGTGAACACGTAGGGACGTACCTCTGTGTCCGCCCTGATAGCGATGATCGTCAACACGACGAGGGAGATGAACGTTGCAGGTTGGAGGGAATGCGAATCTGGTCGTGTTGAATCAGCCGAATGTGCTCGAAGCCCTGCGCGAACATTCCGCGCCGAGGGTTGTGGTGAGTCATGGAAAGGTAGTTGACCAAACCAAAATGGAGTCAATGTGGAAACAATAACCTGGGACGAATTCGCCAAAGTCGAACTGCGCGTGGGACGGGTGATCTCTGCCAAACCTTTCTCCGAAGCGCGGAAGCCTGCCTACATCCTTGAAGTGGATTTTGGCGAGGAACTCGGCATCAAGAAATCGAGCGCGCAACTGACGGCGTTGTACAAACCCGAAGAACTCGTTGGGAAACTCGTTGTCGCGGTGGTGAATTTCCCCAAGAAGCAGATCGGTCCGATCATGTCGGAGTGTTTGGTGACAGGTTTCGCCAACGAAAACGGCGAAGTCGCGCTGTGCGTACCTGATAAGTCCGTGCCGTTGGGGAGTAAGTTGTTTTGAGGCAAGAAGCGGGATTATAATTTCAGCAGTCACTATAATATATGGCGGTATACATAGTCCCCTTCAGGGGAACGTCCCAAACGAGTTAGGATGTTATGCCGTCGCCGTATAACTCCTAGTTCGGCGGCAAAAACCATAGAGACAAACCTCAGCAGTATATGATGAAAATCTCGTTTGGATGTTTTTGGCTGGCAGGGTTATTACTTCTAACTGGGTGCGCATCTACGTTTTTCACACCCGCACCTACAGTATTTGTTACAACAGCCACGCCAGAAAAACTTCAGTTAGTAAATGGCAGACTAAATGCCTGCTTGTTGCTCACCACTTCAGAAATCGAAAGTGCTTTAACGACGAAAACAACTCCTGACCCATTCGCCTTTGATGGAGGCACAGGCTGCCGATACGATTTCAGCGCTGAGGAATCTCCTGCCGTTGTCGTGTTTGTTTACAATGAAATTACGGTGGAATCATTGGGCTTACAATGGACAGTGGATGATTGGTTTGAGATAGAAAAGAAAAAGAATTTAGAATTTGCCACCCAAGTAAGTCAAGTTAAGGTCGAAGATGTCTCTGGGCTGGGTGACAAAGCCTACTATAGAGATGGACGTCATGTAAACCTATATATTTTAGAAAATGGGATTGAGTATGTATTCACTACTACAACGCCAGAGTATGGAGGGAAAGGATCCCTTCCAGCAATAATTTCTCTGGCTAAGATAGCATTGCAGAGAATGCCATAATTATGTCTTTTGAGAAACTTGTACCGAAGCAAAGTCTATCTCATTGCCGCCGAACAAAGCGTACTAAGAAACAAAAACACGGGTGGTTTTTAAGCCAAATTCAAACTCCCCATAACCTAAAAAAGGCGTCAAGACGGTTTGCAAAAAAACGACGCCGAGAAAGACCCCTCGGTCTTATTCGGCATGAACGACATGACAAACTGCTATTTATTCTTCCACACCGTAAAATCTTTCAAGATCGAACCGCCAAGAAATTCACGCAAAATCGAAGTCTCTGGCACGAGATTCGGGTCAAGCGGCACGAACCATTCGAGGAACGCGAGCAGGCGTTTGGCTTCGATGAATTCGGGCGTGCCGAATTGCACCTGGCGGAGCAGAGGCTCGGCGAGCGATTTCAACGCCGCCATTTCATACACCAACGCAGAGTTGAACATCACATCCGCATTTTCTTGATTCGGGAAGATATATTTCGCTTCGCCGCGCCGCACCGACTCCCAGCGCGAGATAGTCTGCGAGGCGGTGTAGCCGCGTTCACGCGCGTCGCGCACGGTGCGCCTCAGCAGGCGCGTGTCGGTGGTAGAGACTCGATTATGGCGATCCAGATTCAATTGCGTCAGAGCCGAGATGTAGATGCGGAACGCCTCGCCGCTGAGACTAGGCGGTATGAGTCGCGGGTCGAGTCCGTGAATCCCTTCGAGGATGATCGGCTGTCCGCGCGCGAGGCGGATGATCTCCCCCGCCTCCCGCAACCCGGTCTTGAAGTTATAACGCGGCAGTTGGACTTCATCGCCATGAATCAATTTTTGCAAATGATCGGCAAGCAACGCAAGGTCAAGCGCTTCAAGCGCCTCGAAATCGGGTTGGCCGTCTTCGCCGAGCGGGGTATGGTTGCGCGACAGAAAATAATTATCGAGTTCCAGCGGAAACGGTGAAATCCCCAGCGCGAGCAATTGCACGGTAAGGCGCCGCGAAAATGTAGTTTTCCCCGCGGACGATGGACCTGCAACCAGAATCACATGCGCGCGATCGATTCGATCCGCAACCTGACCCGCAATCTGTGAAAGCCGCTGTTCGTGAAACGCCTCCGAAACCATCACGATCTCATCGCCATGACCCGATTCGATGGCATGGTTCAACGAGCCGACATTCGAAATGCCAAGTTTCTCGAGCCAGCCGCCGTATTGCAAAAAGGTCGCCAGCAGTTTCGGGTATTCGAAGGTCGGCGAAAGTTCATTGGGGTTCCGCCGACTCGGATACAACAAGGTAAAGCCATCGCCAGCGGGGACGAGATCGAACCAGCGCAAATACCCCGTAGACGGAACCATGTAGCCGTGATGATAATCCATGCGTTCGTTGAGACTGTACAGTGTGAGATAAGCCTTCTTGCGATATTTCAACAACTGCACTTTGTCTTCCTCGCCGCGCGCCAAAAAATAATCCATCGCCTCTTTCAACGGAACTTCTTTTCGCGCGAAGGGCAGGTCGTCTTTGACAAACTTTTGCATCAGGACCTTTAACACACCCAGTTCAGAGATCGACAACGGCTCGCGCCCTTTCACCTCGCAATAAAACCCGCCGGTGGCAACGGAATGGTCGATGAACAACGTTGCCAGCGGATACATATCCGCGAACACCATCTCCAGCAAAAATGTGAGGGAGCGCCGGTAGATGCGCGTGCCGTCCGGCGTAGACATGGTGACTGGGATAACGCGCGAATCCATTTCGACGGGGAAAGTTAATTCACGCAGGTTGCCATTGACCACCGCCCCAACAAGTTGCGAATCATGGTCGATCACAGATAGAAAATCCCCCACCATGCTCCCGCGCGGGCCAGCGATCACGCGCCCATCGGGGAGGTGGATTTCGACTTCATGTCTAGGGGAGACAAGATTGAATTCTTTCATCTTTATTCTTTAATTTCCGTCAAAGGTCAACCTGACTTTCAACCTTCGGCTTTCGACCAGAATTTCTCAGGCTTCTTTGCAAACTCATCCAGCGGAATCTCTTTGCGGACCAGCGCGAGCAGGGTTTCGGTGAGCATTTTATTCACAGGCGTTGGCGCGTTGAATTTTAAACCAGCACGGACAACCTCGCCATGCAGATACTCCACTTCGCTTTTGCCGCGACCGGAGTGCAAGTCGATGTGAAAGGATGGCATTTTGTTGCCGCGTCCCGCTCCTGCCGCGCGGCTGAGGAACGGTTTCGAGAGCCACAACGGAAGCCGCGTTGCAAACGCCAACGCGCGCACCGGCGTGCCGGGCAGGTCAACCACTTCGATGCCCTGCGCTTCCATCACGGCGAGACATTCGCGCAACATCTCAACTTCCAATTGATACAATCTGCGATTCGACAGAACTTCGGCAGCGCTCATATCCAGAATCGCTGAACTCGGGTTGGCGATCAGGTTAGTCAACAGTTTCGACCATTTCATCGAAGCCGCATCATCGAACAAACGCGGGTTGAGCAGGGCATTTTCAAAAGCCACAAGCAAACCCGGAACAAAGGAATGTCCTTTTGCAATGCCGATGCCGCGCAGCTTCTCAAGAACAATATCGCCCGGTCCGCGTTTGCCGACGGCGGTGGTCACTGTGCCGTAGATCACTTTCTCTTGGCCGACAACTTCCGCAATCGCTTGTTCATTTGAAATACCGTTGGACAAACATAAGATTGGCGGCATTTTATCCGCGTAGGGCTTGATGGTTTCGAGCGCGGCAGAGGTGTCGTACGATTTCAAGGCAAAGAGGACCAGGTCGAAGGGTCCGTAGCGAAGCGCGTCTTCCATGGAAGAAACAAAGACCGCCGAAGAAGAATCCACGCGAAAGGCGTCTTTCGTCTTTCGCCTTTCATCCAGCGTAAGATCGAGTCGCAATCCGCGCTCGCGCAGTTCGTTGATTTTGGCGGCGCGTTCGAGAAAAACCAGCTGGCTCCCTGCTAATGCGAGGCTGCCGCCAACGTACGCGCCGATAGCGCCCGCGCCAAACACCAGGACTTTCATACGCGCGTTGATGTGAATTGCAGTGTCGGGAGTAGCCAAAGAGATTTCCTATTTCAAATTCTGCGTGTGCGCGCGGTCGTTGAGCGCATCGATCACCCAACGATGCAAATGAGGTTGATAGATCACGCGCGCGAAGGCTGTGTTTTCGAAGCGGAAGCGCACGCCCGAGGGGTCGGCATGATGCGCCACGCCGACGATGGCGTGCATGAGTTGATTCAACAGACCGCCATGCGATACGATGAGATAACTGCCAGCGGGGCGCTTCAACAAATTATGCAACGCCTGCCCCGCTCGTAAAAATAATTCCCAATCGCCTTCGCCGTCGCCGCCGATCGAATCGTACGGGGTAACGTAAGATGGTCTTGGTCGTTGTTGGACTTCGGCAGGCGTTAACCCCTCCATCTCGCCAATATCGCGCTCGAGCCAGATCTCGTCCAGTTCAAGTTTGACATCCAACGCGGAGGCGACAATCTCAGCGGTTTCTTTTGCGCGTTGCAACGTGCTCGAAATGGCGAGGTCGAATCTCGCGCCTTCCGACTTCCAACGACGCGCCAACGCAACTGCCTGCGCCTTTCCGCGTTCGGTCAGCGGATAATCAGACTGCCCCTGCCAACGCGACTCGGCATTGCCGGTCGATTCGCCGTGACGCAAGAATACAAATTGATAGACTGGTTTCAATGTTGCGCTCAATCTACTCCTCTTTCTTCAATAAATAGACGGGTCTGCGTTTCACTTCCTGAAAAATATACCCGACATAAACGCCAATAAAGCCTAACAAGATCATGATGATTCCGCTGGCGATGAGCAGGACCGCCATCAACGAACTCCACCCGGGGGCAATCACCTGCTCGGTATTCTTTGTGACAGACAGCCAAATCACCCAACTCAACTGCACAGCCGCCAGAGCAAAGAACACCAGCCCCGAACTCAACCCAATATATAACGGGATCAACGAAAAGGAAAAGATCGCATCCGATGCGAGGCGAAACATTTTGCCCAATGAATATTTCGAGCGCCCTGCCACGCGCGGCGGCTGGTGATACGGCAGGATGACGCTCCGAAACCCCATCCATGTGATCATGCCGCGCAGAAAACGGTGGAACTCGGGCATGGCTTTGAGCGCGTCCACTGCCCGACGCGTCATTGCGCGAAAGTCCGCCGCGCCGGCGATCATTTGCGTTCCACTGATAGTGTTGAGGAAGCGGTAGAACGTGTCCGATGACCACTTTTTGAAGAACGTTGGCTGTGCCTCCGCGCCGCGTTGTCCCTGCACAATATCGTAACCATGCCCCACCAATTCGATCATTTCGGGAATCAACTCCGGCGGATGCTGACCGTCGCCATCCATGCTGATGACAATGTCGCCGCTGGAGTGATCCAGCCCCGCGGTGAGCGCCGCCTGGTGACCGAAATTGCGACTCAACGTGAACACGCTCACGCGCCGGTCAGTCTGCTTCAACGACTGGAGCGACTCCGCCGTCCCGTCATCCGAGCCGTCGTCCACGTAGAGGAAGCGAAACTCGTGCGGCAGCGTATCCACCACCCCGCGAATCTGCACGTGGATTTTCTCGATCACTCCCGCCTCATTGAAGACCGGAATGACAAGGTCAACTTTGTATTTACGTTTTTTCGTAGGCATCAGGACGATTCTACCCCATGAAATCAATCATGCTTGCACAGAGATTCTGCCAGCAGATCGCGATCATATTCGGCAGGAGTCCCGACAAGCGGTTTTAGCTCCTGGCAGATGCTTTGATATGTCTTTTTATCCACGCGGATGAGGAGCGCGATGCGTTTTGCCATTTTCTGATCGCCAACATGGATGTAGGCTTCAAGGGCGGGCAACCATTCCGACACCTCATAAGGCTGATAGCCAAGAGTAATCGCCTCATCCGCAAATTTTGCCGCGCTCTCCCAATCCTTGCGTTGGCGGGCGAGGTCCATTTGTTGGTAGAAATAACACCAATCGTGGCTGGGCTCATCCCCAAAAATTTCACTCGGGGGAACAGCCTGCGCCCCGGAGGGGTCGATCAAGTTCGCGTCCGAAAATGAAGCGAGGCGTTGCACATCCAGCCGCTCTTGGGCGGTCAGTTCCGCGCGCGCGCCATCGATCACATGCAGGCAGGAAAATGCCGAAGGCTGTGTCACCAACAAAAGTTTGGCGTAATCGCGCTTCACGGTTACGGTTCCACGCACGAGCCGCTCCTCCTGCGCGCCGAGAACCGCCTCAAGCCACAGATCATCGTACATCACCTGTCCCGCGATTTTCAATTCCTGGCGCGGGTGATACACAAGGTTGATCGGACTCCACACTTCGTACTCCTCCGCGAGCGCGTAATTGCCCGGCAAGACCAGCACAACTGTTGTTCCATCTTCGATCTGCGGCGCGCGCCACGCAAGTTGCCACATAGCGTCGGTTTCCACCCGCCAAAACCTTCGATAATAATTTGCCGAGAATAATTGAGTGAGCACGCCGCTCATCAACAGCAGGCATAGCGCCGCCCAACGTAAACGTCCCTTCAACCCATAAAAAATAATTCCGCCCATGAACAACGCCACACCCGCCGCCGATTGATAGGTATAACGATCCCATTGGATGTCAAAAATCACATTCCGTCCCGCGAGGACGATCGGCAATGTGGTGACGAAGATGATCGCCGCGCCGAGCCACAGCCAGTCGCGGCTTGCTTGCGGATTTTCACCCGCTTCGCCCGACGGGGAAGCCTGCCCTTGCATGAGCAAGAGGTATGCCCCTGCGAGCATCAACACGATCAACGCGAGCCCAGTTGCCATCGCGGTGATGCGCGCATCTCCCACGCTCGTGGAAAACTGATAGAAAGGGACACCCCATGCCAGCAGGCTGGTCTCGATCAAATCGAGGATCATTTCCACGGCGAGGTGAAGCGCGCTGGTCAACGAAAGCGGACCGAAGTTGCTCAGCACCACATCCACATTCGTGGCGCGACGCGTGCTTTCGAACAGGAACAAACGCCAGAATAAGAATGCCGCGGCAAACATGAGGTAGGGGATTGCGGCAACGACCGTCTTGCGCAGAGACTCCCGGATGGTCAACTTTCCATCACGTTTCAGCGCGTACCAGATCAAAATAAGCCGCGCGGCTTCGATGCCGATCAATGCTTCGTAGATGAAAATGCTGAGGGCAGCGAGCAAGATCGAGGCAATAATGAGAATCGCTGTACGGAAGACAGACGCGCCTTTCAGCGCCAGCACCGCGCACGCCAACGACGCCATTGCCGCGCCGTACGCCAGCAACAAATTCTTGAAGGTAGCCGCATTCGGTTGTTGATAAAAGCCCGGATACACCACAAACAGCAACGCGATCAGGGTGGTCTCGATCTTCCGTTCTTTCCAAACCGTTCGCAATAACCAGAGGAAAGCCAGCGCGCTGAACACTTTGATGATTAGCGCGTACACGTGCCAGTTCAATGGAGAATTGCCCAGCAGGTTGTAATCCAGCGCGTAGAGCCACCCAATGAACGGACGATCTCCCTGAAAGAGGCTCATGATTCCCTGCGCCCCGCGCGCCTGCGCCGTCCAGATCAAGTACCAATCGTCACGATAAAAACCGAGCGAAGGGATGAGTGGACCGTACGTTAGCAGGGTAACGATCACCACAAGAGCGGCTGAAAGCCAGCCCTCCAGGCGGGGGGGAATCCTCGGGAACTTCATTTCTATCTATTCTCCTCGATCAAGCCAGAAATTTCAAAATCAAGCTGGTCAATCTCTCTGCCCTATCATAGTCAAAATGATGGTCGTTGAACAGATTGACAACCTCCCCCGCCAAAGCCTCCGCCACCGGCGCGCGCCCACCGGACATGATGCCCGCCAGCGAGGCGTAATGCGAACTGGCGAACAACCCGTCTGCAAAAATCTCATCCATGAGCCGCTTTTTATTCTTCACGCGGATGTTGAACCGCCACGTTTGATATGGTCCCTGTAATTGTATCTCCATTGGCAGACGGGCTAAATACACCGCATTCATTCTTCTTTTTTGCAGCAACGACAATTCCAACGCGATCTCGACCATACGGCGATAGTCCTTCCAGTCGGGCAGGTCTCCTTCCGTCTGCAACCAATCGCTATAGTGATAGTCAAATCGGGCGCGGCGTTGAATGGCGGCTTTGTAGTCTCTTTCGAGTTCCTCGTGATGCGCGGGATCGAATTTCAACCGCGTGAGTTCGCACTTCACGTCATCTTTCATGAACGCATACCCGCCAAGATGCAGATCAACGGTCTTGGCATAACCCGTGCTGAACAAGGTCAAATCGGCGGAAGATTTCGCATCGAAAGAGGGGATGCACAAACAACGGTCATCCACGATCAACATTTCGGGGTTCAGCGACTTCGCCCGCGCGAAAAAATCGTCAGGCGTGGACTCTTCCCCGTAGGTGTGCGCGTACAACAAGCCGCCGACATCCTGCTTCTTTATCCGCTCTTCCGCTTGTTCCAAATCCATGTGCAGGGACTCTGGCGAAATGTCCACAAACTCGAATGGGACGCGCGCCTTCATGAACGTGATCGGCACGATGGGGCAAATATTCGCTGGCAACAGCCATGACTTTTCCTGTTTCTGGCTCGCCAGCAAATGATAGAGGATCGCAGAAGCGCGCGGGGCGAGGATGGTTTTCATGGAAACTCACCACAGATAAACTCAGATAAACACCATACATTGATGAGTAGAGGAAGGTTTATCAACCCATTCAGTTCATTCGTGTTTATCTGTGGTTAAATATTTTTTCGCACAAGAATCGTGAAATCGTACAACCCGTAATCGTGGAGCAATGCCACGTTACGCGAAAAATTGCGTTTACAAAAATCGAAGAAAAATAATGGGTCGGCATAAAAGAGGTCTGGACGCTGCGCCATGCGGTCGGCGTCGGAATATTTCGTGAGCATGTTGAAGGCGAATCCCTTCGAGCAGAGCGCGTTCATGCGCCCGAGGGTCGCGCAGGCAAAGTTCTGCCAGTTGTCATACGATTCTTCCAATTTGATATTGAAGATCGCGCCCGCCAGCAAATAATCCACCATCGGAACCTCGCTCTCGTTCGTGGTGAAATGCGCGTTGGGAAAATCCTTGTGCGCATCACGCCCAGCGACAACCATCTTTTCGAGCAGGTCAATGCCGTAGTAGTCGAACGTCCAACCTTTACTCCGCAAGAAATCGAACATTCCTCCATAGCCGCTTCCATAATCGATGACAGAAAATGGTTGCGAGGCATCGACAACCTTCACGAGTTGTTCGAAGCGAAGCGCCTGCGATTCGGGCCCGTTGTAATCCACGCCTTTGGGCGTCGCGCCGAACTCTTCGAGTTTCTCGACAAAGTATTCGCCTAGTTTTTTCTGGGTTTCATCCATGCTCATATTCTTGTTCCTTTTGCTTCTCAAAAAAATCGCCCGCTTTACTTCCTGTCATGAACAACAAATCCAGAATGGAAACATACGGGTCATAGGGCGGATGCATCTGCGGGTATTCGGGGTAGGTATAGTCCATGTATTCGAATGTGATCCCCGCCGCGTCGAATTTTTCAGGCTCCATGTAGGAACTCGCCGAGGGACCGCAGAGGTAATGCGTCGCGCCAACCCGTTTCAGCACGTTGATCACGCGATCGGTCTTTTGTCCCTCGATATTCGATAACTCAGAGGAGCGCATGAACCTTGTAGAGGCGAATCCCAGTTCACGCGCGAGGCGGATCGAAGCCTCAATCGTGAAATCGGCGAGGAATTCGTCGCGGCGTTGGTATAGCTCTTCCAGCAGGGGCAGGTATTCCTTGAAGTGAGGCGATTTGGAGTAGGAAATCGTCAGGGTCTTGAGATGACTCTTTGACCAGGGCTTGGACCAGTCGATGCGAACGTCTTTGATCGGCACGCCTTGTGTAACGCCTTTTGAATTTACAGGGATCGTTAGCCATTGTTTGCCCTGATGCGTTTTGATCTGGTTGCGGTTGCGCCAGCCGTGTTTATCGTATTGAATATCATCGTAAAAGATGAACAAGTCTGCGCGGCGGATCTGGTCGAAGTAGCCGCGCCACGGGATGTATGAAGGTTGTAATATGACTACGTTCATTTGCCCGCCAGTTCAGAAACAATGTACGTGGGACGATCCATACTGCGGTCGAACATGCGCGCGAGATATTCGCCAAAGATCCCCAGCGCGAACAGTTGCGCGCCGCTGAACAACGCGATGATTGACGCAAGAAATGGGAAGCCCGGGATGCCGCCCTCCATAAACGAAATGACGATCACATAAATAAACACGCCCAACCCGAATACGGTCATCACAAAACCGATCCAGCTTGCAAGTCGCAATGGAGTGGTGCTGTAGCCCGTGAGGATCAACAGCGCGGCTTTCACCAACGCGGAAAAATTATAGTTCGAGCGCTCTTCGGGTCTTTCGATCTCAACGAGAACCGATGTGAAGCGCGACGTGCCCCACGAGAGCAATACGTCAATGATCAACGTGGGACTTTGAAAATTGGTGAAAGCGTTGCGCAACTCGGTGCGGAAAGCGCGAAACGCGGAAATATGTTTCACCGACGAGATACCCATCACGCGCGCGAGAATGTTTTTGATGTTCGCGGTCATCGCGTTACGCACAAATCCCTGCGGTAATTTTTTCGGCGCGCCGTAGACCACGTCGAATCCGTTTTCGAGTTGTTTCAACAAAACGGGAATCTCCTCGGGCGGATGTTGCAGGTCTTGATCCATCGTGATCGTGATCTCGTATTGCGCGGCGCGGACTCCGCACAGCGTGGCGTTGTGCTGACCATAATTCCGCATCAGGCGGATACCCCTCACCCACTTGTATTTACGCGCCAACTTTTGGATCACATCCCAACTATTATCGGGACTGCCGTCATTGACAAGCAAGACTTCGTATTTTTTTGAAAACGTGGGGAGAGATTTCGCCAACCGTTCGACAAGCGGTTCGATCAACGCTTCGCCGCGATAGACAGGGACAACAATGGAAATATTCATCGGGACGCTATTCTACCCCAACAGATATGTCACTCTGAAGGAGCGTTTTTCAGCGACTGAAGAGTCTCGTTTGTCGGGACAGAGACCCTTCGCTATCGCTCAGGGTGACATACCTTGAGGGAATTGAATTATTCTACCATCCGCTTCACAATCGGACCCCGTGCCTGTCTGTCAAAATGGACAGCGCGCGCGCCGCCTCGGCTTTTTTCTGCTCCCCATCCCAGCTGAGGATGTCGCCTAGCGTGTGCGTAAGCTCGAGGATTCTCTCGCGGGTTAATTGTCCCAGCATGGCAAGCATGGATCGCCTCAAGAGAAAATCATCGAGGTGAATGATCTTTTCGTGTTGCACAAGATAGGCAATTTCGCGGAAGGAATAATCGGGCAACGACTTGAGCGTAGCATCTGTGCCGCTGTTGATGTAGGTGGCGATGGCTTCGGCGCGGGTGCCGTAGCGTTCAAATAAGATTTTCAGTCGTTCCTGAGAAACACCCGTCCACGCGAAGAGGCTTCCCATTTGTCGATTCGGCTGCTCGATATCGCGCACATAGCCGCGTCCACCGCCGATGGGCAGGGAGCGCGTGTCGCGTTTACGCGTGAGGCCAAGATGAGCAAGCGCTTTGTCCGTCGCTTGTTCTGAGAATGCGCGGAAGGATGTCCACTTGCCGCCGACGAGGGAGTAGACCGGGAAGGTGAGGTTGGTCCAATCGCCGCTTAGCACTTCGATAGTGTGATCGCGCGTCACGGCGCTGACGTTTTTGCCGGTGGAGCGCGGGAGCGGACGAACACCCGAGAAGTGGAACACGATGTGGTCGCGGGTCAGGTTGAGGTCCGGAAAGACCCGGCGAGTCAACGAGAGGAAGTAATCGATCTCTTCGTCGGTACAGCGCATATCGTCCACTTCACTCACCAGAATATCCGTTGTGCCGATGAGCACTTTATCAAAAAGTGGAAAGAGCAATACAATGCGACCGTCTTCATTCTCGAAGAAAAATTCATGGTTGCCGATCGCCGCGCGAAGTTCAGGATGATCCACCACGATGTGCGAACCTTTCGAGCCTCCGATGAAATGAGACGATACGCCCAGTTTCTTGTTCGCCGAATCGATCCACGCGCCTGCCGCATTGATGACCAATTTCGGGCGCACATCATATGATTCATCCGTGAGTTCATCGCGCAGGATGATAGTATCCTCCGCGCCACCCACCATGCTAAGGTAATTGAGGGCGCGCGCGTTCGGATTTTCAGATTCGGCATCGAGAATCAGTTCAATGCCGAGGCGTTCGGGGTTTGTGATCGCGCCATCGTAATACACGGCCGTGTTGACGATGGCCGGGTTGAGGTTTCCCCACATGGACAGTGATTTGGAGCGCGAGAAAAATTTATGGCGCGGCACAGTCTTTTGCGCGCCTGTGTATGCGTCGTACATCATCAACCCAAGTTTGATGATGAGCGAGCCGCGCTCGCCAGGTTTATCCATCACGCCAAAGAATTTCAGGGGCGCGTTGAGCAGACCCGAAAACCGTTTGAAAATAGGAATGACTGTGGGAAGCGGTTTGACGATGTGCGGCGCGTTCTGCAATATGAGGTTGCGCTCGCGCACGGCTTCGCGCACTAGACGAAATTCCCCATTCTCGAGATAACGAATCCCACCGTGAGCCATGTGCGACGAGGCGGACGATGCGCCCGAACAAAAATCGCCGCGCTCCACGAGCAGAACATCCACGCCGTTGATGGCGAGGTCGCGGAATGTGCCAATGCCATTGATCCCTCCGCCGATGATGAGGACGGAGGGGTTGGGATTTTTTTTGAGGGCGGAGAGAGTTTCGGAGCGATTCATATTATTGTATAGTTGGCGTTCTCTAACGCCGACAGATGCGCTAGAGAGCGCATCCTACACCAATTTTATTCAACCCAATCAAACGCGCGCGTGACTGCTTTCTTCCAACCTGAGTATAACTTCTTTCGCACTTTTGAGTCCATTGTGGGATTCCATTGTTTGTCGCGCCCCCAGTTGTTTTTCAATTCGTTGAAATCCTTCCAAAAGCCGACGGCGAGTCCCGCCGCGTATGCCGCGCCGAGCGACGTGGTCTCAGCCACTTTCGGTCGCACCACAGGGACGTTCAATATGTCCGATTGAAATTGCATGAGCAGTTCATTGAACACCATGCCGCCGTCCACTTTGAGCGACGTTAATTTCACGCCCGAATCTTTTTCCATGGCGTCCAACACTTCGCGCGTTTGATACGCGGTCGCTTCGAGCGCGGCGCGGGCGATGTGTCCCTTGTTGACGTAGCGCGTCATCCCGACGATCACGCCGCGCGCGTCGGATTTCCAATATGGCGCGTAGAGTCCACTGAACGCGGGGACGAAATAGATTCCGCCGTTATCTGCAACGGATTTCGCCAACGCCTCCACCTCCGCCGAAGATTGGATCAATCCCAAATTGTCCCTCAGCCATTGAACCAACGCGCCCGCGATCGCTATCGAACCCTCCAACGCGTAGACGGCTTTGCGATTCCCGATTTTGTATCCCAGCGTGGTGAGCAATCCCGCTTTGCTTTGCACGGGCTTCGCGCCTGTGGTCACCAACATGAAACAACCCGTGCCGTACGTGTTCTTCGCTTCGCCCGCCTTGAAACAGGTCTGCCCGAACAACGCGGCTTGTTGATCGCCGAGGTCGCCGGCGACGGGAATGCTCTTGCCGCCGTCCTCGGCGGCGAGGACGCCGCCTCGAGCATTAATATACCCATAAATTTCCGACGATGATTTAATTGTCGGCAACATCGCGCGTGGGATGCCAAGCGCCTTGAGAATCTCCTCATCCCAATCCAGCGATTTGAGATCCATCAACATCGTGCGCGAGGCGTTCGTCACATCGGTGACGTGCTCGCCCGTGAGATTCCAGATCAACCATGAGTCAATTGTCCCGAACAACAAGTCCCCTTTTTTGGCTTTCTCTTTTGTGCCTTGCACGTTATCAAGAATCCATTTTATTTTTGGACCAGAAAAATATGTGGCAAGCGGCAAGCCCGTTTTCTTGCGAAAGCGATTCTGTCCTCCTGATTTGGCAAGCTTCGCGCAGATGACATCTGTCCGCGTGTCTTGCCAGACGATGGCGTTGTAGACTGGTTTGCCCGTATTCTTATCCCACGCAACAGTCGTCTCGCGTTGATTTGTGATTCCGATCGCGGCAATGTCTGCGGACTGAAGGTGTGCGGACTTAAGTCCGCGCTCCGTAACCTCAAGCGTATTTTCCCAAATCTCCAACGGATCATGTTCCACCCATCCGGGCTTTGGATAAATTTGTTTGTGTTCCTTTTGAGCAACGGCGATTACATTCCCGCCATGATCGAAAATAATGAAACGCGTACTGGTTGTCCCTTGATCAATCGCCGCGACGTATTTTGCCATGAGAAACCTCTACCCCATTGTAAAACAAAAGTCCCCGCGAAGAACAGCGAGGACTCTTTTCTTTCCTCTTTCGTCTTTCATTTCTTCTTTGGCGGCGTCTTTACGGCTTCCACGTCGCCGCTGTTCAAAAACTTGAACACGCTCACCGCCAACGCCGACCCCAGCAATGGACCAACGAAGTACACCACATAAAAGATCCAATTTGCAAGATCGGGATTCTCCAGATCGATGGACGTTGCAAAGATCGCGGGACCGAACGAACGCGCCGGGTTGAGCGAAGCGCCGCTCATCGGTCCACCGGCGAGGATGGCAAACGTCACGGTGAGACCGATCGCCAGACCGGCAAACGCGCCAGCCCTGCCCGCCACCATGCCATGCAACACCATGTTGACGAGGAAGAAGGTCAACACCGCTTCAACCGCCATGGCAATGAACGGTGAAGGGCTGGTCAGCAAGCCGATCGTCGCGCCTTCTTGAATGCCGTTCACGCCGATGTTCCCCACAAAAAGATTCAGCGACAATGCCGCGATCGCCGCGCCGAGAAATTGCGCCGCCCAGTAATACGCCGCGTCGCCCCACTTGACCGTGCCGTTAAGCGCCAGGCCGAACGTCACCGCGGGATTGAAATGCGCGCCCGAGATATGCCCATACGCATACACAAACGTCGCGATCACCAAACCGTGCGCCAGCGCAACCCCAACCAAACCGCCAAAACCAGAGACCGCCGCGCCCGCGCCGATGAACACCAGCGCAAACGTGCCGATCCATTCAGCCACAAACACTTTTGCATTGAACATGCTTCCTCCAGAAATTGATTTGAACATAAAACCCCTCGCAGGATAAGGAGTCACGCCCAATGACGCGCGCCCGCAAGAAAGGATTTTCCGCTCATGGATTTTTTCCCAGCCGGTTGAACTTCATCCAGGATGAGAACCCCGCCTCTCGCGCCGACGGCGGGCTGATTCGCCTGCGTCAGCTTCTGCCCCGCTTCGTAGGACAAATTGACAATTTGTCCCATGCGCGCGCGATGGATTTTGAGAGTCGCCCCATTGAACTCCATGAACGCGCCGGGCCACGGGTTCAACGCGCGGACTTGTCTTTCCAGTTCGTTCACATCGCGCGTGAAGTCGAGTCGCCCATCCTCTTTTTTCATCATAGGCGCGTAGGTTGACAGCGAATCATCTTGCGGAGTTGGTTGAATCTCGCCGGCGAACCAACGCGGAAGTGTCTCGATCAACAAGTCGGCTCCGAGGTGAGATAACGCGTCGGTGACTGAACCAGCTGTCCCGTCGGGAGGGAGGCGCATGGATTTCTTCGCCAGCATCGCGCCGGTGTCGAGTCCCGCGTCCATTTGCATGATGGTCACGCCCGTCTCTTCATCCCCGTGCAAAATCGCGGCATTGATGGGAGCCGCGCCGCGCCATCGCGGAAGCAGGGACGCATGCACGTTGAGGCATCCAAAGCGCGGCAGGTCCAGCACATCCTGTTTGAGGATCTGCCCGAACGCCGCAACGACGATGAGATCGGGTTGCCATGCGCGTAATTGCTCCATCGCTTCAGGCGCGCGGAGTTTTTCGGGTTGCATGACCGGGATGCCCAACTCGAGCGCGAGCGTTTTCACCGGCGGCATCTTCACCTCGCGCCCACGCCCCGACGCGCGATCGGGCTGTGTGACCACGCCCACAACATCGTGCACACCAGCCAGCGTGCGCAGACTCGGCAATGCAAATTCGGGAGATCCCATGAAGACGATTCGTGTCATTATGTGATTCTAGCATAGTAACATTTTTGCAAGAAAAGCCAGTTGCGCTTTGCCTGTAAAGGTTGTACAATTGTGGAAATTCAACCTAGTTTCACCTCGGAGGCTTAAATGGAATCTTTTGGGCAGGGACCTTCTCAATCAATGGATGCTTCAAGCGATGACAAACTTTGGGCGGCACTGGCTTATGTGTTCTCGCCTCTTGTTCCGATCATTATCATGCTGATGGCAGACAAGAAAGATCGCCCGTTCATCAAAGCACACAACACGCAAGCTTTGGTGCTCGGAATCGTCACAATCGTAACTTCTACGTTTTGTGTCGGTATCCTCATCTGGTTCTACCAGTTGTACTGCGGGTATCAGGCCTATCAAGGAAAGTTGGTTGAGATACCATTAATCTCTGGAATGTTTAAGGGATAACCAACCTCTCAATGAATTAAAAACTCACTTGGATAAAAATTTCCAAGTGAGTTTTTATTGTTAACGAAGGTTCGAAGCAACAAACTCAAGATGAATCGATGAATTACTTGAGATTTAAGAACTCAACTATTGCGTCAGCAAATTCTTGATATTCCGGTGTGTTGAACTGCGACTGAATACTTTTCTTAAGCGCATCAGAGTACGACGAGCCGCTTGATATATAACCTAAGCCAGGAAAATATTTGGCAACCTGATCTCGATTTTCTTCATAAGCAATCGACAGCAATCTATCCTCAACGTTATCCTCAATTCCTCTAACATCAACACCTGTCTTGTAACTAACAATACCAGTTTCTGTACTAAAACACATACATCCCATGTCGGTTAGCTCTAAATTCACAAATTGATTATAAAGTAAAACTTGAAGGTGAAATTTGGATGGAATTTTCACTGATGCAAGGGTCTCAAAGGTAACTCGACTAAATTGGCTTACTAGGATCGAACAAGTTAATGAAGTCGCCTTATCTATCCAAGTAAATCCTTTCGATTCATCTAATTCAACAAAATCGATATCTTTATTGGTTAGGAATCTAGATACCGCCCCCAATAAAGATGCTCGTTGTTCAGATGACGGTTTTTTAGGTAGCACGCTCTTTCCCCCCATGTTTTGTAACGCCTCGTCCACAGACGATCCTTTCTGAAGTACTTGGATTCCATGTGGAAGATAATTCATCGAATCAAGACCGTTTTCTAACATATTCTCGAGTAAAGCTTTTCCAGGTCTAAGATTTTCCCCGTATCGCATTTGTATTTTATATACAAAACTCCAATAAAGTTCATCATTAATATCTATTGGCCGAACCTCAATGCATCCCACTTGTAGCATTGAATTTATCTTCGACCCTAATTCAAAAGCTTGAGATCCACGGGAACGATCCAATTTTTCCATTGGCGTGAATAAAAGACTCACTCCTGTGCCAGAATTAATATTTGCTATACAACCAAAATCCTTAAATGTTAGTCCACGTAATTGCTTTCTACTAACAAGCGTTAATTTCTCTGGAACTTTAATTGTCTCCAACCCTTTAGAATTAAAAAGGAGCAAAAGGTTATTAAAAACAGGCGCATCATTCGGATATTCTTTCAGTGTCTTATGAATATCCGCGGCTTCTGCGAACCCACCTAGTAATTCTCCACCAATTTGAAGCATATCAAACAGACCTGGCATAAAATCCTCCTGTGATGTTAGAATTTTTCCACACAGTTTTAATATTATAATACCGATCTAATTTAGACAACAACAGATTTTGACAGTCTAGTGAGATTGAAAATCAATCCCATTTCAACAAATCGGAGGAACGTGTGAACATTGGCAAGGCATTTTCATTCGTTTTTGAAGACAAGCAGTGGATCAGCAAACTCGGCTTGGGCGCGTTGATCACCTTCATCCCCATCCTGAATTTCGCATGGACGGGTTACATGGTCGGCATCATCCGCAACGTGATGAATAATTCGCCCGAACCCCTGCCCACCTGGGACGATTTCGGCAAAAAACTGACAGACGGTTTACTGTTGACGGTGGCAAGCCTTGTGTATTCCCTGCCGATCATCGTCGTGTTCTGTCTGCCTATGAGCTTTATGATCGTGCCAGCCATCCTTTCAGGGAACGCAGACATGCAAGGGCTGGCGGAAGCAGTCGCGGGTCTGGGAACCGCGTTGTTTTTCTGCCTGCTGTGTGTGTTCGTGGTCTACACATTGGCTCTTTCGGTGATCTTTCCCGCCATCCTCGTGATCTTTGCGCGCGAAGGGACGCTCGCCTCGTGCTTCAAATTCCGCGAGGTGTTCGAACTCGTGAGCAAAAACCTAACTCCCTTCCTCACCGCGTGGGGTGTGAGCATCGGCGCGAGCATTGGCGTGAGTCTCATCGTCAGCGCCGCGCAATTTGTGCTGAACTTCATTCCCTGCATTGGGCAGATCGCCGCGTTCATCATCACATTTGGAATCGTTGTGTACACCACTGCCATCTACGGTCATTTGTTCGGACAGTTCGGCAACATCGCCGCTGGGCAGAATCAAGCAATGATGCAAAGTTGATTTGGACGTTGAGAACACAGAAAACGCTGATTTTAAATTTTTTATCGGCGTATATCAGCGTTCATCTGCGTCCAGAAATGTTTATATTTTGCAACCAATCTCCTGAACTCTCGTATAAGCCATAGAAAATCATTTCAGGAGAACGATATGAACACAACCAAACCCACCCTTGTCCACGTCATTGCATGGACCACCCTTGCCAGCGGCATCGTCAACATCGTCTGGGGGTTCGCTGCATCGGGCACCGCCATCAGCACCTTGATTGGCGCCATCTGCGTGCCGCTCACCATCCTCCCCACGCTCCTCGGCGTGTTCGAGTTGATCTACGCCGCCAAGCTCTTCAGCAACCCGCCGCAAGCCATCCAGCCATCCACCAATATCGCTGTTTTTGAAGTCGCCTGCGCCCTGCTTGGCAACGCCTTCTCGATGGCAGTCGGCATCCTTTCGCTCGTTTTCTACAACGATTCCGTGGTCAAGGATTACTTCGCCCGCCTGAACGGAACTCCCACTCCCTCACCTGTGACTCCCGTTCCGCCCGCGTCACTTCCTCCGCTTGAACCTGCCCCAGCCACCGAAGAATTGTCCGCCCCTGTTGAGGAGGCACCCTCCAAACCGAAACGCGCTCCACGCAAAATGGCGAAGTAACTAGAAGTCATCTCAAAAATGTCACCCTGAGCGTCAGCGAAGGGTCTCTACTGCCCAAATAAGAGACTCTTCGGTCGCAAACCCCGCTCCCTCAGAGTGACACGGTGTTTTTGAGACAAGTTCTAATGAGACCTCACAGGTATTGTAAAACGGTGAGGTCTTCTTTATTTCTCCTCTTGACTCTCACCTCCCTCAACCGTAAAATCAAATCACAATTGAACGGGCAACAGGGAAGAGACTCAAACGTAGTGACGATTTCAATCGTCAGCAAATAACGACTAAAATCGCTACTACGAAATGGGCGCCGAAGGTGCAAATCTGGAGACTGGCGAAACCAGATGAATCTCTCAGGCAAAAGGACCCTGCTCCCGAATCCACTCTGGAAAGTTTGATTGTTGCGCAGTTGAACTGCGCGACAACAACACCGACGGTGTAAAGTTAGTTTAGTAGTTGGTTAGTTCAATAGTTGGATAGTTGAAAAACTATGAAACTATAAAACTAAGAAACTATCAAACTAAACTAATCTCTCAGGTCACATTACAGAGGCGCGCGAAGAATATTCGTGCGCCTTTTTGATTCGCCAAAACCCAGTACGGCAAGATTTATCTTGCGCTCTCGCAAAATGAATTTTGCGGCACAACTTCACAAGGAGAATACACATGAACACCCCCTCCAATTTGAAATATGCAAAGTCAGATGAATGGTTCGACCCCGCGAGCGGAAAAGTGGGCATCACCGATTATGCCCAGAATCAACTCTCCGACATTGTCTTCGTCGAAATTTTCGTCGAAGCGGGAGAGGAGATCGCGGCAGGCAAGGCGATTGCTTCCGTTGAGTCGGTGAAAGCGTCGTCAGAGATTTATGCGCCCGCGGGCGGAAAAGTCGCGGCGGTGAATAAAGATTTGCCGAACAAGCCTGAGACCATCAACACCGATCCGTTCGGCGCGGGATGGATGATTCAACTCGAAGGCGGATCCGCTGGCGATATGATGGACGCGGCGGCGTATGAGAAACATTGCGAGGAACGAAGTCATTAGTTATCAGTGAACAGTGGACAGTGATCAGTACTGATAACTGATTACTGATCACTCCGTCACTGGTCTTGGAGTCACCATGACATATATCCCAATAAGTCCCCACGAACGCGATGAGATGCTCGCAACGGTCGGCGTTAAATCGCTGGATGATCTGTTCGACGCCGTGCCAGCCAAACATCGCTTCCCCAAACTGGACCTGCCTCCCGCGTGGACAGAAATGGAAGCGTTGGAAGAATTGTCCAACATCGCAAGCGCCAACGAACATGTGCGCGGCGATCTGATCTCCTTCCTCGGCGCGGGCATGTATCATCACTACATCCCGTCTGTGATTGACCACATGCTGAGGCGCGGAGAATTTTATACCGCGTACACGCCATACCAGCCCGAAATTTCACAAGGCACATTGCAAGCCATCTTCGAATATCAATCGTTGATGGCGGCGCTGACCGGCATGGACGTGTCGAACGCGTCTCATTACGACGGGGCGACCGCCACAGCCGAAGCGGTGAACTTGGCGAACGCCCAATTCCGCGGTAAACGCAAGAAGGTGGTCATCTCCCCCACTGTGCATCCGCAATACCGCGCGGTGATCCGCACGTACACGCAAGGCATGGATTTGCAACTTGTCGGCGATGAAGCGAACGCCGAACTCGATACCGACCCCAGTGATCTACTCGCGCATGTCGGCGAAGATACGTGTCTCGTCATCGTGCAGTATCCCGATTTCTTCGGGCGCGTGTACGATTACAAAAAATTCATTGACGATGTCCATGCCAAAGGCGCGTTGGTCTGCGTGGTTGCGAACCCGACCGCGCTGGCGATGTTCAAAACGCCTGGCGAAATGGGCGCGGATATCGTTGTCGGCGACGGACAGCCGCTGGGAATCCCAATGTGGTTCGGCGGACCAAGCGTCGGATTTTTCACGACGCGCAAGCAATACGTCCACAAGATGGCGGGACGGTTGATCGGCGAAACGGTGGACAACAAAGGTCAACGCGCGTATGTGCTAACCCTCACCGCGCGCGAACAACACATCAAACGCGAACGCGCCACGAGCAACATCTGCACCAATCAAGGTTTGCTCGCGCTTGCCTCCGCAATTTATTTGAGCGTGTTGGGCAAAAACGGATTGAAGCAGGTTGCGAATCTTTGTTATCAAAAAGCGCATTACGCCGCGCGCGAATTGAGCAAGATCAAAGGCTACAAAGTTTCATCTGAAACTTTCTTCCATGAGTTTGTGTTGGAATGTCCTCAGCCCGCGAGCGACGTCAACGCGCACTTGCTTGAACACGGCATCCTCGGCGGGTACGATCTGGGTCAGGATTATCCGTCGCACAAAAATCATTTGCTGGTCGCCGTAACCGAGATGAATTCAAAAGAAGAAATTGACACGCTTGTTGAGGTGTTGTCGGAGGTGAAACATGGTTAGCACATTGGATGCAACGACTCCGAAAATTGTGGAACCGACGATCTTTGATCTTTCCTCGCCCGGACGAGTCGGCGTACGGATGCCCGAGTCAGACGTCCCTGCGGCTGACTCGCCTCCTCCGCATTTGCTGCGCTCCGAGTTGCCGCTTCCCGAACTCGCCGAAGTGGACGTTGTCCGCCATTACGTCCGACTCTCAAAATTTAATTACAGCGTGGACGGCGGGTTTTATCCGCTTGGCTCATGCACGATGAAATACAACCCGAAGATCAACGAAGACACGTGCCGATTGCCGGGCTTTTTGTTCACGCATCCGTTGCAACCTGTTGAGACCGTGCAGGGCAATCTCGCGTTGATGTATCAATTGCAAGAGTGGTTGAAAGAGATCGCGGGATTCGCGGGCGTGACGCTGCAACCCGCCGCGGGCGCGCACGGAGAATTTACGGGCGTGTTGATGATGCGCGCGTATCATAAATCGCGCGGCGACGAGAAACGCGTGAAGATGCTCATCCCCGACGCGGCGCATGGGACGAACCCCGCGTCGGTGGGTATGATGGGAATGACGGTTGTGACGATTCCCTCTGATGATCGCGGCAATGTTGATCTGAAAAAATTGGAAGAGGCGTGCGACGATACCGTCGTCGGCATGATGCTCACCAACCCGAACACGCTCGGCATGTTCGATGAAAATGTCGAGAAGGTGATCTCGCTCGTGCATGGATGCGGCGGCTTGATGTATGGCGACGGCGCGAATCTGAATCCGTTACTCGGCATCGTCCGCCCTGGTGATTTGGGCTTTGACGTGATGCACTTCAACTTGCACAAAACATTTGCCGTTCCGCACGGCGGCGGCGGACCTGGAGTTGGTCCCGTTGGAGTCGGTCCCAAACTCGTGGACTTTTTGCCTGAGCCGCTTGTGGGAATCATTGAAGAGGGCGAAGAGGATATGCCTCCGCTGTATGGCTTTGTCAAACCTGCGAAGACGATCGGTCGCATGAAAGCCTTCCACGGACATTTCGGCGGCGGCTTCGTCCGTTCGTTCACCTACATCGCCATGCACGGACCTGACGGACTCAAAGACATCGCGCAATACGCGGTGTTGAATGCCAACTATCTGCAAGCGAGACTGCGCGATCATTATCACATTCCGTTTGATCGCATCTGCATGCACGAGTTTGTGATGGAAGGTCAGTTTGAAGGAAGCGATGTTAGAGCGTTGGACATTTCCAAGCGCCTGATGGACTACAACTTCCATCCGCCTACAAATTATTTCCCGCTCATCGTCCACGAAGCGTTGATGATCGAGCCGACCGAGACCGAAAATAAAGACACGCTCGATGCTTTCGCCGACGCGCTGATTCAGATCGCGAAGGAGGCGAAGTCTACGCCTGAGATCGTCAAGTCCGCGCCGAACGATACGCTGTTCGGAAGGATGGACGAGGTCAAGGCGGCGAGGGAGTTGGTGTTGTGCTGTTGGCTGCCTGAGGGGTATGATTTGAACGCGTAAGGTAAATCAAATTACCAAGAGACCAAGTTGAAAAGCTTGGTCTCTTGCATTTTTAAAAAAGGGTAAAATAATAACATGAACGAGAAAGCGCCTGCGCAGATTAGAAAGCTAATGAAGGAATTGAAAGAAGGTCTCCAAGGTATCTATGGGGATCAATTGAAAGCCGTCTATCTATACGGCTCCTATGCGCGCGGGGATTACCGCCCAGGCTCGGATGTAGATGTGATGGTCCTGCTAAAAGACTATAGAGATTATTGGAAAGAATACATGCGTTCCAGCGATTACGTCAGTGATATTTCGCTCAAATATGATGTGACGATAAGTTACATACTCATTAAGGAGCTTCAATGGAAAGAAGCAGATAAACCCGTTCTTCGCAATATCCGCAGAGACGGTATGCCTGCATGAAAGAGCATTCAAGAAAGTTGCTCGATAAAGCCCTGGATTCCATCGAGGTCGCTGAGGGAATCCTTGATATGGACAAACCAGATATGGCCGCGGGACGCGCCTACTACGCAATGTTCTATGTAGCTGAAGCAATGTTGTATGAAAAAGGGTTGGAATTTAACTCTCATGGTCAGGTGATCGGCGCGTATGGGAAAGAATTTGCAAAAACAGAGGAACTCGACCAAAAATTCCATCGCTGGCTGAGGGCGGGATTCGATGCGCGCATTTCTGGCGATTATGATGTTGACACGAACCTCACCAATCAGTTTGTTGCGGACATGATCAATCAAGCCCGCGAGTTTCTCGAAGCCGCGCAAAGCTATTTGAAAAAGCAAAAAACATAACGTGCAGTTTGACAGGGTGGATGAAGTCAAAGCGGCGAGGGAGTTGGTGCTGTGTTCGTTTCGACACGCTCAACGCAAGGCTGGTTGCCTGAGGGGTATGATGAGCGCGTAACAAATTTTATGTGGGGGCGGACGGCTGTCCGCCCCTACGGTTTATAATGGGGATCACTATGAACGACAGTATCAGCAATAATCTCTACAACCTCCTCAAAGGCACATGGTCAGGCGCAGGGCGCGGGCGGAATAAATGAACAGTTTTACATGAGAGGATGAGTAGATTTGTTCGTTCAATGCCAATCATGGCACGTAAGGAGATAGAGATGGAAAAACTATTATCAACGAACTCCTTCAGCACGCCAATTTATGTGGGAATGTTTTTGATCCTCACGGCGATCATTGGGCTGGTTGCAAACCTCGCTGGCATTTGGATTCCAGCCATATATATAGACTTTCAAGCAAATGCAAATAATAGTGAAACGAATGTGATAGCCGGCGCCGACGCCACTCTGGTTGCAATGTTCATTTGCTCCCCCATCGCTCTGGTTACGGGACCAATATCTGGGATTGTCGGCGGAGTCGTCAGCACATACCTCGCAATGCGCTACAAGAGCGATTCCACCCTGTTGCATTGGGTAAGTGGAAGTATCGGCGCAGGGTTGACCGGATTCGTTGTCGGCGTCCTTCCATTCGCCGCGATCTATCTCTACGATGCTATCTTTGCATCAATCTGAATGAAAACATTCCAGCAAAACCTGCCAGCGCGTCGGCTCCTGAAGTTTCCCCCACAGTAAGAATATTTTTCATTGTTCTTTGAATTTCAATTTCATCCTCCGACACAAGTGCGTTGAAAACATTGGCTAATTCGGACGGATGAATGATCCACGGAACACCTCGGGGTTCCCGAAGAACTCCGAGGTCTTTTCAAATTCCCTGTTACGATTCAAGCATCTAGTGGCACTACCTACTGTGCGCACAACACAGCAGGAGTCGCCTCACGCATTTATGACCAGCCCTCACTACCCGTCTATGGACGACGCAAGCCTCGCGCAACAAGCCCGCGCCGAGCCTGAGGCGTTCGCCGAGTTGTATCGTCGTCACGTTGCGAGCGTGTATCGTTATCACATGGCGCACACGGGCAACGCGCACGACGCGGAAGACCTCACTTCGCAGACGTTCATGGCGGCGTTGGAGGGGATTCGATCCTATCGCGGCGCGGCTCCGTATATTGCGTGGCTGATGGGAATCGCTTCCAGACTGCGACTCCGCTTCTTTACGGCGACCAAGCCTGAGGTCCCGTTGGAGGCGGCGCTTCACATCCCGACCCCCAGCCTGCCTACCGATAAGTCGGCTTTTCAACGCCTCGAGCGGACTCAGATCATCAACGCGCTCAAACAGCTCAGCAGTGACCGCGCCGAAGCGTTGATCCTGTGTTTTTTTAGCGAACTCAGTTTCGCCGAAGCGGCTTCTGTGATGGGCAAAAGTGAAGCGGCTGTCAAAATGCTCGTCTCGCGCGGACTGCAAGACCTGCGCGCGCGTTCTTCCATTGCATTGGAGATGGACCATGAATAAAGAAATCTTCGACCAACTCCCCGCCGACGAACAACCCGTCGCCGCGAAATTAAATTCAGCGGCGAACAACATGAAAGTTCCGCAAGACTTTCAATGGACATTGGAGACTCAATTAATGGACGCATATCAAAACAGATCACAGCCTGCAAAAGGCTGGTTTGCAAAACTCGTCGTGCCTGCGGCATGGACGTTTGCCGCCGTGCTCGGATTCTTTTTGTTCAACTGGGCGATCCGCTCGATCATTCTATCTGAACAAGCGCCTGGCTCATCGAACACTGAAATTCCTTCGTCGGACACTTTTGAATCGAATGTGAGACAGGGAAATATTTGCGAAGGTCCGCTCGCGCTTGCGCACGGATTTTCGGTGTATGTGACGAATCAAAATAAGACTGGCTTCATCGAACTGGACGATCAACGCGCCATCGGTGAGTTACGTTCTTTCGCGTGGTCGGAGGATGGTCAATTGGCGGTGGTTGGGAATACAACGGGCACGGGCATCATTTACCTGTGGAATCCAACAGACAATTCGCTTTCGCCAGTCCTATCCAACTCGGAGTTAGGCTACCTCATGGATGTTGCGTGGTCGCGCGATGGGAAACAGCTCTTGACATGGTCAAGTCAAAATCAAAGCGTATATTTGATTAATGTGGACGGAACAGGTTTGATCGAGAGAAATTTTCAACTTCAGTTGTTTGCAACTCCTCAATTCGCACCCGACGGCAACAGTATGTATTTTTATGGAGCCGCCGCAGGATTCACATCAGGTTTATTCGAATTCAAATTCGATGATCGGGAGATGATCCTTGTCAGTTCGCTCGTGGAGGACGATACCGCATTTGCATGGTCGCCTGATGGTTCGCTCCTCGCCTACTTCGAAATGGATCGAAGCATGGGCGAGGCGCGTTTGATCAAGATAGGCAGCAGTCCATCTGTACAAGTGATTGCTACGTTGCCCATTCCAAAAGGTTCAGGCTCGTCCATCCCCGATGTTGCCAACCTGAGTTGGTCAAACGACGGAACAAAACTCGTTTTTGAATTTGGCAGAAGCGCATCAGACCGCGTGATCTATCTGGCATACGCAGATGGCTCAGGATTGATCAAATTAGTTGAGTCGGCTCATGCGCCAACAATTTCATCGGATGGAAATTGTCTGGCATACATCAGTGATAAACAAGTCTTCCTGCTGGATTTGAATTCCGATGTACCCGTGCCGATCGTGTTGGCAGAGTTGCCAACTGGGCGATCCATCCCTGATTTTCGGTTGGATAAATTGCAATGGAAGCCATAACCGGCGCTTATCTTTGGAAGACATAATCAGTAGATCACGAAAGTTCAGGTGACACAGCACAACTACGTCAAGAACCGTTTTCGTGAAGTACTGATAATAGACTTTATCGGTAATAAGCAAAAAATCCGTTTTGGACGCTGATGAACGCAGAAAAACGCAGATTTTTTCTTTTGAATCAGCGTGAGTCAGTGTTTATCTGCGTCCTAATTTTATTTCCGATAGAGTCTAATATAAACTTAGCCAAAAAAACTGCGCGCGTCTCGTCCCCACATCAGCCTCAGCAATTAATCTCACCCCTACACTCTCAATTCTCTATTCTCTAATTCTCTATTCTCTATTCCCTAAATCTCACTCCCTCCTCCCCTTCGTCACGATTCGAATCGGCGTTCCCAAAAACCCATACTCCTCGCGGATCTGATTTTCCAAATATCTCACGTAGGTAAAGTGCATCAACTTCGGATCGTTGACATAGATCATGAATGTCGGCGGGTCGGAACGGACCTGCGTGCCGTAGAACATTTTCAGCGCGCGCCCCGCGTGCGTAGGATGCGGATGCGCATCCTGCGCTTTGTGAATCACCGCGTTGATCTTCGAGGTGGTCAAACGCGCGAGGCGCTCCTCCTGCACGCGCAACGCCATCGGCAAGACGGTATCCACGCGCTGGCCAGTTTTCGCCGAGATGAACAACAACGGAACATAATCCATAAAGTTCAAATCGGAGCGAATCTTGCGCGTGTATTCGTCCATGGTGAAGGAGTCTTTTTCCACCGCGTCCCACTTGTTGACGACCACCACGCACGACTTCCATTGCTCGAGAATGAACCCCGCAATATGCGCGTCCTGCGCAGTGATGCCTGTGGTGGCGTCGATCATCAGCAGGGCAACATCGGCGCGTTCGATGGCTTTGAACGAACGCAACACGCTGAACTGTTCCACGCCGCGCTCGATCTTGCCGCGTTTGCGGATGCCGGCCGTGTCGATGAGCGTAACCTGCAACCCTTCCATTTCAATGAGCGTATCGGTCGCATCGCGCGTGGTGCCGGGGATCGGGCTGACGATGGCGCGTTCCTCGCCCACGAGTTTATTGAGCAGGCTGGACTTGCCCGCGTTTGGCTTGCCGACGATCGCGATCTTGATGCTCTCATCCTCTGCAGCCGCTTCCTCCGCAGGGAAGTTTGCCACAACCACGTCGAGCAGGTCGCCGGTGTCGCTTCCGTGCACGGCAGAGACCGGGTGAGGCTCGCCCAGCCCCAACTCGTAGAATTGACTCGCCGCATCCCGCGTTTCGCGCGCTTCGCATTTGTTCGCCACCACAAGGATCGGGGGGAAGAACGAACCATCGGGCAACTTCTTTTGCGAGCGGCGCAAGATGTCTGCCACCTCGAGATCCGCGCCGGTCACGCCGGTTTGCCCATCGTTGACGAACAGGACCACATCCGCCTCGTCGATCGCGGCTTGAGCCTGCGCGCGGATATCCTCGATAAAATCCGCCGAGCCGACCGAGAGTGGCGCCTTGGCGCCACCGCCGTGAGTCGGGTCGATGCCGCCGGTGTCGATCACATGGAAGGCGCGCCCATTCCATTCCGCTTCGCCGAACAGGCGGTCGCGTGTGGTGCCGGGCGTATCGTCCACGATCGCCATGCGTTCACCGACGAGGCGGTTGAATAAAGTTGATTTTCCAACATTGGGTCTACCCACAAGGGCGACAATAGGTTTAGGCATATATGATTTCCGATTTACGATTTCTGATTGACGAATTTCGATGTGCGATTGATGATCCGCGCTGTTCACTGATCACTGTTTACTGTTCACTGTCCACTGTCCACTTTCCAATCTACGGTTTCGGCGTTGGGGTTGGCGTGCCGGGGATAGATAGTACCACTTCAACGGCGCCGGGCAAAATGGATTCGACCAGCACATTCTCGACAAGGATTTCGATGGTGGGCGTGAGTTGATATGTGCCTGCGCCCAGCCCGGTCACATCGATATTGACGATGATATCCTGCGGGGTCAGCGCGTCGAGCACAGGCAACGGACCCGAGATGATCACATCCACAGATTGCGGCGAGACCTGCGCGGCAAGCCCGTCACTCAAGCCAATCACGTTGATGGGTTGATTCAACAACGTTACGCTGGTTTGAATCGGTGAAACCTCAACCGTCACCTGCACGGTTTGAGCGCCAACAATGCTGATGTTTTCCGGCAATAACAGCGCCAGCCGCGTAGAGATGGTTTCCTTCGCGTCCTGTAGATCGAGTGTTTCGGTTTCGATCACGCCGGGCAACGCGTTCACCAGTTGCGGGTCGGAGGCGAATACGGTGATTACCGGCGGAAACACCGAAATATTTTCAAGCCGATACCCTGCCGTCACCTGCCCGCTAACGACAACCTTCACCGCCACATCGCGGAAACCGCCTTGCTGGCTAACCGGAATGGTGACATGAATCGACGAAGGATTAACCGACACGCCATCCACGACCGCGTTTTGCGCATCGAGCGCCAGCACCGGCAAAGCTTGATCGATACTCTCGCGCGTGCCGGAGAAACTCAACAGGATGCGCGCCCGTTGCACCTTCTCGACCAGCGATTCGGGACCGGAGATCACCACCTCGGTCACATCGGTTTGCGGGTCTCCGGCTTGATAGCCCACCGCCGGCTGTCCGCTCAGCGAGAGGTCGATGGGCAGGGCGCGGGTGGCGCGTCGTTCAAGGGTCACTGAAACAGAAACAGGGTCCGAAAGAACGAGTTGCATCGGTCGCGCCGCGATCTGAATCTGGATATCCTTTTTGTGTTCGCCCGCGCTCAAGTTGGAAATATCCAGGATAGCGCGGATGGAATTTTCCTGCGCTGAGATTCGTTCCCAGACCGAGCGCGGCGCGCGCAAGGTGACAGCAACTGTGGATGGGATTTCACTGGTGATGATAAGCGACGGCTCCTGCCCGACGATTTCAAGCGGCACTGCAATCGGCGAGCGGATCTCATCCGGGTCGGCGGCGGTGACGGCGGAAATCCATACCGCAACGGCGAGGATGAACGCGAGGAGAATTGTGCGTATGTTCGTCGCAAGCCAGCGCATATTATTTATCCCTGCGAAAGAATCGTTGGAACCAGACTTTGCGCGGCGTGGAAACATCGGTCTGATAAAACGCAACGAGGATATTTTCGAGCCGCTCCGGATCGATGCGGCGAATCATGCGCCCGGCATGCGCGATGGAGATCGAACCGCTCTGCTCAGAAACGACCACCGAGACCGCATCACTCACTTCGGAGGAGCCGAGCGCGGCGCGATGGCGTAATCCCATCTGTCGTTCGGGGTTGCGAGTGAGGATGCCGCTTGATGAGAGCGGCATTACGCACGCCGCCGCGATCACCTTCCCATCGGCGATGATTACTCCGCCATCGTGCAGGGGCGTATCTGGGTAAAAGATCTGCAAGAGCAATTCGGGCGTCACTTGCGCGTGCATTTGAACGCCGGTCTCAGCGTATTGCGCAAGGCTGTCGGTGCGCTGCATGACGATCAACGCGCCATGTTGCCGCGCTGAGAGGCGGCGCGAGGCCTCGACTACCGCATGGATCACTTTCACGATATCGGCTTGTTGCGGCTGTCCGCTTCCGGTGACGAAGTTGCCAGCTCGTCCCAGCCGTTCGAGCGCGCGGCGTATCTCCGGGGCAAATATAACCGGGATGGCGAGGAGCAGGGCGGGCAGGGTGCTTTGCACCAACCACGAGAACGCCGGCAGTTCAAAAAGCGAGGTGAGCAAGATCAAGGCAATGATGAGAAAAATCGCGCCGCGCAACAACACCATTGCTTGCGTATCGCGCAAGGTATAAAGCAATGCAAAAAAGATCAACGTGACCAGAGCAATATCAAGAACGCTGAGCCAGTTGAGACGCTCGAAAATGAAGAAAATGTTATCGAAAAAGTTCGCCATCGGGTGGAAGTGTAATTCGTAATTGGGGATTGGTAAATGGGTTGGGAACACCCGCACATGGCTTTCTCAAAGTCCGAAACTCTTTCACGCGAAAGGCGCGAAAAGAGCAAAAGACGCGAATTTTCAAATCCTTTCGCGAAATTCGCCTGATTTGCGTAATTCGCGTTGAGACTGCGCCGCATGATCTGGAAACCGTCAAGCTTTCCTGAGAAAATCATAAATACCCACACAGAGCTTTGGCAAAGCCTGGGAATGACTCTTTTACGCGCGGAAGTATTCCTACTTTCACAGGGAGGTCCGTATGTCCGCCCGCAACACGAGATGTTTGTCAGACGATCATGCAAAAGCCTGAAATATCGGCAAACTTCGCGTTCAGGCGCGGGCGAGGCGCTTGATCCCCCCTTCTTTGCAACTTACCCTTTAGATCGGTCGCAGAACGCGGTCGGCGCGCAGTTGTTTGAAGAACAACGCCGCGCCGCGCGGCATCGATTCGCTGGCGGCTTCCATCCAAGCCTGTGAGCCCAGGGTTTCCGGCGCGCGACGTGAATAGCCGAGTCGTTTCCACACTGTGTCAAAACCCACCAGGTCCATCGGCGGGAAAACCAGCGAGGCTTCGCACTGGAGGGCATTTGAGGCTTCCTCCACCTCATTGAGCATAAGCGGCAGTGATTTCTCTGCCGATATTTTTGGGTCGATGAAGAGATCGTCGGTGCGCGCCACCAGGTTTTCCACTTGCCAGCCTGCCACGCCCACCAGCTCGCTACCGCTAAAGAGCATGAGGAATGCTTTCTCGCCGAAGGCTTCCATCACATCGTCGGCATGCATGGCGCGCCGTCCCTTGCTCTGGCGCGAGATGAATTCGGCGATCCTTTGCGCGTCGCGGGGACGACCACGCAGGAGTAAATACGTTCCGGGCTGAGTGTCGGATGAGGGCAGTGGACCAGTTTCCGGCTTCGGCGCGAAGCGTTTCCACTCCGCGGTCACTTGTTTCCACAGTTCGTCGTACGAACCGGTGTTTCGGATGATGACTGTCGCCGCGGCGAGTTTGTCGCTTTGCGGAGCCTGCGCGCGGATTCGCTGTAATGCATCTTCACGGGTAAGGTTACGCTTGCGCATCAGCCGTTCGATCTGGACTTCCTGCGGCGCGTCGGTCACCCAGATGGAATCGCATTGCTCGCGCATACCGGATTCGATCAACTTGATCGCCTCAACCACCACCACGCGCTGGTTCGCCCTGCGGATGAGTAAGTCCACCGCTTGCAACACGTACGGGTGCACGATCTCTTCGAGTTGGGCGAGCGCTTCGGCATCCGAGAATACAAGTTTGGCCAATTTGGCGCGGTCGACATTCCCTTCTTTATCCAACAGCCATTTGCCGAACCGGTCAATCGTAGGCTGGTAGCCCGGCGCGCCCTTCGAGATGACGCGATGCGCCAGCGCATCCGCATCGATGGTGTAGGCGCCGAGGTGTTCCATCATGCGTCGCACAACGCTTTTGCCGGTGGCAATGTTCCCGGTCAAGCCGATGATCGTTTTGCCAGTTCTTTTGCTCACAAGGACTCCTCAAGGAAACAGTATACAACTCCTATTTTAATGTCTTTTGAAAAATAATCCAGTGAAGTTGTTCGCGTTTTCAAATTTGTCAGTTTTGTTCCCATGTTGACGCTCGCCTGTCTTGCGTGTATGATGACCTTGCCTCAGGTTGGTTGGGCGATCGCGGTGGCGCGTTGACGCCATCGAGGAAAGTCCGCACTCCATAGAGCACGGCGTCGGATAGTCCCCGGGGCGGGGAAGCCTCCGTAAGGAGCGAACCTGCCGGACAAGGGCCACAGAAACAAACAGCCCCGCGCTTGCGCGAGGTGATGGTGAAAAGGTGGTGTAAGAGACCACCGGCGTTTGCAGTAATGCAGATCGTCAGGTAACCCCCGCCGGGAGCAAGGCCAAGCAGGGACGAAGCCATCT
>JAEURC010000017.1 GCA_016789025.1 Anaerolineales bacterium
AAATGTTTTTCGACCCAACCTATTTAATCTGTGTCGCGCTCCCATCCATGCTTTTGATGGGCATCGCCTCGTGGTATGTGAAACACGCCTACAACAAATGGAGCCGGGTGCGCGCCAGCAGCGGGCTCACCGGCGCGCAAGCCGCGCAACAGCTCATCTCGCGCTCGGCGTACGTTGGCGAAGCGGGCGCCGACGGGTTGCGGAACGTTCGCGTCCTTGGCGTGGGCGGCAATCTCACCGACCATTACAACCCTCAAGATAAGACCCTTTACCTTTCGCCGAATGTGGCGAACAGCCCGTCGGTTGCGGCGGTGGCGGTTGCCGCGCATGAACTCGGTCACGCCATGCAAGACGCGGAAGGATATCTCCCCATGCGCTTCCGCTCCGCGCTCGTTCCGATGGTGAACATCGGCTCGAACCTCGGCTGGATCCTCATCCTCGCCGGGCTCATCTTCCGCTTCACCGAACTCGCCTGGCTCGGCGTGTTCTTCTTCGCGGGAGGCGCGCTCTTCGCGCTTGCCACCCTCCCGGTCGAACTGAACGCCTCGGCGCGCGCAAAACGACTGGTGGCTGAAGCGGACATCATCCGCTCGGAGGAAGAACAGCGCGGCGTGAATCAAGTGTTGAATGCCGCCGCCCTCACCTATGTTGCCGGTCTGCTCACCGCCGTCATGCAACTGCTGTACTACGTTTTCCTTGTCCTCGGCATGGGCAGGCGCGACGATTAACAAAACCACAATCGCCCTACAACAAAAAAACATCGGAGATGTATTCCGATGTTTTTTTGTTTGCTTGTGTATAATCTTTCATCATGCGGAAATTCATCGTCATCCTGCTTGCCTTTTTGGGCGCGGGGTTTGTGTACCTCAGTTTCGGCGAGATCGAAAGCATCCTCCAAACCATCCGGCGCGGAAACCTCTGGTTCATCCTGCTCGCCCTGCTCATCGAAAGCGGCTGGATCCTGGTGGCAGGCGCGACCATCCTTGCCCTATATCGAATCCTCGGCTTGGATGAAACCCTATACCGCCTGTCGCTTCTTTTTACGGCTGGGAATTTTATCTCCACAGTGATGCCCAGCGCGGGGATGGGCGCTGTGGCGGTCTTCATTAGCGAAGCGAACCGCAGAGGGCAACCCACCGGTAAAGTGACCATCGCCAGCATGTTATACATCTTCCTCGATTACATTGCCTTTCTGTGCGTGCTTGCGCTGGGTCTGATCGTGCTCTTTCGCCGCAACCACCTCGACGCTGCGGAACTGACCGCTTCGGGCATTATGTTCTCCATCGCCACATTGCTCGGATTCCTCTTCTACCTCGGCTCAAAATCGGAAGTACGGCTGGGCAACGCCCTGGCGCGTATTGCCCGCCTCCTCAACCGCCTCGCCCGCCCATTTATCCATCGCGATTACCTCAACGAAATAAAAATGCGCGAATACGCCCGCGAACTGGCAACCGACCTTCAAACCCTTCCTCAAAACTACCGGAAATTCGTCAAACCCATGCTGTTTGCCATCCTCAACAAAACCATGTTAATGGGCGTCATGATCGCGATCTTCCTCGCCTTTCAAGTTCCATTTTCAGCGGGCACGATCATCGGAGGGTTTGCGATCTCCTATTTATTCCTGATCATTTCCCCCACCCCGGCGGGAATCGGCATCGTGGAGGGCATCATGCCGCTCGCGCTGTCCTCCCTCAACGTGCCCTGGAGCCAGGCCATCATCGTCACGCTGGCCTATCGCGGCGTCACATTCTGGTTTCCACTGGGAATTGGCGCCTGGGCGTTGCGCATGTTACACATGACCCCAAGTTCGCAGGAAAGCTCAGCCTGATTCGATATGACCCTCGCTTCACTTTTGGATTCGTGGAAACGCGACGAAGCCACCGCCCCCAACATCTCCGCCTGGCAGACGATTCCCCCCCGTCCCGCGCAAACGCATCCCTTTCCGACGGGTCTGCCTGCCCCGCTTTCCCAAGCCCTGCTCGCCAGTGGAATTCACTCCCTCTATTCGCATCAATTCGAAACATGGACAGCGACCCAACAAAATCAAAACATCATCCTCTCCACCGGCACCGCCTCCGGGAAAACACTGGCGTATAACCTGCCCGTCTTTACAGAATTGATTGCAAACCCAAATTCACGCGCGTTGTATCTTTTTCCCACAAAAGCCCTTGCACAAGATCAACTGTCTGCCCTCGCCAACTTAAAACTTGAAACCTGGAACTTGACGCCCGCAATCTACGATGGCGATACCCCTCAAAAAGACCGCCCTCAAATCCGCCAGACCGCTCGCATGATCCTCACCAACCCAGATATGCTTCACACCGGCATCCTGCCGCATCACACCAACTGGGCAGACCTTTTCACCCACCTCAAATTTGTGATCATCGATGAAGCGCACACCTATCGCGGCGTTTTCGGCTCGCACGTGGCAAACGTGATTCGCCGACTCAAACGGATTGCCAAGTTCTACGGCAGCGCGCCAAAATTCATTTTGGCGTCCGCCACCATCGGCAACCCAAAAGAACTCGCCGAAAAACTCATCGAACAGCCGGTCACATTGATCGACAACGACGGTTCTGCCCGCGGACCGCGTCACTTCCTGCTCTACAACCCGCCCATCGTCGATACATCCCTCGGCTTGAGGAAATCATCCCTGCTCGAAGGGGTGAGGCTTGCGCGAGAACTGATCAACAGCAATGTTCAAACCGTGGTGTTTGCGCGATCCAGGCGCAGTGTGGAGATCATCCTGAGTTACTTACAAGGCGAACTCACCCCAGACTCCAGCATGGAAGCGCCCCTGATACCCTACGAGTCGTTGCCCAACCCGCGATCCTTCGTGCGTGGGTATCGCAGTGGATACTTGCCAAGCCAACGCAGAGAGATCGAAAAAGGACTCCGCGACGGCACGATCAAAACCGTCGTTGCAACAAATGCCCTCGAACTCGGCATCGACATCGGCGGGCTGGGCGCGGCGATCCTCGTCGGCTACCCTGGCGCTGTCGCATCGGCGAGACAGCAAGCAGGTCGCGCGGGACGCGGGTTGGAATCTGCCGTGAGCGTGCTAGTGACATCTGCCAGTCCCATCGACCAGTTCCTCGCGCATCATCCCGAATATTTCTTCGAGCGCTCGCCCGAGCAAGCGTTGGTCAACCCCGATCATCTGTTGATCCTGCTGGAACATTTGCGTTGCGCCATGTTCGAATTGCCATTTCAAAAGGGCGAGGGCTTCGGCGCGATCTCATCGCAAACAATTGAAGAGTACTTGAATTTTCTGGTCGAGAATCACGAGGCGCACTTCTCGAACGAAAAATATTTCTGGATGGCAGATACGTATCCCGCCGCGAACATTTCCCTGCGATCCGCGTCGCCGCAAAGCGTGATCTTACAAACGACAATGGACGATAGACCGTTGACCATTGGGATCGTGGATGGCGAAAGCGCGGTATGGATGACGCATCCCGGCGCGATCTACTTGCACGAAGCGCAATCCTATCTGGTCGAAGACTTGAATCTCGAAGAACGTATCGCGCGTCTCAAACCGTTCGTCAGCGATTACTACACCGAGCCCTTGCGGCAAACCGAAGTGGAGTTGTTGTCCGTCGCCGAAGAATCCCCCTCTCCCTTGGGGAGAGGGGGTAGGGGTGAGGAAGCGACAAAAACATGGGGCGAACTCAAGATCACCACGCAAGTGATGGGCTTTCGCAAACGACGCTGGCACACCCATGAAAACCTGGGCGAGGAACCGTTGGATTTACCCCCCTCCGAATTGCAGACGACCGGCTACTGGCTGACTCTCTCTGAAGAAACCATCGCGCGTCTACGCGACCTTGGGGCTTGGTCCAACGACCCCAACGACTACGGACCCGGCTGGGACAAGATTCGCGAACGCGTCCGCGCGCGCGACAGGTTCACCTGTCAGGTGTGCGGCGCTGTTGAGTCAGGTCGTCAACATGATGTGCATCACAAAGTTCCATTCAGGGCGTTTACATCACGAGATGAAGCCAACCGGTTGGAAAACCTCACCACGCTTTGCCCATCTTGTCATCACAAGGTAGAACAGAATGTGCGCATGAGGAGCGGGCTGGCAGGGCTTGCTTACGCGTTGGGAAATCTCGCGCCGTTATTTTTGATGTGCGACTCGGCAGACCTGGGAACGCACATCGAACCGGTGGAAAATAAAACCTTCGGCATGCCAACCATTGTGCTGTATGATTCCATCCCGGCGGGGATCGGCTTCAGCCAGAAATTGTTCGAACTGCACGATGAACTCCTCGCCCGCGCGTTGGAACTAGTCGGCGCCTGCGCCTGCGCGGATGGTTGTCCTTCGTGCGTCGGTCCGGGCGGCGAGAATGGATACGGCGGCAAAGAAGAGGCGCTTGAGATTCTCAAGGTCCTTACGCGATCGTCAGATTAAATTTATACATTGCGTTAATAGTTTTCTTGCGCATGGCGATTAAGATAGGGGCATTGAAAATTTCAGGCGAACTGTACCGCGACATCCATGTCGCTTTTATGATGTGCGAGATAAATCTCGCGGTACGTGAAATCGTAAGGAGACTCACATGAGCAAAATCATTGGCATTGACTTAGGCACAACCAACTCTGTCGTTTCAGTCATGGAAGGCGGCTCGCCGACCGTGATCTCAACCGCAGAGGGCGGACGACTCGCGCCTTCGGTTGTCGCCTTCAACAAGAACAGCGAACGACTCGTCGGTCAGACCGCGAAGCGGCAGGCGGTGATCAACCCTGAAAACACGATCTACTCCATCAAGCGCTTCATCGGGCGTCACTTCGACGAAGTTGAATCGGAACGCAAGATGGTCCCGTACGAAGTGGTGAAAGGTCCGACGGGCGATGTGCGCGTGAAGATCCCGATCACGAACCGCGAATATTCCCCACAGGAAATTTCGGCGATGATATTGGGCAAGTTGAAGTCCGATGCTGAAGCGTATCTAGGTCAGCCTGTCACGCAGGCGGTGATCACTGTCCCCGCGTATTTCAACGACAGCCAGCGCCAGGCGACGAAAGATGCGGGCAAGATCGCGGGTCTCGAAGTGATGCGCATCATCAACGAACCGACCGCGTCCGCGCTTGCGTATGGACTCGACAAAAAGAAAGATGAAACCATTCTCGTCTTCGACCTCGGCGGCGGCACGTTCGACGTGTCGGTGTTGGAAGTTGGCGAAGGCGTGATCGAAGTGAAAGCCACGAACGGCGACACGCACCTCGGCGGCGACGACTGGGATCAGAAGGTCGTCAACTGGGCGGCGGATGAATTCAAAAAAGAGCAAGGCATTGATTTGCGTAACGACCGCCCCGCGTTACAACGTCTGCGTGAAGCCGCGGAAAAAGCGAAGATCGAACTTTCCACGGTGATGGAAACGGAACTCAATCTGCCATACATCACAGCGGATGCTTCCGGTCCGAAACACTTGCAGTTGAAATTCTCGCGCGCCAAATTCGAGCAGATGACCGAAGACTTGCTCAACCGCTGTCGCAAACCTTTTGAATCTGCGTTGAAGGATGCGGGCATAGACGCGAGCAAACTCAATGAAGTCGTTCTCGTCGGCGGCTCGACGCGTATGCCGATGGTGCATGACTTGGTCCGCAAATTGACGAACGGCAAAGAACCGAACAAAGGCGTGAACCCCGATGAAGTGGTCGCCATTGGCGCGGCAGTTCAAGGCGGCGTGCTTGGCGGCGAAGTCAAAGACATTCTTCTGCTCGACGTGACGCCGCTTTCTTTGGGCGTCGAGACGATGGGCAGTGTGATGACCAAGATGATCGAGCGCAACACGACCATCCCTGTCCGCAAGACCGAAACATATTCCACCGCGGCAGACAGCCAGACCGCTGTTGACATCCACGTTTTACAGGGCGAGCGCCCGATGGCTGGCGACAACATGTCGCTCGGACGATTCCGACTCGACGGCATCCCGCCCGCGCCGCGCGGTGTTCCACAAGTGGAGGTGACGTTCGACATTGACGCGAACGGCATCTTGAACGTGACCGCGAAGGATAAAGCCACAGGCAAAGAGCAGAAGGTCACGATCACCGCTTCGACGAACTTGAACAAGAGCGATATTGACCGCATGATGAACGAAGCGCGCTCGCACGAAGCGGACGACAAGAAACGCCGCGAGTTGATCGATGCGAAGAACACCGCAGACAACCTCGTGTATCAAACCGAAAAAGCCTTGCGCGACCTCAGCGATAAAGTCTCAGGCGCAGATGCGCAGGACATTCAAGGCAAAATTGACGAACTAAAATCTGCCGCGCAGAGCGACGACATCAGCCGCATCAAACAGGCGTCTGAAAAAGTGGAGCAGACCTTCCACGCGTTGAGCCAGCAACTGTACGCGCAAGGTCAGCCCCAGCCTGAAGCGGCGGGCGGACCCGCAACTCCTCCGCCGACCGACGGCGATGTGATTGACGGCGAGGTGAGAGAGTAAAACCAAAAAAGAATTCCGAGTTTTCAAAAACTCGGAATTCTTTTTTCTTGTAAGTACGCATAACAAACTGGCTGTGAGTTTCGTTAACAACGATAAACTCCAAACCCTTTTGTTTTATAATCCTCCCCATGCAAAAACGCAATCGTTGGAACTACAAGCTGCTGATTCCCCTCGTGATCGCGCTGGGTATCGGCGTTTACTTTATTCCTCCCGTCAACGCCCGTCTCGCGCCGCGTGTTGATTTGCTCTATGCGCAAATCAAATACCTCATCGACCCGCCAGAGGACGCTATTTTCCAACCACAACAACAATCACAGGTGGATACCGCGCTAACCGAGATGATGCAAACGCACGTGGCAAGCCGGACTCCGCAAGCAACTCTCACTCCCACAGTAGGACCCACGCGAAAGCCGACAATCACACCTACACCGCTACCCGCATCCGCGATCTTGCCGGATATTACCTACGTTGATCAACATAATCGCTGGAATTATTGCGGACCCGCAAATTTGACGATGGCGTTGAATTTTTGGGGATGGGAAGGAAACCGCGACGATGTCGCGCGCGTGGTCAAGCCGGGGGATGGAGACCCGAAAAAGGATTTCATTCAGCAGGGCTTTCCGGACAAGAATGTAATGCCCTACGAGTTAGTGGATTTTGTGAACGAAGAAACCGAATATCGCGCTCTTTTCCGCTTAGGCGGCGATATGGACCTGATCAAACGACTGATTGCCGCCGGGTTCCCAGTGATTGTCGAAAAAGGATATTACGAGCGGGATGCCAACGGCAAAATAGACTGGCTGGGTCACTATCTTTTCACGACAGGCTACGATGATGCTCGAGGCGGTTTCATCGTGCAGGATTCGTACTTGAAAGATAAGAAGGGCAATCCGATCGGCGAAAGCATACTCAGCGAGTATGAAATCTATCAAGACGGCTGGCGCACTTTCAATTATCTTTTTATTGTTGCCTATCCTCCAGACCGAGAACCGGAAGTGATGAATCTGTTGGGCGCATGGACGGATACGGAGTGGGCGGCTCAACACGCGCTCGACATCGCCAATGAAGAGATTTCCAGTCTGAGCGGAAATACCTTGTTCTACGCATGGTTCAACAAAGGGACAAGCCATGTGGCGTTGAATCAATATGTGGATGCGGCTGCCGCCTACGATAAAGCATTCCAGTTATACGAAGTTTGGGATACAACTGAGCAAAATCGTCCATACCGTATGATGTGGTTTCAAACGGGCCCATATTTTGCCTACTACTATTCCGCGCGGTATCAAGATGTGATCAATCTTGCCGATACCACTTTGAACATCACTATTTCAAAGCCCACCCTCGAAGAATCCCTGCTTTGGAGAGGGCGAGCCTATTACATGATCGGAAACACTCAAGCCGCGATCACCGATTATCGCGCGGCATTAAAAGTCCATGTGAATTGGACTCCCGCCATTCAGGCTCTTCAAGACTTAGGAGTTCAGCCGTAACTCGTTAACAAGTTAGCAGGCTTGAACGTTCGAACATTTCAACCTGCAACATTCAATCCATCTAACATGAAACTCCTCCATTTCGCCGACGCACACATTGACATGGCTAACTACGGACGCCACGACCCTGAAACGGGACTTCCCTTCCGCGTGTTGGATTTCCTCAAGTCATTGGATACCATCGTGGACGCCGCGATTTCCGAAAAAGTGGACATGGTCATCTTCGCGGGCGACGCATACAAAGACCGATCCCCCGCGCCGACGTTTCAACGCGAGTGGGGCAAGCGCATCATTCGGCTCTCGCAAGCGAAAATTCCCACCCTGCTTTTGGTTGGCAACCACGACCTGTCTCCCGCCATCGGACGGGCGCACGCGATTCAAGAGTTTGATACCCTGCAAGTGCCGTATGTTCACGTCTTATCCAAAATACAATTGTTGAAGCCTGAACATCTTTGGGATGTGCCTGTGCAAGTTATTGCGTTGCCTTGGATTGCACGATCGGCATTTATGGCTGACTATGAAACCAAGATTGGCGAAAATTTACAGAATGAGGTTTTCACCAAATTGCAAGACAGAATCGTTGAAAGAATAAATGAATTGATTGACGAGTCGGATACTAGCTTGCCGATTATTTTCACAGCACATGCATCTATTGAGGGTGCAAAATTTGGTGGTGAACGCCTTGTTATGCTCGGGAATGATTTAACGCTTTCAGGTAGTTTAGTGCGGAATCCAAAATTCTCTTATGTCGCCATGGGGCACATTCACAAACCGCAGGATGTGAATAAAGATCAACAGCCTCCCGTTATTTATCCTGGATCTATCGAGCGGATTGATTTTGGCGAAGCGGGCGAACCAAGATATTTCGTGATCGCGCATATTGAGAAGGGAAAGAATACCGAGGTCGAGTGGAAAGAACTCACAGGGACACGCCGCTTCATAGAAAGGCGAACCAGCCTCACGTCCGATGAGAACGTGACCGAGGTGTTGAAATCCCAGTTGCCGAAAGACATATCCGATGCAATTGTTAAGTTGACGGTGGAATATCCGCGAGAATGGGACGCGTTGATCGACGAATCGGCGCTACGAAAATTTGCATCCAATGCGTTTGAATTTCATCTCGTGAAGAAACCAAAGATCGAGGCGCGTGTTCGTATCCCTGAGGGGCAGGTGGTCAGCAGTATGAGCCCGCTTGAACTGCTTGGGCAATATTTAGATTCGGCAAAGGTGAACGACGCGGATGAATTAAAAAAACTCGCGCAGGAAATTATTTCGGAAGAGGAAGAATCATAGACCTGCAATCGTAAACTTGCCCTGAGTTTATCGAAGGGTCGAGAGAGGTAACCTTGTCGCAGAAAAACCCAAACTATCGCTGGTTCGTGGTTGGAATCTTTTTCTTTTTTATGTTGTTGCACCAAACCGACAAGCTGATGATCGGTTCGTTGCAAGTGCAGATCAGCGAAACGTTCAGGCTGAATGATTTTCAATGGGGGCTGGTGAATTCAGGCGCGTTGGCTGTGGCGACGGTGTTGTATCCGTTGTGGGGATATTTATATGACCGCTTTGCGCGCGCAAAACTTCTCGCGTTGGCGTCGTTCATTTGGGGCGCGACCACATGGTTGAACGCGGTCGTGCGCACATACACGGGATTTTTAATTACGCGCGCTTCAACAGGCATTGACGATTCATCGTACCCGGGCATTTACACCCTCATCGCAGATTATTTCGGTCCGAACTTGCGCGGCAAAGTGTATGGCATTTTGCAAGTGGCGCAAGCGCTCGGCTTTTTGGTGGGCTTGATCCTTGGGCAAATGGTTGCGCCAATGATCGGCGGTTGGCGTTCGGTCTTTTACATCACAGGCGGTTTGGGAATTGTGATCGCGTTCTTCATTTATTTTGGCGTGAAGGATATGCCGCGCGGCAAAGCCGAACCCGAATTTGAGAACGTTCCCGAAATGGCGACCTTCCGTTTTTCGTGGAAAGAAGCGAAAGAAATTTTCAAAAAGCGCACGATGTGGTTCATCTTTTTGCAAGGGTTCGCGGGCGTGTTCCCGTGGCAGGTGATCACGTTCTTTTTCTTCGGCTACCTCGAAACCGTGCGCGGCTACGATTCCACGCGCATCATCGCCACGATGGCGCCTGTGATCTTGATCCTCGCTTCTGGATATTTCTTCGGCGGCTTGCTCGGCGACTACTTCTTCAAGCGGACGAAAAAGGGACGCATCCTCGTTTCGAGCGCGGGAGTTATTCTCGGCGCGATCTTCCTCTACTTTGCGATGACCACGCCGCTGGATCAGCCGAACCGTTTCTTTCTCCTCATGTGCCTGACCGCCATCTTCATGCCTCTCCCCGCCCCGAACGTGGTCGCCACCGTCTACGACGTGACCGTTCCCGAAGTCCGCTCGACCGCGCAAGCGATAGAATACTTCATCGAGAACAGCGGAGCGGTCGCCGCGCCCGCGCTCACTGGCGCGTTGATCGTCGCCACCGGTGACAGATCGTTTGCCATTCTCTCCATCTGCGTCACCGCGTGGTTGATCTGCTTCGTGTTCTACCTCGGCGCGTTGTTCACGATTGACAAAGACACGGCTGACCTGCGGAGTCAAATGGAAGAACGCGCGAAGAGGCTATAGGATTTTCAAGCCTCTCACTTATAATATTTTAGGTATCTTTTGATGTCGAAAAAAAATTTAGGCAGTTTGTTTATATTCCTCTTTGTAGCAATATCCATCTTCTTTACGTTAGGAAAGATGGGAAACGAATTTAATTCCTTTGCGTTCCTAGGCGGGGATATGGCGGTTTATGCCTCTATTGCCGCCGCACAGGATGATCCTGGTCTGTTCGCAAATGATCCATTTTTGTCTAACGAAAAAAATATCAATGACTATAATATGATTTTCTTCCCGATCATACGCGAGTTGAAAACCGTTTGGGGGAGTTATGGGACGGCGTGCCTCTTCTTGCTTCCCTTTTTTATTTTGATACATTTGATAGGTTATTATGTGTTGGGTAATTCGATATTTAGGAACCCCTGGGTGGGATTTTATACTTCCCTGATTATTTCTGTTCCAGTGAGTACGTATTATGATGATTGGGGAATTTTCCTAGATGCATTGCCTCGATTTCTCTATCAGGCTCTGATCCCATTTCTGCTTGCCTTATCTATTGTGCGCGGGCGTGATCCAAATTGGTGGCCCGTGATTCTGGCTGGAGTAGGCATTCTCAATTATGTTCATCCGGTTAGTACCCCTGTTTGGGTCGTGGCAATCATGATCGGGTTGTGGGTATCTGCGAATGGAGTAGGTCTATGGAAAAAGACCTGGATGATGGCATTGGCTGTCTTGATTTTAGTCGTCATTTTATCTCCATTCCTTGTGAATTATTTCAATAGCACCGTCGATGGCGCCAGTACATCAGAAGATTACGATCTAGTAATAAGCGTATTGAAAGACCGGTTCTTCATGATGAGAGATGCTGGACTAATAGACGTCATATTAAACTTCTTTTCCAGCCGCATGGGGCTCGTATTTGATTTTGTTTGGTACTTGGTTATTGCGCTTGCGGCAGGAGGCGTGATGTATGGGGCAAAAAAGCACGAATCGTATGCGCTAATCCCTTCTATACGTCAGATTACTGGATGGATGATAGGGGTGTTCGTTGCTGGTGCAGTGATTCCGGTCGCGGAACAAGCGGTTTTTGCAAAATTACGTGAAGTCCCTCCTGAATTTGAGCTATTGAGAACATTTAGGTTTATGCTGCCATTGATTCTGCTGTCGGCTATGTGCTTCTTATGGATCGTGAAAGATAAGTATCAAAATCGAAAAACGACGAATCGTTCTGCTTCACGAATTCCGTTCAACATTTTTTTTATGATTTTGCTGATCGCGTGGGGAGTTAGAGGCTTCTCGTTACGCGCAGATTTCCGCGCAGCAGTTAATCAAAACATGCGCTGTTGGGCAAGAGCAGAACTCGTTTGTCCCTTGTCTGAAAAAAGCGGGGATTTGATTGGGGTCTTGAATACAGTTCGAGATGAGACGCCTGTCGGATCCTCTATTTTTTCCGAAGGAGAAATTCTCGCAATTCGATATTATGCTTTCCGTCCCCTTGTGTATACATACAAAGATGGCGCTCCGTTGGCTTATACAGACCAGCAGCAATTATTGAATTGGAGTGATCAGTATACGACGATGACAAAACTGTCAAAATTCCGTAACAAGCCTGATCGGATCAAGAAGTATATGAATGATCTGGTTGAATTTGCGCTGACCACGGAAGCTGATTATCTCCTTCTTGACGCGCCTTACAATCCGGACCTATATTACCCCACGAGACTTACCCTGGTTTATTCGAATGAGAATTATTCCCTGTATGAAATTACTCGCTGAGCGTGGTGATTGCATGTTCTCTTGTCTCCCAGTCCGCCCAAGCGCACAAGCGATTGAATACTTCATCGAGAACAGCGGAGCGGTCACCGCGCCCGCGCTGACCGGCGCGTTGATCGTCGCCACCGGGGATAGATCGTTTGCCATTCTCTCCATCTGCGTCACCGCGTGGCTGATCTGTTTCCTGTTCTACCTCGGCGCCTTGTTCACCATTGATAAAGACACGGCTCACTTGCGGAGTCAGATGACGGAACGCGCGAAGACGATGTGAAATTTCACAGGATAAGAAGTCGATCCATCCTATGATGCTATTTCTTGGGGGTAGCGATCATTTTTCAACTATCCAAACCTTGACAAATTAGAACATGTGTTCTAAACTGTGGGCATTGACCGTTCCCCCTTATTTTGTGGCTAAACCCACAGGAGACTCCCATGAACCGTTCTTTGTCTGTCAAACTTCTGCCTCTCATTCAAAATGCCGCCCACAAACGCGGGTTGATCTTTGGGGGGATCATCCTCGGCGCCCTGCTGGGGTTTGAAATCTTCAACTTCTCCAGCACATCATTTGCCCTGCGAGATATCCTAGGCGATCTGGCATTTGGTCCGTTCAAATGGGCAACCGTTTTGGCGCTCGCCTTCTGCGGCATCGACTTTGCCGGTATTGCCCGCATCTTCACCCCCGAAAAGGGGCGCGACGAACCTGCCGAAGTTTGGTATTTGTTGGGCGCTTGGCTACTCGCCGCGGCATTCAACGCCACGCTGACCTGGTGGGGAGTGTCGATCGCTGTGCTTCAACACAATCCCCAGGGTGGCGCTCTGCTCGGGCAGGCAACGATGACAAAATTAGTGCCAGCGCTCGTGGCAGGCATGGTGCTCATAATCCGCGTGCTGTTGATCAACACCTTCTCCATTGCCGGCGAACGACTCTTCTCGCTGGATGACAACCCCTCCGCCCGCCAGAGTTTCAATAACCGACCGGCGTATCGCCCCTCCAGTGAGCCTGTGCGGGCTTCCAATTCGTCCTTCCCGCGCCCCGCGCCCAAACCCGCCCCTGCGAACTACTCGCAACCGCTCTATAATGAGCCTACCTATCATCCCATCGGTATGGCGGCGCAAGCGGGAGGCAATGAAAATCCTTCCTATCGGAGGTAAATTCACACAGAGTTTTTCCTTCTTCAACCCTTCTCCTACAATTGAAGAACATCCAACAACCAAAGACGCCGCGCATTCGCGCGGCGTCTTTGGTTACGGTAGAGGGTGGGATACGCCCGGCTGATCGTACAGCCATGTCTTTCTAAACGGTTTCGGGCGGAATACGGAGAAAAACAACAACGGGCGATACCCCATGCGGCGGAAGAGATGCAACGACATATCAGACGGGATGGCGACCATTTTCTTCACGCCCAACTTAATCGCCTCTGAATGGGCGGCATGGACAAGCGTGGTGGCGAGCCTGCGCTGGCGATATTCTTCCAATACGTATAGTTGGTTGATGTAGCCCACGCCGCGATATTTTGTTACAAGTTGCACCCAACCCACCGCCACTCCTCCTTCTTTGATGAAAAAGTTGTGGATGTGTTTGTCGCGCAAGGTTTGCACATGAATGCGCTCGCCTTCGGTGGTTAGGCTGTTATTGGCGGCTTCGGTCTGTTGGATGGATATTGCTTTGTGGATGTTGAGCGGGATCGTGCTAACCTGCAAGGGTAGATCGTAACCCACAATGGGACCGGTGCGCACGAACTCATGACCCAGCGTTGAAAAATGTTCTTTCAGGCTGTGATCGCTGGGGCTCGCATGAAAAACATTTACGATGTGCTTTTTCCCCTCGGGGATCGGATATGCCCGAACGGCATCGGTCACCTTGTGAATATCCGCGCTCAGGGCGAGGAATTCATAGTGGAAGGAGGCCACCGGCGCGTCGTTGTACATGGATACCCCGATAGGACCCGCCTCTTCGTAGCGCGTGCCATACACCACCTGATACACGTGGTTGTACGAGGCGATCATCGCCTCCACTGCCCACCAATTGGGGATATCTTTTCGCGCATTGGTCATGCAGTTATGACGTATTCCCCCTCTCAATGGTTACTGTTTTTATTGGATTGCCTTACACTTTCAAAGTCGAGACGCTGATTCACGCTGACGACGCGGATTTTCTGTTCTCTGAATCAGCGCGCATCGCGATATGCGTCTAAAAAGTATTCTGCCGGGTAATCAATTTTGGCTCTACCGTTTTTAACGTGAAAACGCTTTTCAAACACAAAGGACACGACGGTCACAAAGGAAAAACCCATGAAATCAAGGCTCTTTTCCCCTTTTGTGTACTTGGTGTCCTTCGTGTTAAGGCTCTTTCCCGTTAATTACGGGAGAGCCCAATTTTTTATTGTAAGGTGGTTTCTCCGTTCGAGAATACATAAAAACTCCCGCCGTGATCGTACACAAAGTCGGTGACGATATAGCCCGCGTTGAATGCGGTCTCGAAGACCTCACGCGTGAAGAAACGCCAGTCACGGGCGAGGGCGAAATCTTTTTCTTTGAGCGCGTTGAAATCGGATGGGATTTCAGCGAGGGCAAGTTTTCCCTCAAGGGGCGAGAAATGTTCAGGAGGGCGAGGCAGGTCCCCCGTCGAGGCATGAGGCGCGTAGAGGGGTTGCAAATCCGCCTGCGAAAAGTGGGCGAGGCTCAACGGCTTGCGGACGCGCTTGCCCAACCTCCGCTCGACACGGCGGGTGTTGATCCACCAATCCACCTGAAAACGGTCGGAGGGAAGCCCCGCGTTCAACCCGTCGCGCATATCGCCATATTCCGCGCGGCGATAGGTGTTGCAAACCGCGCCGAGTTTGGCGATGTTGAGGTGGGCGTTGCGGCTAAGAAGCGGATCGTACGTCCAGGTAATATGGTCGAGCCCCTGGTGGCGGACGATCTGCCATTGGGCGCGTTTGAGCGCAAAGCCAATGCCGCCGTCGCGGTGATCGGGATGGATGCCCAGCATATGCGAACAGTGTTTAGGGCGCGGACCGTCCGGCGTTTTTTCGATACCGGGAAACCCAAACACAAAGCCAATGAGCCGGTCGTCGAGATATGCGCCCGCCACTATGCCGCCGTTATGAACTGCGGCGATGAATACATGCGCGGGCACCACGTCGGTTTCACTGCCATGCCATACCTGGCGTTGCAGTTCTTCGACGGCGGTCATTTCTTCGGGGGTTTCGAGGATTTTGATAACGGGCGCGGGCATGAGAAAAATCTTCACAAAGGATAACACAGGGTCGAAAAAGCTCTGCGGCTACAGATCGATCAACGCGAAATACGAAGCCCTTCTTGAAGCCGTTGCAGGAGCGGCTTGCGCGTAAGGTAGTCGAGCCGGTAGCCAAAACGGGCTGGCATCAAGCCGAAATTGCGCGAGAGGTTTTCCACCGGGCAGGTGCGGTTGACGGCGATGTAATCGAGCCAGTACGTGGAAATGTTCGCGCTGGGGATCATCGGGTCGAGCGTGACGAACAGTCCTCGCATGAACGGGATGGATAACGGAAGGAAGGCGCGCCTTGCGTTTGAGATGTTCATGATCGTTTCAACGATCTGCCGAAAGGTAAAGTACTCGCCGCCGCCGATCTCGTAGGTTTCATTCACCATATCGGGGTTCTGAAGCGCCCACAACAAGGCGGTTACGAGATCCTCCACCCACAGCGGCTGGAGCAGAACCTTGCCATCGCCGGGGATTGGGAAGACAAACGGAACAGCGCGGAGAATTGCGGCGACATTATTCGTGAAGAGATCTTCGGGACCGAATACGATCGTCGAACGGATGATGGTGTGCGGCACGCCGCTTTTGCGAATGTGCTCTTCGGCGATTCCCTTCGCTTTGTGAACCGGGAACGCCGACATGCGGTCGGCGCCCACGTGACTAAGAAAGATCAGGCGTTGTACGCCCGCGTCCTGCGCGGCTTGGGCAAGGATGCGCGTCCCCTCCATATCAGTGTTGAACAAATTCCCGTGGCGACCATAACCCGACGCGCTGGCAAGATGGAACACCTGATGGACGCCACGCAGCGCCGTGCGCACGCCTCTCTCGTCATTGAGGCTGACTACCGAGACCTCAACCGGCACGCCCTTGGGCAGTCGCGGCGATTTCGGCGAAGGACGCAACAACACGCGGACTTCCTGTCCCGTTTCTGAGAGGTGACGCACAAGCGCGCGACCGATGAATCCCGTCGCACCGGTGACCAATATCATGACGAAAATTATAGCAGAGAGGGAATGGTTATATTACGCAGAGTGTAGCGGATGATTTCGAAATTGGCGGGCGCGCATTTGAAATGCGGTTGGGACTGCGTACCTCTTGGCGGAGGCTTTTGCCCGAATAGGAGATGATCGGTTCGCGCATCATCGGCTCAGGCTCCGCGTAAAGTGAACGGGAAAATAAAGGCGGCAAGCGCTTCAGAATGTTGTACAATCACGGGGATATAGAGTCTTTTTTGCGGACAACACCAACATGAATGCCACCGCCGTTAGTCACCCAAACATCGCCTTCATCAAGTATTGGGGGAACCGAGATAACACGTTGCGTATCCCTATGAACGGGTCGCTCTCGATGAACCTGGATGGTTTGACAACGCGCACCACGGTCAGCTTTCAACCCTCGCTCCCATTCGACGAACTGATCATCAACGGTCATGAAGTGATGGGCGCGGGCTTGAAACGGGTTTCAGAAATTTTGGACTTGATTCGAGAAAAAGCAAATATCGACGCCCGCGCCGAAGCGGTGACCGAAAACAACTTTCCCTCCGGCGCGGGAATCGCCTCCTCCGCTTCGGCATTTGCCGCGCTGGCATTGGCAGGAAGCGCCGCCGCGGGACTCAACCTCAGCGAACGCGAACTTTCGCGTCTCGCGCGACGTGGATCTGGTTCGGCTTCACGCTCCATCCCCGAGGGATTCGTCGAGTGGCAGGCTGGAACGAACGACGAAGATTCATTCGCGTTTTCGATTGCGCCGCCAAATCACTGGGATCTGGTGGACCTGATAGCCATCGTCAGCGCCGCGCACAAAAAGACCGGTTCCACCGAAGGGCATGCGATCGCTCCCACCAGCCCGCTTCAGACCGCCCGGGTGGCTGATGCGCCGCGTCGGCTTGAGAAGTGCCGCCAGGCGATCCTCGACAAAGATTTCAACGCGTTTGCATCCATCGTCGAATTGGATTCGGATATGATGCACGCGGTGATGATGACATCCACACCCGCGCTCCAATACTGGAAACCCGCCTCGCTTGCCGTGATGGAAGCGGTCCGCATGTGGCGCGCGAATGGACTGCCTGCCTGCTACACCATGGACGCCGGCGCGAACGTACACGTGCTCACGCTGGAATCGGAAGCGCAGGGTATTGAAAAAAAATTACGCGGCATCGATGGCGTGACAAATATTCTCGTCGCCCGTCCCGGCGGCATGGCAAAGATCGTATGATTGTTTTCAAATCGATAACCCTGTTCTGCCGTAGAAAAATCGCAAATCGGAAATCGTAAATCAATATGACTCGCATCTACACCCTCGTCAACCAAAAAGGCGGAGTGGGCAAGACCACCACCGCCATCAACCTCGGCGCATATCTTGCGAAACTCGATCAGCGCGTCCTCATCGTGGATATTGATCCGCAAGCCAACGCCACCTCCAGCCTCGGCGTTGAGAAGAACAGCGTGTCCACCAGCACGTACGACGCGTTGCTTTCGGGCGATGTGCCCGCGTCTGCGATCCTCTTCAACGAGCGGCTGCAACTTTCGCTTCTGCCGTCTTCCCCATCCCTTGCAGGCGCAGAAGTGGAATTGGTCGAAGAAGAAGGTAGGGAATTTCGTCTGAGAGACGCGCTCGACTCATTCAAAGGCAAATACGATTACATCCTGATCGACTGCCCTCCCTCGCTGGGACTTCTCACCGTCAACGGTCTCGTCGCGGCGAAAGACGGCGTACTGATTCCCGTGCAATGCGAATACCTCGCGCTAGAGGGACTCGGTCAGATCACACAGACCATTGAACGGATTCAATCCTCGCTCTTTCCCAAATTGCGCGTGCGCGGCGTGGTCCTGACGATGTTCGACTCCCGCACCAATCTCGCTTCCGATGTAGTGAAAGAAGTCAACAACCATTTCCCAGGGCTGGTCTTCAAGAGCGTGGTGCCGCGCAGTATCCGTCTCGCCGAAGCGCCATCGTATGGACTTCCCATCTCCGCGTATGCGCCGTCGTCTGTTGGCGCGGGGGCGTATGAGTCGCTCGCAAAAGAATTGTTGAAAGGCGATGGAGTAAAAATCAATTAACCACAAAGGACACGAAGGACACAAAGTTTTTAAGGCTTCAAACCTTAGTGACCTTAGAGTCCTTCGTGTTTAAAAAGGAGTTTTTATGGCAAAACGTACCGGTCTCGGCAAAGGACTCGACGCCCTCATCCCGGGCGGGAAAATATCCGCGGGCGGCGAGGCGGGCGGGGTGACTCAAGTCTCGATTGATTCGATCCAGCGCAACCCGCGTCAGCCGCGCGAAAAGTTCGACACAACCGAATTGGAGAATCTCGCCGCATCCATCCGCGAGCATGGCGTGATCCAACCTCTCATCGTCTCGCCCGGACGCGGAGGTTCATACACGTTGATCGCCGGTGAGCGGCGCTTGCAAGCCTCGCGCAAAGCCGGATTGAAAACCGTTCCGGTTGTGATTCGGAGCGCGACCGACCAGCAATTGCTCGAACTCGCGCTCATCGAAAACGTCCAACGCGCGGACTTGAATCCTATCGAAGAAGCCGAAGCGTATCAAAACCTTGCCAAAGAATTCAGGATGTCGCATGAGACCATCGCTACACGTGTGGGAAAAAGCCGCGTCGCGGTGACCAACACCCTGCGTCTGCTGGATGCGTCTGCGGCGGTAAAACAAGCGCTCGTAGACGGAAGGATCTCCGAGGGGCACGCGCGCGCGATGTTGTCGTTGTCTGCGAAGGCGCAGGAACATTTGTTGAAGCAGATCATCAATCTCGACCTGAGCGTGCGGTCAACTGAAATGTTGGCGCGAAAACTTTCTGGAAACAGACCGGTTGTGAAAAAGAAATCAGGTCGAAGCCCGAACGTGAGCGACGTGGAAAAGAAGTTGCAATCCAGCCTCGGCACGAAGGTCGCGCTCAAACACGGCAAACGCGGCGGGACGGTGACGATCTATTATTATTCCGACGAGGAATTGGATTCGCTGTTGGAGAAATTGACGTAATATTTGTAAACCTGACAGGTCTTATCAGCGCTGTTGTTTTCATAACACCTACGCGGACAAAGATTATTGTTAATCAATCTCTCGTGGAGACCTGTCAGGTTTTTTTATTCAGGAATGAACATGATCATCCTCCACAACGCCATCATCCACACCCAGAATAAATCACAGCCCAAAGTCTCTGCCTTGGTGATTGACCAAGGCAAAATTATCGCGGCGGGCGAAACGAATTATTTATTCAACCATTTTCCCCGCGCCAAAGGACAGGACATGCGCGGGCGCGTCATCGTCCCCGGGTTCACCGACGCGCACTTGCATTTGCATCAATATTCGCTGGCGTTACAAAAGATTGACTGCGAAGTGGACACGAAAGAAGAATGTCTTCGCCGCGTGGCAGAGCGCGTGAAGACATCCAAACCCGGCGAATGGATCCTTGGTCACGGCTGGAATCAAAATGAGTGGGGTGGCTGGCCCCACGCAAGCGAACTCGATTCCATCGCGCCGAACAACCCGGTCTATCTCACAGTCAAATCGCTTCATGCCGCGTGGGTGAATACTCATGCGTTGAAAATGGCGAACATCACCGCGTCCACATCCGATCCGCACAACGGACAAATTCAGCGCGACGAACAAGGCGCCGCCACCGGCATTTTGCTCGAAACCGCGATGGGTCTTGTGGGGAAAGTCATTCCCGAACCGACGATCCAGGAAATTATAGACGCCATCGAAAAAGCGCAACTCAATTTATGGAAGATGGGACTCACAGGGATCCACGATTTTGACCGCCGCGAATCGTTCATGGCATTGCAAACGCTTCACGCCCAAAAGAAATTAAAACTGCGCGTGTTGAAAAATCTGCCCGTCGAACTGCTCGATGAAATTCACGCCATCGGTCTGCGCGGCGGATTCGGCGATGACATGTTGAGAATCGGCAACATCAAAGTGTTCATGGATGGCGCGCTTGGTCCGCACACGGCGGCGATGTTCCAGCCTTACAACGGCGAGGAAAATAATCGCGGCATCCTCAACATGGACGGCGAAGAACTCTTCGAGCATGGGCGCAAAGCCGCGCAGGTTGGACTGGGTCTCACCGTTCACGCCATCGGCGACCGCGCAAACCATGAAGTATTGAACGCGTACGAACAACTCCGCAGTTACGAAAAAGATAATCATCTGCCCGCGCTCCGTCATCGCATCGAGCATGTGCAAGTGATCCATCCCGACGACGCGCCGCGCCTCAGCAAACTCAACGTGGTCGCATCCATGCAACCCATCCACGCCACATCCGATATGTTGATGGCGGATCAATTTTGGGGCGAGCGCGCCAAACTTTCATACGCGTGGAAGACTCAATTGGATTTCGGCGCGCCGCTCGCGTTGGGATCCGACGCGCCGGTCGAATCGCCGAATCCGTTTTTGGGATTGCGCGCCGCCGTCACCCGCCGTCGCGCCGACGGTTCCCCCTCCGCCGACGGCTGGCGCGGCGAACAAAAATTATCCATGCCTGAGGCGTTTGCCGGCTACACCAGCGGAGCCGCCTACGCCGCCTACATGGAAGATCGCCTCGGCCAACTCGCGCCCGGCTTCCTCGCAGATTTGATCGTGCTTGAACAAGACCCGTTCACTTGCAATCCAAATGAATTGCTCACGCTTGAATCCTCGGCTACAATGGTGAATGGTGAATGGGTTTACACCTCGTCGTAGGTATCAGGTGTCAAGTTCCATGTTTCAGGTTATACAACTTGGAACTTGATACCTGAAACATGAAACTCATCATGGCAGACCAACCTCAACTCACGCCCGAAATGCTTGTGCCTCGTATGGGGGAATATTTGATTCAAAAGGGACTACTCACCCCTGAGAACCTGCAACGCGCGCTCGATTATCAACAAGAAGAAGTGGCAAAAGGGAATCGCCCCATATTGGGCGAGGCGCTCATGGCGTTGAACCTGGTCGACCGCTCCCAACTCGATCAGGCGGTGACGGAACAGATCATCCAATTGCGTTCCGCGTTGCAAGCCGCCAACCGCACGCTCGAACGCCGCGTAGAGGAACGCACTGCCGAACTGCAAAACGCGCTGGCGCGGGTTTCGGAACTGAGCCAGTTGAAATCAAATTTTGTTTCGAACATTTCACACGAATTGCGCACGCCGCTCACCCATATCAAAGGATATCTCGAATTACTTGTCAGCGAATCGCTTGGCAAAATCAGCGAAGAGCAACGTCACGCTTTGCAGGTCAGCCAAAATTCAGCCGGCAGGCTTGAAACGCTGATCGAAGACCTCATCATGGTCTCGCTTTCCACGCGCGGCGAAATGAGCATCAGTCTTGGCGATGTGGATATCCATCGTGTGGCAAGCCTGGTGGTGAAATCTGCCGCGGAAAAAGCCGAAAAACGCGGCGTTATCCTGAATTCGATGATCGACGACAATGTGCCCGCCGTGCAAGCCGATTCGCAAAAGATCGCCTGGGTGTTGAATCACTTGATCGATAACGGAATCAAGTTCACCCCGTCGGGTGGACGCGTGATCGTGAGCGTAAAACGCGAAGGCGAGAACCTGGTCATCGTCTCCGTTACCGATACAGGCATCGGGATCCCGACAGAACGACAAAAGGATATCTTTGAGCCATTTCATCAACTGGACGGTTCCTCCACGCGGCATCACGGCGGCACCGGGCTGGGGCTTTCGCTCGTGCGCGAGATCATTGAAGCGCATGGCTCGATGATCGAAGTACAGTCCCTCGAAGGGCGCGGCTCATCGTTCCGATTTCCCCTGCTGGCGGTTGTAAAATAATATGGACCGCCCTACCCTGGATTTTCTGAACGAACTCATCCGCATTGCCGCCTTGGCGGGTAATTCGCGCGGCACCATCGAAAAATTTCTGACTTCCTTACGATCACAATTTGTGTTCGACAATGTGGCGGTCTACCTCTTCGACGAACGGACCGCTTCGCTCGAAATTATGTATGCGCGCGCCATCGGACGCGCCCGCAACGCCGAAGCGGATGCGGCATGGGGTGAAACCTTCGCCAATCAGGTTTTTGGGCAGAAAAAAATCCTTAAGCAGGATCCGAAACCAGACGCCCCCACCAACAGCCGCTTGGATCAGGCTTACATGCTTGGCATACCCATCGGCGCGGATGGCTTCCGCAAGGGCGCGCTGGTCTTTGTGCGCTTTGGCGGTCCTATCTTTTTAGATGAACACATTCAGACCGCATCCGCCGCCGCCGACTTGTTGACTGTATTGTTCGAGCGCGCCGAATGGCGCGATACGAACAGCGAACTGCGCGAGTTGAAACGCCAGATGCAACTGCAGGAGGACTTCGTCAGCACCATCTCGCACGAACTGCGCACGCCGCTGGGTTTCATCAAAGGCTACAGCACCAGCCTGCTCCGGCAGGATACGAATTGGGATGCGGAAACCCAAAAGGAATTTCTCACCATTATCGACGAGGAGGCAGACCGCCTCTCCCAGTTGATCGAAAATGTGCTCGAATCGGCACGGTTGCAAAGCAAGACGCTTCCACTTCGCTTCCAACCTATGCGGCTCGATGCCGTTCTGCGCGATGTGGTCATGCGCATCCGCTCGCGCTACAAAGATCTGCAAGTGAATATGGATGTGGCGCTTGCTCCCCCCATTCAAGGCGATGGCGTGCGTATCGCGCAGGTATTCGAGAACCTGTTCACCAACGCCATCAAGTACGCGCCCGGCACACCTATTACCATTTCACTCTCGTTCAATCATGACACCGCTACCGTAATCTTCAAAGATGGCGGTCCCGGCATCCCACCCGAATCGCTTCCGCTCATCTTCGAGCGTTTTTTTCGCGCGCGTAGTGAGAAGACCGTGACCGGTTCCGGGCTTGGACTTTACATTTGCAAGCAGATTATTCAAGCACATCGTGGTAAGATTTGGGCAGAATCCGCTCTTGGCGAGGGCACCACGTTCTACATCCAACTACCCACCAACCCGGCGAATTGACAGGAGGTCTGTAATGGCAAAACGAATTTTGATTGTGGATGATGAGCCTCGATATTTGCGCCTGTTGGAGGCAAACCTGCGAACGGAAGGCTACGAAGTCGTCACCGCCCAGGATGGACTGCAAGCGGTAAGCGTTTTTTCAGACCAACCGGTGGATCTTGTGCTGATGGACGTGATGATGCCCAAACTCGACGGTTTCGGCGCCACACAGCGTATCCGCGAATTCTCCAGCGTTCCCATCATCATTCTGACCGCCAAAGGCGACGAACAAGACCGCGTGCGCGGGCTTGATCTCGGCGCCGACGATTACCTAGTCAAACCGTTTTCAGCCACAGAATTGCTGGCTCGCGTGCGCGCGGTATTACGGCGCGCCCAGCCGCCCAGCGAGGCTGGACAATCCCGCTTCTTTACACATGACAACCTGAAGATCGATTTTGCCCGCGCCGAAGTATGGCGGGGGGAATCGCCCGTATCGCTTTCTGCCACGGAATACCGGCTCCTCCTTCAATGTGCCCATCATGTGGGCAAGATCATGACCTCGGAAGAATTGCTTACCAGTGTGTGGGGGCCCGAATACCGCTCTGACAAAGAAATCCTCTGGGTAAGCATCGCCCGCTTGCGGCAAAAACTCGAGGATGACGCGCACAGCCCCAAACATATCGTCACGCGTTCCGGGCTGGGCTACCTGATGCCGCCCATCGAGGAATGATCCATTAGACTTTCTCGGAAACACTTTTGGGGCGCAGATGAACACCGACTCATACTGATTTAAAGAAAAATCTGCGCTTTCCGCGCGCTTCGCAGTCAGTATCCAATATAGGTTTTGGCTTATGATCGATACAGACTATTTACTAGAAGTCATCTCAAAAATGTCACCCTGAGCGTCAGCGAAGGGTCTCTACTGCCCAAATAAGAGACTCTTCGGTCGCAAACCCCGCTCCCTCAGAGTGACACGGTGTTTTTGAGACAAGTTCTAACAAGTTAGTTAACTCCCGGCAAAGAAGGTGCAAGGCTTGTTCCCGCATACTTCGGTTACACTTGAGGCGCAGGTTTTGCGCCCACCATTCAGCGACAACCAGCAGGTTGTCGTTTTTTGTTCTTGAAAGAGAAAATCACCAGAGAGGGAACATGCTTACACAATACGATGAAAAGGGAAAGATCTTTACCGAGGTCGTTTCGAAAATTCCTGTTCGTGCGACCATCCAAACCATCAAGCATCAGATACAAGGCATGGTTCATGTCCGGCGCGAGGAACGCATCAAGGATGAGCTCAACCGCAGCGAGGGCTTCATCGCGCTCACCGATGCGACTGTGTTCAACGAAGATGGGACCGTGATGTACAAAACGCCTTTCCTGGCGGTGAAGCGCGAACATATCATTTGGGTGCTTCCCGAACCTGTCGAAGAGGGAGAGGAATGATGGCAACGCCGATTGCGACAAACTTTACGCAACTCACATCCTCAGACCTGCTCAAGTTCAAACGCTATCTCGTCGATGCGGTCAGCCGGTCATTGGAAGGGGAAACTATGACGATCGGCAACCGCGCAGAGTTCATCTCGTCGAGGTTGAGCGAGGCATATGTTCAAACCAAGGTCAACCTGCCAAAAGACCTGCGCACACAGATCTTCAACGATATCATCGACGAATTGAGCGGATTGGGGCCGATCCAACCCCTGCTCGACGATCCGGATATCAGCGAGGTGATGGTAAACGGGCCCAAAAAAGTGTTCGTGGAAAAGAACGGCAAATTGGCAAAAAGCCCGGTGGCATTCGACGATGACAATCACGTTCTACGGATCATCGACCGCATCGTCCTGCCCTTGGGCCGCCGCATAGATGCAGACAGCCCCACTGTGGATGCCCGCCTACCGGACGGTTCGCGCGTCAACGCCGTCATTCCGCCGGTCGCCATCGACGGACCTTCCATCACCATTCGCAAATTCAAAAAAGATAAGCTCACCATCCAGCAATTGATCAACCTTGAGTCGCTCACGCCGCATATGGCAGAATTCATCCGCGCTTGTGTTGTCGCGCGGCTCAACGTGGTCATCTCCGGCGGCACGGGCTCCGGCAAGACAACGCTCCTCAATGTGCTTTCCGGTTACATCCCGGAAGGGGAACGCATCATCACCATCGAAGACGCGGCGGAACTGCAACTCCAGCAGGATCACGTCATGCGCATGGAAACGAAAACGTCCAACACCGACGGCAAAGGCGCGGTCACCATCCGCGACCTTGTGCGCAATTCGCTCCGTATGAGACCCGACCGCATCGTGGTTGGCGAAGTGCGCGCGGGAGAGGCGCTAGATATGTTGCAAGCCATGAACACCGGTCATGACGGCTCGCTGACCACCGTTCACGCCAACTCGCCGCGCGACGCGATCTCGCGCATCGAAACGCTCGTGTTGATGGCTGGCATGGATCTGCCGCTGAAAGTGGTGCGCCAGCAGATATCTTCGGCAGTGGACCTTATCATTCAACAAACGCGGTTAAAAGACGGCGCGCGCAAAGTGACGGCGATCACCGAAGTGGTCGGCATGGAAGGCGATACTGTTGTGCTCACCGATATTTTCAAGTTTGAACAAACCGGCATCGGACCCGACAATAAAATCATCGGCGACCTTAAACCTACCGGCATTCGCCCGATCTTTTCTCCGCGCCTCGAGGTGGCTGGCTTCAAACTCGGCGCCGAAATCTTCATGCCTGGTACTCCCGGGCGAAACCAACGGCGGTAAATCGGCGCATACCTCTGCTATAATCGTGGCAGTACAGTTGAGGAGCCATGGATAGCAAAACCCAGATCACTATTCGTACGAAAAAAATCGGCGTGTTGATGCGCGATGCGCGGCTTGCCGCGCGCCGCTCCATACCGGAATGCGCGCAAGCCATCGGCGTAAAAGCCGGCGCGTTCCGCGCGTATGAAGACGGGCGAAAATCGCCTTCTTTA
>JAEURC010000059.1 GCA_016789025.1 Anaerolineales bacterium
GTATTTACGTTGGCAATGCATACAGCGATAGCGCTGTGAACCTGCCTCCGTTTTGCCAGATTTATTCTGGCGCGTCGTGGCTTCGCATTTTGGGCATTTCAGCATCGCTCGATTTTAGCCCACTCTTTTTGCCACTCTCAAGGCTAACAGAAATCCAACCCGCATCACTCCATATGCTATACTTCGCTGAAATTATGTACGACGAGGAGAAACGACCATGCCAACCACTGTCCGCGAGTTGATGACCGAGACCATCAAGACCGCCTTTCAGCCCGAGAAAGCCAAAGGCGTGGATACGATCGTGCAATTCATTTTTACAGGGGCGCAAGCATCCAATTGGTACGTGGTCGTCAAAGACCAGAAGTGCGAATCGACCGAGGGTTTGCATCCCGCTCCAAAGATGACGATGACCGTGGACTCAGAGGACTACATCAAGATCTCCAACGGCGAGTTAGACGCCACCATGGCGTTCATGAAGGGCAAGGTCAAGGTGAGCGGCGACATGGGGGTCGCGCTTGGGATGGGCAAGTACTTCGTCTTCGGAAAATAAGCGGCAACGAACAGGGCAGTGTATATCACTGCCCTGTTGATTTATAGCGCAAACATCATTTCTCAACAACGGACAATAACCAATGGCTTCGGCTCCCTCTTCTCACGGTGAACGTCGGCAAGTCACAGTGACCTTTTCGGACGTGGTCGGCTCCACCGAACTGTCGGCGCAACTCGACCCGGAGGATTGGCACAGCATCCTCACCCGCTATCACCAGACTGCCGCAAGCGTTGTGAAGCGATTCGAGGGGCACGTGCAGCAATATCTGGGGGATGGGATATTGATCCTCTTCGGTTATCCACAAGCGCACGAGAACGACGCCGAACGCGCCGTGCGAGCGGGGTTGTCGCTTCTCGAAGAGGTCCAGGAATTGAACAAGGCATTGGAAAAGGAATTTTCGAAGCGCATTGCGGTGCGCATCGGCATCCACACCGGGGAAGTGATGATCCGCCAGGAGGGCAGCGACTCAGGCAACATCTTTGGAGAAACGCCGAACGTGGCGGCAAGAGTCCAAACGGCGGCTGAACCGGGTTCCGTCTGCATTTCCGCGGCGACACAAAAACTCGTCGCGGGCTTTTTCATCGTTGACGATCTCGGTCCGCATATTTTGAAAGGCTTCCCAGACCCCGTTCAACTCTTCAAAGTAGAACGACCCTCCGGTGTGCGGAGCCGCCTCCACGCCACCGCGGTCAACTCATTAACGCCGTTCATGGGGCGCGAAGACGAGCGGAATTTATTGATGAGCCGCTGGGCGCAGGCGCAAAAAGGGCATGGACAACTCGTGATGATCACCGGCGAGGCGGGGATCGGCAAATCGCGCTTGCTGCGGCAATTCAAGCAGGATGTCGGCGGCGTGCCTCATACATGGATCGAGGGCGAGTCATCGCCGTACGAGCAGGACACGCCGTTCGCGCCGACGATTGACTTGATCGAAAATGCCTTCGAGTGGACAGCAGACGCCACGGCAGAAAAAAAGATCGCAGACCTTGAGAATTCTTTTTCGCTTGTCGGCATGGACACGACGAAATCCGTTCCGTTGGTCGCGTCCCTGCTTGGCATCGCGGTTCCACCGGGAAAATATCCGCCGCTCCTGCTTTCTCCAGAACAACAACGCGTGATGTTACTGCAATCCCTTGTAGATTGGGTCATCGGTTCATCCCGCGCCCAGCCGACGATCCTTGTCGTTGAAGACCTGCATTTTTCCGACCCTTCCACGCTCGAGGAGTTCGTGATGCTGGGCGAGCAAGTGGAACACGCGCCAGTGATGTTATTGTTTACGGCGCGGACGCGTTTCATCCCGCCGTGGCCCACGCGCCCGTTCCATTCGTTGATCGCGCTTTCGCGCCTCGACCATGAGAACATCCGCGAGATGATCGGCAATTTGTTGGGAACGCTCGTCCCGCCGGAAACCTTGCAATCTCTCGCAGACCGCACGGATGGGAATCCGCTATTCGCGGAGGAACTTTCCCAAAGCATGGCGGATGCGCGTTCCATCACAGACAAAGTTTCGCAAATTCCATCCACCCTGCAAGACCTCTTGATGGCGCGTCTCGATTTTCTCGGTCCGCACAAAGAGATCGCGCAGATCGGCTCGGTGCTTGGACGCGCCTTCCCCTATTCCCTGCTCGCGGCGATTGCCGGTCAACCCGAAGAAACCCTTCAAAACGAGTTAGACGAGTTGATCGCATCCGGGCTGGTTTTCAGCGACGCAACCAGCGGCGACGTAATTTACACATTCAAACACGCGCTCGTGCAAGAAGCCGCTTATAGCTCATTATTGAAAAGCCGCAGGCGCGAACTGCATCGCGCGGTCAGCGTTGCGCTGAACGAAAAATTTTCCGAGACCGCCAAACAACGCCCTGAACTCGTGGCGCATCACCTCACCGAGGCGGGCGATTCGGAAAAAGCCGTGGAAGCCTGGCAAACCGCCGGAGATTTCGCCTCGGCGCGTGCCGCGCTTGTGGAGGCTGGGCAGCATTACAACAAAGCGCTGGCTGTGCTTCAAACCATGCCCGATTCGCCCGACCGCGCCCAACTGGAGTTGCCGTTACAGATCTCGTGGGGTCACATCCTTGGCGCGATCAAGGGATTCGGTTCCGAGGAGGAAAAACTCGTCTACCTGCGCGCGCGAGAGATCGCCATGCAACTTGGCGATTCGCCTCAATTCTTTTTTATCCTGCTGGGATTATGGTCAACGGCGAACAGCCGCTCAGACATGCGGGCTTCGGAAGAGATTCAAGGCGAAATACTTCGCATCGCCGAACGCGACGGCATGTCTATGTTTCTCGTGTGGGCATACTTCACGCAAGCGCTGTTCGCATACGAGGTTGGAAAATTTTCGCAGGTCGGCGAATGGGTGGCGAAGTTGCTTCAAAACTACAAAGCGGAGGAGCAATCCTGGGCGCCGTTCGATCCGCAGGTGACCGTGCGCAATCATGCCGCGCTTGCGCTTTGGCACATCGGCAACATTGACCAGGCGCGCAAACTGCTCGCCGAAACCATCGAGATCGCTCGTCCGCTTGCGCCGTCAAATGTGGCGATGGCGCATCTCGCCGCGTGTAGTTTGCTCATTTACTTGCGCGATCCGCAAGCGCTGCTCGAACACGCCGAGTCCATGCTTGCTTTGGCGAGAGAAAACCAATTGCCGTCTTTCCTCGCATGGGGCGCCATGTATCGCGGCATTGCGCGCGCTCAACTCGGAGATCACGAAAGCGGAATTGCCGAGATCAAAAAAGGACTCACCGATTATCTTGCCTCGGGGACGCACAGCTCGCTCGGGCAATATCTTTCACAACTTGCTGAAGCGCACGCGCGCGCCGGTCAACACGAACAGGCGCTGGCGACCATCGAAGACGCGTTCGGCGCCGCGCCCGAAGAGGAGATGCACTTCCCCGAACTCCATCGCGTCCGGGCTGACATTCTCCTCCAACAACCCAATGCGGATTTACAGACGGTGGAACAGGGATACCGCGACGCCATCGCCGCGTCGCAAAAATATCAATCGCTCACGCAGGAACTACGCGCGGTCACCCGCCTCGGACGCCTGCTTCAGTCATGCGGATGCGGCTCCGAAGCCCTCGATCTCCTCGCTCCGCTCTATGCAAAGTTCACCGAGGGGTTAGACACACCCGACCTGATCGAAGCGAAGTCTCTTCTCGACGAATTAAAAGGCTGATGTTGCCCAGTCGAAGTCAAGGCTGGATCCGTAGGGCGACCCTTCGATAAACTCAGGACAGGCATTTATGTCGCTTACGAAAACGCGAGATAAATCTCGCGTTACGAAGTTAACTGTGTAAGGCAAACCAGGAGAGACCAACATGGCAAAGAAAAATGTCTGTATCGTGGGCGGAGGGGCGACAGGCGTGGCGTTGCTTTGGGCGCTAGCGCAGGACCCAGCCGCCCGTCAGGAATGGAACGTGACTCTCATCCACGATCAAACATCGGTGGGCGGACATTCGCTGACGTATTACGTCCCCGCGCCGGGGAATCCCAGCAAGAAACTGCCGATTGATATCGGCGTGCAATTCATCTCGCCGATGATGTACCCGAGCGTGCACGTCATGTTGCAAAGACCTGAGTTTCAAGCGCGCGTGCCGATGAACGATTACAACGCGCTGAAGATCGCCGCTGCTTTCCCGCGCTTGAACGGACAACCGATGAACTGGGGAAATTTCCCCGCCTATCAGCAGGGAGCCAACTTCGCGCTCTACAACGACGATATGAAATTCGATATCGCGGCGTTTCAGGATTTCATCGAAGCCGAACTGTTCGTGGACTGGGAAATGAAAACCCTGCAACAATTTTTCTTCCCACAGCCGCCGGTGCCGTTCCTCAACAAAACGGATTTCATCAACTACATCCTTTCGCCGTACATGAGCATCATCAACGGTTACGGGAGCGCATTGCTCAACAACACGATCTTTATGGATCTGTTCCCGCTCTTCGCCACTTTGCCCCTGCCAAAGTCGTGGGGATTCCCCACGCCGCTGGGGAGTTTCTCGAAGCCGGGCACAGGCTGGCAACGGTTCGCCCAAGGCGCCCAGTCGTGGGTTGAAGCGATGCTCGAAGTCGCCCAAACGCTGACGCCTTCCACCGTCATCCTCGATTCGAAAGTCAGCGCGGTGTGGACGGATCAATCGAGCGGTCAAGCGACCGTGCAGTGGAGTCAGAACAACGGCAAGCCGATCATCCAACGAACGTTCGACAAGGTCGTGCTGACCACCGACATGTGGACGAACTCAAGAATCCTCAACAACGCGAACAACCAATATTTCTGGAACAACGTTTATTACAACCCGAAATTTAGTTATCCCATCGGCGATTATCGCAACACGGACATGCAGCCATCGGGTCCGCACGTGACGTGGGATCTGCTGTGGGGCAAATGCTACATCCACACCGATTCTTCGATGCTCTCGCCGGACTTGATGCAACAACAAGAGACGCTTCAATTCAACGGCTACTACGCGCCCGGGAACCAGAACGGAAATTACAACCTGATCGACACGTTCACCACGTACATCCAGAAGAATGTGTTGAACGACCCCGACGCCGAAGGCTTGTACCTCACCATGTACGGATACATCCCCGACCCATCGAAGGGACAAAAAGTGCCCGACCCGTCAAAGGTTCTGTTCAGCGAACCATGGACGCACGGACGCTGGACTCCTTCCGCGATGGATGGTCCCAAAACCAAACTCTACATGGCGCAGGGACTGGGCAACGTCTCGTACCCGGGACAAATGAACACCAACGTGTACTTCGCAGGCAACAACACCACCGTAGACTCGGAAGACGGCGCGTTGATGTCTGCGCTGGCGATCGCCAACTACGCCTTCGGCGTGAACTATCCGCTGACCGACAAATCGCTCCCCGAAACGTTGTTCGCTTTTGAAATGTACTCTATCTACCAAAAAGTGATGTTCCCCAAACAAAGCGGAGGGACAACCAACGCGGCGCAAGAGGTGCGATCCCTGCTCACCAAACTCCCCTCCCTCATCAAGCAATGGACTTCCTCAGCGTCCACAACCAAAGCGGCATCGCTAGTTTCCATGCCTGCCAAGAAGAAGGCTGTGGCAAAGAAAAAGAAAGTTGCGAAAAAAGTTGCGGTGAAAAAGAGGAAACCCGTCAAGCGGAAAGTGAAGAAGGTAGTTCGAAAGACGGCGGCGAAGAAAAAGATAGTTGCAAAGAAAGTTGTGCTGAAAAAACGAAAACCCGCCAAGCGGACGGTGAAGAAGTCCGCTCGTAAGACTTCGGTAAGGAGAAAGAAGAGCACGAAGCGGAAAAAGAAGTAGGCGAAAGCAAAACCGCCGCACAATCATTCACATTGGGTTATATAATCTGCCCATAGCGTGTTATACATAGAATTTGCCGTATAAGTATCCCTACGGCGTCTTATACGGCAAAAAGTAGGATTAAGGCGTAGTTGGGCGCTGTTGCTGATAAAATATGTAAGGCATCATCGCATCAATATTAGGAGGCAATAATGTTCAAAGCAAGTTTGCTCGAAAGAATTAAGCACACAATCGAAAGAGCAACATCACGGTATACATTCGACGACTTCACAATAACCAACGAATCTGTTCGAGCAAATCAGGGGACTGGTGCGAGCCTAACCATTACATATCGATTCAAACCTACCTACAAGTTCACTGCTTCTTATACAGGAAACAGAGACACTAGTGGAAGCAACACTATATATTGTCGAATAAGCCCTGGTGAACTTACCACAGCAGAGGGCATTTCGGTTACAGGCGATGAGGGATTAATTTCTGCTTTATCGAGATGGCTTAGTATTCTCCTAGACGAATTAGACACCGTTCCAACGTTTGCGCAAATCGAGCAACAACAACATGAAATTTCCGAAATTCTAAAACAGGTTGACGATCTTCCTGATGAATACTTTACCCGTGAAGAAGCAGAAGGGCTAAAAGAAAAAATAGATGAATTAGAACGAATGATTCAAAAGAGCATTCGAGATTCCGTAGAAGATGAAGAGAGTGTAAAAGAGCAATTATCAACTATCAAGAAAGACTTTGAAACACTAAAATCCCAAATACCAAGTCTTACGAAAAAAGGATGGAGCGGCTCTTTCATGGTGCGTTACCATAAGTGGACTAGGAATTTTGGTAGTGCAAATTTACTAAAATCTGGTGTTCAAGCAGTTAAAGGGCTACTCATCGACGGCGATTCAGTAGATACATCTGTATAACAGGATTTGTTTCAGTGAATAAACGCAACAACACACCAAGTTCAGACAAGCATTATAGAAATGCCCTAGCAGTGGTAATGTCTGAAATTCTTTTTAATGTGCTTCCTCTGATAATTCTGACCATAGTTTTTGCATATCAAAATAAAACATATTCGCTTTTTTATGCTTCAGAGTGGTCGCTCACTGCGGCAATTTTTTTTGGTCAGGCAATTACAAAAATTGTTTCGGCTTTTATTTCAACAAGGGTACCATCTCATGCACAAAGAGTAGTTGCAACTGTTACGATTCTAATTGTGCTAGGGCTAGTCCCCGCTTTAGTAGTCTTTGTTCTTCTTTTGATAAGCACGGAACCCCCAATTGGTCTACTACTTACGCAAATGATATTGTTTGTTGCCAGTTTCCTATCTTTTATTTTTATAGGCGGTGCAAGTGAATGGATAATAGCAGAGAGACACGAAAAGACAAAAAGCGGCTAACAAAGCGTGCAGTGGATGGTGGGGATTCTGCGGCTTCGACAAGCATTTTCCTCGCTTCGAGTTTTCCCGCTCGCCAGCCATTACCCCTCTCCCCTCTTCGCCTCCTGCCACAGCGACTCCATCTCATCCAAACTCAACTCGGATAAATTCCGTCCCTGTTTTTTGGCTCCTTGCTCCACGTATGCGAAGCGCTTCTTGAACTTCGCGTTCGTCCCGCGCAACACCGACTCGGCGTCCACTTTCTTCCAACGCGCAAAATTGACCAGCACGAAGAACAGGTCGCCGATCTCGGAGGCGAGTTCAAAATCGGTCTCCACGCGTTTGATCTCTTCGATCTCTTCTTTCACTTTGTCGAGCACGCCGTCAATTTCGTTCCAATCGAAGCCAACCCTCGCGGCGCGATCCTGATATTCCTGCGCTTGACTCAACGCGGGCAATGCCAGCGGCACGCCATCCAACAATCCCTTCGCTTCCTTTTTCTCGCCTCGTTCTTGTTCTTTTAATTTTTCCCAATTCGCCAGCACTCCATCTACACCATCCAATTTCAAATCCCCAAACACATGCGGATGCCGCCGCACGATCTTCGAGTGGATTCCCTGAATCACTTGCGACGCATTGAACTGTCCCTCTTCATTTGCGATCTGCGACTGCAAGACGATCTGCAATAACAGGTCGCCGAACTCCTCGCGCATGTGAGCGAAGTCGCCCGAGTCAATGGCGGAGATGGCTTCGTACGCCTCTTCGAGCAAATGCTTCCTCAGCGACTCGTGCGTCTGCTCGCGATCCCACGGACATCCGTTCGGCGCGCGGAGGTGGGCGACAATTTCGGCAAATGACTCGAACGATGTCCCTTCGCCGAGCGAGGGAACAAACCAACAAGTGGATTCAGAGAAATCGAAATTCTCCAATTCTCCCAATTCTCTTTCTTCTTTCCTCTTTCTTTGATCAACCATGAACACCACATGCTCCCTCGGATACGCATGCAGCAACACCTCCCTCACTTTCAACGCCAGTTCCTTCGAATCGATTCCAAGAACCAATGCGGGGATGTCCGGCGGGAACGGCGGCACGTGGGCTGAGGCGAGAGTCGCCGCGTCGAGCAGAGTCAGCCTCGAGGGCGGAGAGAGGCGGAGCGTGTCAAAGATGGAAGAGACGAGGGTGAAGTCCATGAAAATCTCCATAGTGTATCGGTGGTTGAGTAGCGGCGGTGGTGTTCCGCCGCGTATCGAAACCACAAGCAATCATATAATATTTTGCAAGTAGAATTTTTTACGTCGTGGTGGTTTCGATACGTCCCGCGAAAGGCACGCGGGACTACTCAACCACCGGGCATACATTAAAACATAATCCGTAATTCGCGCATTCTAACTCGCACGAATTACGGATCACTGATGACTGATAACTATGTACTGGCTTAACGCTTGGTGTACGTCGGCGCCTTGCGGGCTTTCTTGAGACCCGGCTTCTTGCGTTCCTTGATGCGGGCATCGCGGGTGAGCAAACCATGCTTGCGCAGCGCGGAGATCCAATCGCCGTTGAGCGAGACGAGCGCGCGGGCGAGTCCCAGCCGCACCGCCTCGGTCTGACCGGTCGTGCCGCCGCCGTTCACCTTCACGGTGATGTCGTATTTCTTCGCGTCCTGCCCAACGGCGGAAAACGCGCGCAGAATATCCTGCAGATCGCCGAGACGCGGGAAGTACACAGCCGCTTGCTTTTCGTTCACCACAAAATTTCCCGAACCGTCCATCAAACGGACGCGGGCGGTGCTTTCTTTGCGGCGGCCAACTGCTTCATAATATTGAACAGACATTTCTTCTTCCTCTTTCGTTATGCCAGCGGCACGGGGTTATTCGTGCCGTGCGGGTGATTCGGTCCGGCGTAAATTTTCAAACGCTTGAGCAGCGAGCGTCCCATGCGGTTCTTCGGCAACATGCCCCACACCGCTTCGCGCAACACGCGGTCGGGATGCTGTTGCAACTGGTCGCGCAGGCTGATCGCCTTGTAGCCGCCGGGATAATTTGAGTGACGATGGTAGACCTTCGTGGTCATCTTCGATTTGGTCTTCGTGCCAGTGACGGCGACGCGCTCGGCGTTGATCACCACCACGAAATCACCCATCTCCACGCCGGGCGTAAAGGTCGGTTTATTTTTACCAAGCAAAGCGGATGCAATGCGCGCGGCAACACGCCCAAGGATTTGCCCATCGGCGTCCACGATCACCCAGTTGCGTTCGATCTCGCTTGCTTTCGGATAGTACGATTTGTACACGTTCGGTATCTCCGTTTCTTTATTTCGATCCGCGTTAGAGAACGCGGACTACACAATATCTTCGATAATTTCTTTTTAGATTGACTCTTGATATTTCACGTGGATGAGCGTCAGCCCATGGGCGGGAGCGAGACCAGACGGAAGCCCGCTTCGCTTCCTGTTCCCAGCCTGCTTCGCCAATCCTTCGGCAATCGCGTCCACTGGGACCTTTCCCTGCCCCACCGCCACTTGCACAAAGACCAGCCGCCGCACCATGCGATATAAAAACGCATCCGCTTCCACTTCGAACCGCCACTGATCCTTTGCGATCCGATGCCATTCTGCTTTTTTCACCGTCCGCACCGTCGTCCCCTTGGGGGTCGTCGCCGAGCCGAAGGATGAAAAATCGTGAGCGCCGATCAGCGCTTGCGAGGCTTTCTTCAGCAGATCGTCGCCGAGAGGACGATTCACTCGCCATGCAAACCGCTCGCGGATCGGGTTTCTGAGCGCGTCGCAAAACAACTGGTAACTGTACGTCCGCGATGCCGCATCGAAGCGCGGATGAAAATCGTCGCGGGCGATCCTCGCATCCCACACCGAGATGTCGCCCGGCAGTTTCGCATTCAACGCGTGGACGAGTTCGTCGCCCGTGTGAGTCCAGTCGAGGTCGCACGCGGCAACCTGCCCCGTCGCATGAACGCCGGTGTCCGTCCTCCCCGAAAGAAGAACCGCGCGATCCGCCCATCCGAGTCCGCGCAACGCTTTTTCAAGTTCGCCTTGCACCGTTCGCGGTCTCGATAAACTCGACCCATCGGTCTTCGCCTGCCGCTGGCTTCCGAAGAAGTCTGTGCCGTCGTAGGCAAGAGTCAATTGGTAACGTGCCATGGAAAGAGAGTAGAGAGTAGTAGTCAGAGATTAGTTTCTACTCTCTACTTTCTACTCTCTATTCCTCTACTAACTCAAGAATCACCATCTCAGCCGAATCGCCCATGCGCGGACCGAGTTTCAGCACGCGGGTGTAACCGCCGTTGCGGGTGGCATAGCGCGGCGCAATCTCGTCGAACAACCGTTTGATGAGCTGGTTATCGCCGAGTTTGGAAATGGCGAGGCGGCGCGCATGGACTTTCTGATCGGGCGTCGCGTCCGCGCTATTGCGGGCGAGGGTGATCAGCCGTTCGGCATCGCCGCGGATGGCGGCGGCTTTCGCCTTTGTGGTCTGGATGCGCTCGTGCGTAAAAAATTGTTTGATCAGGTTGCGGCGCAGCGCGGTACGCGCGCCCGTCGAACGACCTAATCGGTAACCGGATACTTGATGTCGCATTGCAAATTACTCCGCAGAATTCTTCTCGTCTTTGAGGTAGCCTTTTTCCTGCATCTTGATTCGCAGTTCGTCGAGGCTCTTTTCACCAAAGTTCCGAATGGACATGACCGCGTTCTCGCCTTTTTCGAGCAGATCGAGCACATCGCCAACCGTGGTGATACCGGTGCGCTTGAGCGAATTGAAGACGCGCACCGAAAGGTCGAGCGATTCGACCGGGGTGTCGGCAATCTCGCTGCTCATGCGACTCCCGCTCACTTCTTTTTCGATGGCGACGGTAAGCGTTTCCTCGCTAACCCCGGCGATATAGCGCAAGTGGTCGATCACCAGTTTCGCCGCCGTGCTGAGGGCGCGCTCGGGCGAGACGGTCCCGTCCGTCCAGATTTCAAGGTTCAATTTATCGTAGTTCGTGCTCTGCCCCACGCGAGCTGAGGTCACTTCCCAATTCACGCGCTTGACCGGGCTGTAGATCGCATCGATCGGCAGTTCGCCGATCGGCATGTGCCCGCTGCGTTCGTTGGCGGGTGAATAGCCGCGTCCGCGTTCGATCGTGAACTCAAGGTCGAGTTTAGTCTTGGGGTTATCGACCGTAAACATGAACAATTCCGGGTTCACAATCTCTACCTCCGCGGGGGTGATGATATCCGCCGCAGTGACTGTCCCTTCGCCGCGCACTTCCAGGTGCATGCGGGTGCTGTCCACGCCGTCCAGCTTGATGCGCAACTGCTTGACCTGCAACATCACCTGAATGACATCCTCGCGCACACCGGGGATTTCGCTGAATTCATGTAACACATCCGCGATCCGAATCGCAGTAACGGCGGCTCCCTCCAGCGAAGAGAGCAACACACGTCGGAGAGCGTTTCCCAGCGTAACGCCGTAGCCGCGCTCCAATGGGCTGATGACAAACTTGCCGTAGTTTCGAGCCTCAGCCTCGCGCTCGATTTTAGGCATAACCATATTCGTAATACCCGTCACGGTTCACCTCTGTAAATTCCAGTTTTTTGCCGCCGTATAATCGCAGGCGGCGCCAATACAAACTACTACCGTGAGTAGTATTCAACTATTAATTGTTCGTTCAAGATCCCATCGATCTCGGAACGATCCGGCAGTCGTTGGATCGAACCGGTCAACGATTTCGTATCGCGATTGAGCCAGCTGGGCGACGTGCGGGCATCGGCAAGATCGCCAACCCCCTTGAAATAAGACAGGGCGCGCGAACCGCCGCGCACAGCCACCACGTCGCCTTCTTTGAGGAGCATGGATGGCACATCGGTGCGGCGTTCGTTCACAGTAAAGTGACCATGGGTTACCAACAAGCGGGCTTGCGAGCGGCTGGAGGCGAACCCGAGACGGAAGACCACATTATCCAACCGCGATTCGAGTATCTGAAGCAGATTCAAGCCCGGCAGACCACGGCGGCTGGATGCGGTTTCGAAGTAGCGGCGGAACTGTCGTTCCAATACCCCGTACACGCGGCGAGCGCGTTGCTTGGCGCGCAACTGTCGGAGATAATCGGATTCGCGCCCGGTGCGGCTGGGACCGCCGCGGCCTCCGGTTTTTCCGTGCTGACCAGGAGCAAAACTGCGCCGTTCGAACGCGCACTTCGGGGTGAAGCAACGCTCCCCTTTCAAATACAATTTTTCGCCTTCGCGCCGGCAAAGTTTACATACCGGAGAAAGATTTTTCGACATATATTACTATCCTCTAAACTGATTACACGCGCCGCTTCTTGGGCGGACGACAACCGTTATGCGGGATCGGCGTGATATCCGAGATCAAACGGACTTTGAGACCCATCGCCTGCACCGCGCGGATGGCGTTCTCACGGCCGGGACCAGGTCCCTTCACATACAACTCAACTTCTTGCACTCCAAGTTGTTGAGCGGCTTTGATCGCCTGCTCGGCGGCAAGACGAGCCGCAAACGGAGTGCTTTTCCGTGAGCCTTTGAAACCCGCCGAACCGGCGCTCCCCCATGCGATGGTATTGCCTTCCATGTCGGTAACGGTGACAATGGTGTTGTTGAACGATGCAAAGATATGCACCTGTCCAGCTGAAAGGGCGCGTTTGGCTTTCTTGGCGCCAGTCGTGCGGCGCGTGGAACGTACGCTTTGAGCCATAATTCTTTTGCCTCTTTACTTCTTCGCGCCGCGGCGACGACCGCGACCAGCGACGGTTTTCTTGGTGCCCTTGCGAGTGCGCGCATTCGTCTTCGAGCGCTGACCGCGGACGGGCAAATTACGGCGATGGCGCAAGCCGCGATACGAGCCAATTTCGATGAGACGCTTGATACTCATCTGGACTTCGCGACGCAGATCGCCTTCGACCTTGTAATTTTTGCTAATAAACTCGCGCATCACTTGCACATCCGCCTCAGAAAGGTCCTTCACCCGGGTGTCGGGGTTTACCTTGGTCTGGGCAAGGATGTTGCGCGCGCGCGTTGGTCCGATCCCAAATAAATAGGTCAGACCCACTTCTACCCGCTTGTTGCGGGGCAAATCAACGCCTTCAATTCTCGCCATGGTTAACTCTATCCCTGTCGTTGCTTGTGTTTAGGATTTTCGCAGATGATGAATATTCTGCCTTTGCGCCGAATCACTCTGCATTTGGCGCAGCGTTTCCGTATGGATGGTGAAACTTTCATTTCAATTGACTCCTTACAACTTTCATAAAACAGCCGAAGTTTTGATTATACACGCACGTTTTTTATTCGTCTAGCCGAAAGACGGATCACGGGACAGTCAGGATTAAGGGGTCTCCTTCGGTGACAGCGACCGAATGCTCAAAGTGCGCTGTCAATGATCCGTCTGCCGAAACCACTGTCCAGTGATCGGGCAGGATGCGTGTTTGCTCTGTCCCAATCAGGACCATGGGTTCGATGGCTATTGTCATGCCCGGTTTGAGCGGCAGTCCCGTCCCGGCTTTGCCGTAGTTCGGCAATTGGGGACCTTCGTGCATCTGCCTGCCCACACCGTGGCCGGTGTATTCGCGCGTGACGAAATAGCCGTTACTTTCCACATGTTTTTGTATCGCCGCAGATACGTCGCCCGTGCGGTTGCCCACACGCATCTTTTCGATGCCGAGCGCCAACGCTTCTTCTGTGACCTTCAGCAGGTTGCGGGCTTCGGGAGAGATTTCTCCCACCCCGGCAGTCAAAGCCGAATCCGCTACCAACCCGTTGAGCACGGTTCCGCAATCGATCGAAACAATGTCGCCCTCTTTTAGGATCCGTTTCTTACTCGGGATCCCATGGACGAGTTCGCGGTTGACGCTCACCGTGATCGATGTCGGAAATGGCGGATGCCCATAACCTTTGAACGGCGATACACACTTGTGTTTCCTCAGCACATCCTCAGCAGCCGCGTTGAGATCGGCAGTGGAAACACCCGGTTTTAAAAGCGCTCGTACAGTCGCCAATACTTCCGCGTTGATTCGCCCGGCTTCGCGCATGGTCTGCAGTTCAGCCTGGCTCTTAAGGTGAATCTGGCGAGCCCAACTCATGATCTGGTTTTCAAGGCTTCCATCAGATCTTGTGTCACTTGATCGATGGCCTGTAATCCATTAATTTCTACCAACTTGCCGTGATCGCGATAATATTTGATCAACGGCGTTGTTTGCTCCATATACACTTCGATGCGACGCGTCACGGTTTCCGATTTGTCGTCATCGCGTTGATACAACTCCGAGCCGTCGAGGTCACATCTGCTTGCTATTTTTGGCGGGTTGGTCTTCTCGTTGAAGATGTGACCGCTTTCGCGGCAGGTCCAGCGCCCGCTCAGGCGGCTGATCAACTCATCGCGCGGGGCAATGATCTGCGGAACGACATTCACGCGCCCATGGAAGGTCTGGAGCATTTCTTCCAGCGCGGTCGCCTGCGCCGGGGTGCGGGGAAAACCGTCCAAGATAGCGCCAGTTTCACAGTCGGGACGAGCGAGACGGTCCTTAATCATCGCGATGGTCACGTCATCCGGTACCAAGTCTCCCTTGCTCATGTACGTTTGGGCAAGCTTTCCCAGATCGGTTTGGTTCTTAATGTTCTCGCGGAAGAGATCGCCCGAGGAGATGTGGGCAAGCCCAGTCCGCTCGGATAAACGATTTGCCTGCGTGCCTTTGCCAACTCCGGGTGGTCCGATGAGGACAATATATGTCGGCATAACAGGACTCTTCTCTAGCTGGTTAGAAGTTTTATATCTTCGTAGCGGTTTTTCAGTTCGGATTCGATATTGGCAACCGTATCACGAACCACGCCGACCACGATCAACAGACCCGACGACGATACCAGAAACAACCCGGCGTTATTGCTCGCCGGTGGATAAACCACTTGAATGAGAAATGGCATGATCGCTACGATACCCAGCAAGAGCGCGCCCGGCAATGTAATGCGGCTCTGAATGCGGCTCAGATATTTTTGAGTTGGCGCGCCTTCCGGCACGCCGGGAATCTGAATGCGCTGGCGTTTTAAGTTGTCGCCATAATTCTGCTGGTCGAAAATGACGGTCGTGTAGAAATAAGTGAAGGAAACGACCATGAGGAAATACAACGACCAGTAACCCCACGAGTTTGCGCCGCTGGCATTGAAAAAGTTCACGACGCTCGTCGAAAAATTCGCCACCCATTGAGTTTCGGAGGTGACAAAATAACTTGCCACGATCGCGGGGAATTGCAGGATGGCGCTCGCGAAGATCAGCGGGATCATACCGGACAGGTTCACCAACAGCGGCAGAAAAGGCTGCGGGGTCTTGATCGTCCGCCCGCGTTGAATGGCTTGGAACACTTGCGCTTTTTGGGCGAACATGATCGGCACATTGCGGCGTCCCTGCTGAACGTAAACAACCGCAACCACAGTGGCGACGATGACGAATATCATGATCCCGAGCAAAATCCAGCGGTTGGTTTCGTCCAACAAAATAACCTGAATATTCTGCGGGATCTGCGAAACGATACCGGCAAAGATGATGAGCGAAAGCCCCTGCCCGCGGATACCGTATTCCGAGATCAACTCTCCAAGCCAGATGGCGAACATAGTGCCTGCGGTCATCACTAGCAATGTAGTGAGCGACGATAGCCACAGATCGGGCGTGAAGCCGAACGGGATGATAGTTTGTGAAGCGATGGAATTGAATATATTGATCTGTCCGATCGCCGAAAGCATCGCCATCGGCACGGCAAGATAATACGTCCACTTCTCCATCCATTGGCGGCCCTCGCGCGGGTTATCTTCCATGCGTTTCTGCAACGCGGGGATGATCGGCACCAATAATTGTAGGATGATCTGCGCTGTGATATATGGGTACACACCCATGGAAAGAAGCGAGAAATTCGAAATTGTGCCGCCAGAGAGCAGGTTTAGGAAATCGAGAAAGTTCCCAGACCGGCTCTGCTGAAGGAACGCCTCCAACGCGGCGCGATCCACACCCGGGGCAGGAACGTTTTCGGCGATGCGAAAGATCAACAGGATACCAAGCGTGATCAGCAATTTCCGGCGGATATCTTCCGACGTCCACAAAAATCGCCAAGCGGATGGTTTGTTCTTTTCAGCCATGAAGTTCCTCGGATACCTACTCGGATGCGGCGATCAGTTCCACACTGCCGCCTGCTTTTTCGATCTTGGCTTTGGCGCCCGCGCTCACGCGATGCGCGCGGACTTTGAGACCTACGGTCATTTCGCCGCGACCTAAAATTACCACCGGGTTGCGGGGATCGCGTAACAAATGGGCTTCGGTCAATGTTTCAGGCGTAACTTCCGCGTCTGCTTTGAAGGCTGTGGAAAGCTGGTCCAAATTCACTTCGTTGTAGTCGACGCGATTCAGCGGGGTAAATCCCTGACCGCGCATGAACGGCAAGCGACGATAGAACGGCAGGTTGCCGCCCTGACGGTACATCTTGCCGCCTTCACCGGAGCGCGAACCTTGACCCTTGGTGCCGCGACCGGCCGTCTTGCCCTGCCCTGCAGAGATGCCGCGACCGACGCGCTTGCGATTCTTTTTGGAACCCGGGTTTGGCGCTAATTCATGAAGTTTCATCGTCTATCCTGCTTCTTCCACGTGAACCAAGTGGACGATCTTATTGATCATCCCGCGAACGGCTTCCGTGTCTTTATGTTCAATGGTTTGTTGCAAGCGGCGCAAACCCAATGCCCGCGCGGTTGCGCGCTGATCTTTGGTATAGCCGATTGGGCTTTTCACCAACGTTACAAAAACTGTTTTGCCCTGTGATTCCTTTTTAGGCATGTTGCTTCCTCCGTTCCCAAAACGGCAAAAGATCGTTTACGTTCTTTCCGCGCCGCGCGGCTTCCTCCGCCGGGGATCGCAACTGACCGAGCGCGTCGAATGTAGCCTGCACCACGTTCAACACATTCGCGCTTCCCTGCGATTTGGTGAGGATGTCGCGCACGCCGGCAACTTCAAGCACGGCGCGCACACCGCCCGCCGCGATCACGCCGGTTCCGGGAGAAGCGGGCTTGAGCATTACTTTTGCGCCAGCCACGCGTCCCAGCGCCTCGTGCGGGATGGTGGTACCGGAAAGGTTGACAACCTTCATCTTCTTGCGGGCGCGCGTCGATGCTTTGCGCATCGCGTCTGGTACGGCATTTGCCTTACCCACGCCCATCGAGATGGTTCCCTTCTTGTCGCCCACTACAACAGTTACGCGGAACTGAAAGCGGCGTCCGCCTTTAACCACCTTCGCCACGCGCGCAATTTCGATCACACGCTCTTCGAATTGGTCCTGTGCTTCAAAATCCTGTTGATTTTTATTGTAATCTGCCATTTGTTCTCCACGAACCTAAAACTGCAAGCCGCCTTCGCGCGCGCCATCAGCCAACGCCTTCACCCGACCCACATAACGAAACCCGCCGCGGTCGAACACAACGGCCTGGATGCCCTTGCCCTTTGCGCGTTCAGCAATCGCCTGCCCGATCATTTTTGCCTGCTCGGACTTCTTCATGCCTTTTACTTTCGCGCGCAAATCCTTATCCACAGTGGATGCGGAGGCGAGCGTACGGCCCGCACTATCGTCGATGATCTGCGCGTAAATCGCAGACAGGCTCTTGAACACGTTCAAGCGCGGACGTTGAGCTGTGCCCGCCATATGTTTGCGGACGCGCGCATGCCGGCGGGTTCGCGCCAACAATCGTGATTTATTCGCCATGGCTTACTTGGCTCCTTTCGCGGCTTTGCCAGCCTTGCGGCGGACTCGCTCACCCGCGTAGCGGATACCTTTGCCATGATACGGCTCTGGCGGGCGCACACCGCGAATTTCAGCGGCGGTTTGCCCAACCACTTCGCGGTCGAATCCTAGCACTTTGATCTGGCGGGTCTTCAGATCCACTTCGAATGAAATGCCGGAGGGCGGCTCCACCTTTACAGGGTGCGAATAGCCCACAAACAGCGCCAGGTTTTTTCCTTCCATTTCAGCGCGGTAACCCACGCCTTCCACTTCGAGCACCGTCTCAAAGCCGGCGCTGACACCGCGCACCATGTTGGCAATCACTGCGCGAGTGGTGCCGTGAAGAGCGCGTTCAGCGGGATGATTCGAATTGCGCTTCACCACAACCTGCCCATCCTCCATCGCGATAGCGATATGCGGAGAGAATGTGCGTTTCAGCTCGCCCTTCGGGCCCTTTACGTGTACATCTGACCCCTGCACAGTCACCTGCACACCGCCTGGGATCGCCACCGGTAATCGTCCAATACGAGACACTTAAACCTCCTGCCTTACCACACTTTACACAGGATCTCGCCGCCCACGCCGAGTTGTCGGGCGCGCGCGCCGGTCATCACGCCTTTGGGTGTCGATAGGATGGCAACGCCAATCCCGGAAAGCACCCAGGGGATGTCCTGCTTCTTAGTGTAAATTCTTCGTCCGGGCGTGCTTACGCGTTCCAGTCCGGAAATAACCGGTCGTTTCTCGCGGCGTTCGCCCACATATTTGATCTTTATTCGCAAAGTCTTGTGAGCGGCAGGTTCGCCGTCCACTACCTCGAATGTTTCGAGATACCCTTCGTCCTTGAGGATCTTTGCAATCTCCAGTTTGAGTTTGGAGCTCGGCATTGCCACCAGCGCGTGCCCTGCCAACACGGCATTGCGTACGCGGGTGAGCATATCGGCAATTGGGTCGTTTATAGACATGCTATCACCTCGCCTACCATGAAGCCTTCACAACGCCGGGGACTTTGCCTTGCAACGCGAGTTCGCGGAAACAGATGCGGCACAAGCCAAAGCGGCGGATATACCCGCGCGGTCGTCCACAGCGCACACAGCGGTTGCGTACCTGGCTTGGATGCGCCCGTCGGGACTCTCGATATTGCATACATTTCTTCGCCATAAATTATGCTTCCTTCTTGCTAAACGGCATTCCAAGCAACTGCAACATGGCACGCGCCTGGTTATCATTATTCGCGGTGGTCACAATAGTGACTTCCATCCCGCGCAATTTGTCGATTTTGTCGTACTCGATCTCCGGGAAGATCAACTGGTCGCGCAAGCCCAAGGTGTAATTGCCGCGCCCATCGAAGGCGTTAGGCGACACACCGCGGAAATCGCGCACGCGTGGCAGAGCCGTTGTCATCAGGCGGTCAAGGAACGCCCACATCTTGTCGCCGCGCAGGGTAACTTTGGTGCCGATCAGGCGGCCTTCGCGCAGTTTGAAGTTCGCAATGCTCTTGCGCGCCTTGGTCATTACCGGTTTCTGCCCGGTGATGATGGTCAGATCGTTAACGGCGGCTTCGAGGGCTTTGGGGTTATCCATTGCTTCGCCCATGCCGATGTTTACCACAACCTTATCTACGCGCGGCACTTGCATGACGTTCTTAAATTCGAACGATTTGCGTAATGCCGGAACGACGTCGCTGTTGTATTTTTCTTGTAATCTATTCATTCTTCAAATACTCCGCGGCTAGGCGATGATCGCCTGGCAGTCTTTGTTCTTGCAGATGCGGTGCGCGCCATCCTCGTCGCGTTTGACGCCGACACGTGTGGGTTCCTTGCACGTTGGGCAGACCAGCATCACGTTCGAGATGTGAATCGGCCCTTCGAAGTGAATCCGCCCGGGGTTGATGTTGCGGTTCGATTGCGTCTGCACCTGCCGCTGGTGTTTGGTGCGGATGTTGACGCCCTGCACGATCACGCGGCGCGTATCGAGGATCACATTGATGACCTCGCCGCGCTTGCCTTTATCTTCGAGGCGCCCGCTGATGACTTGCACGGTATCGCCTTTGCGAATCTTGACTTTCATTCTGATTAATCCTCCAACCTACAGCACTTCTGGAGCCAGTGAAACGATCTTCATAAAACCTTTTTCACGTAACTCGCGCGCAACGGGACCAAAAATGCGCGTGCCTTTGGGGTTTACGCCATCGGCATCCAACAACACAGCGGCGTTATCGTCGAATTTGATGTATGAGCCGTCTTCGCGCCGCCATTCCTTCGAGCAACGGACGATGACCGCGCGCACCTTCTCGCTTTTTTTTACGCCGCCTTGCGGTGAAGCCGATTTCACCGAAGCAACAACCACATCGCCGATACTGCCGTACCTGCGGGTGGAGCCGCCCAGCACGTGGATGACGAGCAGTTCGCGCGCGCCGGAGTTATCAGCCACTTTGAGACGGGATTCGTGCTGGATCATCGCTTATTCCTCCGCCTTCAAGTCTGCGACGCCGGTATCTGCCGTGCGCACTTCACGCTTGACGATGGATTCAACCACCCAGCGTTTCGTGCGAGACAATGGCTTCGATTCGACCAACTCAACTTGATCGCCAACCTGGCAACCGATCTCATCATGCGCCTTGAAGTGCTTGCTCGAATGGACGACTTTACGGTACAAGGGATGGCGGAAAACCCGCTTCACCTCGACCACAACCGTCTTGGTCATCTTGTTGCTGGTAACCACACCAGTCACGCGACGACGATTGTTCATGCTTCACCTTCCTTGGCTTCCGCGGCTTGTTGCTCGCGTAAAATGGTCAACATGCGGGCAATATCGCGGCGCCGGATTCGCACGCGGCTGGTATCGGTTAATTGACCGGTCACCTGTTGGAACCGCAATTTCATCAGTTCATCGCGGGCATCCGTCAGTTTGCCTTCGATCTGGCCGGGCTGGTCGTTACGCAAATCTTTCGCTTTTACAGCCTTCATGCCTGCTCTCCTTCATGCCGCGCAACGACCTTGGTCTTGATCGAGAATTTATATTGCGCATTCTTGAGCGCCTGAACCGCCGTGGCAGAATCCAGACCGCCCACCTCGAACATGATGCGACCAGGCTTGACAACCGCTACATAATATTCAACATTCCCTTTTCCGGAACCCATGCGGGTTTCGGGTGGCTTGTGTGTGAACGGCTTCGCCGGGAAGATGCGAATCCAGACTTTTCCACGACGCTTCATCTCGCGGACGATGGTGCGGCGCGCGGCTTCGATTTGTCGTGCAGTCACCCAACCGGGCTCGAGCGCCTGTAAACCGAACTCGCCGAAACTGACCTCCGCGCCGCGCAGGGCTTTGCCCCGCATACGACCGCGCATTTGCTTGCGCCACTTTACACGTTTTGGCATCAACATAATCACTACCTCAAAGACGACTCTGAATTTGTTACTGGCTGACGTACACGCCTTCAGTCGCCTCAACCTTTTCTTCTATTTCGGGCTTCGCTTCGCCCTTATAGATCCAGACTTTTACACCGATCTGACCATATGTGGTGGTCGCCTCAGAGATGGCGAAATCCACATTCGAGCGCAGGGTTTGCAATGGGACGCGTCCCTCGCGCAACCAGACATCGCGCGACATTTCCGCGCCGCCCAAGCGACCACCTACCATGATCTTGATGCCCTCGGCGCCTTGCTTCATGGCTTGCTGTATTGCGCGCTTCATGGCGCGGCGATAAGCAATACGGCGTTCGAGTTGGTCGGCAATGTTGTGCGCAACCAGCATCGCGTCGGTATCAGGCGAGCCGATCTCTTTGATATCAAGGTCGACCTTTTTACCAACCAGCGCTTCCAGCCCCGCGCGGATCTTTTTCACGCCTTCGCCCTTGCGTCCAATCAAAATGCCAGGCTTGGCGGTGTGAATCGAAACCTTGATCTTGCCGGGGTAGCGTTCTACTTCTACCCGGGAGATGCCTGCCTTGCGGTTCTTCACTGTATCGGGCAGGTCTTTGCGCAATTTGCGAACTTCCGCGCTTTTAGCGGCGCCTCCCTTCGATGGGATTCCGAGCAAAAGATTGCGAATGGCAAAATCCTGGTGCAGGTGTTGGCGATATTCGGCGCCCTCAGCGAACCAGCGCCCCTGCCAACCCTGATTGATTCCAAGCCGCATTCCAATCGGATGAACTTTACGACCCATAACTTCTCCTTATGACTCCGGTGATGCCCCGCGCTCGCGCAGGACCACAGTGATATGCGAATTGCGGCGAAGAATCGGCTTGAAACGTCCACGGGCGCCAAAACGCCTCCACTTGCGAGTGGGAGCTTCGTTCGCAAAT
>JAEURC010000073.1 GCA_016789025.1 Anaerolineales bacterium
GACGGGACAGTTAAGCATCAAAACAGCCGTCCCGGTTTTGTTGAAGATGGCTGAAGAAGAGGAAGATGACGATGTGACCGGCGCGATCATCTGGTCGCTTTCGCAGATCGGCGGCGAGGACGCGCGCACCTTCATCGAAAACCTGCTCGACCAAACCGATGACGAAAATGAAGACCAGATCGAATTCCTCGAAGAGGCGCTCGAAAACCTCGCCTTCACCGATGAGTTGGACAAGTTCGATCTCTTCAATATCGAAACTGACCTTTAGTTCGTTGGCGAAGATGAGGATGAGGGAGAAGACTCGTGAAATAAAGGGGGCGCTCAAAAGTTGTAGACAGCCAATGCACGAACCATGGAGTCGCGGAGAAAAGCAATAAAAAAATCCCGTGATTCCATGGTTATGTTTTTTCCGTTTGGCGCAAAATCCATTTGACCTCTTGCAAAAGTCATTATTGCCACACCGTTCGCGCCGCGAGCCCGATGGCGCGAGAGGGCAGAGATCACGGAGAAAAAAGAGAATTTCCATTTAACAACTCACCTTACGCAGTACGGCAAGATTGATCTTGCCATTCGCCTGTTTTTTCTCAGCCTAGTATGGCAAAGTGAACTTTGCGGTATGGAACAGAGCGTACGGTCAGTAATTATTTCCCGGTCACCGAGACGTTATAATCCCCGTGACCTTTTCACTCTGTAGCCATGTCGTTTTCCCTCCTTGCCTCCACGTTTGCCAACAACCTCCTGCCGATCCTGCTCCTGAGCGGGGCTGGGTTTACCCTCGGCAAAATATTCCCCATCGACTCACGCTCGCTTGGGCGGGCGATCTTCTACATTTTTGCGCCAATGCTCGTCTTTGAACTGCTCGTGCAAAACGAGATCGATATTTCCGAAGCGGTGAAGGCGGTGTCTTTTACCGCTGTGTACATTTTCATTATGCTGGGGATCACGCTGGGGCTTGGTCTCGCCTTTAAACTCGACCGCCCAACCCTGGCGGCGGTGACGATTGCCACGGTCTTCGGCAACACGGGTAATTACGGGCTTCCGCTTGTATCGTTTGCGTTTGGCGGCGACGCGCTGAAATACGCCGGCTTATTCTTTGTGACCACGGCAATTTTGCACAACACCGGCGGCGTGTTGATCGCCTCGCTTGGGCACATGAACTTCAAGCAAGCCTTTCTTGGCATGTTCAAAGTGCCGGTGGTGTACAGCCTGGCGTTCGCTGTGCTTTTTCGAGCGTTGCATGTTGAAATACCCATGGCGCTCTCGCGCACCATCGAGCTTGCCGCGGGCGGGAGCATTCCGATGATGATCGTCTTGCTCGGCGTGGAACTCTCGCGCGTGCAGTGGACGGAGAAATTGCGCGGGGTGAGTTTGAGCGTATCTCTGCGCCTGTTGGCGGGACCCGTAGTCGGATTTTTTCTCAGCCTCCTGTTTGGGTTGAGCGGCGTTGCGCAACAGGCGGCGGTGATCCAATCGTCGATGCCGGCGGCGGTGAACACCACCATTCTTGCCACCGAATATAAACTCGATTCATCGTTGGTGACCGCCATTGTGTACCTTGGCACGCTTCTCAGCCCGCTGACGTTGACGCCTCTGATCGTGCTGTTGGGGAAATGACTGTGAAACTCGCGCGCATTTCGGTCTTCATCACACTGGCGTATGCGTTGGGGTGGGCGAGGCAGGCTCACTCGTCGGCTTTGAACGCGCCGGCGGGGCAGGGCGGCGTCGCGTTTGAACGCGTCGAGGCGGTGTATCGGTTTGGAGAGCAAGTCAATTTCGTTGCCGCGATCCTCACGCCCAGCCCGGTGCAAAGCGCGTCGATCACCGTCTTCGATAAGCGGTTGAACGTCCTGCGTTCGGAACCGCTGACGGTGAACCCGGACGGAACGTCGCAATTCACCCTGGATGCGCGGCAAACCAACATTCGCCCGTTCACACTGGTGTATTGGCGGTACGATCTTGTGCTTGGCGACGGCGCCGCGTTCCAAAGCGATTTTTTTTCGTTTCGGTACGACGATAACCGTTTCGACTGGCTGGCGTTGGACGAGGATGGCTTGCGCCTGCGCTGGCTTCAGGGTGATGATGCGTTTGCGCAAAGCGCGTTGGAGGCGGCGCGCGCGGGGTTGGATACGATCGGGCAATATTTCCCGGTGGATCTTTCACAGCCTGTCGATATTTTTATCTATCCCACGCAGGGCGAAATGCAATTCTCCGGCTATGATTCGTGGGTGGTGGGCGTGGCGGAACCGTCGAGCAGTGTGGCGCTGGCGGTGATCGAGCCTGGCAATGAGCAAACCGAACTGATGGGCTGGCGCATTCCGCACGAACTGATGCACGTGATGATGTATCGTTACCTCGGCGAGGGGTACGATACTACGCCCGCATGGTTGCGCGAAGGGTTCGCAACTCTCGTGGAGGCTAACCCGACGCCCGAATACGATAACGCGCTGTCGGATGCCGCCGCGCGCGGCGCGTTGATCCCGTTCGTGGATTTGTGCGCTTCTTTCCCCGTTCAATCTGATTCGGCGTTTTTGGCGTATGCTCAAGCCCGATCGTTCACCGCCTTTCTGCGCGACACGTTCGGTGTCGCCAAACTCGTCGACCTCGCCGCTACCTATGCCGATGGTTTGACCTGCGACAGCGGCGTGGAGTTGGTGTATGGATTGACATTGACCCAACTTGAAGCCGACTGGCGTCAATCTGCGCTTGGGCAGGATGTTGTCGACACCGCCTTACAAGCCACGTTTCCGTATCTGGTGTTGTTGTGTGTGATGCTGGTCATTCCGCTGGCGTTGGGGTTGATTGCGATGCGGCAGAAGACGAAGAAGTGATTTTTTTGAACATAGACCATGTCTTAGTGGTCAGTGAACAGTAATCGGTATTTGATAATTGGACGGTCGTTGATGGTTTGATTTTTGCAGAGGAGTAATTTTCCATGATAGATCTCATCCGCGCGCACATCATCGTCAAAGGACGCGTGCAAGGCGTGGGCTTTCGCGCCCACGTGGAATATCACGCCCGCCAAATTGGAGGGGTAACAGGCTGGGTTCGCAACGTCGGCTACGACACGGTGGAAGCCATCGCAGAAGGCGAACGCTCCAACGTGGAACGCCTCATCGAGATGATGAGGCAAGGTCCCAGCATGTCGCGGGTGGACGAGTCAACGGTGGAGTGGGATGAGTCCACTGGGGAGTTTCGGGAATTTGGGGTGAGGAGGAGTGGTTAATATGATTGATTCGCTCCTTTCTACTTATTGGCCAGTAATAATTTGGTTTCTTCTTTATTTGGTGGACGTTGTTGCGACTAAAAGAACTTTTGAGGTCTACGACAAATTCCTAATAAATTATGAGGTTTACGAGAATGGTATTGAAATGAATCCGAATGTTTCACAAGAAAATGCTCGCTCTGGAAAACTTCCGATTTTCTTGTTGATTGTTTTTGTCTTATCGGTTTCACTTTTTGGCTATGTTGCCACAAAAGTATTGATTTTCAAATATATTTACGAATTTATCACGGGTGCAATTATTCTGTTGTGGTTATATATTGATATGGAGCACCTGTATACCTTGGGAAGAGTTTATTTTCTAAAGGAGAGACCTGAAAGCCTTTCAGGTAAAGTAAGTCGGTCTTATTGGTATACTCAGCGACTTAATTTTCTGAAGGCTGGGAGTTTTGGGTTACTTTATATGATTATTGCTATCCTGACTTGGCGTTTGTTCTTTTTTGCTGGCGCATTTGCCTGTTTTGTCTGTGCAATGAAGTTTTATGAATTTGCAGATAAATTTGAAGAAAACCTTGACGTCTAGCAAGCCTTGCAGGTATTTCCTTATTGAAACAGCCCGGTGGTTACGAATTTTTCCATATCGTTTTCGCTTTTCTCAGATAATCCATGTTCCACCATATCTTTGCTCCAAGTAATAATGGCCTTTTTCATTGCAACCAGGTCGGTTTTCCATACGGGTTTCATGTGCTTTATCCAAAGTTCGATTTCTAGCACAGTAACTTCTTTTCGTGATTTACTGAGCAAATTTGCTATTTGAATAACATCTTTAGCAACTGATTTGTCAATGTAATTCTCTGGTATTAACCAGCGAGCTTTTCCGAAACAATCAGTATAAAAACCGATTTGTTTTAATTGATCCAGTATATAAGGGTGATTAGATGTCTCGTCAAATAGAGGGCGAAAATCTTCAAGACGTCGTGCTCCCTTTTTGAAAAGTTCAAGTAGTCGCCAGTGAACATTTTTCTTAGCGTGTGAGCGATAATCCTTCCAGCATTCAGCAATTTCTTTTTCATCCCTTGCAAGTGCTAATTGACGAAGAATTGAAACTTTCCCTGATTCTTCAATAGATAATATCGCTAATGAAGCTGCTGATGGATACCTGTCAACATCACATAAGTATTCTGCATCTCTAACTAGCCGGTAAGCGTTTTTGTTGGCGACATTAATTCCTTCGGCTATTTGTTGTGGAGATAACGCTCCTTTATAACGCTTTAGTTTTTTATCCAAGGGGATGTTCCTATACTTTCTTTAAACTTGAGTTTCTTTTGAGCGACTTTTTATTCTATCTTAGAGTCACAACCGCAATTCCCTATTTCCGTCCTGTTTTATATATCTTTGTGCCTCGATGAATTGCTTGGAAATGATGAGAGGTTGCGTGTTCGTTTTCATACAAACCCCAACCCTCGTTCCTTCAACGACACCCATTTGCCCTGACCGATCACGAGATGATCTAGCACATCCACGTCAAGCAATTTGCCCGCTTGCACGATGGCGCGCGTCACAGCGACATCGTCGGGGCTGGGGGTGGGGTCTCCGCTGGGGTGGTTGTGGATGATGACGACGCAAGAGGCGTTCTTGCGGATCGCCTCTTTGAAAATTTCGCCGACCCGCACTTGCGACGAATTGACCGAGCCTTTGTACACCTCGACCGTTTCCAACACGCGATTCCTCCTGTCGAGCAGCATGACGCGCAGATGCTCCTGCTCCAACGCGGACATTTCGTAGGACACCAGCGCGGCGGCATCGGCAGGGGAGTTGATGGCGGGTCTTTCCTCAGGGGATTCGAGAGTCAGCCTTCGACCGAGTTCTATCGCCGCTTTGATCTGTGCGGCTTTGGCGTCGCCGAGTCCGTGTTGTTTTTTTAGGTCGGCGAACGGCGCGCGGTGGAGTCCCGTCAACCCGTTGAATTTTTTCAGCAACCGCTGACCCACTGTCACTGCGCTCTCTCCCTTCACGCCCACGCGCAGGAGGATGGCTATCAATTCGGCGTTCGTCAGGGCTTGCGCTCCCAGCGTGGATAATCTCTCTCGTGGGCGGTCAGCCTCACTCAAGTCCATGATGCGGTAGATGGGTTTGGAGTTGGAGTCGGTCATAGCGAAATCCCTCGAAGGTTGGTTGCACATATTTTACATCCAAACCTTTGCTTGACATCCCTCTATCCGTACATTAGAATACCGAACGCAATTTCCTTGGGCCTGTAGCGCAGTTGGGAGCGCGCATCAATCGCACTGATGAGGCCAGGGGTTCGAATCCCCTCAGGTCCACTTTTCAGTGAACAGTAATCGGTGATCAGTACGTTGGTTGCTCGAAACACTGATCACTGATTACTTTGATAACTGATCACTTTAAACGGGGCCCATAGCGCAGTTGGGAGCGCGTCTCAATGGCATTGAGAAGGTCGAGGGTTCGAATCCCTCTGGGTCCACAAGATTAAATAGAAAAGTTTTGACAGGAGTAGTAGGTCGTCCCGTCAGCGAGAAGGGAAGGCAAGGTGGAAGCCCTTCAATTGTATCTAACGGGAATACAAAGACCGAACTCGCCTGTCGCCTCGCAAGAGGGACTTCGCTGGTGAATCGAGTAGTCAGCGACGGGTAAGCCCGTTATCGCGATCAAGAGCGTTTGAAAGTTGGAAGGTTGAATGTTGAAGGTGAAAACCTGCAACTTGCGACCTTCAAACCTTCAACCGAATTCGGGTGGTACCGCGGAGAAGACTCTTCGTCCCTGATGTGGATGAGGAGTTTTTTGTTTTGTATAGTCCGTCATTACGAGCCACGAAGTGGCGAAGCGTCGTGTGGCGTCGTGGCGACACAATCTCCCTCATGTGGTTGGAGATTGCTTCGGCGGACAAACACCGCCTCGCAATGACGATAAAAAAGTATAGGAGGCTCGTATGAAAATGAACAATATCTTTTGGAAACAAGGACCATTGCTTGCGAGTCTTCTGCTAGTCCGCTTTAGCGGGCTTTGTATGAATAGCACGGACGTTTACGTCCGTGCGGGCAATGGGATAGCAAGTTAACATTGCCGAGTATAAAAATCAAAATGAGATTGCTTCGGGCGATTCTTCGAATTTACTCAGGACGCCCTCGCAATGACATTATCAAAAGAGGTAAGAATGGCTACTAAGAAAAAGAAAACAACTATTAAAAAGAAAACCGCGCTGAAGGCGAGAAAGACTTTGAAACCAAAGGTGTCGCCAGCGAAGAAGAAAGTTGTCGCGGTGAAGAAGAAGGTGACGAAGCCTGTATCGAAGGCTAAGAAGTCTGCGCCTGTGAAAAGGCGGACTGAAGTCCGCGCTCCTGAATCGAAAGATAGATCCTTCAACCCGCAGGCGTTTGAGCCGAAGTGGCAGGCGAAATGGGAAGCGGACAAGTTGTATCGCGCGGTGATTGACGAGAGCCGACCCAAACACTACGCGTTGACGATGTTGCCGTATCCAAGCGGCGACTTGCACATCGGTCACTGGTACGCGATGACGCCGTCTGATGCGCGGGCGCGCTTCAAGCGGATGCAGGGCTACAACGTGATGTTCCCAATGGGATTCGACGCATTCGGTCTGCCTGCGGAGGGCGCGGCGATCAAGCACAACATCCACCCGAAGAAATGGACGTACGCCAACATCGAGCGGATGCGCGCGCAGATGCGTTCGATGGGCGCGATGTTCGATTGGGAGCGCGAGGCGGTTTCGTCGGACCCCGAATATTACAAGTGGACGCAATGGTTCTTCATCCAGTTGTATAAACACGGGTTGGCGTATCGCAAGAAGCAAGCCGTGGACTGGTGTCCGAAGGACAACACGACGTTGGCGCGCGAACAAGTCAAAGGCGAAGATCGAGTCTGTGACCGCTGTGGAACGCCTGTCATCAAAAAAGAGTTGGAACAGTGGTTCTTCAAAGCCACCAAATATGCGGATGAACTGTTGCACTTCGAAGGTCTCGACTGGCCCGATTCCATCGAGACCTCGCAGACAAATTGGATCGGTCGTAGTGAAGGCGCGTCGGTGATATTCAAAACTGAAGTCGGCGACCCCATCGAAATATTCACCACTCGTCCCGATACGTTGTGGGGTGCGACGTTCATGGTCTTTTCGCCTGAGCATCCGCTGGTGGATAAGATCACCACAGCCGAGAACGCGGAAGCCATCCGCGTGTATAAGGCTGAGGCGGAGAAACAGACCGACATCCAGCGTGAAGCGAAAGATAAAGAGAAGACAGGAGTCTTCACGGGCGGCTATGCCGTCAATCCAGTGAATGAGGAGCGCATCCCCATCTGGGTTGCCGATTATGTGTTGATGTCGTATGGCACGGGCGCGATCATGGCTGTGCCAGCGCATGACGAACGCGACTTTGAATTTGCGCGGAAGTTTGGGTTGAAGATCGTGCCTGTCATCCAACCCGTAGGGGCGGATGGCCATCCGCCCTTACAAGAGCAGAACGGCGAGACGATGACCGAAGCGTATCCGCATGACGGCGTGATAATCAATTCGGGTCCGTTCAATGGCACGCGCGCGACGAACGATAAAGGGATGAAGAATCCCGCGATCAAAGCGGTGATCGAATATTTGGAGCAAAAAGGAATCGGCAAGCGCGATGTGAATTATCGGTATCGCGATTGGTTGATCTCGCGTCAGCGTTTTTGGGGCGCGCCGATCCCGATGGTGCATTGCGATACGCACGGATGGAATCCTGTGCCTGATACTCAACTGCCTGTGTTGCTGCCTGATGACATCACCGAATGGAAACCGACGGGCGAGTCGCCGTTGAAGTTTCATCCGACGTGGAAGGATGCGGTTTGTCCTGTGTGCGGCGAACATGCCACGCGCGAAACAGATACGATGGACACGTTCATGTGTTCGTCGTGGTATCACTTGCGTTATTTGAGTCCGCATAACGATAATGCGCCGTTCGACGATGCCGAATATAACTACTGGATGCCCGTTGACACGTACACAGGCGGAAGCGAACACGCGAACATGCACTTGCTGTACTTTCGCTTTTTCCACAAAGCGTTGCGCGACATGGGCATCACCGAAGGCGGCGAACCTGTGATGCAGTTGCGTAATCAAGGCATGGTGCTGGCGGAAGATAACAGCAAGATGTCAAAGAGCAAAGACAATGTGGTTGCGCCCGATGTGCTGGTGAAAAAATATGGCGCGGATACCGTCCGCGCGTATTTGATGTTCTTCGCTCGCTGGCAACAAGGCGCGCCCTGGGACTCGCATGGCATCGAAGGGACTGCGCGTTGGATGCGGAGGGTGTGGACTCTGTTTACCGATCCCGCTTCGCCCTCAGGGACGCCTGCCTCAGCTGACGTGAAAAAGAATCTACGCCGACGCGTCCACCAGACGTTGAAGCGCGTGACGCACGACTTCGAGAACTTCGAGTTCAACACGATCATCTCTTCATTGATGGAATTGCTGAATGAAATGTACAAGGCGCGTGAAGCGGGTGCGGTTGGCACGGATGCGTGGAACGAAGCCGTTGAAATCTATTTGAAGATGATTGCTCCCGTCACGCCGCATATCGCAGAGGAGTTGTGGACGAATCATCTGGGCAAGCCATATTCGATCCATCAGCAGAAATGGCCCCACGTGGATGAAGCCGCCGCAAGGGAAGATTCCATTGAAATCCCTGTGCAGGTCAACGGGAAAGTGCGCGACCGAATCGTCGTTGCGGTGGATGCGAGCGAAGAGGAGATCCGCACAGCCGCGCTGGCGAGTGAGATCATCCAGAAATATCTGGAGGGCAAAGAGCCGCGCAAGGTGATCGTGGCTCATGGGAAGTTGGTGAGTGTGGTGGTGTAAAACCAGAGATTGGAGACTGGAAAGTCCCTGTGGGTCAAAACCTCGCAGGGACTTTTTTATTAAAATAAGATGACGCCCTGAGCGCCTTACATAATACGGAGGTGTGTTATTTGGCGTTTGTTCCTCGTTGACGGGCTGATCAAAATCCTGTTAAGAATCGCGCGGCATCTTGAATCCAGTGAAATGCGATGGCGGATTCGAGTCCGCGGCGGCGGGCGAGTAACAACGGCGGTACTCCCCACAAAGCTATGAGCGCTGCCCCCATGCCCAATCCCATCAGCGGTGATTGCAGGAATAGATCATCGAAATGAGCGTATCCATGTATCAGTGTCGCCAGCAATCCAGCCGCCGAAACCGCATGGGTGGGCAGATCATTTCGCAACGCCAGCAATAACAATCCCCATAAAGTGAAACGATAAATGACCTCTTCGAAAATGCCCGGCTGAAGCGCATCTAGCAGGGCGGCGAGGGGGTTTTGCCAGTCAATAGACCGTCCCTGAGTGGACTGCAAGGCGAAGATATTCAGCACAGCCAGCGGCAGACCGACCGCCAGTCCGATCATCACGCCTCGTCCCGCACCCTTCCAATTGCCGTCGGAAATATGAAAACGCACCGGTCCGCCTTGACGCATGAGCGCCAGCCCACCCAGGGTGACAAGGAAGGTGAATGTGCCGAGCACCCAAGCCTGCCCGGTGCTATCCCGAACAAATCCCAAAAATGGGTAGGACGAAAAAAGAGTGGCGAACATCGTCTCTGTGCCGACTATCGCTCCCAAAATCAATGCAGTGATCCAATCGGTTCGTTGCAGATCGCGATAGCCTTTCAAGAGAACGAGAAGCGCGCCCGCCACAGTCAGAATATCGAATATTTCAAATGTGCGCGGAACGGCGATCACGGAAGCCAGCCAGGCGCGCGCGAGAAATATCGTTATGATCGCCGCAAGAAGCAGGAAGAAGGTGGCGTATTTATTTTTCATCGTTTCATCTCTTGTACCCGGTCAATATTTTTCAAATAGCGGTCGAAAAATTCAAGACACGCCAAATTTATCTCCCGCAAATAGCCCTCGCGATCACGGCTGGTTTGCCCGCCTTCGAATAACCTTGTCAATAGCGGACTGGCGAGCGAGAGATCAGTCATGGAAAAATGCCCTCTGCCAGGCAGATGCAGGCTGAATACGTTCTCCGGCGCGTCGATGAGGAACTCATAGTTTCTGGCATATTGCGTCCAATCGGAAAGATGACCCCAGGAACTATCTGAGTAGATATTCAAGACTGGCACAGGATAGGGTTCGTCTATCCAGACAAATTCGTCATACTCAACGCCGGTGATGTCGTAGAGAAATGGAGATTCGAGCGCAATGACAACATCCACGTCATCTCTTTGTCGTGGAATGCCCAATGCCGCGGAGCCGCCAAGCGAATGTCCCATGACACCGATCTTTGTCACATCAACCAGGTTGTACACGCCGTCAGAGTCGTTGGATGCTTCATCCAGGATGGTGTCAATCACGAAATTGATATCGCCCATGCGGGTTTCCATCCACTGCTGGTAATAGCGATAACTACCCGGTTTGTCGTGTTGCGCGTTCTCCTGTTGCAGTTCTTGGAAGTAATTTATGTTCACAAACGTAATGCGCCCGCCTTCGTCTTCTGTCCAGAAAGCGTGATACGGATGACCGATGGAGGCAACGACATAACCGTGACTTGCCAGTTCAAGATAGAGCGACTCATTACTGTCTTCGGTTCCAAGCCCTCCGTGTGAAAATACGACAAGAGGGAAATTTTTACCATCCTTTGCATTGTCCGGAAACCAGAAGACGGTGTTGACCTTTCTATTTTCGCCGCTATCGTTGAACTCCTCGATGCGATTTGGGTCAATGTAGGTGTGGCGGGCGGTGACTATTTTGTACGGCCCACTGGGAGTGATCGATTGATACGGCGGGAATAACGCCATAATACTCAAGACAACAATTGAGACTGTTCCAATTCCGATTCTGACCACATTTTTCCTGCGACGTTCGGTAGCGGATTGTTGATGATTAAGAATGTTCATATTACCTCATGCCTTCTCGATAAAATCGGTAATACCATAACCGCTTTCGACAAGCTCCTTCAACCGCTGGATGAAGCGCGCGGCGGGAGCGCCGTCCACGATGTCGTGATCGAGGCTGATCGTCACGCACAAGTATTCGTGGTTCTCAAGTTGCCCATGGGCGAGCGTCGGTTTCTCCGCAATGCCCCCCAGCGTAATTTGAAGCGTATGAATGGGAACGGGAATTCCCCAGCCGCCGCCGTTCCCGAACATGCCGACGGAGGTCAGGGAGACGGTGCCGTTCATCTCCTTCAACCAATGGGGATTCTTGAATAGCGCTCCCAGGAATAAATGGCGGATGAACGCGGGCAGGAGGACAAACCAGCCGATGAAATTCGCTTCTCGTCCGCTTTCGTGTTCAGCCTGAAAGGCGCGAATCTCCTCGTGAATCTCGCGCAGAGTTTTGCTGTTGACCGCCCGAAGAATGTGCGGACGGATGATCTTGCGATCGTCTACTTCAACTTCGAACATGGTGTTCACATCCACGTCGTGAAAAATGACGAGTTTCTCCCGCCGTGCGCGATAGGCTTGCATGTGCTTGTTCGCATCCACAGCCTGCCCAAGACAAGAAATGATAAAGGCAGTAAACGAAAGCGCTTCGCCGGTCTTTGCTTTATGCTCGCGGATCAACCGACGCGCGTCGGTCACATCCATCTCCACCAAGCCGTGGATGAGATGTTTCTGTTTAGCCAGCCGCCCGCCGTCCACCATCAGGCGGCGGATCTTTGGAAAGGAGATAACCTGATACGACTCATTCTTCATTGTTCATGCTCCCAAATATTGCCTGACGATCTTCACGGCGTTGCCGATGCCATCCTCGGCACGGATCGCTTTTCCGATTGAACACGCCCGCTCCCTCATATTCCTGTCTGTGACTGAGATATGAATCGCGTTCGCCAGCGCATCGGCTGTCAATGTTGAAGCGCGGATGGGCGCGGGTCCCGCGCCAAGCGACTTGACTCTGTTTCCCCAAAATGGTTGGTCCACTGTGAACGGAACGATGACCGATGGGATGCCCGCCCGCAAACCCTCCGCGGTTGTGCCAGCGCCGCCATGATGCGCCACCGCCGCCATGCGCGGGAAGAGCCAGCCATGCGGCGCGGAATCCAACACGAACACATTCTTTGAGACGTTCATCACGCTCATGCCGCCCCAGCCGATGGCGATCACTCCGCGTTGATTTGTTTCCGCCAAAGCATCAAGTACGATCTTTGTGAAGCGTTCGGGCTCGCGCCCCGCCATGCTTCCAAAGCCAATATAAACGGGCGCTTCATCTTGATCTAGAAACTTTTCCAATTCGATTGGCGGATGCCATTCGCTTGCGCCCTCTTGAAACCAATACCCAACGATATGCGCGTTATTTCCCCAATCGCGCGGATGTGGAATCACCGTCGGGCTGTATGCGCCTAACAAAGGCGTGGAGGTCAACGCGCGATAAAAGCCCGAACCGTGAAGCGGTCGCAATCTATGCCGTTTCCGAAACTCGTTTACAAATGGGCGATACCATTGCCAGATCACTTCCAACATGACCAAGCCTGAAAGACGATTAAAAAACTTGCCCAGATTCTTTTGAATGGGAAACCCCGCGCCCGCAAACTCGCGGGTCGGGAGCGTTGGCGTCGGCTCGATCAGAATCAGCGGGATGCTCAAAATCTCTGCAATTGTTTTTCCGAATGGCGCGAACACCGCGAGCGTGATGAACGCATCCGCTGTGCGGCTGGCTGTGAGCGCGTCTTCCGCCATTTGAATTGCGATCGGTCCCAGCATTTTTCGCATTGCGACGATGGATCGAATTGGATTCGCGCCGCTTCGTTGCATGAAGTCTCGTCCGGTCTTGCCTGCCATAATTTTTTGCACATCGCCGCGCAATGGATAAAAAGCCAAGCCATATTCCGCACTCAGGTTCGCAAAGTTTTGCGGAGCCGCCGCGAGAACATCGAAGCCGACGTTTCGCAAGCCGTTTCCGAATCGAACGCAGGGCTGGATGTCGCCTTGCGACCCCGCGGCAAAGATGACGACGCGCATGGTGGGATGACTCCTCCTCAGGTTTGATTCAAAGCGTCAGGCGGCGAATCAACTCTCCCGTCGGTTTGAGTCGCCCGTCGTCAGCCTTTATCTCCTCTGAATCATTTTCGATCCTGTTTGCGTATCTCCAGCGCGGCGGCGGCGAACCATCCAATGAAAACGCCTGCGAGCGCCCCGCCCAAAATGGCGAGCGTATCGTTCTCGATGATGGGGATGAAGGACGCGCCAAACAACGCTCCGACGATCAATCCCAAAAGCACATAGAGACCAAATCTGTTGTTCATTTTTACTCCTTGACTCGCGTTACGCGGTACGGCAAGATTTATCTTGCAATCCGTCTGTTTTTCCTGGGCTATGAGCGCAAAGTGAACTTTGCGGTACGGAACAACTCGTAAGCTGGGTCTTTGATATTTCTGAGCAATACGACAACCATCACAAGGTTGGCGACGGCGATGATCGGAAATACCGAAACTTCCACCATGCTGATCGCAACCCCAACGCGCAACATGTTGAGGCTCATCATGCTGACGGCAACGCCCATCGTCAGAAACTTCATCAACCCGATAGACGCCAGCAGATAGCCCCAGGCGCGGCGGCGGAGAAGCAGAACGCCCGACATCACACAGAGCGGGACGATGAGTCCCAAATCCATCGCCTGAATGAACATGCTGGTTGTATTTTCCAGCACAGGGATGGAGTTCGGCGCAAACGTTGCGGCGATGCGTCCCAGCCACGCCAGCGAGAGAAACGCGGCGGCGAAGAAGAGCAGTCCGGCGATCCAGCCGCGCGGCAGTTTGTCGGAGAAATGAGATGGAAGAGTCTTGAGGTCAAAAGACGTCATGCTCAAAATGAAGGCAAACAGACTCAGGCTGAACAACGCCACATAGATCAGAAAGAGTTTGTTATATGCCGCGCCGAAACACATCGTGATGTAGGTGTAGAGGATGAAACCGAGCGTGCCCGTCATGAGCAGGCGTCCGCGCAGGGAGCCGCGCAAGCTCAGCCAAAATGAGATTGCCAGCAACGGCAGACCAAGCGCCAGCGTCACCAGATCGTTGGCTTGCATCTGCGCGGCGGAACTGACCGTGTCCCAGTAATAGAGTCCGCGCGCGTTGATGGTCACTTGTTCGCCGCGAAAGTTGGTCAGGGGAAAGGGTTGTCCATCGCCTGGTAATAGACCAGCCAGCGTAGCGAGCAGGGTCAGCAGAATGATCGCGGGGACGAGCCATTTGAGAGGGGAATTGTTGTTCATGCGTTATTTCCTTCGCTTGCGTGTTGCGCTTGCAAATCTTGCGCGCGCCTGATTTGCAGGCGGGATTTTTGTTGCATGATGAAAATTCCATAGGCTGTGAAGGTTATCGTCAGGGTCATGACGATCAAGGATTGCCAGAAGGGAGGCATTACAAAGCCAGGCTTCTGAAGGAAGAAAATAAAGTCTGTGAGGAAGTGCGAGAGGATCAAAAGCCAGAGAGCGTCTTTCTTAAGCGCTAGCGCGGCATAGGCAAAACCGATCGCGGTCGCATATCCGATTTGCATCGCGCTTTCCAGCAGATCTTTTCCCGTCAGGGCGTTCATGGCATGAGTCAACCCAAAGAGCAACGCGGTGACGATCGCGGCTCTCCAATGCCCGAACGGCTTGATGGCTTGCAACATCAAACCGCGAAAGACGGTTTCCTCGGCGAATGCCACAGCCAACGTGACGGCAAATACCGCCGACACTTGGGCAAAACTTTCGATGTGTACGCCTGGGATCAAATTGAGAATGGCGGGAACGAGAGGGATGAGGAAGTAGAGCAAGTCGCCTCGCCGTCGCAGAGGCGTGAAGCCGACGGTTCCCCACCACTTCAATCTGGTCAGCAAAATTATGACGATGAGTGTCAGCCCAAAGTTGGCAAGTCCGTAGAGTGCCATGTTCGAGAGCCGTAGAAGGTAGGCGCAAGTTCCCGCGAGGAGGTAAACGATCACAACCACCGCTTCCATGATGGCAAGGAACCGATACGGGCGACGTTCGATGAATTGAGCGAGTTTCATTGGACACTCCTTGGAGCTGCTAAACCCGAAATACTCTCCGTTCGTTGATGCTGATTCATTGTACCGGCGTCAGACCTGAGAACGGCAGTCACATTATTCCCTTCTTTACACGTCGAAGGGCATATTTTGCGGGAGGGTATGAAAAACCCTGCCTTGCATTCCCATCAAACGCCTGAAACGCCATTCTCGAGGCGTCGGTAGATCAGACAAAATCGTTAAAAACCAACTCCCTTGCGAAGTACGTTGATGATGGGTGGTCCCCTCAACCGTGCCAAATTGGAAGCGCTGCTGATGATGATTAACGGTCATTTTTTCAAAGGGTTGTCCGCGCTGATAAAGGCAGGCAAATCTCGAAGTTAAGACTTTCACTGACATATGGCAGGTGGATAATTGCAACAATGTACAACAAGCTGTCGCCGATATCGGAAGTTGAAAAGCGGTGAATTACAGAAATCAAAAGCGGCGGAGAGAACTCTCCGCCGCCTGCGTGCCGCCTACCTTCGCAACCGAAACTTATACCCGTATACCAGATATGTACCCCGCCGGACAGATCAGATTTCGGTTGTGAGGCGGAAAATCTCAGTATTTGCTTCAACGGTCCAATTTTAATAAGTTTGATGCCTAGGTGTTGCTACCCTGTCGGCAAGGAAGTCGTTTTAAACCAAGCAGTGATAGCTGTCTTAGAAATAGTAGGACAGGTTTGGTTACCCAATTTAGTATTCACTATGT
>JAEURC010000093.1 GCA_016789025.1 Anaerolineales bacterium
CAATATGATTGTTTAACTCATTGCAGTTTTTTATATGCTCCTTAATGCTTTCTTTGGTTTTTTTGAAACCGTCACTTTTAAAGTAAATAAATATATATACTTGATAAGAGATGTAAATACCCACTCCAATTGCAAGAGCAATAGCAAGTGGCGTGGCTATAGATTTAATACCCTCAATCAACCACACAACTATTACAGCTATAATCAACAACCAGATGATAGGCATGACCTCCTCATATTATTATAAAGTAAACGCCCAACTATGTCTTAACCAGCCTGTATCTGTATAAGACGCCATTTGGGTGGTTATACAGTCTGCGGTCTGTAAATAACCTATGTACAGCATTATACGCCCACAGATGCCAACTACCAAAACCAAATCAATCTCCCAATTCTCTAATTCTCCAATTACCATTTACCCACCCAGCCAATCTCCAATCTCCAATCTCTCTCATCCCCTCCTCCACCTCCCGATCAACATCTTCACCCGCAACTGCGCGCGCGCGTCGCCGTCTGAAAGCGCCCAAGCCGAGCGCGTGGCGTGTTTCGCTTCTTCGTCCAAGCCGATGAAGTCGTTCCACTCCTCGTCAATCCACTCCTCCATTTCGTGCGGCGAGTCCCACGAGTAGATGTACGGAAAGAATTCCTCGCGCTCGCGGATGAACCATCCGTTGGATTCTGACTCCGCCATCGAGCGATTCGCGGCGGTGTCGTCCGCTATGCCGATTTCAAAATCGTTCACTCGCCCCGTCAGTCTGGTCTCACGCGCGGATGTCACCTCCACCTCCCAGCGACTGAGCAGTGGGCGCAGGTCAATCAGAATCCCGTTTGGAATCAACACCCGATGGATTTCACTCAGGGCATGGACCATGCCCTCATGCGTGATACATCAAAGCGACCATGCGAGGATCGCAATGTCGAATGTCTCTTTTGAGAAGGGGAGATGTCCCGCTTCGGTTTGTATGAAATGGATTTGATGTTTGCGGTCGTGAGGCGAGTCAATCGAAGCGACGCGCAACGCGTCAGGGTCTGTGTCCAGCCCGATGGTCAGGGAGGAAGCGTTCGCATATTGCCACGTCAGCCGACCTTCGCCGCATCCGATCTCGATGACGCGCTTATGTGAAAAGTCCGCAAATTCATGCAGATATTTTTTCTCGTTGCCTTCGGTGTCTTTTTGAATCGTCATTGATTAACTCATCTTACGCAAGATCTCTCCGAGTCGAGATATCTTCTTTCACGGTTGTGGCTACCGTCCACGAATAAAAACCACGAATTCACGAATGGCGGCGTGCCAATTCGTTTATTAGTGCAAATTCGTGGACGGTTCATTGCCAAAGCAAAACCGCGTATCGTCATTGACTGAGTTGCTTCATCCGCTTCACAGACGCGGCGACGAGTTCTTTCAACACTTTTTTGTCCACATCGTCCAGTTTCTTGATGTACAAGCACCCCACGCTGGTTTTGAATTTGCCAAGTTTTTTCAACAGGTCTTTTTGTTCGTCGAAGCCGCCCATGAGATACAACGTGAGATTTTGTTTGCGCGGCGAAAAACCTGTGAGCATCCAATCGCCTTCGCGCCCGCTTTTGCCTTTGTAGTGATAACTGCCGAAGCCGACGATGCTCGAACCCCACATCTTCGGCTCTTCTTTCGTGACCTGCTTCATCAGCTTGAGGATTTCATAACAATCCGCGCGCGCTTGCTCGTCTTTCACCGCGTTGAGAAATTTTTCCACGCTCGCTTTGTTGACTTTGGTTTTCAAATCATTCTTTGCCATGTCAGCCTCCGATTCGATTCAACTATCAATCTTGAATTTACTTTAGCGTCAATCATGGATAAGGATTCATGCCGAGAATCGCAGGGCTAAAGCCGCTTGCTCAGCACATGGAAGCCCTTCGGGCTGATGAGCTAGTCGGCTTTTAGCCGACTTTCATGAACTGAGGCAGGGCTTTAGCCCGCCGAATTTCGCTATTCATTATTCACGTTACTTCAGCGCCTTCGACGCTTTGTACGATTTGACGATCAACTCTTTCAGCACGCCCATGTCTACATCGCTCAACTTTTTGATATACAGGCACACCTTGCTTCTTGTGTGTTTACCGAGTTTTTTGAGCAATGGAGCTTCGTGAGCGTCTCCCGCCAGAACGTACAACGTGATGTACTGCTTGCGCGGAGAAAAAGCGAGCAACGGCATGTCCCCTTCGCGCCCGCTTTCGTACTTGTAATGAAACGACCCAAACCCGATGATGCTTGGTCCCCACATTTTCGGTTTTTCTTTCGAGACTTGTTGCATGATCTTCATTATCTCGAAAGAGTCCTTGCGTTTTTGCTCATCGTCCACCTTATTCAAAAACGCAGTCACGCTCGCCTTATTGACCGTGGTTTTAATTTCTGCATTTTTCGCCATGGAGATCTCCTTTTGTGGGTGAGGGAGATTTTAGCATATATGTTCTATTTTGAACATTCGCAAACCATTCACTGTTTATTCGTCACTGATTACTGATCACTAATTACTAATTACTTCCCTCACCCCGTCCCAAACTGCCGATCACCCGCATCTCCCAGCCCAGGCACAATATACGCGCGCTCATTGAGGTGACTATCAATCGCGCCGATGTGGATGTCAATATCGGGATGCGCCGTTTGCATCGCTTTGATTCCCTCGGGCGCGGCGATGAGACCGACGAACTTGATCTTCTTCACGCCCCAGCGTTTGAGCACGTCCGCAGTTGCGGTTGCCGAGCCGCCAGTGGCAAGCATCGGGTCAAGGATGAGGCAGAGCGAAACGGTCGGTTCGGTGGGGAGCTTGTTGTAATACTCAACGGGTCGCAGGGTGTGTTCGTCGCGATATAAGCCGATGTGCCACACTTCCGCGCTGGGCATCAGCCCCCACACGCCTTCGACCATTCCCAGCCCCGCGCGCAGGATGGGGACGAGTCCGATCTTCTCTTTGAGTTCCGCGCCTGTCATCTTTTCAAGCGGAGTTTCCAACTCCCGCGGCGTGGTCGCCAGATCAGCCGTCGCTTCGTAGGCGAGTAACGCGGCGATCTCACGCACGAACTCGCGGAATTTTTTCGGCTCGGTGTTCTTGTCGCGCAGGCGCGAAAGTTTGTGCGCTACCAGCGGATGATTGGACGCGTAAACGTTTGACATGGCTTATCTCCTCAGTGGTGAATAATTCGATTATAGCCGTGAAGGTGGTTTTTGACCTGTGACTCATCCCTCTTGTTTTGAGAATAGACTTCTTGCAAAAGCATTTGTAGGGCGGGTTTTCAACCCGCCATGCGTCAAATGTCATAAGAACGTCAGGCTTGTTTTGAGAATAGACATCGTTGTAGAAATGTCGATAGGTTATTTGGCGCCTGGTTGCAATCCGAGTGTATCCTGTGCGCCGCCGAAGAACAGACTTCGGAACATGGTGGTCACTTCTTCAGGCGTATGGCGCATATCTTCCTTGATCCACCAACTTACGATGCTCACCAACGCGCCGCTGAAAAACGCCGCGAAAAATTCGATAGGCACCTCGAACAACAAGGGGATCGGATCGGTCTGCATCTTGTTTTCGACGAATTTGACAATTGCCTCCGTGGTGACCTTTCGAATCCGCTCGACGATCTTGCTCGCGTTCGCGCTTTGTACGGGCAAATAATAAAGTTCGGAGTGGTCGTGGATGTGTTGAAAAACAAGCAACAGGGGGCGCAAAGGTTTGTTTTCCCCCGAGCCATCGTCTGAATTTGCCAGCCACTCCGAAAACGGGATTTCTGAAAGCGCCTGTGCCCGCACATCCATTATTTCGGTAAACTCCTCCAGCAACAGGTCTTCTTTGTCCTTGAAATGTAAGTAGAACGTGGCGCGACCCACGTTGGCGCGTTCCGTGATCTCCTCGATCGAGATATCGTCGTAGTTCTTTTCTTTGATGAGTTCAAGCAGGGCAGTGCGAAGCGACTGGACTGTGCGTTGGACGCGTCGGTCCAATTTGTGTTTTTGGTTGGGTTGCATTTTTGAAAAGCCTTTCATTCGTGTCTTGACAGAGTGGTCACTTATTGCATATAATAGACGCTGTATATTATCAAACAGTGTCTGTAATATACTATATTTCGCCTAAAAAATAAAGGATTTTGAAAGTCGTGTCATCGGTTCGGCAATCTCCATCTGAAAACAAAGTCGCATCATCCCTGATCGAACTGCGCGACGTGGTGAAGACCTACTCCACCGCGGCGGGTGATTTCACCGCGCTCAAACGCGTCAACATGCAAATTGGCGCGGGTGAATTCCTCGGCGTTGTAGGCAAATCAGGCGCGGGGAAATCCACACTGCTCAACATGATCACAGGCGTGGACCATCTCAGCGATGGCGAAGTCATCATCCATTCAAACGGCTCGCCCGTTTCTGTGCACAAGAAAAAAGAAGATGAGATCGCGTTGTGGCGCGGGCAAACGATGGGCGTGGTCTTTCAATCGTTTCAACTTTTGCCCATGCTCACGCTCGTCGAAAACATCACCCTGCCCATGGACTTGTGCGGCAAATTCAGCGCGAAACAGTCGCGTCAACGCGCGCTCGAGTTGTTGCGCCTCGTGGAGATCGAAGAACATGCCGAAAAACTTCCCGCGTTCATTTCGGGCGGACAGCAACAACGCGTCGCAATTGCGCGCGCGCTGGCGAACGATCCGCCCATTTTGATCGCAGACGAGCCGACGGGCAGTCTCGACTCGATTACTGCCGATCATGTCTTCGAACTTTTCGAGCGCCTCGTCGCCGAGCAAGGCAAAACCATCGTGATGGTCACGCACGACGAGTCGCTGTCGCCGCGATTTTCGCGCACACTGCGGATCGCGGATGGGGAGTTGGTCACGTCGCCACTGCCGACCAACTCGAAGGGCGATAATGAAGCGGATTTAAATCCCAAACGAAAATTATCGTGGTGGAGGCGGAAGTGAGCTCGCGTCGCTCCAAGGGGAAGTCTGCCTCTAACCCTCATGCGATGTCGTCGCCTGAGGCGATGATCGATATGCACGGAGTCGTCAAGCGATTCAAAAACGCGGCGGGTGAGTTCACCGTGTTGAAAGGCGTTGACCTGACCATCAATCGCGGCGAGTTCGTTTCGATCGTTGGCAAATCTGGTAGCGGAAAATCCACACTGCTCAACATGATCACAGGCATTGACCATCCGAGCGATGGCAAGGTGGTGATCGGCGGCACCGACATTTATACGGGCGTGAGTGAAAGTCAACGCTCGAAATGGCGCGGACGCAATTTAGGAATCGTGTTTCAATTTTTTCAATTACTGCCGATGCTCACACTGCTCGAGAACGCCATGCTCCCGATGGATTACGCCGACATGTACGACTTCGACGAACGCCCCGCGCGCGCGATGGAGATGTTGAAACTGGTCGGGCTGGAAGAGTTTGCGAATAAATTGCCCGTGTTGGTTTCAACGGGACAACAACAACTCGCCGCGATTGCGCGCGCGTTGGCATGTGACCCGCCTCTGCTTGTTGCCGATGAACCGACGGGTAATCTCGATACGAAATCGGCAAACATCATCATTGACTTGTTTGAAGAGTTGACGCGTCGCGGCAAAACCGTGTTGATGGTGACTCACGATCCCTCGCTCACCTCGCGCACCACGCGTAACATCATCATCGCGGACGGCGAACTTATTAACGAGACGATCGCCAAGTCGCTACCGTGGTTGCGACATCGTCACATGATGGAGTTCACGAAGCTTGCCGAAGAGCGGACGTATCCACCGAAAGCCACGATCATCTCGCGCGAAGAGCCTATCGAAAATTTCTTTATGATCCGCAAAGGCGAAGTGGAAGTGGTGTTGCACGACCGCAAGAACGGAGAGAACGTCATCTCCCGTTTGAAGCCTGGCGAATTTTTCGGCGAGATCGAACTCTTGCGCGGAGGCAAAGCCATCGCGAACGTCCGCGCGAGCGAGGAAGAACCCGTTGAAGTGTTGACGATCAAGCGCGAAGATTTCAAGCGCGTCATGGACGTGTCGCCGAGAACCGCAGACGCGGTTGGCAAGATCGTCCAAGAGCGGCTGGAGTTGCATCGCGCCGCAGACAGCCGCAAAGGCGGGCTGTTCTCGTTGTTTAGGAAGAAGTAGGCAAAAGACATTCGGTGGTCGAGTAGTCCCGCGTGCTGAGCGGAGGGCGAAGCCCGAAGACGAAGCATCGCGGGACGTATCGAGACCACCATGCCGTAAAGTAATTTTGTTACCAAAGTAAGTTCGCGTACTTGTGGTCTCGATACGTTCCTCGCTGTCGTTCGGAACTACTCGACCACTGTCAATCGTAAATCTGAAATCGAAAATCGAAAATCAAAATGAAACCTCGTTGGCGAAAAGTTCTGCACGACCTCATAGATAACAAAGCCCGCACACTGCTGGTGGTATTTTCCATTGCGGTGGGCGTGTTTTCCATTGGCGTGATCGCAGGCGCGTACCAGATCATCTCGCAGGATATGGGCGTCTCGTATTCGGCGAACGTGCCAGCTAACATCGAAATGCGCATGACGAACTTCGATGAGGATGTTCTCGATTCCATTCGCAACCAGCCGAACGTGAAAGATGCCGAAGCGCGGCGCGTGTTCAACATGCGCGTGCGCGTGCCAGGGACCGAGAAATGGGTCACGCTCGATATGAACGCGTTCGAGAGTTTTGAAGACAACCAGGTCAACTTGTTGCTTCCGCTCGAAGGCGCGTCTGCCCCTGAAAAGCACGAAGTTCTGCTGGAAATGAATGCGTTGGAAGATCTGGATGTGAGCGTGGGCGACCTGCTCGAGTTCCAACTCCCCGATGGCTCGACCAAAACTCTACCTGTGACGGGCATCGTGCAAGATACCGCCTCAAGCGCAGGCGACTTCCTCGCCTCGCCGTTCGGCTACATCTCGATGGACACGCTTCAATACCTCGGTCAGCCTGATTCGTTTAACCGAGCCTTGGTCACCGTGACGGGCGACGGCGACGACCTTGCCTACGTCCGCGAGGTGGGGGCGGCGTTGAAGGACAAACTCGAAAAGAACGGACAGCTCGTCGTCCGTTCGCGGTTTTCCGAATCGCACAAGCATCCGCTGGCAGATACGATCAACGCGGTTCTCGGCATCCTGCTCGCGTTGGGAATTTTGATCGTGTTCCTCTCCAGTTCGTTGATCGCCAACACGTTGAGCGCGTTGTTGAACCAGCACTTGCGTCACATCGGCGTGATCAAACTCGTGGGCGGACAGCGCAATCAAGTCTTTCGCATGTACATCACGCTCATCATGGCGTTCGGGGTTATCGCTTTGCTGATCGCGGTCCCGTTCGGCGGGGCGGGCGCGTATGGACTTGCTGAATTCATCGCCAGCGAATTGAACTTCAACTTGCTCGGTTATCGCATCGTGCCATTGGCATTGCTGATCCAAATTCTCGTGGGTTTGTTCGTGCCGCTTATTGCGGGGCTCGCGCCAGTGGTCAACGGTTCGCGCATCACGGTGTTGCAGGCTCTCAGCGGCGGGGTGGCTGACGATGAGCAACCAGCCCCAAGCGGCGAAAGGAAGCGTTTGTCGTGGCTCGATCGGATTCAGGTCAAAGCGACGCGCATCCTCGCCGCGCGCGGACTCCACATCCCGCGTCCGTTCGTTATTTCGTTGCGCAACACGTTCCGAAGAAAGAACCGCCTCATGCTGACGTTGTTCACGCTGACGATGGGCGGCGCGATCTTCATTGCGGTGTTCAATGTGCGCGTCAGTCTGCACGATTACATCGGACAAATCGCCAAATATTTTTCCGCCGACGTGTCGCTGGATTTCGATGAGCCGTATCGTTTGCGCGAGATCGAACAAATTGCGATGAAGGTGGACGGCGTGGAGCAAGTGGAGGGTTGGCAGTTCGTGAGCGGCGAGTTGCTCGATGCGAACGGCAATGTGATGGAGAACCTCAACATGTTCGGTCCGCCCGCGAACAGCAAACTGGTTCAGCCGAATATTCTCGAGGGGCGTTGGATCCGCGCGGACGATGTGAAGAAACTTGCCATCAGCGAAAGCGCGCGCAAATATTTTCCCGACCTCAAGGTGGGCGATCAAGTGCATTTGAAGATCGAAGGGCGCGAAGAGTTATGGGAAGTGATCGGCATTTTTCAATTCATGGATCGCGAAGGCGTGCTGGCGTACGCGCCGTTTGAATATGTTTCGCAAATGAACGATCTTGTGAATCGTTCGTATTCGTTCAGGCTTGAAACGGAAGAACACAGCCGCGCCTACCAAGACGCCAAAGCCGAAGAGTTGGATAAATTCTTACACGATCAAGGATTTAAAGTCCGCGTGGCAGAGTCGGGCAGCGCGTCGTTGGATTCGGCGGTGGAAAGTTTGGACACGCTGGTCATCTTTTTGCTCATCATGGCGATCCTCACCGCCGTCGTCGGCTCGATGGGACTCACTGGCACGATGGGCATGAACGTGCTCGAACGCACGCGCGAGATCGGCATCATGCGCGCCATCGGCGCCGACGACCGCGCCGTGATGCGAACGGTCATTGCCGAGGGCATCGTGATCGGTACGATGTCGTTCGTGCTCGCGGTGATCCTGTCCGTGCCGTTCTCGTATTTGTTGTCAACCATCGTCAGCCTCGCCATTTTCCAATCGGCAATTGACGTGGTCTTCACGTATCAAGGCTATGTCATCTGGCTCGCGCTGGTCTTGGCGCTCTCGACCCTCGCAAGTGTCATCCCCGCCCGCAACGCCGCGCGGCTGACCATCCGCGAGGTGTTGGCGTATGAGTGATGAAAACCTGTAAACAGGTAAACACGTAGACACGGAAACATGGAAATACGTAGACATGGAAACATGTATACCTGTGTACTTGTTTACTTGTATACCTGTCTACTAATACAAAGAAAGGTAACAATGAATAACATGAAAAAGAAAATTATGATGTTTACCCTGATCGCCGCGCTGATCCTGACCGCCTGCGCGAATCAACCCGCAGGGACGCCTGCCCCAGCCGCGGATACCGTCGCCGCCACTGATAGCGTCATCGCGGAGGGGAAGATTCGTCCCGTCCACGCGGCGAATCTGTCGTTTCAAGCGTTCGGCATTGTGGAATCGGTCAACGTGAAAATTGGCGATTCGGTGAAAGAAGGCGATGTGCTTGCGCGGCTCTCGAATGCCAGCCTCGCCGAAGCGCAACTCTCCGCCGCGAATCTCGAACTGGTCGTCGCGCAGCAAGCGTTGGATTCGTTGAACCGCAACGGCTCTGCCAACCTCGCCGCCACATGGACGGCGTACATGAACGCGCAGGAAGTCCGCGAGACAGCCGAACGTGATTGGGAAGCGTTGAATGTGGATTCTATCGAAGACCGCATCGAAGACGCCAAGGCTGACCTCGAAGACCTCGAGGAGGATTTGCAAGACGCGCAAGATGAGTTCGATAAATACAAAGATTTGGACAAGGATAATTCCAAGCGCGTGACCGCCGAAGATGTGCTCGAAACCGCGCAGGAAAATTACAACGAAGCCTTGCGCGATCTCGATGAAATTACGCGCGAACGCGATACCGTCCGCGCCGCGTTGGACGCCGCGCTTGGGACCGAAGCCGAAGCGAAGTATCAATTTGAGATTTCCTCTAGCGGCGTGAACGAGGATCAACTTGCGTTGGCAACCGCTCGTTTGCAAAGCGCGGATGCGCAAATTATGGCGGCGCGGGCGAATCTGTCCAACTATGTGATCGCCGCGCCGTTCGATGGAGTCGTGGCTGATGTGGCGGTCGAGGCGGGCGAACAGGTTTCCCCTGAGAATCGAATCGTCAGCATTGCGGATACATCCGCGTGGCTGATCGAAACGACCGACGTCACCGAACTTGAAGTCGTGAAATTGTCCGTTGGACAAAACGTCACGTTCACTGCCGATGCGTTGGATGATGTCACGATGAACGGCGTGGTCACCGAGATCAGTCAGTCATCTGTGTTGCAAGGCGGCGACGTGATCTACACCGTGCGTATTGCGGCAAATGATGTTGATCCGCGTGTGATGTGGGGGATGACGGTGGAAGTGACGTTCGAGCCGTTGGAATAATTTCTTTGCCACAGATTTACACGGATTTCACGAATTTTTAAAAACCGATCCGTGTAAATCTGTGAAATCCGTGGCTGAGGTTTTGAATATCGTAGGGATAGACACATAGGCCTGTCCCTACTTTTATTTGCTATAATCGCTTCATGCCCAAACAAAAACAACTCGATCCCGAATCGAAACCCGACGACCGCGTGGATAACGCTCTGCGTCCGCAGCAACTTGCCGACCTCATCGGTCAGGATCAAGTGAAAGAGAATCTTTCGATCCTCATTGATGCGGCGAAACATCGCGGCGAGGCGTTGGATCATGTTTTGTTTTACGGACCGCCTGGGTTGGGCAAGACCACGCTCGCGCATGTGTTGGGCAACGAGATGGGCGTCAACGTCAAGGTCACTGCGGGTCCCGCCATCGAACGCGCAGGCGATCTCGCCGCCATCCTCACCAACCTCCGCGCGGGCGACGTGATCTTTATTGATGAAATTCACCGCCTCGGACGCGCAGTGGAGGAAGTGCTCTACCCCGCCATGGAAGATTTCTCGTTGGACATCGTCATCGGCAAGGGACCCTCGGCTCGTTCTCTACGCCTCAAACTGCCTCGCTTTACTGTGGTCGGCGCCACCACCCGACTCGCCCTCGTCACCGCGCCGTTGCGCGCGCGTTTCGGCGCGGTCTATCGTTTGGATTATTACGACATCGAAGCCATGCGTCAAATTGTCGCGCGCGCCGCAGGGATGCTCAAAGTGTCCGCAGACGAATCAGGCATAAGGGAAGTTGCGAGGCGGGCGCGAGGGACGCCGCGTATCGCCCTGCGACTCTTGCGCCGCGTCCGCGATTTCGCCCAAGTCCGCGCGGATGGGACGATCACCTCCGCCGTCGCAAAAGAAGCGTTGGATCTGTTGCAAGTTGATCCGCTCGGGCTCGACGACGTTGACCGCCGCGTGCTGAAAACGATCATCGAAAAATACGGCGGCGGACCCGTCGGCTTGAACACCATCGCCGCGTCCATCAGCGAAGAGCAGGATACGATCATGGACGTGGTCGAGCCGTATCTTTTGCAACTCGGCTTTTTAGACCGCACCCCGCAAGGACGCGTCGCCACCAAATCCGCGTATGAGCATTTGGGGTTGGATTATGTGGAAGAGGGTCAGCCGCGACTCCTTTAGTGTCGAAGGTCAAAAGTCAAAAGTCAACCTTGCGACCTTTGACCTTTGACCTTTGACTGAGAAGAATATGGAATCCCTCGCTCGCTACTTGATGCTCGGCGGAATTGTCTTATTCCTCCTCGGCGGCGGAGTGTACCTCGCCGCGAAATTCGGCTTGCCGCTTGGACGTTTGCCTGGCGATATACGTATCGAAGGGGAGAATGGTTCGTTTTATTTTCCGACAGCGAGTTCGATATTGGTATCAGTGGTGTTGACGATTGTGTTGAACTTAGTCTCATTCCTTTTTAAAAAATGAAGATAGCCAAATCACAGAATAGTGTTTGTAGGCTATGCAAAAAAGAAGCAAAATTGTGCAATTCCCATATTTTGCCAGAGTTTTTCTATCTTGATTTGTATGAGGAAAAACATAGAACTCTTCAGATTGCCAAAGAGGGTGAAAAGATTATTCAGAAAGGGATACGAGAATACTTACTCTGCCAACAATGCGAGACTAAACTAAGCGAATATGAGAAATATGCGAAAGAACTTATTAATGAAATTCCGAACTTTTCCCGTGATGATAACTTAGGAGTTTTGTATTCGGAAAATGTTAATTACGCCAAGTTCAAATTATTTCAGTTATCGCTTCTTTGGCGCTCTGCGATATCAGCTCATGTTGCTTTTTCTCAAATTGATTTAGGTCCTCACGAAGAGAAGATTCGTCGAATGTTAGATGACAAAAATCCAGGAAAGGCTTCAGAGTATGGCTGTATGCTTTCGCTAATTCCTAATACCGAACTGATTAATAACATTATACAATCCCCAACCCGATTTACAAAGAAGTTATTCGGTCACACCGCTTTCAAATTTCCAATAGGAAACTTAACTTGGGTCTTTATCGTATCAAGCCACAAACTTAGCCCATGGATGCGAGAATTATTCTTGCAAGAATCTGGGATGCTTCGAGTAATGATCTCACGTCGCGATGAGAGCTCAGAGATAATGAAATTAGGGCAAATTCTTCAAGGTTTTGGCAGAAGTTTTTGACATTGAAAACCTCCGACTTCGACTACAACCTCCCCGAATCCTCCATCGCGCAGACGCCTGCTGAGCCGCGTGATTCGTCGCGCTTGTTGGTGTTGCATCGTGAGAGTGGAAAACTTGAGCATCGCATCTTCTGCGATGTGACGGATTATCTCAACGCGGGCGATCTGCTCGTGTTGAATCAGACGCGCGTCATCCCTGCGAGGATCTTCGCGCGGAAAGAGACTGGCGGACGAGTGGAACTCTTGCTATTGCGCCGCCGCGACGAACTCACATGGGAGGCGTTGGTCGGCGGCAAAGGTCTGCGCGTGGGCAAACTGGCGCAAGTGGAAGATGGACCCGAAGTTCAGATCATCGAAGAGTTGAGCGGGTCGGAGCGATTGATAAAATTTTCCGAACCCATCGAGCCGTATTTTTCCAAGGTGGGGAATGTGCCGCTTCCGCCGTACATTCACGAGAAACTAGACGATCCTGAACGCTATCAAACCGTCTATGCCAAAGAACCCGGCTCCGCCGCCGCGCCCACGGCTGGACTCCATTTCACGCCGCGTTTGCTGGAGGAGTTGCAAGTCAAAGGGGTGAGAGTCGCGTATGTCACATTGCATGTCGGCTTGGACACGTTCGCGCCGGTCAATGAAGATAACCCCGAAGAACACAAGATCCACAGCGAGTGGTGCGAGTTGACTCAAGAAACAGCGGACGCGATCAACGAAACCCGCGCGAAAGGCGGGAGGGTGATCGCTGTCGGCACCACTTCTGTTCGCACGCTCGAATCTGCCGCCAATTACCAATTACCAATTACTCCCTTTACCGGCCCCACCTCCCTCTACATTCTCCCCGGCTATCAATTCAAAGTTGTGGACGCGATGATCACAAACTTTCACCTGCCCAAGTCTACGCTGTTGATGCTGGTCAGCGCGTTTGCGGGGCGCGAGAAAATTTTAGAAACATACAACATGGCAATTCAAGAAGGTTATCGTTTCTACTCGTTTGGCGACGCGATGTTAATTCTCTAAGTCTCTGATCACTAATTACCAAAAATGCCATCTCAACTTGAATCCCTCAACACCGAAATCATCGCCTGCCGAAAATGCCCCCGCCTTGTTGCGTGGCGCGAGGAAGTGGCGCGAGTCAAACGCAAGGCGTACCGGGATCAGGAATATTGGGGCAAGCCGGTGCCGGGATTTGGCGACCCGAAAGCGCGCGTCCTTGTGGTGGGACTCGCGCCCGGCGCTCACGGTTCAAACCGGACGGGGCGAGCGTTTACCGGCGACGCCTCGGGCGGGTTTTTGTATCCGGCGTTGCACAAGGCTGGGTTTGCGAATCAAGCTGAGGTGGTGTCAAGAAGCGACGGTCTTCGTCTGAAAGATTTATACATTACCGCCGTCGCGCGCTGTGTCCCGCCAGACAACAAACCGAGTCTTGAAGAATTGAAAAACTGCCAGCCGTATCTCGAACGGGAATTGGAAATTATCAAACCGAAAGTGATCGTCTGTTTGGGACGGATCGCGTATGAAAGAATTTTGAAGATTTTTTCTATTCGCGATTCGTCAATGAAGTTCGCTCACGGCGCAACCTTTGACCTTCGACCTTCAAACTTTCAACCCGCAACTCTACTCTGTTCTTACCATCCCAGCCAGCAAAACACCTTGACTGGAAAACTAACAGTGAAAATGTTCGACGATATTTGGCGAAAGACCGAGGACTTGTTGAAATGAATCGTTGGAGAAAACTCGCAAGAATATTTGTCACAACATTGCTTGTGGTTGCATTGCTTGGCGCGGGCGGCACGGCGTATTGGGTTTCGCGCACATATCCCGCAAGCGATCTCGCGCTGCAAGCCTTGCCGTCGGATGCGCGTGTAACGGTTGCCGAGCAGAATGGGATCATCACTTTCGAGCCGGTGGGTATGCGGGCAGCGACTGGTTTCATTTTTTACCCCGGTGCAGGCGTGGACTATCGCGCATACGCGCCAATACTTCGTCAGATCGCCGAGCGTGGATATTTTGTTGCGCTCGCGCACGTTCCGCTCAATCTTGCGTTCTTCCGCGCAGACGCGGCGACCGAGGTGATGGAGCGTTTTCCCGCGATCGAGGTTTGGGCTGTCGGCGGACATTCGCTCGGCGGCGTGGCGGCTTCCGAGTATGCCGCGAAAAATGTAGACCGCGTGGGCGGTTTGATCTTGTGGGCATCGTACCCAGCCGATGATTCTCTCGCGGCAACGAACATACCTGTCTTGTCTATTTATGGGACGAACGACATGGCAGGCGTTGAGCGCTTCGTACAATCGCAGTCGCAATTGCCCGCGGACGCTCAATTCGTTGTCATTGAAGGCGGGAATCATTCTCAATTCGGCTCGTATGGACTTCAGAACGGTGATAACCCCGCTTCGATTTCGGCAGAAGAACAATGGTTGCAAGCTGCGGAAGCGACAGTGCAGTTTCTTATGTCGCTGACACCGTGAACAAACTTTTGCATGTAATAGATGAGTTCAACATATCATCCAACCAACATGACTATTGGACAAATCGCATTCCTCGGCTCGGGCGAAACATCATTGGCGGGCGGGCGGATTTTTGAAACGCTTGCAAAACGGATCAACGAACCGCTCCGCATTGCGCTGCTTGAAACGCCCGCAGGCTTTGAGTTGAACTCATCGCAGGTGGTTGGCAAGGTGGGGGAATTTATGAAGACACGATTGCAAAACTACAAGCCTGTTGTGGATGTCGTTCCTGCCCGCAAGAAAAATTCCGCGTTCAGCCCGGATGATCCTGAGATCGTCAAGCCGCTTCTTTATGCCAATATGATCTTCATGGGACCGGGGAGTCCCACGTACGCGATCCGCAATTTGCAAGGGACTCTCGCATGGGATGTCATCCGCGCCCGCCACCGCCTCGGCGCCACGTTGATATTTGCCTCCGCCGCCACGATCTCCGTTGGCGCACACGCGCTGCCGGTGTACGAGATTTACAAAGTGGGACAGGATGTTCACGCCGTGGATGGGTTGAACCTCTTCGGCGATTTTGGCTTGCACGTTTCCTTCATCCCGCACTGGAATAATGCCGACGGCGGCGCGGATTTGGATACCAGCCGCTGCTTTATCGGCATGGATCGATTCGCCGAATGGTGCGACCTCGTCCCGGTTGAAAATCAAACCGTCGGCTTGGATGAACACACCGGTCTCATTGTGGATATTGAGTCGGGTCAATGCGAGGTGAGCGGGGTGAGCAGCGTCTCCATCGTCCGCGAATGTGACCCGGAGATGTACCCGGCTGGCTCGAAATTTAATCTCAGCGAGTTGGGCGAGGTGAAGATTCCCAGCCCTCTTGAAAAAGATATTCCTGCTCGCGTGTGGGAAATGGTTGTCAACGCGCCAAGCCTCGATGAAGATAAGCCGTCTGATGAAGTGACCGCGCTCGCAGAAGAACGCCTTCTCGCGCGCGCGAATAAAAATTGGGCAGAGTCAGATCGCCTGCGGGATAGAATTTCTGCGCTAGGGTGGACAGTGCAAGACGCGAAAGATGGATACAAATTGGTGAAGGGTTAAGTACACACATACACATGTAGACACGTAGACAGGTAAACAGGTACGAACTTGTCTACGTGTTTCCGTGTTTACTTGTCTACGTGTATACTTGTCTTCAACCCAAGGAGCCTCCCATGCGCGCTGTAGACATTATCATCAAAAAACGCGACAAGATCGAACTGACCCGCGAAGAGATCGAGTTTTTCATCAAAGGATTTGTATCAGGCGATGTGCCTGATTATCAAGCGGCGTCGTTCGCCATGGCGGTCATGCTCAACGACATGACGCCGCGCGAAACGACCGACCTCACGCTCGCGATGGCATATTCCGGTGATACGCTCGATCTGAGCGATGTGGTTGACCTCGCCGTGGATAAACATTCCTCCGGCGGTGTGGGCGATAAGACGAGCATCACGGTTCTTCCCACCGTGGCGGCTTGCGGATTGCCCGTCGGCAAAATGTCGGGGCGCGGACTTGGTTTCAGCGGCGGAACGCTCGACAAACTCGAATCGATCCCCGGCTATCGTGTGGACTTGACCACCGACGAATTCAAGAAACAACTCAAAGAGATCGGCGAAGTGCTTACGGGACAATCTCTCGCGCTGGCTCCTGCCGACGGAAAACTCTACGCCCTGCGCGACGTGACCGGGACTGTGCCATCCACGCCGCTCATTGCCTCTTCGATCATGAGCAAGAAGATCGCCGCTGGAGCGCAGGCAATCGTGCTGGATGTGAAAGTGGGACTCGGCGCTTTCATGGAAACTCTCGACGAAGCGCGCGTGCTGGCAAAATTAATGATGGACATTGGCAGACTCGCAGGACGCGAAACGATCGCCCTGCTTTCGGACATGAATCAGCCGTTGGGTCATGCTGTGGGAAATTCGCTTGAAGTGGTCGAAGCCATCGAAGCGTTGAAAGGCGGAGGTCCGCGCGATTTCCGCGAGCATTGTTTGCATGTCTGTTCGCATTTGCTCGTTATCGGCAAACGCGCCAAAGATCTGGATGACGGGCGCGCCCAAGCCGAAAAAGCGATGGCAAACGGCTCAGCCTTCGAGAAATTCCGCGCGTTGGTGAAGGCGCAGGGCGGCGACGTGTCCTACGTGGACGAACCGTCCAAGTTCCCGCGCGCGAAATATGTCGAGGTGGTGGAGTCGCCGATGGATGGGAACCTCTCCCAAGTCCAGGCGCGAAGCGTGGGGGAGGCGTCGGTCATCCTCGGCGGCGGACGCGCGAAGAAATCCGATTCGATCGATCACGCGGTCGGCATCGTCGTCCATCACAAGGTTGGCGATAAAGTTCAAAAGGGCGAGCCGCTCTTCACCATCCATGCCGATGACGAGGCGAAACTGGCGGAAGCGCGCGCAATGACTCTCGCCGCGCATAAATTCAGCGCAGATGATGTTCAACCATTGCCGCTGTTCTACAATTAAGGTGGGTTATAATAGCGGCAGGAGTTGACACTCATGGCGAAAATATCCCTGCGGGCATATAACCGCGAAATCGAAACCATGTTAGACCGGGGTCAAGTGGATGAGGTCGTGGCTCATTGCCTTCATATCTTAAAAACACACCCAAAACATCTTGATACATATCGCCTGCTTGGCAAGGCGTACCTCGAAATGAAAAAATATGGCGACGCCGTGGATATTTTCTCGCGCGTCCTCGTATGCGCGCCAAGCGATTTTGTCTCGCATGTAGGCATGGGAATCATTCGCGATGAGGAGAATAAACTCGACGATGCCATCTGGCACATGGAGCGAGCCTTTGAAACCCAGCCTTCGAATGCCGCCGTGCAAAGCGAACTGCAACGGCTGTATATCGCTCGTGACGGTTCGGCGCCTCCGCGCATTCGTATGACGCGCGGCGCGCTTGCCCAGATGTATGTGAAAGGTGAATTGTATCCACAGGCGATCTCTGAGATCAAGAATGTGCTTGCCGAAGATCCCGGACGCAGTGATATGAGCGCCTTGCTGACAAAAGCCCATTACAAAAATGGGCAAAAGACCGACGCCGCGGAAGTGGCGTCATCGTTGTTGAGACGGTATCCGTATTGTTACGATGCCAACGCTGTACTCGTCGAAATTTTCAGCGCTGATAAACCCGAGAATGTGCAAGTGTATCATCAACGCGTCATTGAACTTGACCCGTACGCCGCGCATGTGAGCGGTTCGATCTTCGACACATCTAAAGCGCCCGACTCTGCCATCTCGATCGAGAAACTCGATTGGAGCGGTCAGCCTGTAGGGATGCCAGCGGATTGGCGCGAATCGCGCGGGATCAGCCTGGAACCGAAAGATGAACCGGAACCAGCCTGGCTATACAAAGGATTTGAGACGGAGACTCAAGTGCCGCCTCAACTCGACAGTGCGGCTGTTGCGCCATCGGACGACAACATCCCAGATTTTCTAAAGGATGCCGGTTGGGGGCAATCGACGGGCGAGTATGATGAAAGTAAAGCGTCACTGCTTAGTGAAGAGGAAACACTGCCTCCCACTGCCGCCGCTCCTCTGGCGGCTGGAGAAATGCCAGACTGGGTGAAGCAACTCAAACCTGCGGATGAATCTGAATCGTCTGTGCCTGCGCGGTCTCAGGAGCCCGAAGCTACGCCGGAATGGATGAATCGCATCGACCCCAGCATCCTGCCTGGGAAAGAATCGGCATCACTTGATGAATCCCCGGATTGGATGAAAGATCTCGGGCAACCGGCACGCGCGACGGAATCGGCTTCCGCCTTAAGTGACGAGCCCGATTGGCTGAACTCGTTGGGTGGCACAGATGTAAATGCCGCGCCGCAATCCGCCTCCGCCGAACAGCCGGATTGGTTGAAGTCGTTTGACGAGGAGGACAAACCTTCTCAACCTGCCGCCACCGAGCAACCAGACTGGATAAAATCGTTTGACTCAGAGAATGTTGCCCAACCCGCTGTGAGCGATACTCAGCCGGATTGGCTGAAAAATGCGGAGAGCGAGCCTGCCACTTCTGCTTCTGCCCAGCCCGCCGAAAAATTTGATTTTCTTGATGGAGTGGGAGAGCAACCCAAGGCGGAGGAAAGACCCGCAGTTACAGCGCCGTTGGATGCTTCTGCGATGAATTCGCAAACAGAAGATGATGCCTTTGCGTGGCTGGAGAGCCTTGCTGTCAAACAAGGCTCGACGGAAGGTCTGCTAATGAAGCCAGAGGAACGTTCCTCCGAGGAACCGGAATGGGTGAAGCAAGCGAAGGGGCTGGCCGATGAGCCTCAGCCTGAAGCCAGCATCCCACCGATGGCAATACCCGAAGTGAAGACCGAAGAGCCTGCGCCAATTGTTGACGAGCCGGCAAAGGCTCCAAGCGCTGAGGACGATGCTTTTGCGTGGCTGGAAAGCCTTGCTGTCAAACAAGGTTCCACCGAAGGCTTGTTGATGAAACCCGAGGAACGTTCGGTGGAAGAGCCTGAGTGGGTGAAACGAGCAAAGGAGTCCGGCGAATCTGCCCCGGTTGAAACGCCTGTGACGCAAGAAGTACAACCCGCAGTGGATACGGGTTTGTGGTTGAAGAGTTTGGATGGAGAAACCCCGACGAGCGAGCCGGTCTCTGAAAACAAAGCCGATGAAACAGCCATGTGGCTGAAGAATTTAGATGCGGAAACCCCGGCGAGCGAACTGGTCTCTGAAAACAAAGCCGACGAGACCCCCATGTGGCTGAAGAGTCTTGATGAGCCTAAAGCTGAGCCGGTTCCCAGTGGAGGAGATGTTGATGTCTCGAGTTGGTTGCAAAATCTAGAGGAGTCGGAGACTACGCCGGAGCCTGTTGCTGAACCTGCGGTGAGTGATGACTTACCTTCCTGGTTGCAAAGCGTGGACGAAGGCGCGCCAGCCCCAGTGGCTGAAGCAGAATTCCCTGTGAGCGCGAGCGTGGACGATCAACAACAGGATCAGAGCGAACCCTCGGCTGAACTGGAAGAAGCGCCGCGTTTGAATACCGGCAGTCTGCCCAGCTGGTTGAGTGGAGTCGATGAGGAAGAAAAACAACCGCTGACCGGCGAGCTTCCCTCATGGCTGAGCGACGATAGCGGGGAGGCCATTGCCGAGCCGACGAAGATCGAACCGACTCGCGCTGAAGAATGGCAACCTGCTGAAACGCCGGCGCCGGTCTCATTTGAGGAGCCGAAGGAAGAACCGAAAGCCGAGCCAAAGCCTGCGCCGCGCAAACCCGCCGCAAAGAAAGCGGAGCCGCGCCCGACAACGCCGGTGTCCACCTATCAGGAACCTGTCACTCGCAAGGCGACCGGCATGTTGACCTCGCCCGTGGATATGACCCTAGGCAATGCGCGGAATGAACTTTCGCGCAGTAACATCCCCGGCGCGCTCGAGACGTATTCGAAACTCATCAAGAAGGGCAAGTATCTTGACGAGGTGATCTTCGATCTGCGCGAGGCGTTGTACCGTTACCCGGTGGAGGTGAGCATTTGGCAATCGCTGGGCGATGCGTACATGCGCGCCAACCGTCTGCAGGATGCGTTGGACTCGTATACGAAAGCGGAAGAGTTGTTGAGGTAAATTCTTTTATAACCACGAAGGACACGAAGTACACAAAGGAAATTCTTTTCGTCTTAAACCTTTGTGACCGTTGTGTCCTTTGTGTTTAAATGGGTTTAAAAATTTTATTTTTTGGAGGAATCTGTGGAACGTTCGCTTGTTTTAGTGAAGCCCGATGGCGTACAGCGCGGTTTGATCGGCGAGGTCATTGCCCGTTTTGAGCGCCGCGGACTGCGGCTGGTCGCCGCAAAGTTTATGCAGGTGAGTTTGGAGTTGGCAAAACAGCATTACGCGGAACACGAGGGCAAGCCGTTTTACGACGGTTTGATCGCGTACATCACATCCGCGCCGGTGATGGCGATGGTGTGGGAGGGACCGAATGCGGTTGCCGCGATCCGACAGACGGTGGGCTCGACCAAGCCGGTTGAGTCTGCGCCCGGCACGATTCGTCACGACTTCGCGTTGGAGGTGGGGCGCAACTTGATCCACGCTTCGGATAAACCGGAAACGGGCATCCGCGAGATGGGGTTGTGGTTCAAAGCGGATGAGTTGGTGGAGTGGAAGAGGGAAGTGGATCGGTGGGTGTTTGAGGGGTAGAAGAGCAGAGATTGGAGATTATAGAATAGTGTTTGAGAGGGGAGAATTTGCGGATTGAGGTAAGTGGTAATTAGTAATTGGAGAATTAGAGAATTGTCCCGCTGGCGCGAGTCGGCGGGATGTTTGATTTATGCGTCCATTCGCTTCCTTGACGATGGGAATTTTCTGAGTTGGACGATTAGCGTTCCCATACCTGTGATGATAAGACCGGCGATTTCTTTAATCGTGACGCTTTCTCCAATAAATAGCACGGCGAGGATGGGGACCCAGATCATCATCGTCCCGCCGATGACGCTGGATTCGGTGGCGGTCAGCGTGCGGAGGATGTGATTCCAAAGCGTGAACGCGAGCGCGGTGTTGACCAGCGCCAGCCAAATGATGATTCCCCAGCCTTGCAGGTTCATGACCGGCGGCTCTTCGATGCCCAAACCTGCCAGAAGTAAAATCACGGAGCCTGCGCCCATGCTGATCACCGTCACAACGAGGGGATGATGCGCTTCGGCGCGGTTGATTTCCCTGCCTAGAACGGATGAGATTACGTTCGCTGTCACCCCGACGAGTCCGGCCAGCACGCCGAGTATTTGGCTTTGCGGTATGGCAACCGGCAGGAAATAGATCATGGCGCCGGTGATCGCCAATAAGATGCCGCCCCATTGCATCCATGTGGGTTTTTCAGCCAGCCAGAAGATACTCAGCGTTGCCACGCCGATCGCGCTGAAACTCATCAGCAGGTTGGTCGTCACGGCGGGGAGGTAGGCAAGCGTGACGAAGACCGCTCCCTGTGTGGCGGCGTACATGAGAATGCCGAGCAGGATCAACCTCCGCCACATTTTGTTGGGGAGTTGTTTTATCTCATATTTTGCTTCGCTGAAAAATAAGACCGCCACCAGAATAAGAAAGGCGGTGAAATATCTCAACCCTGCAAATGTGAGGGGCGGTATGCTCTTTAGCCCAATTTTGACAAATACCCATGAAGTTGCCCAGAGAAAGACGACAAACAGCGCTTGAAGGACGGCGATACGATGCGATTTCATTTTGCCGTAGTCAGGTTGTCCAGAATTGTCAGAAGTTCGGAGTTTAGCGCGTTGTAGCCCGCGCTGTTCAGGTGCAGAAGATCGAATACGTATTCGCTTTTTACGTTGCCTGCCGAATTCGCGAGGATACCCGCCGAGTCGAAAACGATAACGCCTTCGGCTTGGTAATCCAGAATAAAGGCATTGACCCGGTCTATGGCTTCATAAACATCATCCGACCAGACGAGGCGGCGCGCGAGCGGGACATTCCCCGACGTGGGAAAGACCGTTGTCAGGATGACAACCGAATCAAGAGCGCGCGATTTTTGGATGATCGTTTCGATGTTGTTCTCGCAGGCGGCGATGATTTCATCTTTTGATTCGGGAAACAGCGGAATTGTTTTCAGGTCGTTAACGCAAACCTGGAGGATGATCGCATCGGGTTGAAGCGGTCGAATATGCTCCTCGAATCTGAGCAACACTTGCGCCGACGTTTGATTTCCGATTCCTCGATTGATAAAAGAATACTCGCCAGCTTGAGGGGCGACCCATTGCGCCGCTCTTGAATCGCCGTAGAAAACCACAGTGGGTTTGTCGCGGGCGATTTGGTCTGTCGCTTCTTGAAAATAAGAGAGACCGATCGGGTCGAGTTGCGAGTTGTAAAGCAACGCGTAATATTTTCGCAGTTCCCGATACAGAAAAACATTGGTCGTGAGTAACCCGAAGATCACGATCAACAACAACCAGAAAATGATAATTTTCATTCGATGTGTCACAATCGCCTTCTCGTGGTAAGTACCATCAAACTACCTAACTGCTCAACTACCGGACTACCCAACCGCCCTCCACCACTCCTCCACAAGACTCGGCGTCCCATACCACGAATTGCCTTTCAAGCCAAAATGATGGGCGCCTTCCAGCACGATTTGCTCCGACCCTTTCAGCAAAGCGGATTCGATTGGCACGAACCCGTCGCCCCATGCGGAGCCGTCTCCGCACAGGCGTTTATAGACGCCATAGAGTCGGCGTTCAGCGGAGGCTCCCTCGCGTTTGCCTTGCAGGGATTTTCCCGCCACGGAAATGTACTTCACCTGCGGCGCGAAGAACGCGTCGGGGTACAGAGCGTTGACCCGCTTACGTAACCTGCCGCCGCGATAGTTATAGTGCGGGCTTCCCAGCGTAACCAGCGTATCCACCCATTGCAAGCCGTTGAAGATGTGCCCGTTGAACGGTTTTGCGCCCAGGTATAACCGCGCCATCACCCCGCCTGAACTATGACCAACGACTGTCACTTTGCCGGTGGAGGATATCTTCACCGCCTCGCGCACCGCCTCGTCCAATTTGCGAATGACGAGCGCCCACCCTGCGGCAGTGACTGTTGTCAGCCAATGATGCGTGCGCGCCTGCGCAATGAAGACGCGTTGCCCGCTCACGCGCGCGATCTGTTCTGCCATCCCTTCATAAATGGCGGGAACGCTGAGGAAGCCGCCGAGGAAAACTACAGGCTGTGGATTCACTTACTATCGCGAATCAGCTTCAATCGTTTAGCGAAGCGATAGATGCCGCGTCCCATGCCGGTGAGTTGCACCGTCTCGCCGATATCCGCGCCGAACCCGCGCCGTCTTAAGTCGAGATATTGTTTGATCTCGGGGATCATCGAAAAAAGGAAGATCAAATTGGCGGCAAGCCCGTACCACACATACGCCATCTCATGCGTGCGGAACCACAGCCAGATCACCAACAGCCACAAGCCGGAAAGATACGCCACGAGCAAATCGCGGATCACGATGATGCCCAGCAACATCCCGCCGAAGAACGTAACGAACGTGCCCACCCAGTCTACGGTGAACATTGCGCCATACACGGCGGTCAATCCGCGCCCGCCTTTGAAGCGATACCACACGGGCCATACATGACCCACCATGCCCGCCAGCGCGGTGACGAGGAAATAAAATTCGCCGGGATATTGAGTTTTGAAGTACAGCGTGGGCAACGCCACTTTGAGCATATCGAGCACGGCGGTGAGAAACCCGAGTTTCGGACCACCCTGCATCGAAAGCGTAGTGGCGCTCGTTACCCCGACTTGGAATTTCTCATCGGAGTTTTGAATGTTGAGCCTCACGTTCGAGGGGTCGATGTCCGGCGCGAAGAGCCGCGCCACCACTCTCGCAAACGAGACCGAGCCGAAGAGATAGCCGATACCCGCCGCCATCAAGATCAAACTTGCGTCCATGGTTGAGCCTCCTGATTCAAATATACGCGCCCTTGCGCGCCATCCACCAAAATCCATTCGCCTTCGCGCACGCGCTGTGTGGCGCGTTTCACGCTCACCACGGCGGGCAAGCCGTATTCGCGCGCCACAATGGCGGTGTGCGAAAGTTGCCCGCCTGTCTCTGCCACGATGCCGCCGATGCCAGCCAGCAGGGGGGTCCAGCCCACATCGGTGAACGGCACCACGAGGATATCTTCGCGGCTCAAATCCTGGGGCGCATGCGCCGGGTCGCGCACGATCCGCGCCCGCCCTTGCACAATACCCGCGCTTCCGCTGATGCCGGTCAACACATCGGATGATTCGCCCTCGACGCTTCCACTGCGCCGAACGGAAACGCTCCCGCGAATAACATCCGGCGGATCGAACTCCGCGTCTTTCGCCAATTCAAACTGCCTCGCCGCCACCAGCCGATTCGCCTCCTCCGCGTCCATCGCTTCATGAGAAAGCCGAACCACCTCATCGTGATTGAGGAAGAAAATATCGTCACGCGCCCGGAGTTTTCCTCGCGTAACCAAATGCTCCGCCAGGGCGAGATAGATGCGCCGCATAAGGTGCGCATCTTCCGAGATCAACTGACTGGCGCGTTCGCGCAGATCGATATACTTCAGCGTTGCGGCGTGCAAACGTTCGAACCGACTGCGTTGAATCGGTCTGAGATTCGATTTTACCTTTTTTAACGCAACGATTTGCCGCTCCGCCACATTCGTGAGCGTCGGCTGGGATTGGTTGGCGAGCCGGCTCACCATCTGCCACAGCATGGCTGGCGTTTCGCGCCACGAGGGTAGTGAAAAATCCGTGCCGTTTGCGCTGAGGAATCCAAAGCGTGCAATAAAGCGCTCCATGGCGGCAAGCAGGCGTTTGCCTTCGTCGCTCTTGTGTAGCGATTCTTGAATCGAGGCGATTTCCCCGGCGGCAATGATTTGTTTTTCATGGCGATCCAAATTTCGCACAAGGCTTGCCATGTCCAGCAAGGCGTGGTTTGCGCCAAGCGCGTGAGACGGAGCCGCGCTGTTCAATAGATCGCCAGGCGCCACCTCCGGCGCGTAGCGCTGGACCATCCTTCCCAACATGCGGTTGCGCACGCTCATGTTCAATGCTGTGATGAATACATTCCACTGCGCTTCTTTATGATATTGCTTCAGTCGTTCCAACTCGGCTAGCAACTCCTCGACCTCCAACGCAGATGCGTCCAGCCGTCGGAACGGTTCAAGTTCCGTATGGCGGCGCGCAATAAACGATGCGGCGCCGGATGCGATGCGGCTGTTCCGCCATACGAAACGCATCAGACGGAGTTTTTCAGGGATGTTGTTAAAAGAGAGAAAAGATCTATGAATTTTGGTCGGTTTTTCGCCGCGCGTGATGGTCTCGAAGAAATTGGCGGGCAAGCCGAGTTTTTCGCACGCTTTGCCGAGCAAGGTCACGTTGGCGTATGCCCGCGAGTTAATTCGCCGAACAAGCCTGGACGCGTCCACTTTGCCCTTGCCTAGTAGTTCATCGAAGATGCGGGTAAACACATTGTCTGCCATCGCCGAGGTGGTCGTTGACCATACCAACGGCTTGACCAGCCCCGGCACCATTTCGGAAACAAACCGGTTGGAGTAGGTATCCCGGTCTTGCAGTGTGGTGATCGGGCGCACTTGCAACAGGAGGAAATCGCGCCCATCCCATGCCCATTCCACGTCTTGCGGGGAGCCTGCTTTCGCACCAACCTGCCGAACGATACGCGCAAATTCCACGGCTTGTTCATCGGTGAGCGCGGGCGCGTCGACTGAATATTTGGTCGATGCGAGTATTCGACCCTCTGTCGAGATCAGCCAGCGATCCGGGTTCACCAGCCCGGCGGCGACCACGTCTCCCAAGCCGTGCGTTGCTTCGATGATTACCACATCTTCGCCGGAGATCGGGTCAGCCGAAAACGCCACGCCTGCCGCGCGCGCCTCCACCATCCGCTGTACAACGACCGCCATCGAGACATCGAAGATGCCGTTGTGTTGTTTGATGTATTCGCTGACGCGCGGGTTCAACATCGATGCCCAGCATGCGCGGACGGTTTTCACAACATCATTCGCCTCTTCGATGTTGAGATGGGTGTCGAGTTGACCGGCGAATGAAGCCTCGGCGCCATCTTCCCCGACCATTGAAGAGCGGACAGCCACGCGCCCGCCAAGTTTTTGATAGGCTGTGCGAATCACTGCGTCGATTTCAGGTTGCAGTGCCGCGCTTCCAAATTGCCCGTCTATAAAAGCTTCGGTGGTGACGATGAATCCCGGCGCAGTGCGGAATCCCTGCTGGGCGATCCACAACAAACTCAGCCCCTTGCCTCCCACGTCTGATTTTGTGACTTGGCTTTCAGTGTCCAACGGAATGATGAACGATTTCATTCGAATTGAATCGCCTCGATAATTCGCAACCGCGCCGCGCGCGCCGCAGGCAGGATCGCCGCCAGCTGTGAAACGAACAACGCGATGACCAGGCTGACGATGATTCCCTGCGTGGGGAGAATATAGGTCAGATCGTAGCCCGCAGTGGCGTTCACTGTCGATATCACCACCCGTGATTGGAACAAGCCGAAGAGTAACCCCAGCCCGCCGCCGATAACGCCGATGAGCAGGGCTTCGGCAAGGATCATCTTGGTCATTTGCCAGCGCGTCATGCCGAGACTGCGCAACATGCCGAGTTCGCGCGTGCGTTCGAGCACATTCATGGTCATGGTGTTCACCACGCCCAGCGACGCGACGATCATGGCAATGAACGCCAACACATCGAACAGACTGCTAGTCTGCCCGATCAGGTTCAGCGCGCTTGATTTCAGCGTCTGATTCGATTGAATGGTCAGGTTGCGACGCTTGCCGTAGAGTTTGTCGATCTGTTGTTGCACGGCGGTTTCATCGGCGCCCGCCTCCACTTGAACAAGATACGCGCTCGCGTCGTTGACCTGAAAATAGCGTTTCAAGTCGCGCCAACTGCCTTGCACTACCATGCCTCGGTTGTAATAGTCCACCACGATGGCGGCAATTTTGAATTTACGTTCACCGCGGCGGGTTTTCAGTGTGAGCGTGTCGCCCTGCTTTAACTCATATTTCTCGGCAAGCACGCTTGAAACGAAGATGGTATCTCCGCCTGCAAGTTGGGCGAGAAAATCTGCCGGGTTGCCTACACTGTCAGTGAACGCGAACGAAGTGACCTGTGAGTATGAAGCGGGGTCGACGGCGGTGAGGGCGAGCGGCTCAGTCTCCCCGTCGGGTTTGACGCGCTTGACATCGAGGTAGCGGATGGGAGTCACCGCATCCACCCCGGGAACGGCGGCTAACTTCGCCTGTAGATCGTTCCGCATGGGGATGGAGGAGAACACGAAGAGGTCGCCGCCGATATACACGTCGATCCAACTGCGGATGTCGCGATCGAAAGCGATAGTCACCGCGCGGATGCTGAGGATCATTGCCACGCCGATCATCAGCGCGGCGACGGTCAGCGCTGTGCGCCAGCGCGAACGCTCGATGTTGCGGCTTCCCAGTTGTCCCTCGCGCCCGTACATGCGGCGTACTGTGGCACGCGTAAGTCGTTCCCATAGCCCAACCGAGGCGGGAATGAGCAATGCGCCGCCGAACATCATGCCGAGTACCGCCCTGTTGTTGATGCGGCTCCCGAACGGTTCGGGGATGGGGAGCAGGAAGATCACAATGAGCGAACCCACCATAACCGCGGCGCCAACTCGAAGCCCGCGTTGTATCGCGGAAGTGTCGTCGCTGTTGCCGCGAATGCGTAACGCCTCAAGCGGTGAGATGCGTCCTGCCTGCCACGCGGGGATGACCGTTGCCAATAGTGTGACAATAATACCGATGCCCGCGCTGGTGACCAGCGCCGAAACGGGGATGGCAACATCGCTCACATCCTGCGCGAGGAATACCTCGGTCACGCGGATCAACCCGCGCGCGAGCAAAATTCCCAAACCGATGCCGATGGCAGAGCCCGCGATGGAGAGCGTAACCGCCTCCAGCAGGATCTGTTTCATCATTTGCCAGCGGGTCATGCCGAGCGTGCGCAACATGCCGATTTCGCGCGTGCGTTCGATGACGGTCATCGAAAACGCGTTGTAGATGAGGAATGCCCCCGCGAAGATGGCGATGATGCTGAAAATGTTCAAGCCGGTTTGATAGCCGCTCACCATTTGCGACACGCGCTTGCCTTGCGTGGCGGGGAAGATCACCGAATATTGCACGCCGATGCGGTCTTGCAGGCTGGCTTTTAGCGCGTCGAGTTCCTGCGGCGAGCGGTTCTCCTCTGCGGCGAGGATGTCCACCTGGTCGAGTTCGTTTGGGCGTTCGAAAATCTTTTGCGCTGTGTCGAGCGGAACGACCCCGAATGCGCCATTGTTTAACTGCCCGGGTCCCTCGCGCGAGATCAAGCCGATAATTTTCAAACGCGCGTTCCCCGCCGGTGTGCGGATGGTGACGCTCTTCCCCAATTGCAGGTTGTTCTCTTCAGCGAACTCTCGCACCAGCACGATGTGAAATTCGTTGGGGTCTTCGGTGAGGAATGTTCCCGCTTCGAGTTTGTAATCGCGCACAAGCGTGTCTTTTGCCGGGTCGATGCCATACACCAGCAGTCCGCCCGGCACAATGCCGAAGAAACTAACATTGAATTCATTGCGTTGGGAATCGTCGGCGAGCAGGGTCTGCGATTGGATGAGCGGAACGGCGGCAGACACACCCGCGACTGATTCGATGCGATACAAAATCCCCTCGTCGAATCCGCCCAGCGTGAGGTCGGCGTTGGTGACCACCAGGTTGGTCCTGCCGGAGGATTCGCTGAATAACCGCGTGATGGCGGCAAGCGTGCTTCTGTTGGTGATGTTGATGCTGAGGATCACCGCCACGCCAAGCACAATGCCAAAGGTGGTGAGCAGGGTGCGCAGGGGACGGGCAACCAACGAACGGATCGCCAGCAGGATGTTTTGAATCATGTTGGTTTATCTGCGTCGAGAACCTAATTTTGTGGGAGTGGCGAATTGAGTGTGTTAAGCCACAGAGCCCACAGAGAAATAAGAGAATTTTCTCAATGATCTCGGTGAACTCTGTGGCGAAGCAAGGGTTTCACTCACTCTGTTAGACGCTCCCAATTTCACGATCTATTGATTCTATGAAGCAATTGGCTGCTTTGCTTGATTCTCGTCCGCGCTTCTTTTCGGACGCGAGGTTAATTCCGCTCTGGGAGGTTTTCCATCGTTTTGAGAATCGTACTAAGGCGCTCATCCACCTTCATCGACTTCTTGAAGCGGAGTTCTTTGGCAATGAGTCCGTCTCGCAGGAAGACCGCCCGATCGGCGTATGCCGCGGCGCGCGGATCGTGTGTGACCACAATGGTCGTTTGCTGGAGTTCGTCGCATGAACGGCGCAGAAGTTCCATGATGGCTGTGCTGTTCTTTGAATCGAGGTTGCCTGTCGGTTCGTCTGCCAGCACGATGGAAGGCTGTGTTACCAAAGCGCGGGCGATTGCCACGCGTTGTTGTTCGCCGCCCGAAAGTTGATCGGGTTTGTGGCGGCGCCGTTCCTCCAACCCCACGTGCCGAAGAAGCGTGGTGATTTGCTCTTGATAGGCGTTCAAATCTTTGCCGTCGATGGTAAAAGGCAGAGCCACGTTCTCCTCGGTGGACAGGGTGGGCAACAGGTTGAAGAATTGGAAGATGAAGCCGATGTTGCGGCGGCGGACGAGCGTCACTTTGTCGTCATCGAGCAGGGAGAGTTGCATTCCGGCGAGGGTCACTTCGCCGTCGGTGGGGCGGTCCAGCCCGCCGATGAGATGCAGGAGCGTGGATTTTCCGCTTCCGCTCCTGCCCATGAGCGCGACGAACTCGCCTTTTTCGATGGCGAAATCCACGCCTGCCAGAGCGTGGACGGTATGCTCTCCTAGTTGGAAAATTTTTCGCAGGGCTTTTGCTTCGAGGATCGGCATGGTTTATAAACCGAGTTCGGCGGTGGATAGGTCAGAGTCGGCGGAAAGGCGCCCAACGCGTTGGCCGAACCCGATCACATCGACACGGGCGAGCGCGTAGATAGAAATTGCAAGCCCGATGGCTTCAAAAAGGAAGATCAAGCCGTAGGTTGTGGTTGCCGATCCTGTGAGGGAGAGGAATACATCGCGGAAAATGCCGCCTAAGGCGATGCCAATTCCACGGGAGAGGAGAACGCAGATCGTCCATAAGCCGAGATACATTCCCGCTTCCGAGTCGGAGGTCATGGCGACGAGCAGGCTGAATGCGCCGAAGGTATATAAGCCGAAGCCAGCGCCGAAGATCAGTAGTGAGAGTTGTAATAAGCGCAGTTGCGCGCCAAATGCGGCAAGCGCCAGAATGCCCATCCCTGCCGCCATGATTCCCAGCCCAATCTTGGTCAGGCGCACATTTTTTTCCGCGGCTCGCTTGCGGAAGCGGATAGCGCATCCGATCAGAAAGATGACGGTGGCGGTTTGCCAATAGGCGGAGTAGCGCGTGGTTTGCTCAATATCCTGCCCAAGCACTTGCGCGCCGAAGGGTTCGAGAATCGCTTCCTGCATCCATGCGGCCAGGGTGGCAATTGCAAGGAAGGCAAAGAAGCGGCGGGTATCCAAATCCTTCCAGATCGCGCGCAATGCCTTGCCAAAATGAAGCGTGGATTCGGCTTTGCCCGCGCGCGGGCTGGCAAACCTGCGTTCGATTCCCGCAACGGCGAAGAACCAGAAGAACGCGCTGATCGCCATGACCGTCAGCGATACCGACCAGAATGTTTCGAGACTGAATTCGCGCATGGCTCTGCCGAGGCTGATCGCCGCGATAGGGAACATGACGATTAGCGCCGTTTCGATCACGCTGACCGCGAACCCCTGTCGTGGTTTGGGAACGGAATCTCTCACGAGGGCAAGAAAGTTTCCCCCGGAGAGCAATGTGCCGGTGCCGTACATCAAGAAACAGGCGATGGCGATCAACCAGCCGCTTGGGTCGTTTCGATCGGCGACGAAGCGCGAAAGGCTGAGAGGCAACAGCGGATAGGAAAGGACGATCAGGAACCGTCCGCCCCAAACATACGGCGTGCGATGAAACCCCAGCCATGGGCGCGTGTCGGACCAATATCCGGCCAGCAGGCTAAGAGGCGCGAGAAGATAGCGCAGGGCGATCAACAGCCCCACCGGCGCGGCATTCAGCCCCAATTCGTTGATCATGATGCGGTTCCACACACTGGTGACGAGGATATCGCCCAGCGCGGAACCGATTTGAAAGGTTGCCAACCGCAAGAGGCGCGCGAAACGATACGCGCTTTCTGTTGCTCCTGCCTGCACCGCCACCTCGGAGGATGTTGTGTTCATGCGATGTTCATGCGTCTAGCGCATGTCGCGTTCGTGACCGTATACCTTGTGGCTTGGGCGTCGCACAAGAAGTTCCGCCTTGCCCCAGTTGGTCACTTGCCTGAACACATCGCTCTGTACGAAGGAGCTGAAAGCATCCTTCGACGACCATTCTGAAATGATCGCGTACGAGTTTGGCTCGCGCACGCGATGGTACAGATAGCTGTTCACATGCTCCGGGGTTTTTGAGAGCAGTTCGAGAATCTTATCCACTGCCTCTTCGAATACCTTTTCCTTGCCGAGAATTACATCGTAGTAAAGACCAACGGTAACCATGGGGTTGCATCTCCTTTTGAAAAAATATTATTGGGCGTATAAATTTTAAGCAGAAATCTAACAACTCACAAGGAGATTGTCAGATTGTGTAACCTCTTATCAGGATAGGTCTCTTGCGAAAGTCTCTTCGTCACACACCTGCCTCGAACACAGGTATGTGGTCAAAGATCTCAGCGGACTTCGCGACGAAGCAAATTCACTTCTGCAAGATGTTTGATGAAATGTTTGTCCTTTTAGCGCGAAGCTTGAATTTCGACGAACGCGCTCATTCCCCAGCGTAACTGCTCGGGGATCTCGTCCAATGAAATTGTGACGTTGAAGTAGACGCCCGATCCCGGGGCGTTCTTTAAGGAAACATTGGAGACTTTGCCGTTCACTTCCGTATTGGGCAACGCGTCAAACGTGACGCTGACCGGGTCGCCGATCTGGACGCGCGCCGCATCCACTTCGTTGAGGTCTGTGGTTTGCACCTGTAGCGTTGTCAGGTCGGCGAGCAATACGACCGGCGCGCCCGGTGATACCATCTCTCCGGTGTTGACGTAGGTTTCCACCACCACGCCGTCGAAGGGAGCGAATAATTTGGACTGGCTCAAGACCGCTTCGATTGCGGCAATGCGGGTTTGCGCGGCGATCACATCGGGAGAGTCTTTGATGTTGGCAAGGCGATCCAGAGTGCGTTGCGCGTCGTCAAGCAGTCCTTTCTTGAGCACAAGATCTTCTTCGGCTTTAGCGATCGTTTCCTTATCCGCGTATCCCTGATACTCTTTTGTGACAGGCACCTCCACCTTCCCGAACGGAGTGTCTTCTACCTTGGTTGTGACCTCGGTGATCGTGATGGGGTCGTTCAATGAGTCGCGGTAGTCGAACGCTTTGTCGTATGCTTTCTGCGCGGCGCGGAGGGCGATGGTCGCTTGTGCCAATGCGGTTTCAGAGGCGAGCAGATCGTCGAGTGATTGTTGCGCAAGGACGAGGTCCGCTTGCGCGTTGATGAGGTTTTGCGGCAGGGCGTTCTCGGGCATCGAGGCGAGGAGCTGTCCTTTCTTCACAGAATCTCCCACGCGAACTTTGATATCCACCGTCTGCGCGCCGACCATGAAGGCAAGGCTTGCCCATTTTTCAGCCACCACCTCAGCCGATGAGGTTAACGCGCTGTCGTCTACTGGAATGAGAGGAGTAGATTCTGTCGCGGGGAAATCTTCTCCTTGAGTCGCTCCGCAACCAGCCAGAACAATTGAAAGGATCGTTAGGATTGAGAAAAGTATCGAAAAACGCTTGTTCATGGATCGGTTTCCAATCGCAAATGTAGGTTTAAACCGTACGGCAAGGTTTACCTTGCCATGCGGCGCAAAGCGAGCATTGCCGCATACCTTACTGTACTCTCAATAATACCTTGCCGTCGCTCCACAGTTCTTCGAGATCGTAGTACTCGCGTTGGTCTGGAGAGAAAAGATGCACTACCACGTCGCCATAATCCATCACGAGCCAGCCTTCTTGCGAGCGTCCGTCGATGCGACCCTTTTTTTTATAATCCGATTTGGTCGCTTCGAGCACGCCTTTGGCGAGCGCGTCTAACATGCGGTCGCTGGTGCCGTTGCATAGAATAAAATAATCTGTGAACGATGCGACATCCTTGATGTCCAGAAGCAAAATATCCTCGCCCTTCTTATCCTCCAGGGCTTCGATGATCTTGTGCGCGAGTTCGAGTGTGTTCAGGTTTCACCTCATGGCAATATAACGATTTAAGTGGTTACTGTGGTTTTAACGATGCGGAGAATAGTTTTGTGTATACCACGCCGGATGGTCTCAGGTCGCTTTTGAATAGATGTACCGAGTCTACCCTTGCAGCGCCAAGTACGTCAATTGTTGCGGCTTCAAGCAGGCGGGAGATTTTGTTACGCTCTGCCGCGGATATATCCGCTTTGACGCGGGCAATTGTGAGATGGGGGGAAAAGGCGCGGGTTTCACGCTCGAATCTCACGCGCGCACACGCCGACTCCACTCCTTGAAACAGCGCGTCCAGTTCTGTGGGGGCTTGGGCGCCCACCCAAAGGATGCGCGCCCGCTTGAAATTGGGGAAGGAACCGAATCCACCTACTTGGATGTCGAAGGCTGGGATGGAGTCTACCGAGGCGCGAACGGCTTGCGTCAGTTCGTCCACGCTTGCGGGTGAAATGTCCCCAAGAAATTTCAGGGTGAGGTGGATGTTTTCGGCAGGAGTCCAGCGGAGGCACGGACCGAGTTCGTTGCGGAGCGGGGAAGTTGACTGCCAAATAGCAAGTTGAATCGCGCGAGGAATTTCGATGGCGATGAAAGCGCGGATCAGGCTCATAAAGTTATTCGCCGAGGGCGCGTGTCACTGCTTCTTTCAATTCCTGGAAACCGACGGGCTTGGTCAGGTAAATCTTTGCGCCAGCTTCCATGCCGCGTTTGATATCGGCAGGGGTGCCTTTGGCAGAGACCACAACGACCGGTATGCTTGTTAAGGCGGGATCGTGATGCATGTGGTGCAGGATGTCGAGCCCGGAGATGCCGGGCATCATGATATCGAGGATGATGAGATCGGGTTTCTCGGAAGAGATCAGGTCGATGGCGGGAGCGCTATTCGAAACTTTCAGGACGCGAAAGCCGCTGACGCGCATCATCTCGGCGAACAGTTCGGCGGCGTCGCCTTCGTCTTCGATGATCAACACGGTTTTGTTTGACATGTGGAAGTAACGATAGCACAGGGAAAGTAATTGTGCAAGAGGGTGTAAGAAGTTGGTTCAAATGCTATTCTAGGAATTACAATCACATGGAGGACTCGATGAGCGAACTGACAGAATTTCGTAAGGAGAAAGATGAATTCTTTGCGCAGCACCCGCAAAGCCCGCTGACCCCGGAGCAAAAACACGATTTTCACGGGCTGGATTATTTTGATGAGAATGACGCGTTACGGCTTGAAGTGAAGGTGGAGCGTTTTTCCGAACAGACTCCGATGTTGATGCAGACTTCCACCGGCGGAACGCAAGAATATGTTCGCTATGGGCGTTTCAAATTTCAAGCGGATGGGCAGGATGCCGAATTGACGATCTACCAGGGGAATTATGGTTTTTTTCTGCCGTTCGTCGATTCTCTTGCAGGAAGGGAAACTTACCCCGCCGGGCGTTATCTTGAACCCGAGCCATTACCCGGCGAGCGCTTCCTGGTTGATTTCAATGTTGCCTATAACCCGTATTGCGCGTATAACGAGATGTGGTCGTGCCCGATCACGCCTGCTGAAAATCGCCTGAAAGCGCCGATCCGCGCCGGGGAGAAATTATTTCACCCGTGAAAATTCGGCAATTGGCTGATCTGTGGTAAATCAAAACCGACTGGCGCGCGCCAGTCGGTTTATTCATCCTCAGTCTTTTTCACCACATCAAGCAGGACTTCGTACTCCTCACAGCACTCCGGGCACAAGTCGAGGTGTTCGCGGATGAGAGGCATGAGGTGGGCGGCATCGTGGCTGTGCGCTTCGTGCTCTACGTATTCGTCCAGTTGGGTGTAGATCTCGTCACAGGTAAGTTCTTCGGCGGGCAGGTTTTCCAGCACGCGCAGGAATCCGAGAACAGCTTCGTTGGGAATTTCCTGTTTCATACCGAGATTGGCGCGGACGCGATTAACAAGGTCTTTGATGTTCATGGTTTCAATTTGTTTGACGGTCAGGCTTTAGTCTATCTTACTTTTGCTCGAATAGAGCAAGGACTTCGTTCGGGGCGATGTCTTCCATCGAGAGTCGGCTTTTGAGGCGAACGCGCGCGTCGTGCAGAAGTTTGTACAAGGCATTGCGATTGGTCTTGAGTTTTTTTGCCGCCTCTTCCATTGGCATATCGCGCACGCCGAGCAGGATAAGCGCCTCGCGCTGACGGTCGGTTAGCTCCTCCTCGATGATACGACGAACATGGGTGAGCATATCTGCGCGCTCTGCTGAGGTTTCGGGGCCGGCGTGGGAGTCGGCGAGCAGGCCGGGCGGGGGAGGAACGTCTTCGTTTTCTGTAAGCTCATCCAGCGACGTGTCCCGCCAACGTTTGCGCCGGAGTTCAGTTAGGGCGATCCGCACGGCGATTTTGTGCACCCACGTGGTGAATTGACTGCGTCCCTCGAAGGTGTCGAGTTGGTCGAGCACGCGCAGGAGGGTCTCTTGTGTGACTTCTTCAACCAGGGCATTGAATTGTGGCTGGTCGGGAGATAGCCAGCGCGACAGGGCATACGGCAAGCCCTTTTGAATAACCGCGCGCAGATCATCGAGGGCGACTTCGCGCGCCAATCCTGCCGCTCTTAATTCTCCCAGCCATTGCTCATTCGTCCGTGATGTCATGATCGAAAATTATAAAGCAAGTTTGAGGCGTTTTGTCGGATTTCTTACTACTCTCTTACACAAAACGAAAAACGAGTCAATTCGACTCGTTTTTCGTTTTGTGGGCGCTAAGGGACTCGAACCCCTGGCCTCATCTGTGTGATAGATGCGCTCTAACCAACTGAGCTAAGCGCCCTTCTCTCGTTAGAGTGACGGCATTATAGCCGAGATAAAGTTCTTCGGCAAGACGCTGTTTGCGTACTCGCCGCTGTGCTTGTTTCCTCCCTGTTATGGCGGCGGCAATACATCCCATGGGTTGACCCAGGATGAAATGGCGCGGATTTCAAAATGGAGATGCGAACCGCTCGAGCGTCCCGTGTTGCCGATGATACCGATCAAGTCTCCCTGCCCAACGCTTTGTCCGCATACTACGCTGATGCCGCTAAGATGCGCATAGAGCGATTGGAAGTTATTCCCATGATCCACCATGATCATGTTGCCGTAACCGTAGTTGTTCCAGCCTGCATACACGATCACGCCAGCGTCTGTGGCATATGCGCCTTCGCCCTCGTTGCCGGCGATGTCGATGCCCCAGTGATTTGTGCCGGGGGAGTAATCAAAACCGGAACGGGCGTGCTGGCTTGCGGGCCAAACGAATGTTCCAAAGCCAACTGCGCCTCCAGTCACCGGTTCGCATGCGCCGGGTCCCAGCACGCGCGCCGAGGCGGGATTTTCGCGCGTCACCCCAAGCGGGGCGCTCCATGAAATGAACTCGCGTTTTCCACCGGGCACGATCAACCATGTGCCCGGCGCGATGTTTGGAGCGGCGAAGTCGCCGACCGTGGCGGGATCCAACCCATTCGGCGCGTAATTGATGATGTCCTCCGGGGTTACGCCGTAATACTTGGCCACGCCGTTCAACCCCTCGCCTTGTTGCCATTCGTGATATGTCCCATTGATAGGTAAGATGCTCAATTCCTGCCCGGGTTTCAACGAGTGCGGGTTATCGAGCAGCGTGTAATAATTGCTCCACAAAACAGTTTGCGGTTCTAGCCCGTAATTTTGGGCAATGCCGAAGATCGTATCGCCTTCGACAACCGTATACTCGATCACCTTCTCGCGCGGACGCGAGGGAATCGTGGTATGCACTTGCGCAAGACGAGGAACTCCGCCAAACGAATTTCCTCCGCCGATGGATTCGATTCCTGCCACAATTACAGGCGCTTCAGTTGCCTGAGAGACCGTCTCAGCCCCGGCAGGGATGTTCTGCGCGAAGAAGATGCGCACGAGCCAGATGACCGTGCCGATCAACGCCGCCGATAAAATCAGCGTTCCAATGCGAAAAAATGATTCGCCCAGCCCAATGCCGACCAGCGTTTCAGTAATGCGCGCGAATATCCCGCGTTTTTCGTTGTTGCTCATAGGTGTATTTTCAAATTCATCATAACACGTTCAAAAAATCGAAGTCAACCACGCCGCTCGAACGCTAACCTGACGTTAAGCCGCTGATCTACGGACGGATGGAAAGAATGCCTGAATTCCACCCAAGCCGATCAGACAAACAAACCCGCACACCATCGCCGTGGTCGGAAGGGATAAATTCTGCGTCATCCACCCGATCAGCAAACTTCCGAAAGGCGCAATTCCCTGAAACGACCATAAATAGACGCTATACACGCGTCCGCGCAAATCATTCGACACTTGGGTTTGAAGCAACGTATTCATGGTGGCGAATTGCGTCACGCCGCCCCAGCCCATCAACGCGACCAAAGCCACTGCGAACCATAACTGATTCAAGAACGCGACACCCATTAATCCAACGATGAACGCCGCTTCTCCCATCAGGAGGCGCGCTCCCCTGTGTTGCGCGGAATTGTTGAACGCGATCATCAAAGCCGCCACGAGCGCGCCGGATCCCAGCGCGAGATATAACGCGCTATTACGCGCATCGACAATGGATTTGGTGTCGCCGATCTGCGCAAGAACATCTTTTGCCAGTACTGGGATCTGTTGCATGACCGGCATTCCGAAAAGCCCCAATATAGCGGCAAGTAAAATGATAGCCGCTATATTGGGGTGCGCGAGAATATACCTGCCTCCATCCAGAAAATCCTGGGCAATCGATTGATTCGACAGAGTTGGTTCCACTTTATGCGTCAACCTGACCGAAAACAAACTGACGAGTATCGCTCCGAAACTCAACGCATTCAGCAGGAATATCCACCCTTCGCCATTGGAGGGGAGGATCAAGAGCAAGGGAGCCGCCAGGGCAGGACCAAGCACGCGAGACAGATTGAACGCCGTCGACTGTAACGCGATGGCGTTGGGTAAGTGTTCGCTTCCGACCAGTTCGATCAGCATGGATTGCCGCGCGGTGATCTCGAAGGTGGTGGCGATTCCCAAGACCATCGAAAGAACAATGATATGCCAGATTTGAATTTTGCCGGTCAACGTGAGAACAGCCAGGATGAGGGTTTCGATCATCATCACCGCCTGCAGGATCATAACGGCCTTACGTTTGTCCCATCGTTCGACTAACACGCCGGAAGGAAACGCCAGAAAAAAAGTCGGCAGGGCGAATGCAAATCCGATCAAACCCAGGTCGAACGGGCGTCCGCTAAGGCGATAAGCGAGGAGAGGCTGGGCTGTGTTCTGCATGGAGGTTCCCACCAACGAGAGCAGATGCCCCAGCCAGAAAATTGCAAAGTCGCGCGAGGTCAGCGCCGGGAATCGCCCGGCGAGCGATAATCGAATTTGATGAATCATAGCGCGGATCGTACAGCAGAATTTATTTTGTGCGCCGGCAGGCAAAGTTGGCTTTGCCGCGCAAGTTGATGCGAAATTTTTACTTGCAGATATGCGGAGGATGCGTGGAATCAGGCTACTTCGCCGGCACGACCAGTTCCGGCTTGTCGTTCGACGCCTTGTTAACCAGTGTGCTGACCGGGTAAGCATCCATCATCTCGGCGGGGAATGACTTGATGAGCGGAAGCAATTGGTCCGGTGTTTGCGGCGAGGGGTCGAGCCATTTGGCATAATCGCGCGGGTGCATGATCGCAGGCATCCGGTCGTGGATCATCTCCATCAACTCGTTTGGTCCGGTGGTGATGAGCGTGCAAGTTTTGATCGAAGATCCATCCGGGCTGTTCCATGTGTCCCACAAACCCGCAATGGCAAACGGCTGGCGGTCTTTCATGTGGATGTAAAACGGTGTTTTTGTTTTCTTGCCTGGCTGTGCTTTCCATTCGTAAAACCCATCGGCAAGCACAAGACAGCGCTTGTATTTCAAACTGCCGCGAAACGACGGCTTCTCGGCAACCGTTTCGCCGCGCGCGTTGATCAAGCGGTTGCCGATGCTTGGGTCTTTCGCCCACATGGGAATCAAACCCCACACAAAAAAATCCGCCTTGAACTTTTCCGTGTTCGGGATCGCCAGCACAGGCTGGGTCGGCGCGATATTGAATCGCGGCGCAAATTTTTTCGGGAAAATATAGTTGCCGAATTTTTCCTGCAATTCGGCAGGGTCAACCGTCAACGTAAATCGTCCGCACATTAGTTCCTCAACTTCCTGAAATCGCCGTCGCGTTTGGTAAAGCCGATCGCGTCAAAATGTTCGAGCAAAGCCTGCGCATACTTTCGGCTGGTGTTGAACGTGTCTCTGACTTCTGCGAGCGAAATTTTACCGCGTGTTTCAATGATATGTTTGATCTTTTCTTTCATAGAATCATAATCGGATTTATGAAAAATGACATCAGCCGACACCGGCGTTAACTCGCCGCTTTCGATCAACGCATTAAGGATATCCTCCCCGACTTCCGATTGGCAATCCTTGACGCTTGGCGGGCTGAACGGATTCGCCTCGAACTTGCGCTTCAATTTCCCAATTGACGCCTGCTCGTCCGACGTAAAGCTCACCTCGTGCCCCGGCAGGGAAATCGTTGAAGCGTTGTCTGCGATCGAGCGCTCGGCTCCCAACCGCGCAAGAACGGCGTTGAAAACACGCGGCGATAATTTCAATTTACTTTTGAGTTCTTCGCGCGGGATACCCCGCCGCAGCGGAAAAACTTTATGAAACTCAGTGATGATTTGCAAAACTCTGGAGCGCATAGTTTGCCAATGTGGCTGGCTGACGACAAGCGAATCGCTGGAGACGACGGGCGCGCCCTCCTCAAGTTGTATCAGGGAGTGGGTAGCCAATAATTCTTTCAGCGCTGTTTCCGCGTTTGTCGCTTCCTGCCTCGAGCGCGCAATGATTTCTTTGATCGGCGCAATGCCAAGCGCGTTCGCCGCCTCGAGCAGAATGTCGGCTGGCGAACCTTGCGCAAGCGACTCTAACGATTTCAATATCGATTCATCGAAGCGTTTGTGCCTGCCCTTCGGTTGGTGATCCACAACCCTGCCGCCGCCCAAAGTTTCGCCGGGCGATGGACGCCGCAGGATGTATCGGTCGCCGCGTACGGCAACGATCGGCTCGCGTAATTCAAGTTGCACCCAACCTTCACTGCCGGGCTGTACTTCTTCTGCCCCCAGCAATCGCACTGTGGCAACTGCCTCGCTCGCGCCGACAAAGAATTTGACCTCGTCGTTGTGTTTCAAGCTTGTCGTTGCATCGTTTAGTAATCGTATTCGCGCATCGAGTCTGCGGGCAGGTTGATATTGATGCGGGCGGGCGAGCACATCGCCGCGACGGATGGATTCCGCTTCCACACCGGAGATGTTCACCGCCGTGCGCGAGCCGGGAATGGCAGTATCCTCTTTTTGTTTGTGAGTCTGCAAACCGCGCACTCGTCCTTTAATTCCGGAGGGCAGAATTTCGATTTCATCGCCGACAGTTAATTGTCCATCGCTCAATGTGCCGGTGACGACCGTGCCGAACCCGCTCATGCTGAAGACGCGGTCGATAGGCAGGCGGGGACGATTGAGATCGGGGCGGACGGGTTTATTTTCCAACAGAGATTGAAGATTGGAAATTAGATCATCGAGTCCCGTTTTTGTCTTTGCCGAAACACGGACGATAGGCGCGTCGCGCAGGATGGCGCCCTTCACGGTGGCGCGGATGTCGGCTTCGAGAAGATCAAGCCACCCTGGGTCCGAGGCGAGATCGCACTTAGTCAGCACGATCAGGCCGGCTTGAATCTCCAGTAAATCCAAGATGGCGAGGTGTTCTTTCGTTTGCGGCATCACGCCCTCGTCTGCGGCGATGATCAGGAGCGCGGCGTCGATGCCCCCAACGCCCGCCAGCATGTTTTCGATGAAATCGCGGTGTCCCGGCACGTCCACAATGCCGATCTCTTCTCCGCTTGACAGGGTGAGCCAGCCGAAGCCAAGTTCGATGGTCATTTCGCGCGCCTGCTCTTCTTTGAGGCGGTCGGGGTGTGTGCCCGTGAGCGCGGCAATTAGTGTGGACTTCCCGTGGTCAACGTGACCGGCTGTTCCGATAACTCGCATGAAAGTAAAGTCTTTCCTCCCTTCGATGCATTAAGGGCAGGCTTTCCTCTCTCTTTAGCCATAAAAGAAGAAAGCGGAAAGATGAATTAGAAAATTGAGATTGTTTCCCGCTTGCTACTTTCTACTTTTTTTCGTTACCTTGCCATGGCCCATGATCCGTTCGTATGCAGACATCCACTCATGGGCGACGTTCATCAATTCCTGGAGTTGTTGTTCGGTGGCGTCTGTCGTCTGGTGGACTTGATCTTGTATGGTTTGGATCGACTCGACAAGCGGGTCGATGCGTTCTTCCAACTTTTGCATGACGCGGCGGACATCTTTTGTGCCTTCGTCTTGTGATAGGGTGTAGCCCGTCCAGCGTTTCTGGTCATCGGCTTTGAAGGTTACCCATTCCTGCCGCAGGCGGTCTTCTGTGAGGCGCTGCATCTCGGTCACTTCGTTGATGCGTCGTTCAAGTTTTGTGTTGAGTTCGTTGTACGTTTCCTGCGCCTTCTTTGCGGAGCGCAGGGTTTCTCCAAGTTGAACGATCTGCTGATCGAGCGTTTCGGCTTGTTGTTTGACCGTGTCGAATTTTTCCTTCCATTCTTTGTAAGTATGCTCGCGGTCGATCTGCGCAACGGTCTGGCTTTCGATAAATGCGGTTTGCGCCCTCTTGCGTTCGGTTTCTGAAAGCATGAGTTCGTTCATGCGGCTGTCGATGGTTTTCAACCCGTCTGCGCTGAGGTCTGCTTTGGCGCGCGCCTCGTCGATTCGCTTGCGAACGGCGGTCAGTTCTCCGTGCAGGTCGGCGATGCGCTTCGTTTCCTGTTTGCGCGCCTCTTCAAACGCTTTTTGCGAACGAATGGCTTCATCGGCGGCGCGGATGGCGCTGTCGATGTTGGGATGTAATTCTTTGATGGCGAGTTGCAGGCGGGCATCTTCGTTGGGCAGGGCTTTGAGTTGCCGCTTGATGTCGGTGAGGTCGGTGGCTTTTTTCAACGCCTCGAGCGATTTGGTTAACGGTTCCAAATCTTGGGCGTGCCGCTTGATCAATTCTTTTTCGCGTTTCTCGATTCGTTTCTCGACGGTATCGATCGCTTTGTTCATGTCTTCGCGTTGCTTGGCGAAGATCGAGTCGAACTGGTCCAGCCGCGCCGCAGTGGAGGCAACATCCGCAATCTGTTTGTTCAGCGGCTTGATCTGTTTGGCAACCGCGTCGATGTTCCCCTCCAATGCCGCCATGCGTTCTTCGAGCGTGACGATGGTTCTACGCATTTTGCGATGCTCATCGTCCAGCCATGCAATCCGTTTTACGATCTGTTCAAAGTCCATGACTTCCTCCGAAATCAGGCAGGATTATACCGTAGCCAAACTAGCGACCAAGATGTTCGAACATCAACGGGAGTTGCGCGAGAAAAACTTGCACGATCTGTGGGAATAACCCCAGGATGAAAAGCCCGATCATCCCCAGCCCAAGCATGATCATCTGTGGGAGGTTTTCGCGCGGCTTCCAACTGGTGAATTCGTCTGCCATTGCCAAGACAGCCAGCGAACGTACGGCGCTCACCAAAAAACCAAGGATGCCAAGGCCCATCCAAACTGCAGAGGCGGAGGATGCGCGCGCAATGTTTTCCCAAAGCGCCAGCCGTGGCGGGAAACTTGCCAGGAGGGGGAACGCGCCCGTGGATAATGTGGCGAGAATGATTCCCGTCGCGGCAAAAGGCGTGTTTCGCAACATACCGCGCGCGGAAGAGAAGCGCATGGTTTCGGTGTTTTCCTTCATGATGGTGAGCGCGAGCGACCACAAAGCGAGAGTTAACGCGCGTGTGGGTATCAATAGAAACAGAATCGGGATGCCAAGTCGGGAATCAACGCTAAGCGCCAGGATAGAGAACCCGGTTTCTGTCACGGACGCATAAGCCATGATGCGCCCGAAATGGCGTTGAAAGGCTGCCCATAGCCCGCCTGTAGTTACCATTAGCAAACCAGCCAATTGGAGCGCCGAAATGAGTTGTGGCGAGGAGCGTATCCACGAATAGCGGTCGAGGAACCCCGCGCCGAAGAGGATCGTAATGGTAGGCAGAATCCATAACAGGAAGCCGACGGAAAAGGGCGGCGACTCCTCCATGAGCATGGGTATCCAGTTGTACAAGGGAAAGATCGCGAGCAGGAAAGCGAAACCCAATCCCAGCACAGAAGCGGATTGAGCCGCGAGAGCAAGGTCGCCGGGGCTGGCTTCCACGCCGGCAAGTAACCATCCTGCTAGCAAAATGAACGGCATGGCAAGGGTCTGGTAGATCAAGAATCGAACGATGCCTTTGCCGGGCGTCACATATAAGGAGGAGAGCATTGGTATCGAGATGAGAATTGCCATTTCGATAAACAATGCCGCGTATAAGAATGGTTGCACTGCTAATGCGGCGACCATTAAGGCGGTGATGATGAGTCCGATGGGAGCTACACGCGCTGAGCGTTCAGTTGCCAACGATCCAAAAAACCATAGTGACGAACCGGCATAAATCAACGCGAGCAGTGAGCCTTCGGCAGGCGGGATCAAGAGAACGCGTCCGAGTATGGATATGGATGAATCGATTTTTATGGAGAATTCTCCAAACCGCAACGCTGTTTCAATCGGAATGAACTGCGCGGTAAGCGCGAGAAGCACGGCAAGCGTTCCTCCGAGCGCGCTAACGGCGCGCACATTGCGAATGAACAGAAGCAGGACGCCAAACCCGAGTGGTGCGAGTATCCACAGTGTAGGGGCGTTCGTAGTCACATGGTCTCCGGCTCGCGGGATTGCGAAGCGATCATTAGATACGATCCGACCAGCGCCAGCCCAAGGTTGATGATCACCAGCAAGGCAACCACCAGCGCGGAAGATTCGACAGAGGAGTAGATGATTTCAAAACCGGTAATGACGGTAAGTAAACCCTGTGTTACGCGCAGGATTTGTGATGTGATTCCAAGGTGGAGCAAACCCAACCCAACCAGCAACAATCCGCCCGCGGTAACTGCTGTGCCGGCGTCTGCCATGATGTTGCTTACAGAAGGCGTTGCGCCTGCTACGATCAAGACAACCATTCCCGCGGCAAACAGGCTGAACAGCCTTCCCCGGGGCCATAGGCTTTCCTCCGAATCATCTTCTGTCAAGTCAGACCGCGTCATGCCAAGGATCGCGGAGCACATCCACCCTGTCACTACTTTGACGGACGCCATGCCAAGCGGCAAATGGGGGAGGAGCAGGATGAACATGGCGAGATATTGCGCGGCAAGGAAGACGACGCTGATTCGCCAGTCTCGCGCGATGAGCAATCCCGCGGATGTGATGAGAATAATGATGACCGCGACCCAAACAAGGATATTCATCTCAAGGAATCCTTTGGGTGAAGAAGGAGATAAACAGGGCGAGGAAGAGAAGGGTCCACATAATCCCGCTGTCGCCCTCGAGAATGTTCGAGAAGATGTTGCTCAACCTGCCTAATTGACGATACAGATTCCATGCGGCTTGATATAGCCAATCGAGCCACGTCAAATTGACGGGGCGCACCCAGTGCGCGCGGACCGGGTTGAGGATGCGAATACGCGGGGTGAGCCAGATCAAGCCGAAGGTGAGGGCAGAGGCGGCAAGTCCCGCGATCACGTTGCCGAATTGAAGCGAGCCGTCCCAGCCGAACCATCCTAAAATGAAGATGACCGCCAACAATAAAATGACCCCGACAGGGTAGATGTTTTTTCCCCAAAGCGGTTGATCTTCGTAATATTCGCGCGATGCGGGTGGGCGAAGAATGTGTCGGATAAACCCGGAAACAAGCATGGCTTGCGCAAGCAGAAGCGGAAGCCACGCAAGGAAGAAGCCGGTTCCGCCGGACCATCCGCTGGCGGTCAGTGAAAATGGGAGCGCGGAAATTCCAAACACGGCGATCCATAGCGAGCGCACGAGCCATTTGTTCGGCTCCGAAGACAAAAACAAAACGCCGCCGCACAAGATGAGGGCGCAACTCCACGCCGCCGCGCCGATGGGGTTTGCGCGCAAGGCGGCGGCAACTGCCAGCGAGCCAACGCCGATTAACCAGAATGGACGCCCGGTTAATTCATCCGGGGCGCGTAGCCACATCCACCCGCCGTATAATGCGGCGAAAGCGATGAGCATGAGAATGTACGGGGCGAGAGGCGAGTTGATACTGCCGGCGGGAATGCGCGCCAGTAAAATGAGGCTGGATCCTGCGGAGATCATCCGCAACACGGTGCCAAAGCCTCGTCGCAATGCAGATCTGCCGGGGTATGGAAGATGCAGGGGTAGAACGCCGATCCGCAATGCCGCGGCAAGCGGAAGGAATAAAGAGGCTTGTAATGTGGATGTGTGGAAGCTCAGCGCGGTCCCTTGAGCCGCGCTCGCCACATTTGCCCAGAGTAAAACCAGGGTGCCCGTAACGCGCGATGCGAATGAAATTACGATTCGTTCGCTCAACGTTGGCTCCTCGACAAAACGCAGTTGAACGATGAGATCGACGAGATCGATCGCCGCCCAGATCAACGCAAGAGTGACCGGGTTATCGGCGACAGCGGCAAGCGTTCCCAGCGAGGAAAGCACGAGCGCGCCAACCCAACTTAATGCGCTGGGAAAGTTGCTCCTTACCACCGAAGTGATAATCACCGATAAAGTGAGCGTGAGCATGCTTAATGCAAACGCCCAAGCGATTGGGTCAGTGACAAAGGTTGGCGATTGTGAGAACAACGAAACGGGTTGCCAGATCAAGAATTGCAAACGATCTGACTTATTGATCCATGCGAACACGCTTGCCCACGCGAGGAACGCGCCAACGACGGCAATCAACCACGTATAGCCGGCGGTAGGTAGAAAGACCCGCACAATCAACACAAGCAGAGCGGTAATGAGAAGTATGCCAACCGTGATGAGAATGAACATGCGACGATAATTTTATCAGGTTTACCCGCGCGCCTCTTTGCTAGGGAACTGAAACGAGCGGGATTTGCATCAGCGCCCATTTGTTGTAGAATCCCGCCATGCGCTTCTTACACATCGTCGTCATCTCCGTGTTGCTTTTTCTTACAGGATGCAATGCGGTGGATGATGTCTCGGCTGAAGAAATCCCCTCCCCAACGCCTTTGCAACCCCTGACGAATACCGCCTCAGACGCCCCTTATTCTGATTCGGCTCCCACGCCGGTTGACCTGCCCACGCTGACCCCGCTCCCTCCCACGCCGACGCCGTTCCTCATCCTGCCGGAATACATCCCTGCCGATGCGATGGTGCCAGCCTTCACTGTAACCACAACTTTGAATCCGTTAACCGGCTTGCCGCCCTCCGACCCGGCGTTGTTGCAGCGGCGTCCGATGGCGATCAAAGTGGCGAACTATCCGCGTTATATGCGCCCGCAATCCGGTTTGACGCTTGCCGACCAGGTTTTTGAATATTACATTGAAGACGGCTTGACTCGTTTCATCGCCGTGTTTTATGGCAACGATTCGGAATGGGTGGGTCCTGTTCGCTCCGGACGTTACTTCGACGAACACGTGCAACGCATGTACCACGCCTTCCTGGTTTTTAAGTTTGCCGACCCGCGCGAGCTGGGATATTTTCAGGGAAGTGAATTTGCCGATCTCCTTCTAACGCCGACAAACGGCTCGTGCCCGCCTTTCCATTTTTTGACCGAACGCGAACAGACGGTCGAACCGTATAACAATTCATACTTCAACACCGTCCTCATGGCAGATTGCGCCGCGCGCGGCGGAAAAGATAACTCACCCCAGATCATCCGCGACGGGTTGTTCAATACCGCGCCTCCGGTGGGGGGCTTAGGCGGCATCAAAATTTCCACTCACTATTCCGCCGACTCGTATCATTACTGGCTGTATAGCCCGCAAGACCAACAGTATTATCGCTATCAAGAAATCGCCGACGTTCGCGACGGCAAGGAAGCCTCTTATGCTCCGCTTGTCGACCGCGTCACATCGCAGCATGTTCATGCGGCGAATGTGGTTGTGATGCTTGCCTATCACTCTTTCGCAAACGAGTACGATGAAGACGACGAGGTCTTCAAGATCGACCTGACAGGTTCCGGTGAAGCGTACGTCTTCCGCGATGGGATAGGGATACCGGCAAAATGGTATCGTACAAACCCGGACCAGCCGCTCTACTTCGCCGCGCTGGATGGCACGCCTATTTACTTGCGACCCGGCATCACGTTTTATGAGGTGATCGGCTCGCGATCCTTTGTGGAACAAGCCAGCGGCGAATGGAATTTTCGACACGACCCACCGTAATTGGCGTATTATTGCATCATGCCTGCCTTTCAACTCACCACCCTCTCTCAATCCTCCCTGCAAGATTACGCGGACTGCGCGCGCCGCTTCCAACTCCGCTACGTGGAGCGGCTTGCCTATCCCGCCGCCGAATCGGAGCCAGCGCTGGAGAATGAACAGCATCAGCGCGAGGGAGAATTTTTTCATCGGCTCGTTCAGCAATATCTCGTTGGGATTCCAAGCAAGCAAGTGGGCAAACTGGCGAACACGCCAAATCTTCAACGCTGGTGGGAGAATTTTTCAAAAGAAAAAAACCTGTTAGGTCTGCGCGAAGCCGACCTAACAGGTTTATATCCCGAAGCCACCCTCTCCTCGCCGCTGGGGAATTTCCGTCTGCTCGCCAAATACGATCTCATCGCGATTCGCGAAAACAAAGCGACCATCTACGATTGGAAGACCTATCGCAAACGCCCGCGCAACGAATGGCTTGCCGCGCGGATGCAAACCCGCGTCTATCGCGCGCTACTAGTCCATGCAGGAGCGCATCTCAACAATGGAACTCCGTTTGAACCTGAACAAATTGAAATGGCTTACTGGTTCGCGGACTTTCCCAACGACCCCGCGCGATTCGCGTACACCTCCGCACAATATAAACGAGATTGGGACTCGCTCCTCAAACTTGCGGATGAAATAAATTCCGCTTCTCTCTACCCTCTCACTGACGACGCCAATCGCTGCCTTTACTGCCCTTACAGATCGTACTGCGAGCGTGGGGTCCGCGCAGGGGATGTGGACCAAGTCGAAGCGGAGACAGAAGCGGAAGAATTGTTCAACGTCAACTTCGAGCAGATCGGGGAAATCGCGTTTTGATCGGACTCCGTCATTGCGAGCGAAGCGAAGCAATCCCCAACATGGCGTGGAGATTGCTTCGTCAGCCCTTCGGGCTTCCTCGCAATGACGGAAGGTTACGGCGCATACACCCCAATATGATTCGCAACGGGACGTTCCCTGCCGGGGATGTAATTATCAATCGGGGAGTTTAGAATCACAGGCTCGCCGTTTTCTCCCTCCATTACCAGCGTGGACGACCCTCCCCCATCGAGACTCATCGCAATATAAATATCGTGATCGATCAGCACTTGCGCGAGGTCGGCAAACGTGATGCCCGCGCTGTAAAACGGCTGGCGTCCGTCCACAACGATGAGATAGACGTATCGTCCATTCTTGTTTAGCCCAATCGCCGTGCGCGGATCGAGTTCGGAGTCGTTGAGCCCAGCCACGGGTTGACCTTGCAACACGATCATCCTGTCGCCAGAGATGGCGCTATAGATTCGATTGGGCTTGTCGTTAAAACTGAATACATCGCGTCGGCTGATGTACAACACGGGGCGTTCGCCTTCATCCAGTTCGATACCTTTCCAATAGTCGTCGCCGTTCGAGGCGGTAAACCCCAGCGGCGCGACGGGATCGCCGACGTGCGGATAATAATCCGCGGGACCACGCGACCACCACGGGGTGAAACCGTCGCCGTTGATGGCGATCTGCAAACCAAACTCATCGAGGAACTGCGAGGTCGTCCGCGCGTTCAACGGCGTTTCACTTTTCGAGTCGGCGGGCGTGACGAGGAATTGAATCCCCTTCGTCTTCGTGTCGATCTTGATCATATGCGCGATCATCGCGTTGGGAAAATATTTGACGACGCGTTGATACGTCACGCCATCGTAGAGGGTCTCCTTGACGGGGATCGGCGCGGGTCTGTTCCGCCCAACGAAAATAAAATACACCGCAATAAGCGCAACCGCCGCCGCGATGATCGCAACGCCAACCCTTGCGATTTTTCTTTTCTTCATAAGAGCACCATGTCACTCTGAGGGAGTGGCGCCTCGCGCCACGACCGAGGAGTCTCTTGTTTGGGCAGTAGAGACCCTTCGCTATCGCTCAGGGTGACAAATTGAGATGACTTCTATTTACCAATTACCAATCACTGCTCACTGGTAACTGATAACTATTTCACTCACCCTACACAACCACTTCCTCCTCCGCCACCCTCATTGTCTTGAACGACTCAATTGCCACCTCCAGCATGGACACGTCGGGTTCGCGCGTGGTGAGGGATTGCAGAGCAAGGTTCGGCTTGATGATGAAGCGCACGAAGGGATTGGTCAAGTTGTTCGCGGTCCAGCGGATGAATTCGACAGCCAGACCCGCGATGACGGGGATCAACAAGACGCGGCTCGCTAGTCGCCACCAGAACTCCATATCACCGAACAGGCTGTGAACGAGAATGGATAACAGAACGAAAGTCAACATGAACGCCGTGCCACAGCGCGGATGCTCCAGCGGAAACCTAGCCACGTTCTCCGGCGTCAGTTCCGCGCCCGCTTCGTACGCGTTGATCGTCTTATGCTCCGCGCCGTGATAGCCAAACAGACGTTTGACATCGGGCATGAATCCGATTCCCCAAATGTAGCCGACGAGCAGGACGAGCCGAACCAACCCTTCAAGCAAATTGTGCGCGAGGTTGTGCCAGCCGAGATAATATTCCGCCGCGCCGCCGACGCTTGCGGGAAGCAGAACGAACAACCCGACTCCCATCGCCAGCGACGCGGCTAGCGTGAGGTACAACGCGGGACCTTCGAGTTTTTCTTCTTCGCCTGTTTGCGTGTTCGCGGAGATCGTGAGCGCGCGCATTCCCAGACCAAGCGCGTCCCATAAAAGAATGGAGCCGCGCAAAAACGGAATCTTCGCAATGCGCGAACGATACACCGCCGCGAGACTTTCTTTGTGCACGACGATGTTGCCGTCCGGCGCGCGCATGGCGATGGCGAACGCCTTTTGTCCGCGCATCATCACGCCTTCGATGACGGCTTGCCCGCCGTAGGTAATGATCTTATCTTCCATTTTTCTCGATTCACCACGAAGGACACCATCAATTTTGTCACCCTCCCGAAGGACATCGGGACGATGTGAGCGACAGCGAAGGGTCTCTATGACGACGGCGAAGATTCTTCGCTCCGCTCAGAATGACACAAAGTGAGTTAATACCTTCGTGACCTTTGTGTCCTTTGTGTTAAAAATTATTTCAAATTGTAGATCGTATGAACCAGCGCATCAATGCCCTTGCGCCATGTGGGCAGGTGCAATTTCTCGTTTGGCGAGTGGGCGTTATCTTCGGGCAGACCAAAGCCGGTCAACACCGAATCCACGCCGACATATTCCTGCAATTGGACAACGACGCCGATCGAGCCGCCCTCGCGTTTGAACAGCGGACGCTTGCCCCACGCTTGTTCGAGTCCCTGCGCCATTGCCTGCACGCCCATGCTGTCGCGCTCGGTGATCGCCGCGTCGGAGCCGGTGATGATCTTCACCTCCGCGCGGATCGTCTTGGGCGCGTTGGCTTTTATGTATTTGATCATCGCTTTTTCGATCATCGCCGGCGTTTGATCGGGCACGAGGCGGCAGGATATTTTCGCCATCGCCCACGCGGGGAGAACAGTCTTCGATCCTTCGCCGGTGAAGCCTGACAGCAAGCCGTTGACCTCTAACGTCGGGCGAATGGACACGCGTTCTTCGGGTGTGTAAGCGGGTTCGCCCCACAACGCCGGCACGCCGGTCATGTTGACAATGTCTTTCGGCTTGATCGGCAGGCGCGCAATTTCGGCGCGTTCGGCTTTGCCCGCTTTGCGCACCTTGTCGTAAAAGCCTGGCAAGGTAATGCGTCCTTTTTTGTCGTGCATACCCGCGATCAATTCGACGAGCGCTTGCGCGGGGTTGTGGATCGTGCCGCCGAACAAGCCCGAATGTAAATCGCGGTTAGGACCGTAGACGCGAATTTCAAAATACGCGAGTCCGCGTAAGCCATAGGTGATGGTCGGCAAGTCCGCACCGATCATGCCGGCATCGGGGTTGATACAAAAATCCGCTTTCAGCATGTCGGCATTCTTCTTGATGAACTCGCCGAGATTCTTTGAGCCGATCTCCTCTTCACCTTCGATCAGCCATTTGATATTCACAGGCAAGCCGCTCGTCCGCGCAACAGACTCAACCGCCTTCATCGAGGCGATCACTTGTCCCTTCATATCGGACGAGCCGCGCGCGAATAAATTTTCTCCGCGCACTTCGGCTTTGAACGGCTCGGTCGTCCACAGGTCGAGCGGGTCAACCGGCTGAACGTCGTAGTGACCGTAGATGAGGACGGTCGGCGCGTCTTTCCCCGCTTTGAGCGATTCGCCGTAGACTGCGGGATGCCCACCCGTCGGCATGACGCGCACGTTGTCCATTCCCAAAGATCGCAGTTGCGCGGCAGTCCATTCGGCGCAGCGGAGTGTATCCGCGTTGTGTTCAGGGCTGGTCGAGATCGAAGGGATGGCGAGGAACTCTTTCAACTCTTCGATAAATCGTCCGTTGTTTTGATGAGCGTACTCTAGCGCGGATTGTCGAGGGTCGGTCATGGTGGTCTCCATTGATTTTTGTAGGGGTGGTGTCCTGCCGCCAGGGCGAGAGAACCTTGCCCCTACGAGTTGTTTTACGGCGAAGGTGTTTCTGTTGTTGCTTGCAACGCGCGGCGCGTCAGCAAATACCATTGCGTGAAGGTGGCGAAGCGGTCGCTGGGATCGTACAACGGCGCGACTTGCACGCCTTGCACTTGCGTGTCCACGCCGTAAGAGTACACAGGAATATACAGCGGCAATGCGGGTAATTCTTTTGCAAAGACCACTTGAAAGTTACGATACAAGCGCGTGCGCAGTGAGTAATCGGCGGTGACGCGCGCCTGCTCGAGGTATTCGCTAGCTGGGCGGTTGTCCCAACCGGAGTAGTTTTGTCCGCTGGCGGCTTCGGCTTGATGCCAAAATGGATACGGGTCGGGGTCGGGGGTGCGCGAAAGGTTGAGGTCCACGAGAGCAGACTGATAGGCGCGTGAAGCGAGCGAGTTCAAGACAAGCTGGTCGTAGGGCATCGCCTGCAATTCCACGCGGACGCCGATCTTTGCCCATTGCGCTTGGATCGTCTCGGCGATCTGGGTGTGAAGCGCGTCGTCTGGGTGAATCATTGTGAATGTCATCGGCGAGCCATCCTTCGAGCGCACTTCGCCTCCGCTGGCGGGCATCACGTATCCCTCCGCTTTGAGGATGGATGCGGCGGTTTCAGGATCGTATTCGAAATGGTCGGCGCCGTCAAAAAATGCCCAGGAACTTGGCAGGATCGGGCTGTGGGCGATAATCGCCTGTCCTTGTAAAAGTTTGTTGACGATCTGTAAACGATTCAACCCTAGCATGAGCGCGCGCCGTACTTTTACATTCTGTAAAAACGCCACTTCTGGGTTGTTCAGGTTGAAAAGCACGAAACTCATCTGCGGTAGTTGGCTGGTGTATACCGCAAGGTTCGGTTCTTCGAGAGCGGCCAGCAGTGAATCGCTTGAGAGACGGCTGACTGCCAACACATCGCCTTGATTGTAGGCATCCAATGCGTCGGCGGACGTTTCGTAGTAACGAAATACCACTTGTTCAATATAAGGAGCGGCGTTGTAGTACTTTTCGTTGATCGTGAGCACTACGCCGGTAATCTGACCGCCCTCCACGATGAGATGATCGAACTTATACGGTCCCGTGCCGACCGGCTGGATGTTGAATTGCGCGTCTGGCATTTGCTCCGGCGGAATCGACTCGAGCAAGTGTTTTGGCAAGACGCCAAAGGTCAGATAATCCATGAATGGAACGTAGGGTTCAGGGAGTGTGAACTTGAGGTTTTTCTCGTTCAGTTTCGTGACCTCGATGCGCCCCCAAAGATCCTTGATGTCTTGCGGCACAAGCGACCCCGCGCTTTTCATGCGATCGATGGTGAAGAGCACATCGTCGCTAGTAACTGGCGTTCCATCGTGCCAGGCCGCATTCGCGCGGATCGTAAAGTTGTACACAGTGCCATCCGGCGCAACACCCCAAGCCTCCGCCAGATCGGCGCGCGGGATACCATGCTCGTCAAAGCGGACAAGCCCGCTGAAGATGAGCCGGTTCACATCGCGGTCGGTAGAGTTGTTCCAATCCAACAGCGGGTTTAACCGTCCCAATGAGCCTATCAGCGCCTCGGTATACACGCCCCCCTGTTCCGGTTGCGAGACGATCGGTCCGCCCACGGTCGTGTCCTGCGATTGCTGGCTGAATAGCAACACAGCCGCGATCACCAGGGTGACGAGTACTACCAGAATTTGCCAGCGTAACTGTTTCATGCTCGGGGAATTTTGATTATGCAAAAAGAAAGGCTCGTTCTACCTCGCGCGCTCTGCCGCGCGGATTCAAACGGGCCTTGTGTGAGGATGAACGTTTGCTTAAGATATGATCAACAATGCGATCACAAGCCCGAAGAAAATAACGCTCAAGACAATTGTGACCCAGAATAATGTGCGCTCGATGCCGCGGCGGGCGGTGAACACACTGCCTGCGTCGGCGCCGCTCAAGCCGCCTAATCCCGCGCCCTTGCTCTGTAGGATAACGCTGGTGATAAGAAGCACTGAGATTATAATCAGCGCATAGTCCAAATATACTTCCATGAAATACTGCCTCCTTTATTAAGCGTGGACATTATACCCGCTGGGCGGAAGAACCGTCAAACATTCGGCTCATACTGCTTTCATCGCCGTCCTCGGCGATGAAGAGTTGACAACAACGCCGCCGGGGACGGCGGCTATAGCATTTGAGGTTTCATGCACGAAATTGTCGTTAATTTGCACATGCACACGCGCTACTCCGACGGGAGCGGCACCCATAAGGATATTGCCAACGCCGCGCTGAAAACAGGCGTGGATGCGGTGATCGTGACGGATCACAACGTGCTCGTGCGCGGTGTCGAAGGATACTACCGCGTCGGATCTACCCGCGTCCTGCTTCTAGTTGGACAGGAGGTACACGACCAAGCCCGCGCTCCCCAAAAGAACCACCTCCTCATCTTCAACTCCGAACGCGACCTTGCCGCCCTCGCTGAAAATCCGCAAACGCTCATCAACGGAGTCCGTGACGCGGGCGGGCTGAGTTTCATCGCCCACCCCACCGATCCCGCCGCGCCTGCCTTCCACGAAACGGACATTTCATGGGAAAACTGGGACGTTCAAAATTTCACCGGCATCGAACTGTGGAACGGGTTGAGCGAACTCAAGACGGTTATCCCAACAAAATTACACGGATTGTTTTACGCATTCTTCCCTCAATTTGTCGGCTACAGCCCGATCCGCGAAACACTCAACCGCTGGGACGAATTGCTCTCGCATGGGCGTCCTATCGTTGCCATCGGCGGCTCGGACGCGCACGCCATGCACATGAGCATGGGACCTCTGCATCGTGTCATCTTCCCGTATGAGTTTCACTTCAAAACGATCAACACGCATGTATTTATCCCACAGCCGTTGACGGGCGACGTGCCTACCGACAAGAAAATGATCTACGACGCCCTCGCCGAAGGACGATGTTTTGTCGGCTACGACTTGCCCGCGCCAACAAAAGGATTCACCTTCAAAGCGAAAGGGCTCGAACAGTCCGCGATCATGGGCGAGGAGATCGCCGTCAAAGGCGGGGTGACGTTACACGCCCACACGCCCAAGCCAGCCGATATTCACCTCATCAAAGACGGTCAACGGATCGGGGTGTGGAAAAATTCCTACGCCGCAACACATAACGTGAACAAAACTGGCGTCTATCGCGTGGAAGTCTATCGAAATTACCTCGGCAGAAAACGCGGCTGGGTGTTTAGTAACCCGATCTATGTGAGGTAATTCTTTTTAAACACAAAGGACACGACGGTCACTAAGGTTGGACGAACGATGAGCGAATAGCCTGCCCTTGGTTTTCCTTCGTGTTCTTCGTGTCCTTTGTGTTAAAAGCTTTTTATGAAGTCTTTCCCCTACAAACGCCTCGTGGTTATCGGCACAACGAGTTCGGGCAAATCCACTCTCGCAGAAAAGATCGCCAAGCGATTCGATCTCGACTTCATCGAACTCGATGCTCTTCATTGGGAGCCGAACTGGCAGGACGCTCCGCTTGATGTGTTCCGCGAACGCGTCCGCGCGGCGACGCAGGCTGAACGGTGGATCGTAGCGGGGAATTATCACGTTGTCCGCGATTTGATCTGGACGAAAGCCGAAGCGGTCATCTGGCTCGATTATCCGTTCTTGTTGGTACTGAAACAACTCACGCGCCGCACCTTCTCTCGCTGGCGGACACAAGAACTTTTATGGGGCACAAACCGTGAGCCGTTTTGGGTTCACTTCAAACTCTGGTCGCAAGATTCGCTGTTCCATTGGTTATTCAAAACCTACTGGCGCAGAAAACGCGAGACACCGCAGTTGTTATCCTTGCCAGAACATCGGCATTTGAAGTTGATCCACTTCAAACATCCGCGCGAAGTGGAAGAATGGTTGGAAGGGCTATAATAAAAACACAAGCATGTCACCCTGAGCGCCAGCGAAGGGTCTCTTATGTCGTGGTAGAGATGCTTCGCTCCGCTCAGCATGACATGCAACGTGAACTACATAAACAAGGAAACTATCAATGGAATATCGCAATCTCGGCAAGGCTGGCGTAAAAGTATCCGCCATTGGAATCGGATGCAACCAATTCGGCGGCAAAGTGGATGCGGCTGGCACGAAAGCCATCGTCCATCGCGCGTTGGATGAGGGCATCAACTTTTTCGACACGGCGAACGTCTACGGCAACCCGAACGGCACATCGGAGGAATATCTCGGCGCGGCGCTCGAAGGTGAAAGAGAACGCGTGGTCATCGCCACGAAAGTCCGATTCAAAATGGGCGAAGGTCCGAACGACGTGGGCGCGTCGCGGTATCACATTTTGAACGCGGTCGAGGCGAGTCTGCGGAGGCTTGGCACAGACCGAATAGACCTGTATCAAATTCACGCGTGGGATGAATCGGTTCTCGTCGAGGAGACGATGCGCGCGCTCGACGATCTAGTCCGCGCTGGCAAAGTCCGCTACATCGGCGCGAGTCAATTTTCGGCGTGGCAGTTGTCGCACAGCAACACGCTCGCCGAGATGATGGGCTGGGAGCGCTTCGTCACGATCCAAACGCATTACAACCTGCTCGAACGCGACGCCGAGCGCGAACTCGTGCCCTATTGCGCGTGGGCGAACGTTGGCATCCTGCCGTATTTTCCGCTCGCGGGCGGTTTGCTCACTGGGAAATATACGCGCGGCGAAGCGCCACCTGAGGGATCGCGCGGAACGTTCAGCCCATACGTGAA
>JAEURC010000095.1 GCA_016789025.1 Anaerolineales bacterium
AAGACCCCTCGAGGATTCCCGCAAAAGTGAAGGATGAGTTGAAAGGCATCGGACTCTGGGATATTCATCCGCGCAACCTCTTTCGGATTAACTGGCACAACCAGCCCACCGCTTCAGGCGGGACGTTCGGCGGAGTCAGCCACCTCGAACTTCCCTCCTCTTTGACCGGAGTCCCTGCCCGCATCATTGCCATCGTGGGGAAGTGGTTCCCGACGGGAGCGCACAAGGTCGGGGCGGCGTTCAGCTGTCTTGTGCCGAGGCTGGTCACAGGTCAGTTTGACCCGACGACTCAAAAAGCAGTCTGGCCCTCCACAGGGAATTACTGTCGCGGCGGCGCGTATGACTCCGCGTTGCTGGGATGCGAGTCGATTGCGATCCTGCCCGAGGGGATGTCGAAGGAGCGATTCGAATGGCTCGCGAAGGTCGCAGGTGAGACGATCAAAACGCCCGGGTCCGAATCGAACGTCAAAGAAATTTTCGATAAATGCTGGGAGTTGAAAAAGTCCGGGCAGGATTTGATGATCTTCAATCAATTTGAAGAGTTCGGCAATTACCTGTGGCACTTTGAAGTGACGGGTCACGCGATGGAGGAAGTGTTCAAACAGGTCGCGGGCAAACACGGACGTTATCGCGGTATGGCATCCGCGACGGGTTCGGCGGGGACGATTGCCAGTGGCGATTACATGAAAAAGTTATTCCCCGATTCAAAGATCGTCGCTAGCGAGGCTCTGCAATGCCCCACGCTTCTCGAAAACGGATTCGGCGCGCATCGCATCGAAGGCATCGGCGACAAACATGTGCCATGGGTGCATAATGTGAAGAACACGGATGTCGTCACCGCGATTGACGATAACGCCGTCGTCAACCTTGCGCGTTTGTTCAATGAAGAATCGGGACGGCAATATCTTGTCGAGCAAGGCGTCCCCGAATCTCTAGTCTCCAATCTCGATTTACTCGGCTTCTCTGGCATCTCGAATGTTTTGTCTTGTATCAAAACCGCGAAGTATTATGAGATGGACGAGAACGATGTGATGATCACCATCCTCACCGATTCAATGGAACTGTATCGCTCGCGCCTGCATGAGATGCATCAGGAATTCGGCGAATATTCTGAGCGCAACGCCGCCGCAGACTTCGCGCGTTACCTGCAAGGCGAATCGACGGATAACATGCTCGAACTCCGCTACCCCGACCGCCGCCGCGTGCATAACTTGAAATACTACACATGGGTCGAACAGCAGGGACGCACGTACGATGAGATCCAAAAACAATGGTACGAGCCGACGTATTGGACGAATGTGCAAACGCAAGCCGATGAAATTGACGAGTTGATCGTTGAGTTCAATAAGGAAGTTGGCATCGTGTAATTAACTGATGATACGCAGTTGAGGTCGATTTGGCTTTCGTAATGCGACATTCATGTCGCTCTTGCGCAAGAACGGCTGGAATTGCGAGATAAATCTCGCACTACGGTCTTTACTGCGTAAGATGAGCAATTACCTCTAGCGGTTTCGGAAAGTTGTAATCGGCGTTTGAGATATAATGAAACTCATGAGCGCAGTGTATCCCGCATTCAAGTCTCGGTCAGTAGATGAGATCCTGAACGAGTCGGAGGCATTTTTCATGAAGGAAGGCAAAGTTCACCTTACCCTGAAACGTCTCACGCAGGCACTCCAAGCAGAATCCATTCCTTATACGATTATTGGCGGCATGGCGCTCAACTTGTTGGGATATACCCGCGAAACTGTGGATGTGGACATCCTGCTCACACCGCAAGGACTGGAGCGATTCCGCGAGCGGTTGGTAGGTAGGGGATATGTTCCAGCGTTCAACGGGGCGACCAAAAGTTTTCTGGATGCAGAAACTCGAGTCAAGGTGGAGGCTCTTGTCACCGGCGAATACCCAGGCGATGGCAAGCCCAAACCTGTTGCCTTTCCTGAACCAGACTCGGTGAGTGTGGAACGCGATGGTTATCGCGTTATCACACTTGAGAAAATGATTGAACTCAAACTTGCGTCGGGTATGACCGCGCCACATCGCCTGCGTGATCTCGCAGATGTGCAGGATTTGATTTCCTTGCTGGGATTGCCGCTGAAGTTAAGCGAACAATTGGACTCTAGCGTGCGGAATGAGTATCGGCGGCTTTGGGAGAGCGTGCAGCAAGCGCATGAGTAGTTTTCAACTCTCTTCCGATGGTGTAAATTTGTTAGGCAGGCTACGTCTGCCTTTTTTTATTCTTGACGCGTATGCGCCATTGGCGTACAATCTGTTCGGTTATGCAATTCATTGAAACCAGTATCTTTACCCGTCAGGTAATAACGTTGTTGACGGATGATCAGTACCGAGAACTGCAAGTTGTTCTATCTGCTCATCCTGAATTAGGAGCGATCATTCCTCGAAGCGGCGGGTTGAGGAAGATTCGTTGGTCAATGACGGGGCGTGGAAAACGCGGCGGCGTGAGAGCGATTTATTATTGGCTTGTTGCTAAAGAGCAGATTTTTATGTTGTTCCTATATTCGAAGAATGAAAAGGATGATCTCACCCCGACTCAATTGAAGGTGTTGAGAGAGATCGTTGAAAAGGAGTTCAAATGAAAGACGAATTATTCGATGAGTTGATTGCCAGCGTGCGCGAAGGCGGCAAGATTCTGCGCGGCAAGGCGAAACCGAGTCGCTCGTTCCAAATTAACGCGCCTGATGTAAAGAAGATCCGTTCAAACTATAAACTATCTCAAAATGAATTTGCCGCGCTGATGGGCATCAGCGTGAAGACACTCCGCAACTGGGAACAAGGAAGGCGCTCTCCCGAAGGCGCGGCGCGTGTGTTGTTGCAGGTTGCCGCGAAATATCCAAAAGCGGTTTGGGACACTGTGCGACCAAAATAATTCCTGACGGTTAAGGATTACAATCAACACAGTCTTTCCACGGAGGTTGACCCATGGCTCTCATCCAATTCACTCGTAACTATCGCGACCTAAGCACAGACGCGGGATTCCAATTCGAATTCTTCTGCGACCGTTGCGGCAACGGCTACCAGACCGAGTTCCAAGCCTCGGCGATGGGAACCGCGACCAACGTTCTGGATGCCGCAAGCAACCTCTTTGGAGGCGTCCTTGGAAAAGCCGCGAACGTGGCGCGCGGAGTCCGCTCGGCGGGATGGGAGAAAGCGCACGATAACGCCTTTGCCGAAGCCGTCGAGGAAGCCAAGCCTCACTTCCACAAATGTAAACGATGTGGTCATTGGGTGGACGATGATTGCTGGAACAATCAACGAACCATGTGCAAAGATTGCGCCCCCGACATGCAGGAAGAGATGTCGTCCATTCAAGTGCAAGCCGCGATCAATGATGCGCGCGAAAAAGCCGAGACTGTTGATTATGTTTCCGCCGACAAATTCAAACAGACCATCGTAACGACTTGTCCGCATTGCGGGGCGAAAGCGGGCGGCGGAAAGTTTTGTCAGGAATGCGGCAAACCACTCGCCGCCGAAAAATTCTGCAAGAACTGCGGCGCAAAAATGGAGGCTGGCGCAAAATTCTGCGCCGAGTGCGGAACGAAGCAATAAAGCCGCGATTGTCCATCGAATCCCATTTGTTGAAAGTGGAAAGTATGCCCTGAGCCCAGTCGAAGGGTAGCGAGTAGAATCTGCTCAGTACTTTCCACTCCTCAATTCTCCAATTCTCTAATCTCCAGTCTCCAATCTCTAGTCTCCATGCCCCTCACCCCCACCTCCCTCATCCTCGTCTGCCTCCTTCCAACTCCCCGCGATCTCGAAATCGCGCGGCTCCTCGGCTGGTATCGCATTCCGCTTCGCACCGCGCCGAAAGTTGTCGCTGTGGATTATCTTGCCTTTTATCAACCTTCAACATTCGGCGATCACAGCGGACAGATCGAATTCATCGCGCAAGTGAAGGGACACGAACTCACCACGCGCGGCGAACTTCTGAAAGATGAAGCGGATCATCCGCGCGCAAAAGAGGAATATTTCAAAATTCAACTCGGCGCGTTAGAGAAATTGAAAGAGCCCGTCCAATCCGATAAATGGAAGCGGCTCACGTTTCTCTACACCACGGGCGAATATTTGTCGAACGCAAAACTGCTCAACGACCTCGTCGTCCAAAACGAAGAGCGCGATTTGCTGTGGAAGAGTCTGCGCGAACGCGCCGAGAACGAGCAACTCTACAAAGTTGATCTGCCCGAAGCGGATCTTCCGCCCGATGTGTTGATCGCGTTGTTGGGAATTAGGGATTTGCATGAATCGTACAATGCCAAAGGGAGAGAATAAAATGAATAAATTTGATGACAATTTAGCAAAAGTTATGGGTGTAAAGAAAATAACAGGATTAGATAGATTTTCATTATTGAGCGGCGTGATTGGTTTGATTGTAGATATTGGGGCAATAATTGGTCTCGCTGGCGGGTTGGTTATACCTAATTTGCCTGTGCCTGAAAAAATACCTGCTGGGGGGATGCTAATAACAGCATTCTTAGGATTTTACTCACTAACCTTAATTGTATGGTTTTTGATTCGATTCGAGCGAGCTAAGAGAGAGAAATTAGAAATGATTGATTCAACGTCAAACAGATTGTTTGATAGCATAAATGAAGCCATGGAGGGTGTTGTTGGTATATTGTTAATACCCTTGATTGGTACGTGGCTCATATTTTTTGTATATGAAACGATGGCAACTTCATTCTTGTCAGTTTTTATATCTTGGTTGCCAGTAGCATTGTGGATTTATGTGTCTACATCAGATCCTTGGCTTGGGGTGGGAGTTGGTCTGGTAGTATCTATCTTTTTTTCTCAGTATGCTACTTGGTTTGCATTGGTTTTAGACAAATTCTTTCATTAGGATTTCTATAAGAGATAAATAGTTTATGATCCGCTTCGCCCTCCGCCGACTTTCAACCTTCCCTTTGATATTACTTGTCGCAAACTTTGTTGGCTTTGCGTTCGCGTTTTACTTCGAGCCGGTCGTCTCCTCCAGCAATCCCTATGCTACCGGAGAAATTATCCTGCCGCCGTTGTTTCCCGAATATGCAGGTTATCTTTCGCGTTTCGCTCAATTGGATTTCGGAGAAACCTTTAATGGCGAGCCTGTCATCGCCACGATCGCGCGATTGGGTTTCAACAGTTTGGTTGTTGTATTGATCGCCCTCGTTCTCAGCATCATGCTCGGAATTTTCCTCGGCAGACTTGCCGTGCAACGGGAGAACACCAGAGTTTCTTCGTGGCTGACGATCCTTTCGACGATGGGCTTGGCATCACCGGGTTTTTATATTGCCATCTTATTGATCACAGGCTTTTTATTGCTCGCCATCTACGGACCCGGTATCGTCATTCCATTTCAAGGTTTCGGCTGGGATGCGCATCTGATCCTGCCGGTGCTCGTGCTGATGGTGCAACCCACCGTCAAGATCGCGCAAGTGACAGGCACAACGCTGGTGGATGAACTTCAAAAACCGTATGTCAAAGCGGGCATCGGTTTGGGGCATACCTTCTCAACGATGAAAAATCGTTTTGCGTTTCGCAATGTGGTCGCGCCGATCTTACAAGCCGTTGCATACTCGGCGCGTTTGATGGTGGCTGAATTGATCATCATCGAACGGTTATTCAACTGGCCCGGTCTCGGAAAATTCATCGGTTCGGTCATTCGACCTGCGGGATTTTTCGACTCGGTGGTAATGACGCCTCCCACGATGGCGGCATTGTTGACCGTGCTCGTGCTGATCTTCTTGCTGATCGACTTCACCACGCTTCTCATCGCCCGTGCGGTTGATCCGCGTCTCCGCATGGATGTGCACGCTGAAGCAGGGGCGGCGACATGATGAACCTCATGCGAAACCTCCGCCGCCAAAATTGGCCCCTCGTCATCGGAGCGTTGTTGGTCGGCTTGATGATCCTGCTCGCCGTTTTCGGACCCGCCCTCGCGCCGCAAGACCCCATGCAAGAGAACTTCACCCTCGCTGTAAACGGACGGATCCAAACACCGCCGTATCCCGCGTTTGCCATTGACGGATATCCGCTGGGCACAGATCGCTTCGGGCGCGACTTGTTGAGCCGCATCTTGTGGGGTGTGCGTCCCACCATGATCATGGTCACATCGGTTGCGGCGTTCCGCCTCGTTATGGGGATCGTCCTCGGTTTGCTCATCGGCTGGGCAGAGGGACGACGCGCGCGCCGACTCGATTCGATCCTCTCCTCCCTGCTTTCGATCCCCGTGTTGATCGTCGCATTGATCGGCATTTACGCGATCGGTGTGGAAAAGGGTTTGTGGGCGTTCATCTTCGGGCTGGGATTCACTGGATGGGCAGAGACAGCCCGAATGGTCAGCGAACAGACGCGCATTGTCAAACGGCAGACGTTCATCGAAGCGGCGCGCGCGTTGGGGGCGGGCGAGCGTCTCATTTTGTTCAACCACATCCTGCGCCAGATCATGTCTTTGGTGTGGGCGTTGCTCGCGTTCGAGATCAGCAGTACATTGCTCGTTGCGGCGGAGTTGGGCTTTCTCGATATTTTCATCGGCGGAGGCATCTGGATCGAGATCTCCGATTTTACAGCGGTGAATGTGGCAGGCTTGCCCGAACTGGGACAATTACTTTCCACTGCGTTGGTAAAGATCACCGACCCCAGCGCTCTGCTCATCATTGGTTCTGTGATCTTTATGGGCGTGTTGGGATTCAACTTGCTTGGCGAAGGCTTGCGCATTGAACTTACGCAAAAAGAATTTGGCAGGCGCGCGGGGTTGATGCCCCACCAGTTCCACGACTGGATGGATGAACGCGTTCTTGTGCCGCTTCGCTATTGGATGGAGTCGAACGGCAGAAAAATTGGCGGCGCTGCGCTGTTGCTGGCGATCGTGTTTGGCGCGTGGATCTATTATGATCGCAATCGTTTTATGTTCGATGGAACGCAAACAACCTTGCAGGTACTGGGCGGTCATCTGTGGGCAACCGAGTTGCACGATGCGTACGGCACATCGTATGCGCCGTACAGCCTGACCACGCAACCCGAATTGCAATGGCAAAAAGAGATTCCCGGCGGCGCGTCGGGCGGACCTGTTGTGTACGCCGATGGCACGCTGATCATCACAGGCAGAGAAAATATTTTGCTCGCCTTTTCGCCGCAAGGAGACGCGTTATGGCAGACCGCGCTTTCTGCCGAACCGATCGGCACACCCGCCCTCAACGCGCAGGGGCAGATCATCGTTTCCGATATCGAAGGGTACGTCAGCGCGTTCGACGCACGAGGCAGTTTGTTATGGAGGGTCGAAGCGTCCTCCACGCGGCAAGCCACCTCAGGACCCGTCGTCGCATCCAATGGCATGATCTACGTCACCATGATCGATGCGGTCGTTGGCGTATCGCCCGATGGCGAGTTGATCTGGCGCAAGACCGCCGCCGATGTTTATGTGGATGCGCCGCCGCGCCTCAGTCCTGATGAACGTTATGTGTTTTTGAAAGACACCGCGCTCGATGCGATGACGGGCGCGATCCAGGAAATTCCGATCCGCTCACAAGCGCAAGTGTTGTTCACTGAACCCGCTTTTTTTACAGGCGGCGATGGGCAGGAATACTATCGCAATGGGCACGAAGTGATTCGCTGGCGCATTGATGAATCGGGGTTGCAGATCGAACCCGCGCGCACATGGGAATATGCATCGTTCGTGTTGTTCAACCCGCTGAATCAAGGCGTTACACCGAATCGACTCGCGTGGATGTTTTACAGTTCTGAGTTCAGCGATGGGCGCGTGGTCTGGCTCGACGAATCCAGCCGCCTCGTTGGCAACTTTGAATTCCCGCTGGTGAATTCGCGTCTCATGGCGATCGGCCAGAACGGTGAAGCCTACTTGTGCGGACCCACTGGCGCGCGCATCCGCTGTGTGCTTGCCATCCCAGGCGTGGAAGATGCGCAGTGGGAGATCTTCGTGCAGGATGCTTCACATCCGATCGGCGGCGCGCTTGTGTCCGGCACGTTATACGTTTCATCGGCAGGCGGCATGTTATTCGCGCTTTCCGCGCCTGCAGGAATATCTCAACCATGAACACACTGATCAAGAACGGGACTCTCGTCACCGCTGAAAAAACTTTTCAAGCCGATATTTTGATTCAGGATGAAAAGATTCAGCGCATCTCTTCGGGACTTGAGGCTGATTCGGCTTCGACGATCGATGCGTCGGGCAAGCTGATCCTCCCCGGCGGCGTAGACCCGCACGTCCACCTCGACCTCCCCATGTTCGACACCGTCTCCTCCGACGACCATTACACCGGACACAAAGCCGCGGCATTTGGCGGCACAACCACAGTGATGGATTTTGTTCCACTCGCAGAATCCCCCTCTCCCGCTGGGAGAGGGGTTAGGGGTGAGGGAGATTTTCGTTATTCCCTCGACCTCTGGCTAAAAAAAGCGCAAAAAGCCGCGATAGATTATTCCTTCCACATGAACCTCACGCAGTTCAACGAGAACATCGCCAAACAGATTCCCTCCCTGCGCGAGATGGGAATCCAAACCCTCAAAGTATTCACCGCCTACAACGGACGCCTCCGCCTCGACGATGGCAGTATCTTCAAGGCTTTGCAGATCGCCAAAGAAAACGGAATGCTCGTCATGGCGCACTGCGAAAACGGCGATGTGATTGAAACACTCGTCGCGCAAGCATTGGCGGCTGGTCACACAACCCCCGAATGGCACGCATTGACTCGTCCCGCATGGGGCGCGGTGGAAGCGACCTTCCGCATGGCGGCGATGGCTGGGCAAGCCGATACGCCTGTCTACATCGTCCACATGAACGCGGGCGGCGAAGTGGACATGTTGAAGTACGCGCGCGAACGCGGCGTCAAAGTGATGGGCGAAACATGTCCGCAATACTTGTTTTTCACGATTGATAATTTGCGTCAGCCCGATGGCGCAAAATGGATCTGCTCCCCGCCCATGCGAACGAAAGATGATAACGCACGTCTGTGGGAGGGGTTGACCGAGGGGATTCTGCAAACCGTCGGCACGGATCATTGTCCCTTCTTCTTTGATGGCAGAGAACCGATCATCTACGAAGGCAAGCCGGTCGCCATCCCTGGCAAAGAGTTGGGCGAGGATGATTTCACAAAAATCCCGAATGGCCTGCCCGGGATTCAAGATCGTATGCCCGTGTTGTGGACAACCGGAGTCCGTGCCGGGAAAATTACGCCAAATCAATTTGTCGCATACACGTCCACGAACCCCGCAAAAATTTTCGGCTTGTATCCGCGCAAGGGAGCGTTACTCGAAGGCTCCGACGCGGATATCGTGATCTGGGACCCCGAAATGAAAGTGAAATATGGCGTTGCCATGTCACATCAACGCACGGACTATAACCTGTATGAAGACTGGGAATTGATCGGTTACCCCGAAAAAGTTTTCCTGCGCGGACGGATGATCCTGGACGGAGACGCGTGGATGGGCAAAGCAGGCGACGGTCAATTTTTGAAGCGCGGCGAGGGCAAATTTGTTTAACCCCCCAAACATCTCACCTCTTCGCGTGATGCAGGCGATCCGTCGCCTCTTCGGTAAGCGGAATGTACACTTGAATCCTCGTGCCTTTGCCCAGCGCGGAATCGATATTGAGCAAGCCGCTCACCAGTTCCGTTCGCTCGCGCAGGTTGACCATACCCAGACTACCGCGCTTATCGTACGATTTGTTCACCGCATCTACATCGAAGCCCAGCCCGTCGTCTTCGATCTCCAGCAATGCAATCCCCGTTTCAAAAGGTCTTAATCGCACCCAAATATGCACCGCGTTGGCATGCTTGCGCGCGTTGTTCGTTGCCTCTTCGATGATGTAGAAGATCACGCCCTGCTTGCCCATCTCCATGTTTTCGAGTATCTTCTCATCCACATTGATGACGACGTTCTGTTGAAACGTCTCGCGCATTTTTTCCGCCATTGCTTCGAGCGCGGCGGTAAGCCCTTGCGACTCAAGGATAAGCGGGCGCAGCGTAAACAGCATATGGCGGATCTCCTTCGTGGTGCGATGCGCCAACTCCTCGATCTTCTTCAGCTCATCCGTCGCTTCGTCGACATTCTTCGTTATCATGCGTCGTGCAATATTGATACGCATGGCCATCGCCGCAACCGATTGCGTCGGCCCATCGTGCAAGTCGCGCGCCAGTTTTTTGCGCGTCTCCTCCTGCACTTCGACCATGCGCTCCTTTTCCTCCACAAGGTCCTGGTACAACCGTGCATTCTGTACCGCGATCACCGCCTGCCTGCCGATGATATCGAGCAAGCCGCGGCGTTCCGGCGTGAAATAATTCTGGTCGGGATGGGCAAAGAGCATCATGCCGTACACGTTGAACCCACTGCGGAGGGGAAAGCAATACGCGGCAGTGCAGGATCGCAGGGCAATGATGCGACCGAGTTCGGGGTCGTATCCCACGTCGGTGGAAAGAAGCGGCTCACCGTCATCGAAAATCTTCTTAAGGATACCTTCGTTGCCGTGTAGGTTGACGCGCATATCCGCGTTCGTATATCGCCGCGCAGAGCCGACGCGCAATTCATTCCCGCGGAATAAATAGACGGCGCTCACCAGCCGCTCATCCAGTTCAGGTTCATCGGGATCGGCGGTAGGATTCAACGCCGAGTATCCAAGATCAAGCGCAGAATCGAGCACGCGCTTGTAACTCAGCGTAGCTGTCAGCGTGGAGGTCAATTCATAGATGGCGCGCAGGCGTTCGCTTTCCATGTTACTGCGGCGCTCCTCCGCATCCAACCGGGTGCGGCGCTGGAAACGTAAACGCCGCATCAACATCCGCCCTCCCACCCCGCACACCAGCGTGAACAACACAGTAAGTGTCAATCCGTTTGAAATGGAAAAAGTAAAGCCATTCATAAGCGACGCGCGCGAAACAAACAACTGCCACGCGATAAACAAGAGGCCTGCCACCAACGACCCCATCAGTTCAAAATACACCGCGCCGGTGAGAATTGGATATAACCCAGTCCATACCGAGGCGTTGCCCAGCCCGCCCTGCAAATAGAAAAATAAGGCGGCGAGCACAAAATCAACAGCCAGCACAATATACCGATGGAAACGGATGCGCAAATTCATCCCCGCCAACACGCTCATGCCAATATTCCACAACGCCATTAGTAAAACAATGGTCAGCGAAACCGCGTTGATCAAGTCGCGCAATCCCAATGACACGAGTAAGCCTACCAGCGTCACCCAACGCAGGGATACCGCCAACCAGTCTGCCACATACGGCGTTTCAAATTTACGCATGTTTCCAATGATACTCGAAAAGTATCGGGATATTTCCGCCCGAGTTTGCAGCTAGATTACGAACTACGCCTCGTACCCCATTCGTGCAAGATACGCGCCCATTTTCTCTTTCAAGATCGCCTGCTGTTCGGCAGAGTAGGATTCGCGGAAGCGCCCGATTCTTCCCTTGAAAAAATGGAGCCCTTGTTGCCCTTCGCCTTTTTCTGGACGAAAAGCCTCGATCACTTTCTGGACGTCGGGCTGGTTCGCCCGTAGACGGAGGAACTCAACCAGACGCGTTGCCTCGCTGTCGTAATTCGTGAGCAAGTCTTCGTAGCGCGCGATCAATACATTCTTTTCTTTCGTCCACTTCTCCCAAATGCGGACGTAGTCCATGATGAACGCGAGACTCTTGTCGAAGTCGGTGAGATGCGAGAAGGCGTTGGGACGTCCCTTTTGCAGGGCGCGTTGACCGAAATCGAACGCCGAGAGCATGGCGTCGCGGGGGTCGCGATAAATGTAGGTGATGTGAAGCAAGCCCACCCGTTGAAAGAGGCGGCTCGTTGATGTCGGTCCCGCGTGGGCTTTGATGACGAACGTGTTGCCCATCAACGCGGGAATCGCCACCATCCCCAACCGCCGCGCGGAAAGGACACCGATGTTGCAGTTGACTTCGGTCAATATTTTTTGCAATCTATATTTTTCGCGGATGTCGCGCGCGTCGGCGCAGCCTGTGGTCTTCATCAGGTCGTGGATGAGGTTGTAGTGCCAACCCGAACCCGCGCGCGGCATACCAACAGAAAGGACGATCATTTTGCTCCTGAAAATTTATCCGCAGATTACACAGATTTCGCCGATTTTTATTAATCTGCATAATCAGCGAAATCTGCGGATTTTTTAAGAACTTTTATTTCCCGATTCTAACGCAAACGCCGTCACACCCGCAAGAATTCCGAGGTTGATCCACAGGTTCGGAGTGGCGAATGAATCTTGTGTGGCGTTGTACATGGCGATGGCGATCCACGAGAACAAGCCCGCGATGCCGAGATAACGCGCGTACGAATTTTGGTGTCCCAACGCGGTCAACGAATCGGCGAGCAATGAAAATAAAAACGCGATGAAAAGGATGAAGCCGATCAATCCCGTCTCGGCGAGCAAACGCGCGTACATGTTTTTGGGATTCGGATAAAGTTTGCTTTCGGGGTTGAGTTGTTTTGCAATTTCAGGGACGACCGTGAGCGACCAATCGGGGAGATGATCGTACATGTAAAATCCGCTGGCGCCCAAGCCCACGCCGAACACAGGACTCCCCTCGTACACGCCCATCGCGCTGACGAGATACGCCGAGCGCGCGCCCGCCGAATTTTCGACGACGAACTCCTGCACGCTCTCCGCATCCGATTCAAACATGCGGGCGATGTATCCCTTTTGCGCGAGGAACAATCCCGCGCCGACGAGCGACGCGAATATGAGAGTCAAAACTCCGACGCGCAGAATCCAATTTTTAGAACGGAACCAATTCCACGTTGAGCGAAGTTCGCCGCGACCGACGAGTATAAACGTCAAGGCAGTTGCCGCGCCTGCGGTGAGCAATCCGCCGCGCGAGTAGGTGGCGAGGATTAATAATCCTGCGAATCCCAACAAAATAATCTCGAGCCACTTGAAGCGCGTGACGCGCACGCCCGTCAACAATGACGCGAACAGCCACGGCAAATACACGGTTGCAATCTGTCCCGCGAGCCACGCGGGTTCGTACGCCATGCCAGAGATTCGATTCGTCTTCACCAGTTCGCGCATCGAGAACGCGAGTTGCCAATGCGTCACCGTCACCTTCGGAAGGATCGGCGTGTAAAACGCAAGCGCCTGCACGCCGCTCCACGCTACATCCAACGCGAAGCCAGCAAGAATCCATCGCACCGAAAACTTCAGATCGTCTTCGTTGCGATTCATCCACACGGCGGCGATGAAAAAGGATATACCGATAACCAGCGTCGCCCACGCGCGGATGACGCGCCCGAAATATTCTTGTCCACGCAACGGAATCGGATCGAGCCACGCCCCGAAACTGCTCGCCGCTAAAACGACCAGCACAAACCCCGCAAGCGGAGTCAACGCGCTTGCTCGCGGAAACGATGTTTTCCTGCGAATGAGTTGAATCGCCAACAACGGCAACAACAACGCAATGGGATAAAACGCCAACGGGCGGACGAGTGTCCCCTCACCCATGCCAGGAAAGTAGCGAAAACTCGTGACGGGCAACGCGATCAACCCCGCGCCCCAGAGGAAGCGCGTTAACTTCGCCACAGAGACTCCATACGTACCGCGACATTCATGTCGCTTTTGCTACAACTGCGACATAAATGTCGCGGTACAAATATTTTCATTTTGCCTTACCGAAAAACAATACTGAGAACGCGCTCACGGCAAGAAACCCAATTGCTCCGATCAACAAGTATGTACTCAACGGCAAACTCCGCTCGGAGGGCAGATTCTCCACTTGGGCTGGCTCCACACGAATGAACGGATTCAATCCATCGGAAGCGTCGACCTTCGCGTTCACTTCCTCAGTAAACAACTGCGCCCACGTGGATGCGATCTCCACCGCTTGCCGCACGGTTTCATCGTTTGCATAAAAATGCCAGCCGCCCTCCGCGGGTTGGCTCAAATCCAATTTGCCGCCGCGCAATTCATCAACGGGAATCCCAAACTCAGACGAAAGTTGCTTCATCACATCATCTGACCACGCGATGTCTTCGAGTTTGCGCGTCTCGCGCTCGAGATAATAAAAATATTGGCGATCCGTGTCTTGCGGGAACGCCTCTTCCAAATTGAAATCCACGGTCACCGTGGCGCGCGCGCGATATGGCGGAGGCGCGACATAATACACCGCCGCGCCGATCGCCACCCCAAGGATCGCGCCAAGAACCCAAAAGCGCCAGGCTTTGAGCAATCGAACTAGGTCATTGAGGGAGGGGGGAGAGAAAAGGTGCATGGTAATTGGTAATTGGATGATGGTGGTCGAGTAGCCCCGAATGATTTTGGAGGGGCGTATCGAGACCAGAGACTGGAGACTAGAGACTGTCGTTGGAGAAAAGTTCCACCTTCAGCCTTTTAAACTTTGTGTACTTCGTGTCACCTGCCCCGATGCTCTTGCGGGGTTTGTGGTGAATCTTTTAGCATCCTTCGACGCTTCCAATTCCAGATCGGCGCGATCAACTTGCGGATGTAATACTTCGCCATGATCGTCGAAAAGAACGAGCCGCCATCGCGATAATGAACGCGGACCATTTCGGGCCAGCAACGGTCGTCCGCGACGAGAGTCTTGCCCGACGTGTGCAAACGGAAATTCGCCCACGTCTGCGGCACATATTGTATCCGCGAACGCGCCGCGAGACGCGTCCACAGATCGTAATCCATCGCGAAATAAAACGACGAGTCGAGCGGACCAACCTGCCGCCACAAGTCCGCGCGGAAGAACGCGGTCTGTTGCGGGATGTGGACGTATCCCTGCCGAAGCAGGCGCTCATCCGTTTGCGCCGAGTTGAATTTGCCGATCACGCGTCCGCTTTCGTTGATGAAATTGCAATCGCCGTACACCATGCCCACTTCTGGATTCTCATACAGGAATTTCACCGCCGCCCCAACCGCGCCTGCCTCATACGTGTCATCGGAATTGATCCAAGCAAGGATGTCGCCCTTCGCGCGCGCAAATCCTTTGTTGATCGCGTCGGTCTGACCTTTATCCTTCTCGCTCACCCACCAGCCGATTCGCCCTTCAAATTTTTTAATCACATCTACCGTCCCATCCGTGGACGCGCCATCTACGATGATGTACTCGATGCGCGGATAATCCTGCGACAGCACGGACTGTATCGTCGCTTCGATGTAGCGCGCTTGGTTGAACGAAGGCGTGATGATGGAGACTACGGGGAGTGGTAAGGGGGAAGTCATGGGTGGGTGAGTTATCAGTGAGTAGTGCGCAGTAATCAGTGATCAGTAAGCAGTAATTGGTTACCAGTTGAGGTCGGGATAAAAGAGGCGGGCGGAGTCCTCGGTGAGTTCACGGATGCGTTGAATTTCATCGGCGGTCAATTTAGTTTTCCAATTGTCCATGCTGGCGCGGCTGTCCATTTTAACGGAGTGAGTCTTGCGGCGCGAGAGTTCGGTTGGGTTGTCGGAACTGCTCGAGTTGAGGATTCGCTCCTCCGCGTGATGTGTGAAATCCAACCCGAGTGCGGTGTACAAATCGCGGAAGCCGCTGACGGGATCGCGCGAGAGGTCTTCGTGGCGCACAATGCTGAGGCGCCGATCCAGCTGTCCCTCGCCGCCCTGAGCGTGTCGAAGGGGCGAATGAACCGTTTTGTAGATCATCGTCCACAACAGGCTGGCTTGACCGATGACATCATCCGCTTTGATGGCTTGCATCTGTCCGCGATATTGTTCGAGATGATCGCGCATCAGCAGAGGCTGGTCCAGCAGGTCGTTGAAATCGAAATTCCAGCCGAGGCGTTTGAGACTGCTCGCAAACGCGGCGGGGTGACGAACCGTGACGACGACGTTGAAATCGAATCGTTTTGCGAACCATGGAATTGAAAACACCGCGAACGGATCTTTGAGCAAAGCGCGTTGCCCGTGTTCGAGCGCGTCGTAAAAAATTTTGAAATCGCGCCCCATACGCAAGAAATCTTTGAGCGAGCGAATGGACTTGATCTCACTCCACGTGTGATAACGATAATCGAGCAGTTCCTCGAATGGCGCAAGATATTCGGCTTCGTTGTCATCGCAGATGTATTGATACCAATGTTTCACTTTCACGCGCAACACGCCAGGGCGATGCAACACATTCAACGGCTCGCTGATGTACGCCGCCTGCGAACCCGCGAGCATTCTTCCAACCCACGTGGTGCCGCTTCGATGCGCGCCAGTGACGAGGATGGGTTGCGTGTTTGAGTCTTGCGAATCGGTTTTCATAAGAATGAACTATTGATTTTACGTATTTTGAAATTTCAAACTTTCAGCATGTCACCCTGAGCGACAGCGAAGGGTCTCTTACACCGTGACGGAGATTCTTCGCTCCGCTCAGAATGACATTACGGCGCGATGATCGAATTCAAACCGTAGAACCGCGCCACGCAACGGTTGATCCAATCTTTCGGATTATTTTTGTATTCTCCGATTCCTCCTGGAGCGTCCAATTGCACGACGACGAGATCGGTCTCGCCGTTCGCAACTGCTTGACGGATGAGCGCGTCGCGCTCGTCCCATTGCTGTGCAAAGGTTTGATACCCGTAATGAAGCGCGTACACATTCGGCGTCGCGCGGATCGGATGAACGATCACCGCGATCAGCAAAAGCGCGACAGCGAATTTAACCCACTGCAAGTTAACGACCGAACGCACCTGCGCCGCCAAAATTCCCAGCACTCCGCCTTCGGTCATCAACCCAAGCATGAACACAAAATGGGACGCATAACGCGCGCGCGCCGCAGGAAACGTCCGCACGAACGCGCTCGGCGCATAACTGAACCCGATAACAATGAAGACGACAACAGGGATGACGATCAACGCGATTCGCAAATACGATGCTCGGATGGACGATTGATCGTTCTGGCTCGTCGCAAACGCGAGATACGCAACGCCGAAAGAAATCGCCAGCGCGACAACGATCAGCGTCGGATACGATTTGGTTGTTTCAAAAAGAAACTGAGATGTAAACAGGATCACGTCGCCAGCCAGTTCGATGGGATTGTAGATCGGCTCCTGGCGCATGATCCTACCCAACCGATTCGATGTCCCTGGCGACGCCGCCGTGATCGAAATGGCGACGATCGCAGTAAACAATCCAGCGACGAGAAACGCCATCACATCGCGCCGTTGATGGAGTCGCTTCGTCCACCACGCGAGCGCGACCGCGACGAACATGTTTCCCACCAGCATCCCTGAGGTCGTTTCACTTAATCCGCCTGCGAAGAAGATCAAAATGACAAATAAAATCCCAAACCAAATGGCGCGCGATTTCTCGTATGGCTTTTCAACATAACGCAGAAAAAACGCCGCGATCCCGATGAACCATAACAACGGCAGTGAGTAGGGAATCAATCCCGTGCGCCAAAACAAAATTTGATACAACGCCGAAGTCTGATACAAACTCAACGCGATCGTCATGCACGCCAGCCACACGTACCCAACCTTCGGAACGTGAACTCGCAAAAGTTTTCCCAACTCAACGAACATCCATGCGAGCAACGTCGCCCAGATCGCAAGCTCCACGCCCGCCATGACGCGGATGCCGTTCACGCCGCCCAACTCGATCAATTGCGAAAACATCAAACGCGAATAACTATTTCCCCACAACGAATACGCCCGCAACGTGGCTTCCACAATATTTTGCGACGTGTACAAATACGTCGACGCGCAATAATCATCCGCGAGATAGCGCGAAAAAGTCCCCAAGTATGCGTACACCGCCAATGGCACACACGCGCTCAACACCCCAATAAAAAATAATAACGACACCCAGCCCGAATTTTTTTTCGCCAAACTCATTCGTTCATCAACCTCATGGAATAGTGCGAGTCAGTATAACATACCTCCCCATCATGTCATTCTGAGGAGCCGCGAAGCGGCGACGAAGAATCTCTGACACTCCATGAAGATTCCTAACGGGAGGAGAGATGCTTCGCTCCGCTCAGCATGACATGTTTCAGACACGCGCTAAAAATTTTTCTCGTTCACTCTTCGCGATCTCCGCGACAAAAACGCCGAACGAATAAAATCCAGCCCCATAAGATTCAACAACGCGGAACCAAAAATATTCAACCGCGCCAACGCCGTCGGCGGGTGGATGAAGAACGCGCGCATCCATGCCCTCAACGCGGATGCGGATTTGCCGCCGTCGAGCAGATACCGCGCGTCCACTCGATGCGCCGATGCGCGCGCGCGTCTTTCGACGGGTCGAACTGCCTCGCCCAACCCCGGCTGACTCTCCGCCCAAGCCAAAATGCGGAAGGCTTCGCGCCCAAACTCCGCCGCTTTGGCGCGGTTCTTCGCCTCCGCATGATAACGCGCCGCCGCCCATGTTTGATCCACGTGGAGGATTTTTCCATGTTGCGCGATTCGAATCCACAAGTGGTGATCGAGTAGAAAGTGGAAAGTGGGATCGAGCATCCCTGTTTTCTCTAACACCTCACGCCGAAAGAACACAGCGGGCTGACCGATGATCTGAAAGCACAATAAATCTTGCAAGGACAATTGTTTGTACGTCAGCGTGTTGAACGGATTGCCGTGTTCGTCCACCGCGAGGATGTTTCCATACACCAGCACAACATCGGGGTTCTCTTCAAACACTTTCACCGCCGCAGAGACTGCGCCAGGCAAATAATAATCATCTGAGTTCAGCCATGCGACGATCTCGCCCGTCGCGCGCGCTAGTCCCTTATTGATCGCCTCCGCCTGACCCGAGTCCTTTTCGCTCAGCCACCAATCTATTTTGTGTTTCTGGCTTTCGGACAGCAAGCTGTCCGACTCCATAGAATATTTCTTGATGATCTCCACCGACCCATCCGTAGACGCGCCGTCCACGACGATGTATTCGATGCGCGGATGATCCTGTCCCAGCACAGATTGGATCGTCTGCTCGAGGTAGCGGGCTTGATTGAAGGAGGGGGTAATGATGGAGATAAGTTTCATGGAAAATTCAATACGCAGTACGGAGTACGTAGTAGAGAATCATACTGCGTATTCCGTATTGCGTACTCTAAAAAAGCGATTCGTATTCCACTTTGGGAAAGATCGTCAACTTGCCTCCAACCGTCGCATCCACCACTTCTCGCCCTGCGCGTTGATATGCCTCACGAGCGAGAGCATAGCCAATCTCGGATGTGTCCAAATCAGGCAATTGCCACTTGACGCCTTTGCCAAAATAATTCGGCATGAAGTGATTCGGGTCGTCGCCCTGCGAAACAACGGTTTTATTTGCCTCGCCTTTGTCGGCAAAGTTATGATCCACGCCGATGAGGATGGCTTTCTCGATGCCCATGTGGAATGCCATTTGCAGAGCAAGGTTGGTGACCGTGGCGCCCTCCCACACCCGCCCGCGGACATCGGTTGCAAAGCGGGGTCCTGTGTAGGTGGTGTAGATGAAGGTGGGGAGGGAAGATATAGGAGAATTGGAGATTAGAGAATTAGAGATTGGAGACTGGAGACTAGTGACTGGGGGCTTGTTCTGAGCATTGTTGAGAGGTCGGAGAATTGGAGAATTCGAGAATTGGGCTTTGAAATGTCGGTGGGAACGCCAGGCGATGAATTTTGGAATCGTGAGCGCGGAGATGTCGTCTACGAATTGCTCGACGACTAGATCGTTCGTCACGCAGAGATAGGATGTTGTGAATCCCCACTCGGGAAAGGCGAGATAAATTCGATTCATGCCGAAGGTGATCTCGTTTTTCAATTTGCTTGTGTCTGTCCCCTTCAGGCTGGGACCGTTGCCGATGATGAAGGCTCGTTTGCCTTTGTGAACATCCTTCAACGCAGCGAGTCGACGAATGCTCTCCCGCCGCCAAGGGTGGAAATACGCGGCGGGCAAATCAGGCAAACGGCGGAAAGAATCGTACGCGTCGCGGGTAAATTGCCAGAGCGGCGGAGGGATGATTTGTTTGAGGGTTTGTTTCATGGGAAGATGGAAGAATTTCATTACTTTTATTCACCTCTGGCATGTCACCCTGAGCGACAGCGAAGGGTCTCTATGTCGGTGTCAGAGATTCTTCGCTCAGAATGACATTGCGTAAAGTGAGTTATTCCGTGCTTAGCCTCGCCGTCGCACCCCCATCCACAACCAAGGCTTGACCCGTCATGAACGACGATTGTTCATTGTCCGCGAGAAAGTAAATGGCGCTGGCGATCTCTTCGGGCTTGCCAACTTTTCCGCTGACGGTTTTACGCGCGAGGTTATCGAGCCGTTCTTCCACATCGCCGTGACCGACGTGACCGCGTCCCAACCCCGCGCGGAGCATGGGCGTATCCACCGCGCCAGGGAGGATGGCGTTGACGCGGATGTTATCGGGCGCGAACTCGATTGCCATCGCGCGAGTCAACGCAAGCAACCCGCCCTTCGACGCGGCATACGCGGCAATGTTCGCCGAAGTTTGAATCGCGTGGACAGACGATACATTCACCACCGCGCCGCCTCCCGCCGATTTCATCAATGAGTGCGCCAACTTCACAAACAAAAACACCGACCGCAAATTCGACGCCATGACCGCATCCCATTCGTCAACAGATGTTTCTATGAGCGGCTTTGCGATTTGCACTGCCGCATTGTTTACTAGAGCGTCTAATTTCGGATAAAAATCTTTTGCCTGCTTGAAGATCATCTCAACCGAATCGGGGTGTGAAATATCCGCTTTGATAAAACGTCCATCGGCAGGAAAACCCTCTCCAAACTCATCACGATCAACGCCGATCACGCGCCAGCCTTTTTCTGAAAAATGAGATATACAAGCGCGTCCAATCCCGCCGCCTGCGCCAGTGATTAAAACTGTTTTTGTCATAGAGTAATCTCTTTGTACACGGATAACACGGATTTCACGGAAAGGAAAAATTTTCTACGGATTCTTCGTCCAGGACAAAGAACCTTTGCGAGGGTTGTCGTAGATTTTACGATGGAATAGCGCTTCGCGACCAAAGTTCAACAAAAGACCAACTTCGATTTCTGTAGCCTTCAAATAATTCAACAATTGGGCGTCGTGCGCATCGATCAGCCTTTCGACCGATTTCAGCTCGATCAGAACAACGCCATTCACGATCAGGTCTGCCTTGTATTCGCCAACCACCTTGCCATGATAATAAACAAAAATGTCTTTTTGTCTTTCAACGATCAATCCAAGTTCTAAAAGCAAAATTTCCAACGCGCCTTCATATACTTTTTCGGAAAATCCAAAACCCAATTCCTTATGAAGTTGAAAGAAAGCTCCCAAAATCTTGCCTGTCAACTCCGAGTGTTTGCCTCGAATTTTTTCTTTGTCTCCATAACCCAACTCCGTCAAATTAAGTTTTTTCCGTGTCGTCCGTGAAATCCGTGTACAAAAATGGAATCCCCAATCCCTCCACCAAATTCTTGATCGTATTCCAATGCACGCGCTCCCACGCGGCGGGGCTGGAATTGGAGTTGTGCGGGGCGAGCATGACGTTGTCCATTTTCATCAGCGGACTATCCAGCGGAAGCGGCTCGACCTCGAACACATCCAACGCGGCGCCTGCGAGACGTTTTGACTGCAACGCTTCGATCAACGCTTTCTCATCTACGATGGGTCCGCGCGCGGCGTTGATGAGGACAGCGGTGGGCTTCATCAGCGCAAACGTATCGGCGTTCATCAAGTGACGGGAGGTCGGGTTGAGGTCGCAATTGATGGAGACGAAATCAGAGTTCGAAAGTAGAAAGTGAAGACTTGTCATTTCGATTCCAGTTTCGGAAACAAAAACGTGATCAATGTCCACGATGTCGTTGCCGTAGACTTTCATACCGAAGGCTTTTGCGCGGCGTGTCACGGCTTTGCCGATGTTGCCGACGCCGACGACGCCGAGCGTACACTCGCTCAACGATTTGCCTGAAATCTTTTCCCATTTGCCGCGCTTCATCTCCGCGTCCATCCAGGGTTGGCGGCGGGCGAAGGCGAGCATGTAGCCGAGGACTGTGTCCGCTACGGGAGTGGTGAAAGCGTTGGGGGTGCGACCAATGCTGACCGAATGTCTGGAGCAGGCTGAGGCGTCGAGTGAATCGATTCCCGTCCCCCACTTCGAGATCACCTTGAGTCGCGGCGCGCAGGCTTCGATCACACGCGCGGTGTAGCGGTCGTCGCCGCAGATCGCGCCGTCGAATTGACCCGCGTATTTCAGCAAGTCTTCCTCTTCCATGCGTTCGCGCACGTCTGGCACGATCAACTCGATGTTGTATTTGTCGAAGACAGGTTTGAAGCGCTCGACGAACGGGATCATGTACGGCGCGGTGAATAAGACGGTGAATTTCATTTGCAATTGTTTTTCACTTCTGAAAATTCATAGAGTTTTGGCACGGGTGAAAAATAACTAACGTTTGGAAGCATATCATAGTTCCCGCCGAAGTAGGCATTGAAGATGTAACGGAACGTGTTGACAGGCGTGATCGTTGAAAATAATTTTTCTTGATGTTGAGGCAAATAATATGCGTTCAGAATCCACATGCGCCGATCGCGCGGTTGAAGCCACGGACCATGATCGCCTTGCAAGATGATGATCGGCGGCGTTTCAGATTCGGCAAGCAAGGTATCCACCGCATCGAGTAACTTTTGATTCAAGAATGTCAATTGATTCTGATAGCCTTCTTCATACAGATCCGCAGGATATTGTTTTTTCTCATTCCAAAATTCGGCGGGATGAGTGTATTCGCCATCAGGTCCAAACACAAAGGGAGGATGAGGCGAGATCAAATGGACATACGCGAACGTGGGCTCAGGCATGCGCGCGATGTCATCCATCGAATCAAAAACGAGCAGTGTGCGGTCGCGAAAGTTTTGTCCCGTGATCTCGTCGGCATCTACCCAGCCAAAATTTTGCGCGTAACGCGCGAGAGTCGTTTGCATGAACAATGTTTCAAATTCGGTCATGCCTGCCGAAAATGGCGGCGGTGTGTAAAAAACATCGGCATCATCCAACTCGCTCCACGCAAAACCTGTGGCAAATGCAACCGTTGTATACCCGAGCGTTTCAAAGTTATATCGCACCGCGCTGTATTTATATGAATCCCAAAGCGTGCGGCGTTTGATGCTATCAGGCGAAAACGCCGAATCTAAATCTTGCAAGTACGACATGTTCAACGACGACCCAACCGAAAGTTCAGTGCGAATGTAATTTGCCTGACTGCACTGCGCCACATAAAATCCGCGCTCACGCAAACCCTCGATGAACGCGCTGTTATCGTAACCATATGCTTTTTTCAAAAGATCTTCGCGCGCATACGAATCGAGAATGAAATAATAAACATCTGGTGGATTTTCTGGACGCACGAGATTTTCATCTACGGGAGCATTCTCTGCGCCCACGCGATGCGCGCCTCCACTTCGGACCTCCGAACTGGTCTGCCATAGGGAGGTGACTACCAGCCCCAGCGCGATCACGTTCAGAGCGAGTGGCGATGACGGAGATTTTCTAATCGCCCAAACGAGAAAGAGAATGGCAAGGACGAGCCACGTAACGAGCAGATATTTTTCAAAATCGAAGTCTTTTACTTTTTCTGTCAATGTGATGTAGGCGTGACCGTACGAATAGACCAACGCCATCCATAACGCGGAGAGAAACGCGGCTCGATTCCAATCGCGGAGAACGAGTCGCAATAGAACGAAAAGAGTCACTGCAAAGAGGACACTGACGATCAAAGGTCGCCACGCCGCCTCGAGTTTGATCTGCCCCACGTTGACCGCCATCAACGCCAGCACAGGGTACGCGCCAAACAAGATGGGATACCAAGGGATGGAAAACCATTTGCTCAATGTTTTCTGTATTTGTTTGAAAAAATTCATTCATTCACCAAGATGGCATCTCTGACCCCGAAGGGGTCTAATGATTATAGACCACGAACAGATAAAGAAAAAATCCCGAAGGGATGTCATAAAGCAACCAATCATGTCATCCCTTCGGGATTTGATGACATTTCGATCATTTTCCACAATCCTATCATCCCTTCGGGATTAGGGTTGGCGCACAAAAAATTTGGTTTTTTCAGGATGATAGTTTTCTCTTCAGCAGGAAATCACAAATCGCAAAATCGAGTTCTTCGTCAATGTCCCACGCTTCGTCGGCGTCGATGGCGAACAGGAGCGACTTGTCGCTGATGCGGTGTCTTTTGGCGAGTAAGTTCTCGCGCGTGAAAATGTAGATGCAGGAGTTTTCTTCATACACGGGAGGCAAATCCTGTGTTTGGATCAATTCTTTGGGGTTGTGGTTCAGCGCGTTGCCGTCTTTATCGTAGAGGCGGGTTTGGAGGCGAGTGACGGAAAATAAAGAATCGGAATTGGGGTAATTGGTAAGTAGTAATTGGATGGCTTTGGAAATTGATTCGGCTTTCAGCAATGGATTCGTGCTGTGGGTTTGTAAATAAAAATCAGCGGGGAATAAACCTGTATCGTGGATCAAAATCTCGTTCATCGGCACATCGTCGGCGCGGAGGGATTCGGGGCGGTTGATGATGTTCACGGAGGGGAAATGTTGTTTCAAGCCGTCTATCACTTCGTCCGAGTCGGTGTCCACGACGATTTGGTTGATCTCTGGCACAGCGAGCAACGTCTCGATGATGTGATGAAACAAAGGCTTGCCAGCCAGCGGACGATAATTTTTGCCTGGCACGCGTTGACTGTGATGACGCATGGGGACGAGCGCGACAATATTCATGGGAGGATGACCTGTAATTTAATATGATGATAATCCGCGGCGCAGAGGGTGATCCAATATCCTTTTTTGTCGGGCG
>JAEURC010000010.1 GCA_016789025.1 Anaerolineales bacterium
AAGCGAGATCGTCGTTTTGGCGCATGGCTTTTCCGTGCCATATTTTATTTACGATCCCACGTTTGAATCCCTTTCACATTCGGGGTTTCGCGTTATACGGTATGACTTGTTCGGTCGCGGCTACTCGGACCGCCCGCAAGCCAAATACGATATCGACTTCTTCGTCACCCAACTTGCCGATTTACTGGACGCCCTGCGCATCTCCTCCCCTGTGAGTTTGGTCGGGCTTTCCATGGGCGGACCCATCGCCTCAACGTTCGCCGTCCGCCATCCGGAGCGGATTCGCAACCTTGTACTGATCGACCCTGCCGGCGCCAAACCCATCTCCACCTCTCCCCTGCTATGGGTTGCAAAACTGCCGCAGGTGGCAGAAGCAGTTTTACGTTTGGTTGGAAGCGATTTCATGGTAGAAAGTATTGCAGACGATTTTTTCGATCCAGCGCTGGTGGCGCATTTTCAGGAACGGTACAGAGTCCAAATGCAATACAAAGGATTCATGTACGCCATCTTATCCACGATTCGCAACGGAATGTTCAGCTCGTTTTTGGATGCGTATCGGCAACTCGGCGCCATGGAAACGCGCGTTCTCCTATTTTGGGGGCGAAACGACAAGACGGTGCCTTTTGAACACAGCGCGTTGCTCCGCGAGGCAATTCCAAACCTGGAATTTCACGCGATCGAGGGATGCGGGCATCTCCCGCATTACGAAAAGCCCGAACAGGTTAACCCGATCCTACTGGAATTTTTGAGGCAAACATGATTCGCACATTGATCGATTATTTTTCTCACAATAAATATCGCCTGACGATGTTCGCCCTGCTGGCTGGCGCGACCGTGATCTCGGTTGCCATCTGGCGCTTCCGCGTGGAATACAGCGGGAGCGGCAATTACACGTTTCTGATTTGGAATCTGTTCCTGGCTTGGATTCCGTTCCTCATTGCCTATTTCACATATACGCTCACTTTATCGAGGCGGTGGGTATATGCGATCGTGCCGATTGCCGCGTTTTTCTGGCTGATCTTCTTTCCAAACGCGCCATACATCCTGACCGATTTTCAGCACCTGGATTACTGGCATGACGTTCCCGTCTGGTACGACGTAATGCTGTTGATCTGGTTCGCGTTCACCGGGTTGTTGCTGGGAATGGTTTCATTATTCCTCATGCAAGAGATCATCCGGCGCGAGTTTGGGCGCTGGGTCGGCTGGGGATTCGTCGCCCTCGTCGCCGGGCTAAGCAGCGCAGGCGTGTATATCGGTCGCTTTTTGCGCTGGAATTCGTGGGACATTTTTTACAACCCCGCCGGCATGGCGCAATACACGTTACAAAGCATTCAAGACCCCAGCCTGCAATCCATCGGCTTCACCAGCCTGTTCGGATTGTTCTTCCTATTCTTATACATTACACTATACACGTTCGGGCATCTTTTATTGGAGCGGCAGGCAAGCATACAGGGACAATAATGAACAAACAAGATATTCAATTCCTCTTCAAATACAATCAATGGTCGACAAAAAAAATCATGGATGCCGCGTCGAACCTGACGCTGGACCAATTCCTCGCGCCCGCAGATTTCCCGCAGGGAGGCTTGCGCGGCACGCTCACCCACGCCTTGTTCGCAGAGTGGATCTGGCGGAATCGTTGGGAGGGAACATCGCCCGCGCAGCGCATCAAACCCGAAGAGTTCCCAACCTTCGAATCTCTCCGCGCGCGCTGGCTGGAGGAGGAAAGCCTCCTGCTAAAGTTTGTGGGTAAAGTTAGCGATGAAAAGTTGAACAGCCCTTTCAGTTATACAAATACCGAAGGCAAGCCGCTTACGAGAATCCTGTGGCAATCCATGGCGCATGTGGTTAACCACGGCACTCAACACAAAACGGAAGCTGCGGCGATCCTCACCGCTCTCGGTCACTCGCCGGGCGATATCGACATGATCTGGTTTGCGGCGGAATACAAATAATCAGTAGATCACGAAAACGCCGCGTAATTTGCGCTCTCCAGCGCAAATACGGCGGTAGAGACCGCCAAATACGCGCTTTCGTGAAATACTGACAATCAACCATGACACCTTTGAAAAATCGGATTCGTAATTTCCTCATCCGTAATCGGTACAACCTGGCGGTCTTCACCCTGCTCAACGTGGCGTGCGCCATGTGCATTGCCCTCGTCGGCGCGCGGGTGGCGTATACCGACTCTGGGCGACGGCTGGATTTGATCTGGAATTTATTCCTCGCATGGATTCCCTTCATCCTTGCGTACGTTGCGCACGCCTTCTCGTGGCGGCGATTGACGTTATACATCTTGATCCCCTTCGTCTCTTTCCTTTGGCTGATCTTTTTCCCAAACGCGCCTTACATGCTCACCGACCTGCAAGACCTTGCGCGCGGTTCCTTTGGCGCGCCGCTCTGGTACGATGTGATCATCGTTGTCTGGTGTTCGTGGACGGCGATGCTGTTGGGCGTGGTCTCGCTGTACTTGATGCAGGATATCGTCCAGCGGACATTCGGGCGTTTCATCGGCTGGGTGTTCGTTTTCGCCATTTCTGCCCTGAGCAGTTTTGGGATCTACATCGGGCGGTTCGTCCGTTTGAATTCGTGGGATATTCTGCAAAACCCGGCAGAAACCGCCATGGGAATTCTCGGTCTGGTCATCGACCCAAGCCGGCGGCTCGCGGCGTTCACATTGCTCTACGCGGTTTTCTTCATTTACATTTATCTTCTGTTGTATTCATTTAGTCACATGTTGCAGGCGCAAAACTTGAAAGCCAACGAAACGCCCGAGCAACTGGCAGGGACTCAACCATCCGATGCGCGGCGATAATGCGGTTTTGATTCGAGGCGGCGGCGATCTCGCCACGGGCGTGGCGCTGCGCTTGCATCGGTCAGGCATACGCGTGGCAATCACCGAACTTCCGCAACCATTTGCGGTGCGTAGAACGGTTTCATTCTCTGAAGCGGTTTACGAGGGGGCGCACAACGTCGAGGGCGTTGAAGCGAGGCTGGTCAAAGCGAATCAACTGTTCGCGTGGGATGAAGCGAATTGTATCCCCGTGATCGTCGACCCGGACGCGAATCTGCTCAGGGCGATTCGATTCGCCGTCGTTGTCGATGCGCGACTTTTGAAGAGTCCGCCGGCGCCGCTCCCAGCCCCCATCCCGCTTCACATCGGACTTGGACCTGGTTTCACAGCGGGGAGCGATTGCGACGCCGCCATCGAAACCCGCCGAAGCCATACGCTTGGGCGCGTGTATTGGTCGGGGTCTACGCAGGCTGATTCAGGCGAGCCCGAAGGTGATCCGCGCCGCGTTCTTCGGGCGCCTGCCGGTGGCGAGATTACGGGAATAAAAAATATCGGCGATCAGTGCGCGGCAGGGGAAGTTGTAGCCATGATCGATAACCAACATCTTGTGACCAGCCCGTTCGACGGAATACTACGCGGTTTGATTCGTTCTGGCTTGCATGTAACCAAAGGATTGAAGATCGGCGACGTGGATATTCGCAATGACCTCAGCGCGTGCTTCCTCGTATCCGACAAATCGCTTACCATTGGCGGCGGCGTGCTGGAGGCGATCCTCACCAAGCCTGAGATCAGGTCAAAGATATTTGCCGTAAGCCATTAACGTCCTTGTTTAGGTTTCCACGATCAAGCCCACAATGTTCGTTTATAGCTTTCTCAAGAAAGCTTGACGGTTTCCAGATTATGCGGCGCGGTCTCAATGCGAATTACGCAAATCGGGCGAATTACGCAAATCGGGCGAATTTCGCGAAAGGAGTTGAAATTTCGCGTCTTTTGCTCTTTTCGCGCCTTTCGCGTTAAAGATTTTCGAACTTTGAGAAAACCGTGAATGTCCGTTGTCGGGGGCTTGCAATGAACGTGCATCCGTTGTATGCTTGCAAAATGACGCTCGCGCTTTCGCTTCGACGGTCGATCCTGCTTCCTCACGAAATTTCTACGGGCAATGGTTCGCCTCGAAAGGTCCATTGGGTTGGAGGCAAAACGCCCGTTGAGCCAGGGCAAAACCATGCGCAAAACGGGGATAAGAATTCGGGCGGGAAACCATCAGACGGTTACCATAGTCTTTCAAAGATCAAACTTGGAGAGGTCAAGCAAGCCTTCCACAATTTTCAATCCCTTATTATCCCAAGTTACACGCCCGGCTGGGTTGCGCCCGGTTATTTCTGTTCCATTCCCCTCGCGCAGACAGCTGAATATCGTCCTTTGGCAATTTTTGGGCGGGTGAAAGCCTGTTATCCTTCAGACGGCTATATTCAAAACATCCACGAAATGGAATTGTTGTTTCCCAAGCCGAGGAGCGAACCACTGGAGTTAAATATTCGCCGCGATGATGTTGATTTTGAATCTGGCGGGTTGGCGCAAAGTTACTGCGCCAACATAAAAATCTTTCTTGCGCCTCACGAGCAGATTGACTTTGCGCAGTTCGAGAACGTTTTTCTGCAACACGGGTATTTCCCCGAGTTCATCACGCGTTACGTTGACCTCGTGGATGTGAACGAATTCAACCACAACGAATTCCCGGATGTGCTCGTTGTCAGTTCGCGTTGGTTCGAGTCTGCCCGCGAGTCATCTGACGGGCAGGTATATGAGAAATTGCATCAACTGATCAAATGGGGCAAAACAGTGGTGAACTATCATCCGTTGAATATGGACAATGATATCCGCACCCTGAACCGCGAACTAGGATTCAAACACGGGTTTACCGATACCGCCCTGATCGAACCAGAGACGCCAGCGCAAACCCTTGAGTTCGTATCACGAACGTTTGATAGAATTTTCATGCAAGGTATGAGATAATTCCATCGTGACCGTAGAACAGGAAGATATCGCATTAGCCAACCGCCCAAGAGATTACGCCGGACTCTTGTGGATCTTTGCCGCCAGCATGTTAGGGTTCAGCATGTTTTGCGCCACCTCTGCCATTGCGCTTTCCGACCCTTCCCTGCCAACCCCCATCGTGATCGAAGCGCGCGATATTCCCAACCTGGCATTTTCAAACTTAAACACTGCCGCCGCGCAAACCGCGCAGGCATTTGCCCAACTAGTGGCTACCGGCACCCCTACCAATACATTCACACCCAGCCCAACTTGGACATCTTCCCCTACGATGACTAGCACAGCGAGCCGGGTGCCGGTATTTCCAACCAAGACTGAGACAAGGCAACCCGAATCTCAACCGACAACCATTTTGCCAACTGCCACCCGCAAACCGACAAACATTCCTCCGACAAAAACGGCTGTAGTAATCGTTACATACACAGGTACCGCCATTTCAACGGAAGCGCCAACAGAAACGCCCGTTCCAGAACCTGCAACAGATACTCCGGAACCACCACCTCCAACAGACACTCCTGTGCCGCTCACAACACCTTAGGGTTGGAATTAAAACCTTCTCGCGTTTTGCTCTTTCGCAGTTGCACTACGAACGGAATGCACGGTTTACCGAGCAAAACGAACCACATCCCTAACACAGAACCATTTGAAAATGCCTTGACTTACAGTAGGCATCGCCTTATACTCGAATTAATCAGATTAATATGATAGTTCGAGAACGCATCTCCCCCAATATTTCCGAATTCTTAAAATATCTAGCTGCGCATCAAGAGGCGGAAGGCGGTCTTCCGACCCTCACAGAGTTAGGACAGGAATTGGGCGTTAGCGTCGCATCTTTGCGTGAACAGTTGGAAGTGGCGCGAGCGCTGGGGTTGGTGGAAGTCAAGCCGGGGAGAGGAAAGACGCGGCGCTTGAATTTTTCGTTTACGCCGGCGATCCGCCAGAGTTTAGGGTACGCCCTTGTGCTGAACGATGAATACTTCCGAAAATATTCCGATCTACGAAATCACATCGAAGCGGCATTCTGGTTTGAAGCCGTGGAAACATTATCAACCGAAGATAAAACCGAATTGCAAGCCCTTCTCGCGCGCGCCCAAGATAAATTAAATCGCGCGCCAGTACAAGTGCCGCATGAAGAGCATCGCTCTCTGCACCTGTTGATCTACAGCCGCCTCGACAACCCATTTGTCACCGGGGTACTTGAGGCATATTGGGATGCCTATGAAGCGGTTGGACTAAATGTATTTACGGGCGGCTATGAATACTTGCAAGAAGTATGGCGATATCACCAAGCAATGGTTGAATCCATATGTAACGGAAACTATAAGGCTGGTCACGAGGCACTTATCGCCCACACCGACCTTTTGTATCACAGACCGTAACACGAGGAACACATGAACAAAGTAGTCAACGATTTTTCCATTATTGTAGGCACAAAGAACGGCTCCGGTAGTTCCACCGCCAACAATACCATCCTGCGGGCAATTTTCAAGATGGGCATTCCAGTTTCAGGGAAGAACCTCTTCCCCTCGAACATTCAGGGACTACCCACGTGGTATTCGATCCGCGCCAGCAAAGATGGCTACCTCGGCCGGCGCGATAAGCAGGATATCGTCATCGCCATCAACCCCGACTCGTTCACCCGCGACCTTGCGTCTGTCTCGCCGGGCGGGGCGTTTTTCTACGCCGACGATATCAGACTCCCTATCACCCGCGCAGACATTGCCATCTACCCGATGCCTATCAAGGAATTGGTAAAGAAGGACCCGAACGTTCCCACAGATTATCGCGATCTGGTGGGCAATATGGTTTACGTGGGCGTACTTGCGCACATGATCGGCATCGACATTGAAAAAATTCAAGCCGCGCTGACGTTCCATTTCAAGGGCAAGCAAAAACCCATCGACATGAACTTCCATGCCGTGCAAGCCGGGATGGAATGGGCAAAGACGAATCTTGAAAAGAAAGATCCGTTTTACCTTGAGCCGATGAACAAAACCGAAGGCATGATCATGGCGGACGGTAACACTGCCGCGGCAATCGGCTCTGTGTTTGGAGGCGCGCAGTTTGTGGCATGGTACCCGATCACGCCAGCCTCCTCGCTGGCAGAGGCGATCAACGATTACATGCCCATGCTCAGAAAGCGCGAGGATGGGAAACATACCTACGCCGTTGTGCAGGCAGAGGACGAACTTGCGGCCATCGGTATGACAGTTGGCGCCGGCTGGAGCGGTCTACGCTCGATGACTTCGACCTCCGGGCCTGGCTTGAGTTTGATGACCGAGTTTGCCGGGCTTGCCTATTACGCCGAAGTGCCGATTGTGATTTGGGATGTGCAACGCATCGGTCCGTCTACTGGCTTGCCTACGCGCACCTCGCAAGCAGATTTGTCGTTCACCATCGGCATGGGGCATGGCGACAGCGATAGCATTGTGCTTCTGCCCGGAGACGTGTTCGAATGTTTCGCGTTTGGCTGGCAGGCGTTCGACATTGCTGAAAGAATGCAAGCGCCGGTCTTTGTGCTATCCGATCTCGATATGGGCATGAACCAGTGGATGAGCAAACCGTTCGAATATCCAAAAACGCCAATGGATCGCGGCAAAATTCTCTGGGAAAAAGATCTCGAAGAAATCAAAGGCAATTGGGGTCGCTATCTCGACAAGGACAGCGACGGCATCCCCTACCGCACCCTGCCGGGCAACAAACATCCGATGAGCGCCTATTTTACGCGCGGCACCGGTCACGATGAATATGCAAAATACACGGAAGATTCGAGTACCTTCATCCGCAACATGGAGCGTTTGAAGAAAAAATACGAAACAGCAAAGAAATATTTGCCGAAACCTGTGCTACACAGCACAAAAGGCGCCAAAGTTGGCATCATCGCCTATGGTTCGACGGAGTCTGCAATCCTTGAGGCGCGAGACCAACTGGCGCGCGATCATGGCATGAAGATCGATATCCTTCGCGTGCGCGCCTTCCCCTTCACCGCCGAGGTGGATGAGTTCGTCCGGGAGCACGAGCAAACGTACGTGGTGGAAATGAATCGTGACGGGCAGTTGCATCAATTGTTGAGTCTGGCGAATCCTGAGGCGGCAACTCGCCTGATCTCTGTCGCGTACGGCGATGGGTTGCCAGCCTCCGCCAAATGGATTCGCGAGGGCATTCTGGAAAAATCGGCAAAAGCGAAGCCCGCCAAGAAAATCGCCGTAAAAAAATCGACGGCAAGGAAATCTTCCGTAAAGAAAAGCAAGAAAAAAGGAGCGAAATAATGTCTGCATTACCTATGGCGGGCGTGCCCGCAAACGTAAACACAGTGGGGCTGACAAAGAACGATTATCGCGGCGCGCCGACCACGTTGTGCGCGGGATGCGGTCATAACTCAATCTCGAACCAAATTATCGCCGCAATGTATGAGATGAGCGTGTTACCAGAAAATGTGATCAAGTTCAGCGGCATCGGTTGCTCGAGCAAAAGCCCCACCTATTTTATGAACCGTTCGTTCGGATTCAACAGCCTGCACGGGCGTATGCCCTCGATTGCGACCGGCGCGCATTTTGGCGACCATTCGCTCAAAGGTATCGGCGTTTCCGGCGATGGCGATACCGCGAGCATCGGCATGGGACAGTTTAAACACGTGATGCGCCGCAATTTGAACATGGTGTATATCATCGAAAACAATGGCGTGTACGGGTTAACCAAGGGTCAATTCTCCGCCACTGCCGAACGCGGACTCGAACTCAAAAAGCAGGGGACGAACCCTTATATGCCTGTGGATATTTGCATGGAGGCATTGATTTCGAATGCCACGTTCATTGCGCGCTCGTTCGCAGGCAACGCCAAGCAAGTGAAAGAGTTGATCAAAGCCGCCTTCGCTCACAACGGTATTGCCGTGCTCGACATCATCAGTCCATGCGTTACCTTCAATAATCAAGATAACGCGCATTATTCGTATGCCTGGGGTAAGGATCACGAAGAACCGCTTCACGATATTACCTACATCGCGCCGCGAAATGAGATCGTGCTCGAACGCGAAATGGCGGAAGGCGAGGTTCGCGAAGTAGCCATGCACGATGGCTCGGTGATCATCCTCAAGAACCTCGAAAAAGGGTACGATCCCACTAACCGCTTCGAAGCCTTACGCGCGCTCGAAGAGGCGCAACGGAATAACTGGCTCACCACAGGGCTGATCTATGTTTCAACGGAGAAACCAGCGCTCGCTGAAACTTACAACCTTGTAGACACTCCACTCAACCGCCTCACTGACGCGGACCTTCGGCCTGCTCCTGAAATGATCGACAAGGTCAACGCGTTGATGTTTTGACCCAACCCCCTCCGCCGCTGAAGCGGCGCCTCCCCCAAAATCCGACTGAAGTTCGTCGGATTTTGGGGGAGGGTTGGGGTGGGGGTAGGTTTTGCATGGTTCAAATCACTCCCTCCATCCACATCCACGAAAACGAATTGCGCTTCGACTATATCCGCGCTTCGGGACCGGGCGGGCAGAATGTCAACAAAGTGGCGACGGCAGTGCAGTTGCGATTCGACGTGTCTGCTTCATCGTTGCCCGAAGGAATCAGGTCGCGATTAATTCATCTTGCGGGCAAACGGATCACATCGGATGGGGTTTTATTGATCGAAGCGAAACAATTCCGCACACAGGAACAAAACCGCGAAGACGCAATTCAACGATTCGTTGAATTGGTTCGTAAAGCGACGGTCAAGCCCAAGCCGCGCAGGAAGACCAAGCCGACAAAGGCATCGAAGGAAAAACGATTGCAATCGAAGAAACAAAGAGGGGAAATCAAAAAGAGCAGGCAGAGCAAGTCTTTTGAGTAGAGCGCGTTCTTGACGCAATAAAGCGTTCATGCGGCAGTTGAACTGCCGCATGAACTCGCTATCTAATCCAGTTATAATCCCCGCTTCATGGATAAAAAGTTTATCGCCCTCCTCTGCGGACTTGCCGCCGCGTCCATTTGGGGCGGGATGTATGTGGTCAGCAAAGTTGTGCTGGAAGTCATTCCGCCGTTCGCGCTGTTGACGATCCGCCTCGCACTGGGAGCCCTTTCGCTTGGCGCAATCATTTGGTTTCGCACGGCACAGACATCATTCACGCGGAAAGAATTCTGGCAAAGTCTTCTCGTCGGCATCGTTGGCTACGGAATTTCGCTCGGCTTCCAATTCACAGGGACA
>JAEURC010000029.1 GCA_016789025.1 Anaerolineales bacterium
TTGGCGGCGGCTGGGGAGGCGTACGAACAGACATTCGAGGATGGAATCGCTGGGAGGAACTTTTATGTCGCCATTTATGGGGCGATTGGTTTGATTGTTATCGAAATCATCAAGGGAGAGTTGAAAAATGCGTTGCAGTTGTGTGAGACGAAAATCACCCAGTTCAACCGGTTTCTAGCCGGGCAAAGGTTCGCGCCCATCGGCGATCTCTACAATCTCAAAGGCAGTCTCCTTTTGGAAGAAAACCGGTTGGCGGAGGCGGAACAGGCATTGACGCAGGGCTTGAGTCTCATCCGCTTCGTCAGGGTGTACGAAGCTCATATCCGAGGATATTCAGCCCTGGCGCGGCTGCGCTCCATTCAGGGTGATTGGGCCGGGATGTTGGAAAACCTAAGAGCTCTTCAAGAAGCCTATTCAGGCAGCGCCCTCTATACAGAGGCGCTGCCTCACCGTTGGGCGGTCCGTGACCCGGCGGTGAATAACGCCACACTCGAGCAAGCGCACCATTGGGTGGCGCAGGCGGCAGGCGGGTTTAATAGCTTGCCCGATATAGACCGGCTTGACCTTGAAAGCAGAATTCGCTTTCAAATATACCTGAGCGCCGCGCATATCATGACCAGATTGGCGGCGCGAAACCCACATGCTTATTCACTGCCGGACGTTCACAAGTATCTTGCCCGCCTGGAAAAGTTCGCCGCCGCCCACCGTTTCTCTGGCTGGTTGATTGAAATTTGGCTGGTCAGGGCTTTGATGTATCATGTGGAAGGAAAAGCGGAGGAAGCGCGCGCCCAGATCGAATATGCATTGGAGGCGTCTGCCCCGCGCGGATACTTCCGCCTCTTTCTGGATGAGAGCGATCTCCTCCGTCCCCTGCTTGAATCCACCCTTCGGCATTTGAAAGACGACAACCTGTCCGCCTACGTCAAGCGCCTGCTGGACGCGATGCCCAACGATAGCCTGCAAAGCGAACGTTCTCTAACGTCCGTCCCAACATCCGACGCAAACCTGACCGACCGCGAACTCGACGTGTTGAAATTATTGGCGTCGGGGGAATCCTATAACGGAATCGGGCAGAAACTTTTCCTCAGCCTGAACACGGTTCAATTCCACATCAAGAGCATTTATCGCAAACTACTGGTCAACAAACGGATGCAAGCCGTCGAAAAAGCGCGGGAGATGAAGTTGATCTAGCCAGGTACGGCAACGTTCACGTTGCTCCCAAGGTGACGGCGTAACGATCGATCTTGCAGCGCCACAACCCACATATTTTTCCGTCGAAGAACCACATATTCCTGTGGTTCTTTTTTCTGCCTTCAGTCCTAGAATAGCGGCAATCGTTCGCTTGAACGCGTTGTAGCGTCGAACCTTGCGCTGTAGAAAAAGGAAACCCTGACCATGAAATTAATCCATCTGTTTGTCTTTCTTCAACTTTGGCCGTGGAAACGGTCGCCGCGGCCGCCGGTGCGCGATTACTGAACCTGTTGGGCGTCGTCGGCAAATGGGATTGGGTTGCCAACGGCGTGTTCTTCGGGCTTTACCACATTCATCAACCCCGGGTCATCCCCTCGTTCATCCTGACGGGTTTGATCCGTGCCTCCTCCGCGAAACCATTTGAAGGAATGATTATGCAACAACCCATCAGTTTGAATTCGCAAAACAGGTACGAGATCAAAATTCATGGTCAATTGGACGATACCTTGTCGAGCTGGTTTGGAGAAGCGAAGGCTCGCGTTGAAACCCTACCCGACGACGATCAGATAACCACCTTCCCCGATGTGGTCATGGATCAGGCTGGCTTGGTCGGTCTGATTCGCCGATTGCACGGACACGGCATCGTGTTGATCTCCGTCATTGGACGCGGCGACCCCGCTATATCAAAGGAAACACAAAATGACTGACTCGTTTTCGCTCGAACAAAAGACAAACGCTTCACCCGCTCACGTTTTGCGGAATCGCAACTTCCGCATGTTGTGGATTGGGGAGGGCATCTCGCTTCTCGGCGACCAGTTTTACCTGATTGCCCTGCCCTGGCTTGTCCTTTCGCTGACGGGGAATCCGCTGGCGGTTGGCGCGGTGTTGGCGACGGCGGGAATCCCGCGCGCATTGTTCATGCTCGTCGGCGGCGCGTTGACCGACCGCTTCACCCCGCGCCGGTTGATGATCAATTCCAATGTGGCGCGCATGGCGCTGACGGCTTTACTCGCCATTCTCGTGGCGACAAATCTCATTCAACTGTGGATGCTTTACATCTCTGCCTTGCTCTTCGGTCTGGCTGACGCGTTCTTCTTCCCCGCGCAAACTTCCATTGTGCCGCGCCTCGTGGACAAGGATCAGTTACAGGCGGGCAACGCGCTGATTCAAGGGACGGCACACTTGAGCTTGTTCGTCGGTCCTGTCGCGGCGGGGTTGCTCGTCTCGTGGCTGGACGGCGGCGCGACACATTCCACGTTCGGCATCGCGCTCGCCATTGCGATTGACTCGCTTTCATTCCTCGCGTCCATCACAGCGTTGAGCCTGATAAGAATCGAAACCTTAGATGCGCGCACGGGAAAAGGCATGGGCGGAGTCCTTGCTTCCATTCGCGAGGGACTGCTCTACGTCTGGAATGACGCGACGCTTCGGATGGTCTTCCCCATCACGCTGGGACTCAACATCCTGATCAACGGTCCCTTCGCGGTCGGCATTCCAGTATTGGCACGGACGAGATTCCCCGAAGGCGCGGCGGCGTTTGGTTTGATTATGTCCCTGTTTGGCGGCGGCGCGTTGCTGGGGATGACTCTCGCGGGCGTTCTGCCGAAGCCATCCAAAAAATTGCTTGGCACGGTTGCGTTGAGCGTGATCAGCATGATGGGGGTTGGGCTCGCGGTGATCGGCGTCTCGCCGACGATGTATGTCGCCGCGGCGGCAGGACTGTTGATGGGAATCGCCAACGGTTACGCCAACATCATGCTAATCACCTGGCTGCAACAAAAGGTCGCGCCGGAGATGATCGGACGAGTCATGAGCCTGGTCATGTTCGCGGCGGTGGGACTCAATCCCGTTTCGAACGCGCTGGCCGGCATGTTGATCGGACTCAACATCACCGTCCTGCTCGTCTGCGCGGGAAGCCTGATGACTCTCTTTACGCTATTCGCCGCGTTCAGTCCCGCTGTCCGCGCGGGAATGGAATAGAGGAGAACCAGATGACCGCCAGGGCGTTCCGGGTGAAATCTGATCGTGAAGAACAAATTTGAAAGACAAGAAACACCTATGAAATCCCGATGGATCACTCACAAAGATAAACGAATCTTCATAGCCGATTTTTCGGAACTCAACGACAGCATCAATTCCATACACAGCGAGTTAACCGCCGTGATCGAAACGCTCAGCCATGAACCACGCGATTCTGTGTTGGCGCTCACCGACGTTCACTACACCTATGCAACGGATATCCGATCCCTGATCACGTTGCTGAAAGAGTCTTTTCCAAAGTTAAATCTCTACGTCAAGAAACGCGCCATGGTCGGTCTATCCAGGCGTCGAAGATATCTTATCCCACTCATCCAGCCGCTGACCGGTTCGAAACGATACTGCATGTTCGACACCCGGGGCGAAGCCCTTGATTGGCTGGCTTCCGAACGAAGTAAGGAAATTTGTATCATGGAGAAAATGATTACCAACAAAGAAATACTGTTCCCTGTGAACGACAAAGAGTTGAAAGGCATCCTGACTCATCCCAATTCGAATGGTCCCTGCGCGGCGATCATTCTGTTGCACGGTTCAGACAGATCGGGCAGGGACGATCCCTATTACGCCGCACACGCCGAGAGTCTTGTCCGCTCTGGGTTTGCCGTGCTGAGATACGACGGACCCGGTTGGGGAGGCGGTTCTTCGGGCGGCTCTGGCTTCGAGACTTTGGAATACAGGACGGAAGAAGCTATTGCCGCCGTCAAGTATTTGCAATCCCGTCCCGACATCAAACCCAATGCCGTCGGTTTGTGGGGCGTCAGTCAGGGGGGTTGGGTCTGCCAGATGGCGGCGGCATCGTACGATGGCGTGGCGTTCATCATCCCCGTTTCGGGACCGGGTGTCACGCCTGCCGAGCAGGAAGTCTACCGAGTCGAAGAGGAGAGTTGGGCGGCGGGTTTCAGCAAAGATGAGATTGACAAGGCTGTCCTGATGAGGCGCTTGATGGTTGACATCATTCTGTCCGCGCCGAGGTATCGGGAGGTCAACCGGTTCGATTCCCGACGGTTAGGACGCGGACTCTGGAACGAATTGACGGAACTGACCTACAGCGCGGATCCCGTTGACCTCGTTACCGAGCATGGAGAAATCATCGAAGTATTGCAAGGCATCCAAAACGAATGTTGGACGAAATTCCTGCATCTGGACGAAGCGCTGCCCATGCTCGAAAGTTTCCCGCCGCAGGCTTGGGAAAGGGTGAAGACTCAAATGCGCGCGGTCATGGAAGTCAACCCCGTCGATTTTTTGACGAGGGTTCGTTGTCCCGTATTGGCGATCTTCGGCGAGAACGATACATCTGTGCCTGTGGAGAAAAGCGTCGCCCTCTATAAACAATACCTGCGCGAAGCGGGTAACAAAGCGTTTACCATTAAGATCTTCCCGAAGGCAAGCCACACCCTTCGCGTGGACGGAGAGTTTGCTCAGGGTTATTTCGATCTGATGGTGGATTGGCTGGGCAACCTGCCGATTGAATAAGAATCGCAACGCGCCCTACGCCTATTTCTCTACCGTACATGACGCTCTTTTTACCGCTAAGAGCGCGAAGAACGCAAAAATCTAAAGGTTTTCTTGGCGCACTTTGCGGACTTCGCGGTGCATATGTATGGTAACAAAACGCCTATAAAGAAAGGGACAAATCATGAACAAGAATATCGTCAAGATCGCTTTGAAAGGCATTGGAATGGCAATGGGCGTCGCCGTCATCGTGATGAGCGCTCTCGAGACGCTGGATGTCAACGCGGGTGTGTCCATGCTCGGCATGGGCGGCGACACAGGGACGGGTTATCACGCCTTTTTCATCGGTACGCTTGACAGCAAACTCGTCGTAACCGCGCTGGTGAATACTGAAGAAGGCGATGTCATATCGCCGAGCATGGCTGCCTTAGAGTCTATCAGCCAACAGATCGAAAGCAAATAGGAGATAACACCATGAACTCAAATGATTTGGTAATCCACACGGAAGGTTTGGGCAAGTCGTTTGGCGAGGTGCATGCGCTCAAGTCGCTCGACCTGCGCGTCCCTCAGAAGTCAATCTTTGCCTTCCTGGGGCCTAATGGCGCCGGTAAGACCACCACGATCAAGTTGCTGCTGGGTCTGCTCAAGCCCACCAGCGGGGGCGGCAAAATCCTGGGCATGGACATCGTCCACGAGAGCGTCGACATCCGCACCCGGATCGGCTACCTGCCCCAGGATACCCGCTTCTACGAACACATGACCGCCCGCCAGACGCTGGAATACACCGCCCGGTTCTTCTATGTGGGACCTCAATCAGAGATCAACAAACGGGTGAACGAGATGATCGAATTGGTGGGGCTGGAGGGCAAGGCAGATCGGCCGATCAAGGGCTTTTCGGGAGGCGAGCGCCAGCGGTTGGGAATCGCTCAGGCGCAGGTCAACTATCCCGACCTGTTGATCCTGGATGAACCCGCCGCCAGCCTGGATCCGCAGGGACGGCGGGACGTGCTGGAAGTGATGTCCCGCATCCGCAAATACGCCACGATCTTCTACTGCACCCACATCCTGGACGATGTGCAAAGGGTCAGCGATCAGGTTGCCATCGTCAACGAGGGTGAACTAATCACACAGGCGCCTATCGAAGAACTGCTGACAGGTACAGGTGATGTGGTCTATTCCGTCACGCTGAAGGGCGATACTCAGCGCGCCTATACGCAGGTCGAGCAACAACCCTGGGTCTCCAAGATCGAGGTCAGCCAGAATGGTGAACAGATTACCTGGCAGGTCAGCGTGACCGACGAGTCCGCGGCTGAAGATCAATTGATGGGTCTGCTGGTATCCAATGGCTTGAAGGTTTCCAATTTCAGCCACAAGGAACAAAACCTGGAAGACGTGTTCCTCAATATTATCGAAAGGAGTCAGAAATGAGCGCCAGTGCAGCGAGTCGGTTACAACTTGTCAATGAAAAAGGCTGGAGGCGGGGGCTGGGTAACTTGCTGAGAGGCGAGTACTCGTCCTGGTTCAAATCTTCCCGCTGGTGGAAACACATTCTCATGTGGTTTGCGATTATCAACGGGATGATGATGATTATGGTACTTGCCTCCGCTGACGCAGCCGAAAAGGGATTTGGAGGTCCGCCGGTCCTTTTTATGTACGGCATCTTCGGCGGGATGTTCGTCGCCATTGGAGTGATGATTATTATGCAGCGCGTCCTGGTCAAGGAAAAGCAATCTGGCACGGCGGCATGGGCGCTCTCCAAGCCGGTCACGCGCACGGCGTTTGTGGTCTCGCGGTTGGTAGTTAATTCGATCGCCATCCTGATCACCTCGGTGATCGTACCCGGCATAGTATTCCATTTAACACTGGGATTCTTCAGCGAAATTGGGTGGCTTTCTCCCATCGGTTTTGCCGCGGTGCTCTTGATGGTTGCCCTGCATACGTTCTATTGGATCGCCTTTGTGCTGATGATGGGAGCCCTGCTCGAATCTACGGGCAGCGTCATCGGCGTGTCAATGACCCTTTTCTTTACATTCTGGTATGGGCCAGCCTTGATCCCCGACCTGATCTACATCTCGCCGCTGCTGCTGATCTTTAGCCCTGCCCCGGAT
>JAEURC010000043.1 GCA_016789025.1 Anaerolineales bacterium
ATCGAGTCGCTTCAAAGGCGATATCTTCAACACCATTGACCGAATCTTCGCCAAGACCGAATTGCACAAGTTCGAGAATTATCTCACCTTCCCCGCCGTTGCGCCGTTCATCGAATACGTCCGCGCCTCGTTGAGCGAAGACCGTAAATTGTGGACATCCATGTTCAATGGTCACGATGAATACGAAGCGCTCATTGGCAAGATCACCGACGTGGCTACGCGATGGTTCGACCGCGACGGTAAGTTGGTAATGACAAAAGTTGTCGGCGGGATTCTCGCCACCAAGTAAATCGTAATTGGTAATTCATAATTTCTTTCTGCAAATTACCAATTACCAATCCCCAATTACCAAAATGAATTTTTCTGGCAAACGAATCCTCTTCCTCGGCGCGCATCCTGACGATATCGAGTTGGGATGCGGCGCGTTACTTCACAACATCGCGGGCAAGACCGATGTTCTGTGCGTCACGCTATCGGACAACCAAAAGAATCCCGACCTGCAAAACGTGAAGAGCGAACATCACGAAGCGATGGCGGTGCTGGGGGTTTCAAAAGAGAAGATCGTTCTTGGTCCGTTCACAACACGCGTGTTCCCTGATTCGCGGCAGGAAATTCTCGAATACTTTCTCAAACTCCGCAAAGACTTCAAGCCCGATCTCATCTTCACCCACTCCAAACAAGACGTGCATCAAGACCACAACACGATGACCGATGAAGCCTTGCGCGCGTTCCGCGGAATCACCGTGCTGGGATTCGATGTCGTCCGCTCTTCGTACGGATTCTTCCCACACTTCCTCGTCGAGGTCACAGAAGAAAATGTGAACAAGAAGATCGAGGCGTTATCCAAATACGAAACCTATCGCGACCGCTACTACTTCAACAGCGAGTTGACCCGCTCGATCATGGTTCGTCACGGCGCGTTGGCGGAGCGTCCGTTCGCGGAGGGGTTTGATATTTTGAGAATTGTGGGGCGATTTTCGATTGCCGATTAACGATTTACGATTGGGGGTGGGTGAACGAAAGAAGAAAGTTTGCGCTGAGCGGAGGCGAAGCGAGGAAAGACAGCGCTTCAACCCTTCCTCTTTCTTCTTCTCTCTTTCATTGACGGATTTATTCTTTCGGTATCCCGACAAAAATAACCCCATCCCGCACCTGAACAGGATAGGCGGGAATGTCATCCACGGCGGGCAATTGCACCACCTTGCCCGTCCGCACATCGAACTCGGCGCCATGGCGCGGACAGATCACATTGAACCCCTCCAGGTCGCCCTCCCCCAGCGGACCGTTGTCGTGCGAGCAGATATCGGCAATGGCAAAGAATTGACCCGCAATGTTGAAGATCACCAGCGAGTTGCCTTCGATCTCGATAAACAATCGTTCCCCGTTCGGCAATTCGCTGGCAGGAATGATTTCATAATATTCGATTTTAGTTTCATCAAGCGTTGTATAGTTCAGCATTAGTAAATGTACACACGTACCCAAGTAAACAAGTAGACACGTGGGTACGTGTTTCCCTGTTTACCTGTGTACGTATCTCCTTGTCTACGTTTTATTCCACCAACTCATCGCTCGCTTCACCAAGTCCGTACACTCCCGCCTTCAACACCTTGAGCGAGAGCAACGCGCATTTCAAGCGGACGGGTCCCAGTTCGATGCCGAGCATATCGAGAATGGATTGCTTATTGAGACTCTTCACCTCGTCCAGCGGCTTGCCAATAATAGATTCGATCAGCAGATCGGCGGAGGCTTGCGAGATGGCGCATCCGTGACCGTCGAAACGCGCATCTTTCACTGTCCCATCCGCGGCAGTTTGAAGCGTGATCTCGATATGATCGCCGCACAGCGGATTGTTGTCCGCAAATTGAATATCGTGCGGGTCGAGGTGTCCACGGTAGGAGGGATTCTTGTAGTGCTCGATGATGACTTCGCGGTATAAATCGTCCATAGTAGTCTTGTAGTCCAATAGTTTGACAGTTTCGTAGTTGGTTAGTCGAAAGTCAGGACTATCCGACTATCCAACTAGCGAACTATGCAACTAACCGAACAATTCCCTCACCTTGTAAAGCCCATTCACCAGCAGATCCACTTCTTCTTTCGTGTTATACAAATAGAATGAAGCGCGAGATGTGGCTGGGATTCCAAATTTCTCGTGTAACGGTTGAGCGCAGTGATGCCCCGCGCGGATCGCGATCCCGTCGCGGTCGAGAATTTGCGCCACATCGTGCGGATGAACGCCCTCGAAGGTGAACGCGGCGACGCCGCCCTTTTTATCCGCCGAGGGCCCGAACAACTTCACGCCAGGAATTTCTTCCAAGCGTTCGAGCGCATATTCGGTGATCTCGTGTTCGTGCGCGGCGATATTGTCCATGCCGACTTTTGTCAAATAATCCACTGCCGCGCCGAAGCCGACAGCCTCCGCAATGGCGGGAGTCCCCGCTTCGAATTTGTGCGGAAGCGTGTTCGGCCTGAACGAGCGAAGTTTCACTTCCTTGATCATGTCGCCGCCGCCCAAGAACGGAGGCATGGATTCGAGTAATTCGGCTTTGCCATACAATGCGCCGACGCCGGTAGGTCCGCACATTTTATGCGCGGAGAAGGCGAGGAAGTCCGCGTTGAGGGCTTGCACGTCCATTTTGAGGTGCGGAACGGATTGCGCCGCGTCCACGACGGTGATCGCGCCCGCTTCATGCGCCATGCGGATGATCTCTGCGGCGGGGTTGATGGTGCCGAGGACGTTGGACATGTGGGTAAACGCGACCAGTTTCGGGGCGCCGCCCTGAGCGTGTCGAAGGGTCCGCGAAAGAAGCGTTTTGTATGAATCGAGATCGAGCAAGCCGTCTTCCGTCACAGAGATGAATTCCAACTCGATGCCGCGCTCCGCTTGCAGCATCAGCCACGGCACGAGATTGGAGTGATGTTCCATCTCGGTAAGGACGACCAGATCGCCCGTCTTGAGATTCGCGCGCGCCCACGTGTATGCCACAAGGTTGATGGACTCGGTCGCGTTGCGCGTGTAAATGATCTGCTTTGACGACGGCGCATTGATGAACCCCGCGATCTTTTCGCGCGCCTCTTCATACATCGCGGTCGCTTCCTCGGCGAGCGTATGCACACCGCGATGGATGTTCGCATTCGAGCGACGATAATACTCGTTCATCGCTTCGATCACCGCCAGCGGCTTTTGCGACGTGGCTGTTGAATCCAAATACACCAGCGGGACGTTATCATGCGTCTTGCGCTGGAGGATTGGAAAATCTTTGCGGATTTCGTGGGGATTGTATGACATGTAAACAAGCACACAGGTACACAGATAAACAAGGAAACATGTGTACGTGTTTACTTGTCTACGTGTCTACTTGTCTCCCTAATAATCAGGAATAACTTTTTCCTCGCGCTTCGCCGATTTCTTACCGGGGACAGGGCGCATATGTTCGGAGGTCAGCGGATACCACAGGATGCGGTCGGGAACCATCCAGCCGTCGGTGAGGTATACATTCGAGCGGAACTGCACCGCGACGAGTTTATTGTCCACTTGCACAACGACACCTTGGATCCAGCCGCGAATTCGTTCGCGATTTTTTTCATGGTCGCAAAATACCTCCACCTTATCGCCCACCTGGAAATCATGCGCCAAGCCGGGGGGCTTCATGTAATTGTATTGCGGCAAGCGCAGCCCCTTCGACAATCGCCGCCCTTCACGCGACATGATGCTTGGCGAGGCGATCTTGTTCACCACGCGCACCTTCGTAGAACTTGACGGTCTCGGTTTCGCAGACGCGTCTTTCGCGCGGGACAAAACGATCGATTTTGGTTTTACAGCCGCCATGGTCTTTTTCTCAGCCAGAGCCTTCTTCTTTAACTTCGGCTGAACTTTCGATTTTGCAACAGTTTTTGTTTTCAACTTTGTCATAGGTTTACTTGTTTCCTTACGCCATTTTATCAGCAATATATTGCTGGAAGCGTTCGCGCACGCCCTCAAATGGGATACGCTGAAAGATCGGGTCGAAGAATCCCTCGACGACGATTTTCTCCGCTTCATTTTGCGGAATGCCGCGCGATTTCAAATAGAACAACGGCTCGGCTTCCAACTTTCCAACGGTCGCGCCATGCGTGCAGCGCACATCGTCGGCGAGAATTTCCAAGCCGGGGATCGAGTCGGCGCGCGCGCCTTCGCTCAACACGAGATTGCGATTCGCCTGATACCCGTCGGTCTTTTGCGCGCCGGGCGCCACGTAGATCATGCCCTGCCACACCGAACGGCTCTTGCCTTTCAACGCGCCCTTGAACAGCAAGTCGCTGGTGGTGTGCGGCGCGAGATGATTCTGTTGCGTGTCGTGGTCGAGATGCTGGTTGCCGTCGGTGAAATAAAAACCAGACATGCGTCCCTGCGCGCCTTCGCCAGCGAGATCAAGTTCGGAGAAATTTTTTGTAAGACGCGAACCGATCGCGCCGAAGATCCAATCGAGATTACCGCCGCGTTCGACGCGCGCGCGCTCGTGACTGAAATTCCACACGTGCCGCCCCCACGATTGCAGTTCGACGAATCGCAGCGTGGCATCTTGCATCACTTGGATTTCGACGATTCCCGCGTGCAGGGAATTTGATCCCGCTTCGTCGGGCGACGCCGCCTCGTGGACATACGTGACGGACGCGCCTTCGTCCACAAGGACGAGGATGTGAGAGATATGCGCCAAATCCGCGCCCGGTCCCCACAACACGGAGTGAAGCGGCTCGTTAACGGTCACGCCTTTGGGAACATACAACACAACGCCGTTTTGCGCGAACGCGCCAGCCAACGCGGAAAATTTTCCTTCTTCCACGTTGACGGTTTTGCCAAGCATCTTACCAAGCAACTCTGAATGTTTTTCTTCGGCAGTCTTCAGGTCAGTAAAAATGACGCCTTTCTTTGCGATCTTTTCATCCAGTTCGATCTTTGAGCCGCCGGGCAAGAGGACGATCTGTCCGCCATGTTGATCCGCGACTAATGGTCGCAACAAATCCTCGCGCACAGAAGGCAGGTCGTTGAACGCGCCATCTTTCGGAAGCGCGAATTTATCGGCGGGGAGCGCATGAATATCTGTACGGCGTCACGCCTCTTCGGTCGTCACGGGGAGAGAATGCTTCTTAAACGACGACCAAGCTGAGGTCCGGTATGA
>JAEURC010000057.1 GCA_016789025.1 Anaerolineales bacterium
GATGGCTAAAATATCGTTCTCTTTGAGGATGAGCAGTTTCTTGCCATCCACTTTCACTTCGGTGCCGGAATATTTCGCGTACAGCACACGGTCCCCCACCTTCACGTCCATGGCGATGCGCTTGCCGTCTTCGTCGCGCTCACCGGGTCCTGCCGCAAGGATTTTGCCTTCCTGCGGTTTTTCCTTTGCGGTTTCGGGAAGGATGATGCCGCCGGCAGTCATTTCTTCCTGCTCGATCGGCTCAACGATCACGCGTCCGCCAAGGGGCTTCAACTTCAATTTGCTTGCCATCTTTCTGCCTCCTGATTGGAATTTGGAATATTCATGAAATTAGCACTCTTCCTGCACGAGTGCTAACGGCAATAATACTCATTTCAAGGAGGCAAGTCAAGGGGATTGTAAAAATTCTTACGGAAATCTGAGATGGCCCTTGCGAAGGTTTCCAACCTTCGCAAGGTTGGGCGCTATGGCGTCGTGGTGACTTGAGGCATCACATCCCCCACCGGCGTGGATGTAATCGCCTCATTCGGGACGGGGGAGGCTGGCGCGTCCCCGTTAGCCAACGAGGCGCAGATGGCTTCTCCTGCCTGCACAATGCTGAGGATGGTATCGCGCCCGTCAATATAGTTATCGGGATTATTACGAAGCTCCACCCGCACATCGTTCATTACCCTCAATGCTTCGCCACATTTATTATCTCTTGGTCGGCTCAACGCTGACAATACCGAGCCATAGGTGTAATAATACACAATGGTGTTCGGTGAAATGGCTAACCCGGGCACATCGACCGGGTTCTCGTTGAGATCAGGGAAACAACGTTCCAGCCCGCGACCTTTGCATGAATCCTCACCGGAGCAACCATACGTTGCGCACTTAAACGAGAAGATCGAGCCTTCATAGTTCCGGGAGCGGAAGTATACGATCCCCAACTGTCCGTAAATATCGGGGTTCGTCGGTTCGTATTCCAATGCTTTTTGCACGTTGCGCGCGGCGGCAAAATATTCACCCAACTGCGAGTAGGTGCGCGCAATAGACAAATGCGGACCCGGGTCTTTCACCCCGATCTGCTCATTAATGCGCACGGCTTTATCGAAATACTCCAGCGATTTCACATACGTGGGACGCGCCACCTCGATGCCCTGTCTACTTGCAATATCAAACGCAAGGATTCGATAATTCGCGCCGGCGCGGGTGTACAAGAACGTGAAGTTCGGCTCGATAGCGATCGCCTTGTCCCATTCGGTAATGGCGAGATTGTATTGACCGAACGTTTCCAGCACTGCCGCGTTCACGCGGTGAACGTCCATAAGAGTATCGTCCTGCGCGAGCGCCTGCTTAATGGTCAAATCCGCCTGGTCCCACTTTTGCTGGTCGAGCAACACCTCGGCATAGTACACCAGCGCCAGCGTGTTGGAGTTATCCAACTGCAACGCGATCAACGATTCAGCCTCCGCGTCGCGCAAGAAATCTTGCACTTCTTCGGTGGTGCGGAAATTGGAATTGGCGTTCCAGTCCAAGGCAAAGGCGCGGATGGCGTGCGCAGCGCTGTCATCGGGCGCGAGTTCCACGGCTTTGGTCGCCGATTCGAGCGCCTCGGTTAGGCGCGCTTTTTTCTGATCGTTGGTGATGAGAAACGCGGAAGAGTAGGTTTGGATGCGCGCCAGCTTCGCCCACGTTTGAGCGTCGCCGGGGTTCACGTCCACAGCCGCACGGTAGGCTTGAATCGCCGCGTTGACATTTCCCGCGCTAAAGAAGGCTTCACCCTCCAGAATCAAAGACTCGGGCGAACGGGTGGGAGTCGGCGTCGGTTGAAAGAGCGGTTTGATATCGCCGCGGCTGATCTGTTGCAACACCCAAATCCCGCCCAACAGCATGATCACCCACAGGAACATGCGATAGATATTGGGCTGGGGCTGTCGGTTGAACAGCGGGCGACGCGGTGAAATGTTCATGGCGTAGAGGTGATAGACGGCGACACTGTGGGCGTTGCTTCCACATTTGCCGGGGTCGATGTGCTCGCGGGCGGGTTGGCAAGATTCTCTTCGCAGATGCGAATCATTTCGCCTGCGTTGAACGTTGCCGTTTCATCTGTTGGAATTTTGGATTGTATCTCTTGGGCGATCTGTAATGCTTCGCCGCATTGACCGGTACGCGCCAGGGCGAGTCCGTAGGTGTAATAAATCTCTGCCAGCCGAATATCATTTCCAACCAGTGGGAGACCTTCGATCTGGCTTCCATCTTCCGCCTCGCCGCCGAAAATAGCAAGGCGGAGTTGTGTGATCGCCTCTTTCCACAGATCGTTTTGATAATACATCACGCCAAAATTGCCGCGCAAACGCGGGTCAACCGGGTTGTTTTGCACGGCGGTTTCGGCATATTGCAAGGCTTTAGGTAACTCGCCTGTCCCTGCATAGGTGCGCGAAATATACAGGTCTGGGTATGGGTCGGCAGGGTTCAGCACATCGGCGCGAGTGAACGCGTCGATCGCCTGAGAAGACGCGCTGACGGCGCGGTAGTTCAACCCGATCCGCAAATGTAAATCGGCAATATTGTCGTTGTACGATAACGCCTGATCGAATTCACGGATCGCCTCCTCGTAATTATCCGTTACCTCCAACAAAATGCCGCGCGCGCGGTGCGCTTCCATGGTGTCGGGAGCCAGAGCCAGCGCCACTTTCGATTCTTCAATCGCCTTTGTAATGTTATCGAATGAGCCAGAGTCGACAAGGATCTCTGTGTAATACGCGTGGACAAGCCCATTATTCGGGTCGATTTGCAACGCCTCTTCGATCCAGCGGAGCGCGTCGGAGTTATTGCCCTGCGCATTCGCCGACCAGGCGCGCACGGCGATCGCCAGCGCGTTACCGGGGTCGAGCAACAAAGCATTCTCCGCGTTGGCTTGCGCATCGGCGGGTTTGCCCGCCAACACCTGCACGCGCGCAATGGCAATATATAACGCCGGATCTTGGGGCGACGAGCGGATCGCCTCCTGATACGCATTGATGGATTGGGTGAACTTGCCCTCTTTGGCAAGTTGGTCGGCATCGGTCACGAACGATTCAGCGGAACGGGTGGGCGTTGGGGTTGCCTCGAACGGGTTCGGCTGGGTTGGCAAATAGATTTGATTGAAATAATAGCCGAATGCCGCCACCAACAACAAAACGATCCAGCCAAAATAATTCGGGCGGCGTTTGCGGCGGTTCATGCTCCACTTACTGCTTCTCGGTAAATACATAATTTCATATTACCATGAAAAAATGAAGGGGCATTAAGGATGGTTTCACCGCATACCCAAAAAGCGCCAGAACTTTCAGTACACGGATTTCCCGGATCGCGCGGATTTTTTCTTTGGATTTTTTCCGTGAAATCAGCGCGATCCGCATACAGAAAGAAGATTCACACAAATCAAAGAAGAAAGAGAATGATAAAATCGCGGCATGAAGTTCGAGGTTTTCACGCTTCTTCCCGAAGTGTTTCCTCCTTATCTGGAATCCAGCATTCTCAAACGCGCAAGCGAGCGGGGGTTGATCCAAGTCAACATCTTCAACATCCGCGAATACACACACGACAAACATCACGTCACCGACGATACTCCCTACGGCGGAGGCGGGGGCATGGTGATGAAACCGGAGCCGGTCTTCGAGGCGGTCGAATCGGTGATGGGACAAAACCCGGTTCAGACGACGGGTCAGCCTGTTCCAATCATTCTGCTGACGCCACAGGGACGGGTTTTCACCCAGCGCGTTGCCGAAGAATTATCCCAACACGAACACATCGCCATGATCTGCGGACGCTACGAAGGCGTGGACGAACGCATCCGCGAGCATCTCGTCACCGACGAAATCTCCGTTGGCGATTATGTATTGACCGGCGGCGAACTACCCGCGATGATTCTGATCGACGCGGTCTCGCGTCTCATCCCCGGCGTGCTAGGCGACCCCACCGGCGCGGAAGATGATTCGCACTCGATGGGCTTGTTGGAATATCCGCACTACACCAAGCCGGCGGAATTTCGCGGCTGGAAGGTCCCCGAAGTTCTGCAAAGCGGCAACCATGCAAAGATCGATCAATGGCGGAGGGAACAATCTTTGTTGCGCACGCTTCGCAAACGACCGGATATACTGGAAAAAGCGGAATTGAACGAGAAAGAAAAAGAGTTTGTTAAAAGTCTAAAGTCAAACCTCACGGGTAACTCTCTTTGAGATTTGACTTGCAACCTTCAACATGAAACAGGAGGCAACATGTCATCGCGACTCAATTACGGCAAGACCTTTCTGCTCGGGTTTGGTTTTTTTGGGGTAAGCGTCATCTGGGGAGTGTACAACGCGTTCGTCCCCATCTTTCTATCCGAAAAATTTGACGTTGCCCCCGCGCTCATCGGGTTTTTCATGACGCTGGATAACATTGCGGCGTTATTCATTCAGCCGCCGGTCGGCGCGTGGTCGGACCGCTTGCGAACTCCGCTGGGGCGGCGTATTCCGTTCATCATCATCGGCGCGCCGCTCACCGCGCTGGCGTTTGGATTAATTCCCATCGCGTCCATCATTCCGCTGTTTGTGGCTTGCACCAGCACAACCTTGCTCAGTGCGGCATTGTGGCGAACGCCGGTCGTGGCGTTAATGCCAGACATCACCCCCTCCGCGTTCCGCTCGCAGGCGAACGGCATCATCAACTTCATGGGCGGAATCGGTTCCATCATTGCGTTGCAGACCGGCGGCATGTTATATAAGATGAGTCCCAACTTCCCGTTTTGGATGGGTTCCGCATTGGTACTGCTGGCGGCGTTGGTTGTGTATCTGTTCATTGAGGAACCGAAGGAATATGAACAAGCGGAGCGCCAACCGGGCTTGCTGGAAAGCCTGCGCGAAGTCTTTGCCGACGCAGAAAAAAGCGGATTGCGCCTCTTGCTTGCCATCTTCTTCTGGTTCGTCGGCTATTCTGCTGTTGAAACTTTCTTCACGTTGTATGCAAAGAACCGCCTCGGTTTGGATGTGGGAGACGGCGCGACATTGTTATCCGTTCTGCCGCTTTTCTTTGTGCTGTCTGCCATCCCCGCCGGTTTTCTCGGAAGCCGCATCGGTCGCAGGGTGACGATCGCCATCGGATTGATCATGTTGATCATTATGTTGATTCTGGTGTACATCACGCCGGCTGAGGCGTTGTTAACCGGCATTGCCCCGCTTCCATTGGTGGGAATTCCGCTCGTGGAGGGCGGCGCGCGCATGTTGACGCTGGCAGGCGTTCTGCTGATCTTCGGCGGAATCGGCTGGGCGTTCGTCAATATCAATTCACTGCCAATGGTCGTGGATTTGACCGGGGCGGCGCGCATCGGCACGTTCACCGGGTTGTATTATTTATTTTCCACGCTGTCTGCGATTGCCGGTCCGAACTTGAATGGGTGGGCAGTGCAGTTGGCGAGCAATAACTATAACGTGATCATGATCATTTCGCCGGTGTTTATGGCGATTGCGTTATGGCTGATGCTGGGAGTCCGCCGGGGGGAGGCGCGGGTGGAGGGTTAGGACCGGGCGCACTCGTGAAGTGACGCGTTTTTTCATCCCCGGTAAGTGTCATGTTGCACAGTCTTAGTTTGTTAGGTCACTTTGCAAAGCCATAAACGTGACGAAAAGCACGCTTGTCGAATGTTTCAAGTGATTGTATACTTGCCGCCGAATAGGGTTTGCGTAAACCCTTCAAATCAATACCCTGAAAGAGGAGAAGAAACAATGAAGAAGTTGAATATGATGATTGCTTTGTTGGTCATCGCTTCGGTGATTCTGGCCGCCTGCACCCCTGCGGCAACAGAAGCCCCCACGCAAGCGCCTGCGCCAACCGAAGCGCCAACCGAGGCTCCGACAGCGGCTCCGACCGAACCGCCTGTTGTTGAACCAACCGCCGCGGACTGCCCCAAGGCTGAAGTGTTCTGCGTGGGTCTCGTTACCGATGTGGGCAAGATCAACGACAAGTCGTTCAACCAATCTGCCTGGGAAGGCGTTCTGCAATCCCAGACCGATGGCGTGGCTGACATTGTCCAATACATCGAAACTACCGATGCCAAAGATTACGCCAAGAACATCGGCACGTTCGGCGATGCCGGCTTCGATGTGATCGTGACCGTTGGTTTCGCGCTCGGTGAAGCGACCGTTGCCGCCGCCACGACCTACCCCGATGTTAATTTCATCGGCGTGGATCAGTTCCAAGCCGCCGAGACCGATGGCGTTGCGGGTCTGAACTTCCCTGAAGATCAGGCTGGCTTCCTCGTTGGCGCGCTCGCCGCTTCGATGAGCAAGAGCCACAAGATCGGCGCCGTGTGCGGTACCGATGTGGTTCCTCCTGTTTGGCGCTTTGGTGAAGGCTACAAAGCCGGCGCCGCGTATGCCGATGGCATGAACGGCACCACCACCGAAGTGTTCGTTGTGTATCACAGCGATGTGGGTTTCGATAAGACCTTCACCGACCCCGAGTGGGGCGCGCAGACCGCCACGTCCATGATGGATAACGGCGCGGATGCGATCTTCGGTTGTGGCGGCATCACCGGTAACGGCGCCATCACCGCCGCCGCCCAGGCTGGCGCTTACGCCATCGGCGTGGATACCGATCAGTACCTCACCCTGCCCGAAGCGGCTCCTCGCATGCTCTCCAGCGCGATGAAGCTCATCACTCCGGGCGTGGCTGAATTGATCGCCGCCGCCAAGGATGGTTCGATTACCTACGGCAACGTGTTCGGTGATGCGGGCTATGCTCCGTACCACGATGTGGCGGGCGAAGTTCCCGCCGAAGTTTCCTCGATGATGGAAACGCTCAACGCCGCGTTGCTCGACGGCTCTGTTGTGACCAACGTTCCGCCGGTCAAGCCGTAAGTTTCAAATCGCTCGAAAGAAAGGGAAAGAGGCTGTGCCTCTTTCCCTTTTTGTTTTGATAGTGGGTTGATATAATCAAACTAAATTCAATGTTTACTGGAGCGATGGATGCCATCAGAAAAGCAAACAAATTCGCTGTCGAAATTCATATCGTCATTGAAACAGTTTATTGAGTGGATCGACCCGATCCTGGTTCCCCTGCTCGCCATCCTCACATCGATGATCGTGGGCGGCATCATCATTAAATCTGTTGGCGGCGATCCCATTCTCGCCTATAAAGGGTTGCTGGAAGGTTCGTTCGGTTCCGTCGAACTTGGTCCGGTAAAATCACAACGCGCTATCAGTGAAACCGCCGTTTGGGCAACACCTTACATTTTTGCGGGGCTTGCTGTGGCGCTGGCGTTCAAAGGCGGTTTGTTCAATATCGGCGCGGAGGGTCAACTTGCCCTCGGCGCTGTTTTTTCTTCATTGATCGGTTACGCCCTGCCCGGCTGGCTCGGTGTGGATCTCCCAACGATCATCCACCTGCCGCTGGCCATATTGGGAGGTCTGTTGATGGGCGGGATATGGGCGGGAATTGTGGGCGCGCTCAAAGCCTATACCGGCGGTCATGAGGTGATCAACACCATCATGATGAACTACATCGCGCTCAACTCCACCTCCTTTCTGCTTAACGGCGTGATGAAAGATCCGAGTCCAACCAATGTCATCGCCCGCACGCCATTGATCGCAGAAAGCGCGCGCTTTGCCCCAATCTTTGATGGATTGCGCGTCCATTGGGGGTTTGTGCTGGCATTATTCACCGCTGTTTTTATCTGGTGGTTGTTGAACAAGACCACGGTTGGGTTCGAGATTCGCACGATGGGCGCGAATCCCGACGCGGCACACTATGCGGGAGTCAATGTGAAGCGCACGATCATCCTGACCATGTTCCTTTCCGGCGCATTGGCTGGAATGGCAGGCGCCATTGAAGTGACGGGGTTGAACTATCGCCATGAACTTGGGTTTTCACAAGGGTACGGCTTTGACGCCATCGCAATCGCGTTATTGGGGAAGTCGCATCCAATCGGCGTGGTGCTTGCCTCGATCTTATTTGCCGCCATGCGAAACGGAGCGACCCGCATGCAATTCCTTACACAAATGCCAGTGGATCTGATCTCCATGATTCAGGCGTTTATTCTTCTCTTTGTCGCGGCAGACGCCATCGTGCGTTTCATCTTCCGCATCCAATCGAAGGGCGAGCGTGTTGTGCTCACCCGCGGCTGGGGAGGCTAGGACAACCTCATGGACTGGAAACGTTTCGGCTTCATCGCCATCATCATCGTGGTTCTTTTCGGAGGAGTAGTTGCCATCGGGCAGGTACAACAGCGCCCGCTGTTGATCGTTACGAGTATGCTGGCAACCACCATCGCTGTCGCTACGCCGCTCACGCTGGGCGCGTTATCCGGTGTCTTTTGCGAACGCGCCGGCGTGGTCAACATCGGCATCGAGGGCATGATGCTCGCCTCCGCTTTTTTTGGTTGGCTCGCCGCTGTGTATATGTTTCATGTATTTGAATATCCAACCGGGGTCAGCATTACAGCGGGAGCGTTGTTTGCCGTCATCACCGGCATGTTGATGGCATTGTTACACGCCGTGCTTTCCATTACATTCAAGGTGGATCAGATCATCGGCGGGACGGTCATAAATATCCTTGCCGTGGGTCTGACCGGATTTCTCAACCGACAAATGTTCTTCGGAAAAGGCAGTGTTTTTGAGGGGAGCATCCCCAACTCGCCCGGCGTCTTGCGCGCCATTCACATCCCCATCACTGAAATTTTGTCGCCGTTGTGCGGGGCAAATTCGCCGCTCTGTGTTGAAAACATTGCGGCCATCAACCGGGTTTTCGACCAGAAACCGATCGCCTTGAGCGCCATTCTTTTGGTGTTCATATCGCATTATGTGTTGTTCAACACCCGCTGGGGATTGCGCACTCGCGCCGTGGGCGAACATCCCAAAGCGGCAGACACGGTCGGCATCAACGTGATCAAGATGCGTTACGCCAATGTGTTGATCGGCGGCGCATTGGCTGGGCTGGCAGGCGCATACTTCACCATCGAATCGGTGCCGTCTTTTGAACCATTGCTGACGAACGGACGCGGCTTCATCTCGCTTGCCGCCATGATCTTCGGAAACTGGACCCCCATCGGCGCGTGGGCGGCGGCGCTGGTATTCGGCGCATCTTCGGCGTTGCAGATCAACATGCAGATTTTCCGCGCAGTCATTCCTCCGCAGCTGGCCTTCCTGCAACAATCGTACATCGTCGGGTTGGTTCCGTACATCCTGACCATGATCATCCTGACCGGCATCATCGGCAAAACCACTCCGCCTGCCGCCGGCGGCGTACCCTACGACAAATAGGAGAATGAAATGACCGACACACCTGCAATCATTCTCGAAGCCAAAGACATCACCAAAAAATTCCCCGGCGTGCTGGCAAATGACAACGTTAACTTCGACCTGCGCAAAGGCGAGATCCATGCTTTGCTCGGCGAGAACGGCGCGGGCAAATCCACATTGATGAACGTTCTCTACGGGTTATACAAACCGGAATCTGGAACAGTCACTGTGGGCGGAAACCCGATGGCGCTCAATTCATCGCGCGATGCGATCAAACACGGCATCGGCATGGTGCACCAGCACTTCATGCTCATCCCGGTGTTCACCGTCACCGAAAATATCATGCTGGGCGCCGAGACCGACCATCGCGCCGCGCCGAATGAAATGCCGTTGGTGAAACTGGATCGCGCGGAGGTGGCGCAAAAAGTGAGAGACCTCTCGCATCAATACGGACTTGAAGTTGATCCCGATGCGGTTGTCGGCAACCTGCCTGTGGGCGTTCAACAGCGCGTTGAGATCGTCAAGGCGCTCTACCGCAATGCAAACATTCTCATCCTCGACGAGCCCACCGCAGTGTTAACTCCGCAGGAAGCCGACGATCTCTTTCGCATCATGCACGAACTGACCGATAAAGGCGTATCGATCGTGTTCATCACGCACAAACTCAAAGAGGTGTTGAAAGTCGCCGACCGCATCACCGTCATGCGCGCGGGGCGCGTGGTGGGAAGCGCCAACCCAAAAGAAAGCAACGAGCAAAAACTCGCCTCGATGATGGTGGGGCGCGAAGTGATTCTCACAGTGCAGAAAAAACCCGCAGAACCCAAAGAGGACGTTCTCGTCGTCAACGATCTGCGCGTCAAAGATGCGCGCGGGCTTGAGGCAGTGCGCGGCGTTTCGTTCACGGTTCGCGCGGGCGAAGTGTTGGGCTTGGCGGGCGTGCAGGGCAACGGTCAAACCGAATTGGCAGAAGCATTAAGCGGTTTACGCGCCAGTGAAGGCGGTCACTTCTTGATTGGCGGGCACGACCTTACCGGGAAGCCGCCGCGCCCGATCACACAGGCCGGTTTGGCAAACATCCCTGAAGACCGTCAAAGGCACGGTCTTGTGCTCGGCTATAGCGTCGCAGATAACATGGCGCTTTGCGACTATTACCACACGCCCTTCTCGAACGGTGTCGTTATCCAGCAGAAGCAAGTGGATTCGAATGCGCGGAAATTGATCGAGGCTTACGATGTGCGCACGCCCTCTCCATATGTTACGGCTGGCAAACTTTCCGGCGGCAACCAGCAAAAGGTGATCGTGGCGCGCGAACTGAGCCGCTCGGTAAAACTGGTGCTCGCATCGCAACCCACGCGCGGGTTGGATGTGGGTTCGATCGAATACATTCACAAGCAGATCATTGCCATGCGCGATCGCGGCGTGGCGGTTCTGCTCGTTTCAGCCGAATTGGATGAAATCCTGTCGCT
>JAEURC010000009.1 GCA_016789025.1 Anaerolineales bacterium
ATGAGCATGCGCCGGAAGAAAAACGACATTATTTTGCACAAATGCAGGCGTATCAAACGATGCCGGATGAAGAATTGATGAACATCCGGGAAGTGACATTGAATCTTTCCCTAGATGAGGTAATTTCACATTCTGGAAAACGAGTCAATTGCGACCGTTGTGGCGAAGAAATTATCAACGAACGTGAAATGATCATCGAAGGAAGAGTGTATTGTAAATCTTGTGCAGAGGGTGGTTATTATGAAAAAAAATCGGTGGTCTGACGTTTGCCAGGCGGCTTTCGTTATTAATGGTTCATTTGGAGACCGTAGTACACACTGCCCAAAAAGAGATATAGGCCCGATGATTCAGCGAAACTCGGATATATGATCCCCTGACTGATTCAAAACGACTGCCGCTCAAAGAGCGGCAGTCGTTTCATCTCAGATTAAGACACAGCAGTTCTTTTTTTGAGACGGATCGTTATTTTATCTTTTCGATCTTCACCGCGCAGGCTTTGTATTCGGGTGTCTTGGTTGTCGTATCACCCGCATTATTGGTCAACCAATTCGCGTTTCCTTCACGGAAATGGAAAGCCATCCATACCAGTCCATGTGGCACTTCCTCGGTTATCCTGGCTTTGACCTTCACAGACCCGCGCCGCGAACTGACCCGGACGTATTCACTGTCGGCGATGCCGAGAGTGTTGGCATCATCCGGGGAAATATCCACTGTTTCCTCTGGCGCCATCTGATCGAGACCCGCCCTCGCGGTTTGCGTCCGGGTGTGATAGTGAACCAGCCGCCGCCCGGTACTTAACATGAATGGAAATTCTTTGTCTTCGATCTCCGCCGGGGGAGTCCAGTCGATTCCCTTGAACAAGCCTTGTCCGCGTGTGAACTTTCCGCCTTTGTGGAGGAATTTCGTCCCGGGGTGATCCAGAGTTGGGCAGGGCCACTGCAAACCATCCTGCTTGAGGCGGGCATATTTGACTCCGGCAACCAACGGCGTCAACGTGGATATTTCGTTATCCCAAATTTCCTGTGCGCTGTTCGATCCCCAATCATGACCCATGCGTTTGGCAATCTCTTTGATGATCCACCAGCCGGGTTTGGACAAACCGGGAGCTTCTTTGATTTTCCGCACACGGCTGATGCGGCGCTCGCTGTTCGTATACGTCCCTTCGCTCTCAGCCCATGAAGCAGATGGCAGGATGACATGAGCGAAACGGGTGGTTTCGGTCATGAAAATGTCGCAACATACTAAAAATTCAGCAGAAGCCAGCTCGAACTCAGCATGAGAAATGTTCGGTTCTGAGCCTGCCAGGTTTTCGCCCATGATGAAAAAACCGCGAACATCCTTGGTGATGAGCCCGCTCATCATATCCGGCATCATCAGTCCCGGCTTTTCAGGGAGATTTTCTACGCTCCAAGCTTGTGCAAACTTGGCACGGATTTCCGGGTTCGTGACGCTCTGGTAGCCGGAGAAAGTTCCGGGCAGCGCGCCCATGTCACATGCGCCCTGGACGTTGTTTTGTCCGCGCAACGGATTGACGCCTCCGCTTTCCACGCCCAGATTTCCCAACAACATTTGAAGGTTGGCGACAGAGATCACGTTATTCGTGCCGGAAGTATGTTCTGTAAGCCCCAGCGTATAACATAGCATGCCCGGCTTCACGGAAGCCATCATGCGCGCCATCTCGCGGATAGTCTCTTCTGTTACGCCGGAGATGGCGGCGGCTTTGTCGGGCGGGTACTGCATAACCGCTGTCCGAAGTTCTTCGAAGTTCGTACAGTTCGCCTCGACGAAATCCTTGTTGTACAGGTTTTCTTCGAGCAGGGTATACATGATGCCGTTCAGCAAAGCAACATCCGTACCGACCTTTACCTGCGCGAAAATATCCGCCTTGCGGGCCAGCGCATGATTTCTTGGATCGACGACGATCAGTTTTGCGCCCTTGTTCAATGCCTGCTTGACAAAATAGGAAGCCACCGGATGGGCTTCGGTCATGTTCGTGCCGATTAGGAAAAAGAGTTTTGCATTCTTGAACTCACCGAATGAATTCGTCATCGCGCCCGAGCCAAAGGTAGTTGCCAGACCGGCAACCGTGGGGGCGTGTCAGACACGGGCACAATGGTCTATGTTGTTTGTGCCCACCACCTCCCGGAATAGTCTTTGCATGTAATACGAATCTTCGTTGATGCTTCTTGCACTGCTTACCCCGGCGAGCGCATTTGGTCCGTATTCCTGCTTGATCTGCTGGAATTTTGTCGCGACGAGATCGAGGGCCTCATCCCAACTGGCTTCACGAAATCCATTCGCTTCGCGGATAAGCGGAGTCTTGATCCGGTCATCCGAATAAATAAAGTCGTACCCGTAGCGGCCTTTTACGCAGAGGTGTCCCTGGTTCGGCTCGGCACCTTCCACGCCGGTCACACGGACGATCTGCTCGCCCTTGACGTGCAATTCAAGCTGACAGCCGACTCCGCAGTATGGACAGGTGGTTCGCACTGTGTGTGTCTCCCAGCGCCGCGCCTTACCTACGGCCTTCTTCTCGATGAACGCGCCGACAGGACATAACTGGACACATTCCCCGCATTGGACGCAAGTTGACAGGCCCATTGGCAAGTCCGCATCGCAGATAACCTTCGTGTGCGAGTCGCGGTATCCAAACTCGAGCACCTCGTTCACCACCTGCCCGTTGCACCCGACAATACATCGTCCACACAGGATGCACTTGTTCGGGTCACGGATGATGAAGGCTGCCGAAGCGTCCCGCTCGTCATATTCTTTGACAAAAAAGGCAGGTGTCTCGATCCCCAGATGATATGCAGCATCCTGAAGCTCGCACGCGCCATTGACCTCGCACGACAGACAATCGTGATTGCCATTTGCCAGCAGTAGGTTGACAACCGCCTTGCGGGCATCAAGCACGCGTTGTGAAGCCGTCTGGATCTTCATGCCATCGCTCGGTGTGAGTGAACAGGATGTTTGAAGGCCGCGCATCCCTTCCACCTCTACTACGCAGACGCGGCACATGCTGGCCGGGCCGGTTCGTGCATGGTAGCAAAGGGTTGGGATGTATAAGCCGTTCTCGCGAGCAACTTGGAGCACGGTCTTTCCGTCTTCGAAAGTGATCGGCTTACCGTCTATGAAAATATTTTTGCTCATCCTGGATTCCTTTAATGGATCAACGCTTCGAATTCCGACCTGAACTTTGTCACCATGGACAGGATCGGCGCCGAAAAGGCTTCGCCGGTGGGGCAGAGTGAAAGTCCGGGGATGGTGCGGCACAGTTGGATCACGAGGTCGATATCTTCCATTTTCCCGCGTCCCTTGACAATTCCACGGAGTTTGTTCTCGATCACCCGCGAACCTTCGCGGCACGGAACACATTGCCCGCACGACTCATGGTGATAGAACTCGATGGTCCGCAGAGCCAGTTCCGGGGTGGATACAGTATCGTTGATCACGATAATGCCTCCCGATCCCAGCGATGTCCCGGCTTTTTGGCACGAGTCAAAGTCAAGGAGCAAGCCATCCGCTTCTTCAGCAGTCAGAATCGGGACCGAGAGTCCGCCTACGATCACGCCCTTCAGTTTTCCCTTAACGTCCCCTGCGGCCTCGAGGATGGTTCGAAGCGGTGTACCAAGTGGATATTCAAAAACACCAGGTTGGTTCACATGACCGGAAACTCCAAAAATCTTTGGCCCATGGTTGTTTGGAACGCCGATTTTCTTGAAAGCCTGCGCGCCATGCTGAATAATGTACGGCACGCTTGCGAGAGTCTCTACATTGTTAACTATTGTAGGGCATCCGTATAGCCCGGAATTGGCCGGGAATGGCGGTTTGGGTCTTGGGTTGCCGCGCTTTCCCTCCAGCGACTCGATCTGTGCTGTCTCTTCTCCACACACATACGAGCCCGCGCCGCGATGCACAAGGATGTCGACATGATCGAGTTGCCCATCCGCTCTGGCTTCCTCGATGGCCGTTTCAAGGATTTTAGCGATCCACGCAAACTCGCCGCGAATGTAGATGAACGCTTTTGCCGCGTCGATGGCATGGGCGCTGATGGCCATTCCCTCGATGAGGAGATGCGGATTGAATTCCATGATCTGACGATCTTTGAATGTGCCCGGCTCGCCCTCGTCCGCGTTACAGATGAGGTATACCGGCCGCGAGTCATCCTTTGGCAGGAAGGACCACTTCGTCCCGGCGGGGAAGCCTGCGCCGCCGCGTCCGCGGATCTGCGCTTCCTTCACTTCATTGATCACATCTTTTGGCTGCATCGATTTGGCTTTCGCCAGCGATCGATATCCGCCATTCTTTTTGTAGAAAGCAAGTGTGCGGCAATCAGGCTGGGTTCGGTCGTTCAAGAGAATCCCGCACTCTGAGTAGACAGTCATGGAAGGATCGTTCTCGGGTGTATGTCCCTTTCTCAAAGCATCGACGAGTTGATCGACCTTGGCTATGGTCATGTTCTCGAAGTAACGGTCATTGACCTGGATAACGGGCCCGGTCGCGCAGGAGGCGAGGTCTTGCACCGTGGATAAAGTAAACAGCCCGTCCGAGGTGGTCTCGCCGACGGCGATGCGGAGTATCTGGCTGAGATGCGCTGCGATCTCATCCGCTCCATGCAGAAAGCCGGGGACGCAGGTGTCCACTTGCAGGTGATATTTCCCCACGGGTTTGGTGTTGAACATTGTGTAGTAGGTGGCGATGCCGTAGATGTGGTTCAGGCTGAGATTCGTCGCTTTGGATACCGCCCTCAATGCTTCCCTATTTAACATTTCCCCGTTCTGTGCCTGAATCAGTTGCATAATTGGTAAGGCAGCCGAATCTTTTTGTGGATACTTGTGGATAATTCGATCTATCATCTCTTGCGTAACTATGGGCATATTTTCATCCTGGACGGCGGCTTATTGAGTTCAAAAGATACAAAACAGATTGCACTATGTGTATTGTTATGAATTGTACAATAGGAAGATTATAGAATCTGCATAAACAGTCGTGTAGAAAGTCACTTTGTTAATCATGACATAAGTAATAATAAAGAGATGGGCGAAAAACCGCTTTATTCCGGAAATTACACAGCCTGAGGAAAAAGTAGACCTCTTACACAAGTATGTCTATAGATACAGCCAAGTTCTTTGATATTCGATCTTGTGTTCCCCACCCGCGAAGTGATCGGCAAATGGGCAAGTGAATGTACTGTCTTGTCAAAATATATAAACTCATATATACTCACTGAGTGAGTATATATGACCGAATCTAAACATTCAGGCAACATCTCCCCCGAATTTGCATTATTGGGTTTTCTGATCTCTGGTCAAAGCCACGGCTACGATTTGCACCAACGCTTTGTCACAGAGTTGGGTCATGTCTGGCATTTGAGTCAGAGTCAGGCATATGCTATCCTGAAGCGGCTGGAAAGTCGCGGCGATATTTCCGCTCATCTTGTCGAGCAGGAAAAACTCCCCGCTCGTCAAATGCTTCGTATCACAACACAAGGACGAAAGAGATTTTTTGAATGGCTCGAACTTGGCCTTGGTACCAATGCGCGTTCCATTCGCCTTGAATTTCTCACGCGTTTATTTTTCGCCCAACTGCATCGCCCTGAAAGCATTTCGCAAATTTACAACTCGCAATCCGATGAGATCGAATCCAGTATTGTGAAATTAGAAACGCTCATCGAACATCTTCCTCCCGAACAAACTTTCAACCGTCTCAGTCTTGACCTCCGCCTGCAACAATTGCGCCTCATCCAAAATTGGATGGCGGAGATAAGAACCCAATTCCACATTTCAAGGATATAAAAATGAAACGCTTTTCCACACTGATACTTTTGCTCGCCATCTTTTTAACTGGATGTAGTTCCGCTTCATCCACGCCGATAATTGATTCTGCCAATCAACCTCCGCGCACGTTGACAGTTTTCGCCGCCGCGTCATTAACGGACGCATTCACCGAAATTGGAAATAATTTCCAAGCCGCCAATCCGAACGTGACCGTCACCTTCAACTTCGCTGGCTCCCAAGCCTTGCGGACACAAATTGAAGAAGGCGCGCCTGCTGACGTGTTCGCGTCCGCAAGCGGTAAAGAGATGGAGGCATTGGTCACAGGTTCGTTCGTGACCGCAGAAAGTTCTCAAATCTTTTTGAATAACAAATTAGTTGTGATTCTTCCAACCGCAAACTCCGCAGGCATTGACTCGATTGAGGACCTGGCAACTGCTGGGATCAAAATCGTTCTCGCCGCCGAAGAAGTTCCCGTCGGCAGATACTCGCGCGAAGCATTGGATAAGATGAACGGTTCATTTGGCACAGACTTCAAAGATAAAGTGTTGGCAAATGTCGTTTCCAATGAAGATAACGTCAAACAAGTGGTAGCCAAAATCCAGCTTGGTGAAGCGGATGCGGGTATCGTGTACACCTCCGATGCTGTTGCCGCACCCGAGTTGGTGACGATCGAAATTCCCACCGATATCAATGTCATTGCCAAATATCCAATTGCGCCGTTGGTCGAATCCGCAAATGCGGAGTTGGCTCAGGCGTTCATCGCTTACGTGCTTTCGGATGAGGGTCAGGCAATTTTGCAAAAATGGGGATTTGCTTCTCCGTAATATCTTCTACCACTGCGTCTTCGCGCAGCGAACGGCAAAGGGTCACAAAGGCGCACGAAGGTTTTCCTTTGTGCCCCTTTGTGCCCTTCGTGGTAAATCGGTCTTCTTGAATTGAAAAAACTCCTCGACTCGAAATGGTTATTCATCATCCCAAGCATGATCATGCTGGGATTATTTTTGCTTCCACTGATCGCAGTTTTTGTGCGTTCGATCAACCCCGATTTTTTCGGTTATGCTTTTTCCAAACAAGCATTGGATGCCTTGAAGTTGAGTTTAGTCACCAGCACAATAACGACTGTTTGCGCAATTCTCTTTGGCACGCCGCTTGCCTATGTTTTGGCTAACTGGAAAATTAAATACAAATCATGGCTTGAATTACTCATTGACTTACCCATCGTCCTCCCGCCTTCGGTTGCAGGCTTGGCGTTATTGATCGCTTTTGGTCGCAGGGGCTTGTTCGGTTCGTATCTAAACCTGATCGGAATTTCGCTTCCATTTACAACCGTAGCAGTGGTTATGGCGCAGATGTTTGTCGCCGCGCCGTTGTACATCCGCTCGGCGCGAGTCGGTTTCGCGGGCATTGACAAGCAACTGGAAGAAGCCGCCAGTGTCGAAGGAGCGAATCGCTGGCAGATGTTCCGCGAGGTGATGTTGCCGCTCACAGGCAAGTCCTTGCTCAGCGGCGCGATCCTCACTTGGACGCGCGCCCTCGGCGAATTCGGCGCGACGATCCTCTTTGCGGGGAATTTGGAAGGAGTGACACAAACGATGCCGATGGCAATTTATTTGGGATTTGAACGTAATTCAGGAATTGCGTTGGCGTTGTCGGTTGTGCTGGTGGTCGTTTCCATTTTCCTGCTTGCATTGACCCGTCGGCTGGATAAGCCCGACCACGATTAATTCCCCTCGTATCCAAATGATATAATCGCGCCACTGTTGAGGCGCGATGTTGAAAATTGAGATCGTCTACTGCGCGGTCTGACATTACACCGCTCGGGCCGTGAGCCTGATGGGTGAGTTGCTCAGACACTATGAGCATGTGATCGAAGAGATCAAGTTGATACCTTCGGACGAAGGTCGCTTTGAGGTGACGGTCAACGGGCAGTTGTTGTTTTCCAAGTCGCAGTTGCACCGTCACGCCGAGGCGGGAGAAGTGTTGGGGTTGGTGAGGAAGTTGGTTGGAGAATAATAATTCGTTGGTCGAGTAGCCCCGTGCAAGTCGGGGCGTATCGAGACCAACAGGAAACTTGAAAATTTTTGTTTGAATCAAACAGGTGGTCTCGATACGTGGCGCTTAAGGCGCCACTACTCGACCACCGATTATGAATAAGTGAGGATATTTAATGCCAAAAAAGGGACGCGTATTTTCAGGAGCAAGACCCACAGGACGACAGCACTTGGGAAATTATCTCGGCGCGATTCGGAATTATGTCGCGTTGCAGGACGACTACGATTGCGTCTATTGCATCGTGGATGTCCATGCGTTGACAACCGTTGAAACCACGCAAGAGTTGAAACAAAACACAATCGAGATGGCGCTCGATTGGCTCGCCGCGGGAATTCGTCCCGAAGAGACGATTCTGTTCATTCAATCGCACGTCCCCGAGGTGATGGAACTCCACACGTACCTTTCGATGGTGACGCAGATGGGCAAACTCACCGATCTGCCGACCTTCAAAGAGAAACTCGCCCAACAGCCTGAAAACGCCAACTACGGCTTGCTCGGCTATCCCGTGTTGATGACCGCCGACATCGTTTTGTATAAATCGGATATCGTTCCTGTCGGCATTGATCAGGCTCCGCATTTGGAATTTGCGCGCGAGATCGTCCGTTCGTTCAATTATCGCTACAACACGAAAGTCCTCATCGAGCCGCAGGTCAAACATACCGAAGTGTTGAAAGTGCTGGGCATTGACGGCAAAGCGAAGATGAGCAAGAGTTTGAACAATCATATCGAACTCGCCGCCACGCCCGAAGAGACGATTGCGCGAGTCCGTGAGATGGTCACCGACCCTGCGCGCGTCAAACGGACCGACCCTGGCAACCCTGATGTGTGCAACGTCTTCTCAATGCACAAAATTTTCTCGCCGCAAGATGAAGTGGATATGATCAACGTAGAGTGCCGCCGCGCGGGAATCGGATGCGTGGATTGCAAGATGCGCTTCGCTGCCAACTTGAATAAACACCTCGAACCTTTCCGCGCCAAACGCGCCGAACTCGCTTCAAACCCCGACTATGTGACTGATGTGCTGAACGACGGAGCCACTCGCGCCCGCGCCATCGCGCAACGGACGATGGTTGAGGTTAGAGAGGCGATGCAACTTCCATAGAGTACACAGGTAGACACGTAGACACGTTGCGAGATACGGGATACGAGTTACGTGATACGACCTGTGTACGTGTCTACTTGTTTACTTGTCTACGTATTTCCGTGTTTACTCCTTCCTATGCGAGCATTAATTCAACGAGTTTCCCATGCCAACGTAACCGTAGACCCGCAGACGATTTCCTCCATCGGGAAAGGTCTGCTGATTTTGCTGGGAGTTGGGCACGGAGATGGGGAGGAGCAAACAGCCTTCCTTGCGGAGAAGACCGCAAATCTGCGCATCTTTGAAGACGAACAAGGGAAGACGAATCTCTCGGTGTTGGACGTGAAAGGCGAAGCAATCGTCGTTTCGCAATTTACGTTGTATGCCAATACGCAGAAGGGACGCCGACCCTCATTTATTGAAGCCGCCCTGCCCGATGTCGCCGAACCGCTCGTGAATCGATTCGTTGAGTTGCTGCGCGGACATGGCGTGCCAACTCAAACGGGAAAATTCGGCGCGCACATGGAAGTGGAAATTCACAACGACGGACCTGTCACGATCTGGCTGGAAAAATGAGCATCCGCCCCAATGCAATTCAAAAACTGTTTCATCGTTTTTTGATGTTGAAGCCCGTCTCGGTCTTGTTGTCGAAAATCTTATTTCGCGCCGACAACTTCCTGTTGCGGCTAACGAATGGAAAACTCACGGTCACGCGGATCGTTGGATTGCAGGTCATTCAGTTAACAACGAAAGGCGCGAAGACGGGGATATTGCGAACCATGCCGCTGATCGGATTTCCACATGGGGAGACGATTGCGCTGATCGCTTCGTATTTTGGCACACAACATAACCCCGGCTGGTATTACAACTTGAAAGCAAATCCCGAGTGCGAAGTGAGTCTCAATGGCGCAACGCGGACATACATCGCGCGCGAAGTGTTCGACGATGAGCGCGAGAAATTTTTTCAACTGGCAATTTCATTTTACGCGGGCTATGAAAAATATCGCGAACGCGCCGCGCATCGGCATATCCCCGTGATGGTGCTGGAGCCGAAAAAAACAAATTAAACACAAAGGACACTAAGGTCACGAAGGGAAAACCTTTTTATCCTTTGTGTACGTGGTGTCCTTCGTGTTAAAAAGAATTGGATGGATTCCACAACGCGGCATCCACCTGCACCGCCAGCGCGCCGACCGAGAGCGCCGCGTCGGCGTTTTGTTTTGTCCATACGCCTCCCGCGCCGATGATAGGGATTCCCAACTTGGCGGCGGACTCTACAACGCTCAATGTTTGTGGAAATAATGATGGACCGAATAATCTGCCGTGCGTGACAGCCCTCACCCCTAGCCCCTCTCCCAGCGGGAGAGGGGGAATCGCGCCCCTCGGCGCGGCGATGCTGATCGCTTGCGCTCCCTCCTGCATCAAGCGCGGACCGAGCGACAACACTTGCTCCGTTGGCAATGAAAAGATCAATGGCAGTTCGCCCAGACACATTTCGAGCGTGAGCAAAATAATATCGTCGGCAAGCAAGGGAGCGAAACCGAGTTCGACAGCCATTACGTTTTCATGCGACTCCAACATGCGCACCATTTGCTGAGTCTCTTCGGGGCGGTCTGCCATGAGGTTGACGATGATGGGCAGTTCGGAGCGCGTCCACTTCGCGGAGTATTTTTTCAGCGCGGCATGGATGCCGGGATTTGGCAATCCCGTGTGGAGGAGAAATCCGCCCGGGTATTCGAGCACAGCTGGTTGAGCAGTCGGCACACGCGGACGAAGCGAGATCGGGTTGGTCACGAACGCGCCGAACTCAAGACCTCCGAGTTCTTGGAGAACTCGGAGGTCTGGCGCGAATCCCAACGACCCCGCCGCGTTTATCAATGGTTTGCTGAAATATAGATCGCGTTTCATAGAAATAAGATGTCACCGAAATAAGATGTCACCCTGAGCGTTAGCGAAGGGTCTCTAGATTATCTTGGGGATTCTTCGCCGCAAAGAGCAAGAGCGCGGCTCAGAATGACATATCGTTTTACCTTAACCCCACCGCTTTCAACATCTCTTCATTACTATCGAACTTGAATTCTTCGACGCCGCGCTTTTTGGCTTCTTCCGATTCGATTGCTTCCAATTTTTTGACGTGTTCTTTCAATACGACTGGCTTGCCAAGGGATAATATTTTTTCTATCACTCTGGAAATAATCAATTCACCCGCTTGTTTCGTCCCCAAATATTGCAAGACCGCCTTCGCCGCGTTCGTTCCGTCTTTGCGGGCGATGCCAACCAAACCCGAACTCGCCTTGCGCGACCAGCCGCCGACGAATATGCCCTCGATCGGCGATTCGTATGAAAGTCCATCCATGGGAAAACGCGGTTCCTTGCTTTTAACAAACTCTCCCCATTCCGTCGGCAGACCGAACGACTCGTCCACCTTGTCGCCGATGGCGAAGATGACCGTGTCGAGCGGAATCATTCGCTTGTTGCCGGTACCCTTGGCGCTGATCTTGCCGTCTTTTTCGATCAGGATATTGTCCTCCACTTCCATGTGAGTGAGTTTTCCGTTCTCGCCGATCATGCCCACCGGCGAGGCAAGAAAATCGAAATGGAAGGAGGCGTTATCGGTCTTGGGGTCAGCCTTTGCGAGCGAATCCAATACTTTGTGGCGGCCCATTTCAGGATCCTGATTGATGGCTTGTAAAGCAGGCAGAACACGCGCCATCTCGCGCTCGAACTCTTCCAGGTCGAGGTATGAGATCAAATGCTTCATCTCTTCTTTTGTGAAGTTAACCTCAGCCGGTCCCCGCCGCACCACTGCCGTGACCTGTTCCGCTTTATATTCGTTGATGAGGTGACGGGCAATATCCACCATCACATTGCCAGCGCCGATGATGGCGCAGCGCTTCCCAAAGTGAAAGCGCCACTGGCTATACGGCGGGAGATGATTGTAATAATACACAACATCCTTGGCGTGATACACGCCTTCAAGCTCCTCACCGGGCAGGTTCAGCGACTTGGTGCCCTGCGCGCCCACCGTCACCAGAACCGCGTCGAAGCCGAGAGAACGCAAGCCATCGAGAGTCAGGTCGCCCTGAGTCCCGAACGTGATATTTCCGTAATAGTCGATGTTGGGCATATCCAAAACATGCCGAAATTGCTTACGCAGTCCCTCTTTCATCGTATGTTTTTCGGGGTAAATGCCATACTCGGCAAGCCCGCCGGGTTTGATATCGCGGTTGAAGAGCGATACATGAACTCCCTGCGCGGCTAACTCGCGAGCGCCGAACAGCCCCGCCGATCCTGCGCCGATCACGGCGACATGGTATGGGTTGGTCACGATGCCTCCTGAAATGCCCTGCGATTTTGAAGAACAACGAGATTATAGCCAAAAATAATTTGGCGGCAACACCTTCGTAACTTTCATACATTTTTTCATATCTATGCTAAGATTACAGGCGTACTTCACCCAAAGTGAGGAGGTCGTATGACACAGTCATCCCCAAAACGTGAAAGACCTTTTGCGCGTTTGATGCGGATCGTGCGCGGCGATGCCGGTCAAACTGCGCGGACGCGCGCCTATCGCCGCGCCAACGCGACTCAAGCCTCCGCGCCGGTTCCCTCCTCTCCTGCAACTGATCGCGTTCCCCAACCGACTCGCCTCCTACGCGCCTTCTGGACGTTCACTGGCATACTTTCCCTCATAGTCAACGTTGTCTTGATTGCCATTCTGCTTGTGGCGCTGCGGATGTTGGGCGCATTGCAACTCACCGCAAACGACCAGTTCTCCGGAGTGCTGGGCGGGTTGTATCTCAATTTTGTAAGAATGGATGAAGCCACCATTTCAACAAATATTCCCGTCAACGCGGCAATCCCACTCGATATTGTAGTGCCGGTCAAAACAACCACACGCATCGTGCTGGCAGATGCAACCACCATCAACAACGCCCATGTCGTCATCAACACCGGCGGAGTGGATATCGATGCCGATGCGGTTGTTACACTGCCTGCCGGCACGCCGCTTAATGTGATCCTCGATTTTCCGTTGCCGGTAAAAACCGACCCCAACAACAATCAGATCCAGGTGCCGATCAGTTTGAACGTGCCGGTCAACATTCCGCTCAAAGACACACAACTGCATGAGCCGTTCGTTGGTCTGCAGGAAGTGGTCAAACCTTACTTCTGTCTCGTTGAACCCAATGCCGTGTGGAACGGAATCCAAATCTGTTCGCCGGTACAATCCCCCTAAATTTGGAGTCATCTTTGACCATGAAAAACTCGCTCACCGAAACTACCCTCTCCAACGGATTGAAAGTTTTCCTTAAGGAAATTCATACCGCGCCGATCATTTCTTCGTGGTTGTGGTATCGCGTCGGTTCGCGCGATGAGGTACAAGGGAAAACCGGTATTTCGCATTGGGTCGAGCACATGCAGTTCAAAGGCACGCCGCAATTTCCAGCCAACATGCTCGATAAAGCCATCTCGCGCGAAGGCGGTGCGTGGAATGCCATGACCTATCTCGATTGGACGGCGTACTTCGAAACCATGCCGGCGGATAAGATCGATCTGGGCTTGCGCCTCGAAGCAGACCGCATGACAAACAGCCAATTCGACCCGAACGAAGTTGCCTCTGAGCGCACGGTCATTATTTCTGAGCGCGAAGGCGGTGAAAATGAACCGCTCTTCATGCTTGGCGAAGCCGTGCAACAAACCGCGTTCCGCGTGCACCCGTACCATCACGAAGTCATCGGCGATATGGCAGACCTGCGCGCCATGACTCGCGACGATCTCTATAACCACTACCGCGAATTTTATGTGCCAAACAACGCGGTGATGGCAATCGCCGGCGATTTTGAAACTGACAAAATGCTGGAGCGCATCCGCGAATTGTACGAGCCGATTCCAACTGGAAAAGAGCCGGCGCGTGTTGCTCGCCCGGAATTACCACAGAATGGGGAGGTGCGCCTTTCGGTGGAAGGACCCGGCTCAACTTCCTACGTGCAAGCCTGTTATCGCTTCCCAGCCGCCTCTCATCCCGATTTCTTCCCGCTCTCGGTGTTAGACAGTTTGCTCGCGGGCCCCAGCAACCTGAACATGTTCAGCGGCAGTATCTCGAACAAAACATCCCGCCTTTATCGAGCATTGGTAGACAAAGAATTTGCCGTCAGCGTGCATGGCGGCGCGCAGGCAACGATCGATCCGTTTTTATACGGGATCACAGTGACAATTCACCCTGAACGCAAACCCGAAGAGGCGCTTGCCGCGCTCGATAAAGAGATCAAACGCGTTCAGGACGAAAAAGTTTCCAAAGAGGAGATTGTCCGCGCCATCAAACAGGCGCGCGCGTTATTTGCTTACGGAAGCGAGAATATTACTAACCAGGCATTCTGGATGGGTTACGCCGAAATGTTTGCTAGTTACGATTGGTTCCAGAGCTATCTTGAAAAACTAGCGAAGGTCACTGCAAAAGATATTCAGCGTGTAGCGAATGAATATTTCAAACCTCAAAGCCGAGTGGTTGGAACCTACGTTCCTATGGGCGGGAGGACTAAATGATGGCGATAACTAATTCTGCATTACCCGGTCCTAATGATATATATCGCGAGGTATTGCCGAATGGGATTACGATATTAACGCGTTCCAATTTCAACAGCCCATCGGTGGTTATCGGCGGTTTCTTCAGTGCCGGCTCGCTTTTCGATCCCGATGCAAAACTGGGCTTGGCAGACTTTGTTGCTTCGGCGTTGATGCGCGGAACGAAGACACGAACATTCGATAAAATTTACAACGAGTTGGAATCCGTCGGGGCAAGTTTAGGGTTCAGTTCGGGTGTTCATAAGTCTGGTTTTAACGGGCGCTCTCTGGCGGAGGATTTGCCGCTCTTGTTGAATTTGCTGGCTGGTTCGTTGATTACCCCCACCTTCCCAAAAGTTGAAGTTGAAAAATTGCGCACGCAATTGTTGACAGGTCTTGCGATCCGCGCTCAGGATACTTCTGATATGGCTTCCATGGTGTTTGATGAAATCCTGTTCAAAGATCATCCGTATAGCCGCGCGGAGGATGGTCACCCAGAAACTGTAAAGAAGATCACACAAGGCGACCTAATCAGATTTCACCGTGAGCATTTCGGTCCGCGTGGGATGGTGATCGCCATTGTCGGGGCGGTGAAAGCGGAAGAAGCTCTCAGGCAGGTGAAGCGCGCCCTAGGGGGCTGGCAGGTGAAAGGTCAGAAAGAAGCGCCAGCCCTTCCTCCATTGAAGCCAATGAGGAAGTCGGTTCGCCGCCACCATCCGATTGCTGGGAAGTCGCAATCGGATCTGGTGATCGGCATGACCGGCCCTATGCGCAAGGACCCGGACTTTTTTCCTGTATCGCTTGGAAATAATATTTTGGGGCAGTTCGGGCTGATGGGGCGGATCGGCGATGTGGTGCGCGAGAAAGCGGGGCTGGCATACTATGCTGGCTCAAGCCTTAGCGCAGGGGTTGGACCCGGTTCATGGGAAGTGAGCGCGGGTGTGAACCCGTCGAATGTGAATAAAGCCGCTGACCTGATCGTGAGTGAGTTGAAACGATTTGTGGATGAAGGTGTGATTGCCGAGGAACTGGCAGATAGCCAGACTAATTATATCGGACGTTTACCTCTTTCCTTAGAGTCAAACAGCGGAGTGGCAGGCGCGTTGCTGAATATCGAGCGCCATGATTTGGGCTTGGATTATTATCTTCGCTATGCGGATCTTGTTCGCCAGGTGACACGTGAAAATGTGTTGAGCGCGGCGCGCCGGTTTATCGATACTGACAAATTGGCGATTGCAGTGGCGGGAGCGTAGGCGAAGTATTCAGTAACTAGAGAATTGGAGACCTGGAGATTGAAGCTGGCTACCGGTGTAGATTTGATCGAGATTTCACGCATCGAAGAGGTGATTGCCCGACACGGCAAACATTATCTGGAACGGATCTACACGCCTGCCGAGTTGGAGCAGTGCGGCCGCCGCGCCGAGTCGTTGGCGGGAAGGTTTGCGGCGAAAGAAGCGGCTGTTAAGGCGCTGGGTTCAGGGATCGGGGATATTATGTGGAAAGAGATCGAAATCTTGGGTGGTGAACACAAAGCGCCTATCTTGACTCTTCATGGCGCGGCGAAACAAAAGGCAGACTCGCTTGGGTTTGCTTCGTGGTCAGTGAGTATTAGCCACAGCCGGAGTCATTCGGTAGCGTTTGTGGTGATGATCGGATAAAAATAACCTCCCGTGAGCCAGTTTCACGGGAGGTTTGCAAAGGACAGGACTCGACTCTTGTCCGCATTGCCATGGTTGCCGTTGTTTCATCCGCAATTCAATTGTGGATGAAACCGGAACCGATTAATTTTTATCTTCCACTCCGACCCAAATGTGACCGGGGAGAACGGGGCGATAGGCGCGTACAGTGACCTTCTCGCTTTCCAAAACTGCATCTTTCAACATGTTGGGATGCACGAGGCATAAGTCGGGGGCGCGTCCATATTTCTTTTTGTAATACTCCATCGCCTTTTTGATCTTGGTATCCAGTGTTGATTGAGTGTCATCGAACCAAAGCATTCCAGTGTGCATGTCAGCCTCCTTTTCTATTCTATGCTTGGTAGCCAAAAACGAAGCCATTGATCGCCTTCGCGCAAGGCAAATTCTGTTCCGTGGTTAAGTGTGTGCAGGTTCGCGTCCCGGGCTTTCAACCGGTTGGTGGTGCCTTCATCTTTGATTGAGCCGAAGATGCGTGTGCGGAACAATTCCAGCCAGGGGTGTAATGAATCTAAACGGCTTGGGTTGAGCGTCACGATGGGCCAAACGCGGCGTGCGGGTCCGCGCAGAAGGAGCCAGCGCAGGTTTTGTCGCGCGTCAAAATCGAGGTTGGTCGCGGCTTCGAGATCGTCCAACAGTAACAGAACAGATTGCGAACTGGTTTTATTTCCGTGCGCCCAGGATGCCAGCGAAAGAATGAATTCCTCAGAGGAATTGGCAAACAAAGGAAAAACGCCGACATTGTTGGGGTTTTTTTCAACTCCGCTCCATTCCCCGGGATGGTTGGTCACCACACCGAACTGGAGGTTGGACGGTTGATGCATCATGCCTGCCGATTGTGCGATCACTTGAAGGAGATTGGTTTTACCGGCGCCGGCATCGCCCATGACCAATAATGGGCCTGGCACTGCGTCGTGCAAGTTCAACAGCATCGGCAATCCATCGGATGCGACTCCCATGAACATGGCTTCGTTTGGCATGGTACCAAATTCAGAGAGCACCTGGTCTAACGATGGGTGAGCAGGAACCGGCGCAAGTCGACGCGTTGCTTCGATCTCCGGTTTGAGTTCTGTAAAGGCTTCCATCAAGAGTTCGTATCGATTTATATCGCTCATAGAACAATTGTTCTAAATATACAACTTCTCATTCCCCATGTCAAGAGGCAAATTCATGCTTCGCAATGTTTTTGTCATTCTTGACTGACATTCTGAATCCTGCTACACTTGCGCCCTGCTCCTCGTAGCGCAGCGAAGATCCCGCGATTTAGTGGCGGGGCAAAGCGCCGGGAGCAATTTAATTGCTTGCTCATCAAAAATAAGCGTGGCTTTGGTATAATCGTCCTGCTTAATTGAGCGAAGCGTGTGCCGACGTAGCTCAATCGGCAGAGCACCCGCCTTGTAAGCGGGCGGTTACGAGTTCAAGTCTCGTCGTCGGCTCTGAGATTGCCGGGAGAGACCTATCGGCGATCATAAAAATTTATTTTGGGCAGTTACCCAAGTGGCCAAAGGGGACTGACTGTAAATCAGTTGTCAGACGACTTCGGAGGTTCGAATCCTTCACTGCCCACTACTCGTGCGAACGGGTAAGCACAGTAAGACCTCATAGCTCAGTCGGCAGATCACACCCTTGGTAAGGGTGAGGTCACGGGTTCGAATCTCGTTGAGGGCTCAATCGTTGCTATAAAATTTCTTTATCAGGTTAAAGAAGGAGAAAGAAAATGGCGAAGGAAAAATACGATCGAAGCAAACCGCATCTAAACGTGGGGACGATGGGACACATCGACCACGGGAAGACGACGCTGACGGCGGCGATCACGAAGGTGGCGGCGCTGATGGGACAAGGGGAGTTCAAAGCGTAC
>JAEURC010000069.1 GCA_016789025.1 Anaerolineales bacterium
TGTATTTACGTTGGCAATGCATACAGCGATAGCGCTGTGAACCTGCCTCCGTTTTGCCAGATTTATTCTGGCGCGTCGTGGCTTCGCATTTTGGGCATTTCAGCATCGCTCGATTTTAGCCCACTCTTTTTGCCACTCTCGTTTGCTTGTAACTCTGTATCGTGTACAATACATTCATCAAATGAATGGACAACTCTACCAATCCATTTCGCTATTTGACCCCCGGAAAAAGACCCCTGATTGCTGACCCGCGAGATTTGAAATGAAGTGGCTCCAAAAGTACCGAAAAAAAATTCTGTATGCGGTCGGGTACGCTACACTCGCCGTACTTTTGGATTTGGCAAGCGGGGCATTCGTTCTCCAAACTGGACTCGCCATCTGCTACCCTCCCGCAGGGTTATATCTGGCGGCGATCCTCCTGCTGGGGTGGCGGGCATTGCCGCTGGCTTTTCTTAACCCCGTATTTTCGGTGCTTGTCACGCTTCAATCTCCAGATATTCCTTTTAGCGCTGTTATTAGCATCGGGCTTGCGTCCATGGTTTCACCCGCCATTGTGCTCGTCTTGCTGAGAAAATTTTTCCCTGCCGCGATTCGCCTGCGTACCGTGCGGGATGTGGCAGGGTTTTCCTTTGTCTCATGTTTCGCCGTTCTGATCGAATGTCTGATTGCCGCCTCTATCTACGCGCTGACCGGGCTTGGCCCGTGGGAATCGTTCGGCGTAATCGCAACGGGTTGGTGGATATCCAACGTCATTCCCTACCTCACGCTGACGGTTGTCATCCTCCTATGGCATCAAGGATGGTCTGCTCGTGAATTCTTATGGGATTACCGGACCAAGAGCCAGGCAGTGTTGATTTTGGCAAGCATGCCGCTCGCCATCCTGATTGCGTTCACTACGAAAGATGATACATCTGTACCATACTTGTACGTGACGCTCCTGCCAATTCTGTGGGCGGCTCTGATCGGCGGTATAACTGGGGCGGCATGGGCGTCTCTGATTATGATCGCGGGCGTTCTTATGTTAGCGCCAGGTTGGATGATCAAACCAGAACTCATTGTGGAGGCTCAATTTTTCCTGCTTACTTCCACGCTGACCGGGTTATTCACCGGGGGCATTGTTTCAGAACGCGGGCATGCAGAATCTGCCCTGCGCGAAAGCGAAGAAAAATACCGCGACATCTTTGAGAATGCCATCGACGGTATTTTTCAAAATGCGCCCGATGGACGCTTCCTCAAAGTCAACCCCGCCATGGCAAGTATGTATGGGTACGAATCGCCGGAAGTTATGATCCGTGAAGTCACTTCGGTTTCGTCCCACCTGATCGCGGAGCCGCGCCAGAGGGATGAACTCATCCGCCGCCTGACGGCTGGAGAACAGGTCGCCGGTTTTGAGATGCTTAATTATCGAAAAGACCGATCCACATTCTGGATCTCCATGAACATACAGGCAGTCCGCGATGCCGAGGAAAACATCCTGTATTACGAAGGCACCGTGGAAGATATTACCAAACGCAAAGAGGCGGTGGAAAAAATCATTGCCAGCGAAGAAAAATATCGCTCGCTGGTCGAAAACCGCGAGATCATCATCATGACGATCGACCTCGAAGAGAAACTGCAATTCATGAATCACACGGTGGATGGCTACAGTTTGGAGCAAGTGTTGGGCTCAAATATCCATAATTTCATTTCACCGGAATCCCAGGGCATGGTAAAGCGGAAGTTCAGAAATGTGATCGAAAATAAAAAAGCCGAGTCCTATGAATTGCAAGGACCGGGCGTGCACGGCCCGCAGACGTGGTATTCCACCAACGTCAGCCCCATCTTTGCGGATGGGAAGGTAATCGGCTTGACGTTGTTGACCATGGACATTACCGAACGTAAACATGCCGAAGCCGAACAGGCGCGCTTGATCGCGGAACTCGAAAACAAAAATGCCGAACTGACTCGCTTCGCCTATACCGTATCGCACGATCTCAAATCCCCGCTTGTCACCATCAACGGCTACCTCGGTTATATCGAAGAGGATGCGCGCTCCGGCAACCTGGAGCGATTAAAGCAGGATACCCGGCGCATTCAAGAGGCGACCAATAAAATGCACGCGCTCCTCACGGAATTGCTTGAGCTTTCGCGCATCGGACGAGTGATGAACGCGGCGGAAGATGTTCCTTTTGAGGATCTCGTAAAAGACGCGTTGGATATCGTGCATGGACAGTTGGAATCGCGCCGCGTCACGGTTCGGACCCAGCCCAACCTGCCCACAGTCCATGGAGATCGTCAACGCCTGATAGAGGTTCTACAAAACCTGCTGGATAATGCGGTCAAGTACATGGGCGACCAACCCGAACCCCAGATCGAGATCGGGCAACAGGGCGAAATGGACGGCAAACGAATCTTCTTTGTCAAAGATAACGGTATCGGCATCGCCCCCGAATACCATGAGCGCGTTTTTGGCTTGTTCAATAAGCTCGATTCGTCATCGGATGGCACGGGGATTGGGCTTGCCCTTGTGAAGAGAATTATCGAGGTGCACGAAGGCAGGATCTGGGTCGAGAGCGAAGCGGGCAAGGGCTCCAAGTTTTGTTTCACCTTGCCAACGAAGTAGAATCCTGAAAGATTCTCTTATTGGACTTTTCCAAATTAATCGAGCAATCCCGATCGAGGCGTTTTCTAACGCGAAAGGCGCGAATTGAGCGAACCCTTCGACAGGCTCAGGACAAGTTTCGCAAAAGAATTCGCGGTGTTCGAACGTTGCGCGTAATTCGCGTTGAAGTTTTTTTCTCGGTTTAATGGTTAATCTGCAAAAAGAGACAGTCACCTGCGATGTGACTGTCTCTTTTAATTATTACCGAATGTTTTCCGCCAGTTTTACAAGATCGTCGCGTGTCAGGTTCATTCCGTTGTAGACCGGTTCAAAGATGAGCGTGTTGCTCTTCCAGCGTCATGTTTTCAGGAAAGGTGTCGGCTCCCAAATGGGACCGTTATCGGTCAGAAATAAATTCGGGCTTGAAGCGGACGCAACTGTGGGGTAACATCATACGCGACAAGAAATGATAAGACTCAATTATAAAATCGCGATACGCGCCAACTCTCTGGCGCCAGAAACTCACTGGCGTTAACTAATGCAACCTACGGATCCTACCCCAGATACCACCTTTCTGGAAATCTTCGACAAAAACCCGGTGGCTATTGTCGTTTCAAATACAGCGGGCCAAATTATCTTTGCCAATGTTCAATCTCACCGTCTGCTAGGCTACGAGATGGGAGAGTTGGTTGGGGTGGGCATTGAGCAATTGACGCCCGAGCATCTCCGCGGCGGGCATGTGCACAGTCGCGCGGCTTTTAACCGGCATCCTTCCACTCGCTCGATGGCAGGGCGGGAACTCACGGCGCGGCGCAAAGATGGCGGGTTGTTTCCGGTCGAAATCGGGTTGGTCCCGCTGACGCTGGGCGGGGATACCCTCATCCTGGCTTCGATCGTGGAACTGACCGAACTTAAACGGTTGGAAGAGGAAACCAAACGGCGCGCCCATGAGGTTACCCTGCTCTATCGCCTGGGGCTAGCGCTTGCTGGCGGGGAGGATCTGTATCATGCCTTGCGCGCATTTGCGAACGAGCTGAAGCAGATCATCAGCCTGGATGCTTTTCACATCGGACTGTACGATTCGGAAACCGATATTTTTTCTTATTCCCTCTTCCTCAATTTGGATGAAGATGTTCAGCCGCCGTCGCGTAAATTACGCGAGAAACCGGGGCTGGCGGCGGAGGTCATCTCCGGCAGAAAGACGATCTACCTTGAGGATATTAACGATCCCCAAGTCCGGCGCGACCACCATATCCTCATGATCATCGAAGCGCCGGTCCGTTCTTATCTCGGCATCCCGCTTGTGTTGGAGGACCGCGTGATCGGCGTTATGTCGGTGCAATCGCTGAAACCCGGGGCGTATACACAGGAACAGATCCGTCTATTGGAAACCATCGCGACGCAAGTTTCCATCACCGTTGAGAAATCGCGTTTGCTCGAACAACTGCAACGGGAACTTGCCGAACGCAGGCTGTTGATCGAAGAGCTGGAAAACAAGAACGCGGAACTGGAACGGTTTACCTATACGGTTTCGCACGATCTCAAATCTCCGCTGGTGACGATCAGCGGCTTTCTTGAATTTTTGGAACAATCTGCCGCGGCGGGCGATATGGAACGGTTCAAGAAAGATAAGAAACGGATACAAGACGCCGTCAACCGCATGCAAGCCATGCTCAGCGAACTACTCGAACTTTCTCGTGTTGGTCGAATATTGAACGAGCCGGAAGTCATTTCCTTCGAGGGCTTGGCGCGGGAGGCGCTGGAACTGGTGCGCGGCAGGGTGGATGAAAGAGGGATCATTGTTTACATTCAGCCCAATCTTCCCTCTGTGCGCGTGGATAAGCCGCGCCTGATCGAAGTCATGCAAAACCTGCTGGATAATGCCGCCAAATATATGGGCGGGCAGGGCAAGCCGCATATCGAGGTGGGGCATCAAGGCGTGGAGGACGATAGACCTATTTTCTTTGTGCGCGATAATGGGATGGGCATTCCGCCTGAACATCATGAGCGTATCTTTGGGCTTTTCAACAAACTCGACCCTGCCAGCGAAGGCACCGGTATCGGGCTTGCCCTGGTAAAACGCATCGTCGAATTGCACGGCGGCAGGATTTGGATCGAGAGCGAAGCGGGGAATGGCTCCACATTTTATTTCACCTTGCCCCATGGATAATCTTCCTTCCGAAACCTGGGCTACATTGCAGATTAGTTAGACGGCATCTCGAAAAAATGGCGGGTGATACAATCGAAAACTGAGGTAACTCTATGCCGCCTGCAAAACGCAAATCCAAATCAAAGCCAAAGAAAACATCCAAACCCCGCCGCGCACAGACAGCCGGTGAGCTCGAGTTTTCGATCAAGCCCGGCACGAAAACCACCTTCACTATCGAAGCGGGCAAAGAGAAAGCCGGCGAAGTGCCGGTGCGTATCCGTGTGGAGGGAGAGAAAACCCGCCGCCTGGTGAAGCAGGCTCAGGCGCGGAAGGAAGCGTCCGTCTGGAGGCAGCGTTTCAGCCGTCTGGCAGATGTCAAAATGGAATCGCTCGCCAAGTGGTTATTCGGCGGCGCCATTGTGTTGTATCTCGCCACGCGCCTGATTGGGCTGAATATCTACCCCATCTATTTTTTCACCGACGAAGCGTTTCAAACCCAAGCCATGGATGAACTCATCCGCATGAATTACCGCGATGTGGATGGAGCCTTCCTGCCTGCCTATTTCGGCAACGGCATGGGCTTCACGGTGTATTTGCAGTGGCTTCCGCTGTTGCTCTTTGGCAAGTCGGCGGTGTTGACGCGCGCCGTCTCCACGGTCGTGACGGTGATCGCGGCGCTGGCTGTGGGGGTTATTCTGCGCGATATTGCGCGCGCCAAATATTGGTGGGCGGGGGTGATCTTCCTTTCGTTCACGCCTTCATGGTTTTTGCACTCGCGCACGGCATTCGAAACGGGTGTGTTCGTGGCGTTCTATGCCGCCGCGTTTTGTTGTTATCTGTTGTACCGTTATCGTTCTCCGCATTATTTATATTGGACCGCCCTGTTCGGCGCGCTGGCATTCTATTCCTATAACCCCGCGCAGTTGATGGTGCCGGTGACGGCGGCGCTCCTGCTCGTTTCAGACTGGCGCTATCACTGGGAACAGCGCAACACCGTGTGGAAGGGCGGTCTCCTGCTGGCGTTTTTAGCGATTCCCTACATCCGTTACCGCATCGGGCATCCCAATTCGCCGGGCGATCTGCTTCACTTGCTGGGTTCGTATCTCGTCAGCGATATGCCGCTGATCGATAAGGTAAAGTTGTACATTTCGGAATATTTCTTTGGGTTGAGCGCGTACTATTGGTTCATCCCCAACGACCGCGACCAGATCCGTCACATCATGAAGGATTACGGTCACATCATGCTCGCCACGCTTCCATTCTTTATTCTGGGGCTGGTGCAGATTCTGCGAAACCTGCGCGACTCGGCGAACCGCGCGCTTCTGCTCATCATGTTGGTGTCTCCTATCGGCGGCGCCATGGTGCAGATCGGCATCACGCGCAGTCTGGTGTTCGTTGTGCCCGCCGCGATCCTGACCACGCTGGGGCTTGAACTCGTGTTACGCTGGATCGAAAACCCTGCGGAGGCGTTGAAGGATACGCAACCCGCTTCTCCTCCGACAGTGAAACGGGTTGCCTTTTTCCTCGGCATTTTCATCGCTTGTATGTTTCTCATCAGCGTCTTCGAGAAAAGTATCGACCGACTCTTTGTCGTCACACTGGTTGGGCTTCTGGGCGCGCACAGCCTGGGGCTTTTCTCGCTCCTCAAACGCTGGGCGCAAGGCTGGCTTCCAATCTGGAGGGTATCCTCCACAGCGATCGCGCTTCTCGTATTTGTCTCATTGGCGGGCGCGAACATCTACGTTCTTGGTGACGCGTTGAAGAACGGGCCCTTCTGGTGGAAGGACTACGCGGAACTTCAATACGGCTCATTCCAAATCTACGATATCGTCGAAAAGTATCATCAAGAACACCCGCAAGACCGTATCATCTTCACCTCCAGTTGGGCGAACGGCGCGGATATTTTGAACCGCTTTTTCATTGGGAATCAAGGGTGGCTCGACGGCGGCAGTATCGAAGGCTACATCCAGCGCAAATTCCCTGTGGATGAGAATACCGTATTCATCATGGTGCCGTTGGAATATTCGATAGCGACCGGCAGTGAAAAACTCACCGACATTCGCCTCGAAAAAACCGTCTCGTACCCCGACGGTTCGCCAGCCTTTTACTTTGTGCGCCTGCGCTACGTGGATAACATCGACGAGATCTTCGCGGCAGAGCGGGCGGTGCGCGCCGTGTTGCAAGAATCGACGGTAAACCTCGATGGGCAGGATGTGGGCATCCGCTTTTCGTATCTGGATGCTGTGAGTCAATCTGAAACCATCCCCCTGATCTTCGACGGCGACGAGTACACTTATATCAAAACGCTGGAGGATAACCCGTTCGTCATTGAGTTGACGTTCCCCGCGCCCATCACATTGAACGGCTTTTCGCTCATAATTGGCTCGGCAAATATCCGGGTGACCCTGACCGCGTCTGGCGCGCCCGGCGCAGAGCCGGTGACATATACCTTCGAAGGGAAGGGGTCTGAAAATGAACCGGTGCTTTCCTTCGACCTTTCACAACCGGTTACCGCGCAAGTCTTGCATTTCGAGGTGCTCGACCCGTTCTCGCCGCCCCCGGCGCAGATCCACATCTGGGAATTAACCCTGCGGTGATTCACCGCCGAGCCTGAAAAACGAACCGGGATGGAGAATTCACTCCATCCCGGTTTCATTTTGAAACTGAGGTACGGGTCAACGCTAACCGGGCTCCCAAGCGCAATACAATCCGCTGACGATCTCGAACTCTATTTCCCAACTCTCCGCCGCAGATGCAACTTCATCCAGCGTGTTCCCCGGTATGAAGGTGGGAAAACCATCGCCATCAAACAATACATCCGCGCCTGAAATTTGCCCTTCGGGGCAAACGAGCGGTTCTGGCGAAGTGGCTTCCTGCGAGGCGCCCCTGTGAGGGATGGTCACGTAAAACATCTGCCCGGCGAGGTAGATAATGGCGGTTTGTCCGGCGAACTGCGTCAGCCCGCCTTGGGCATTGCACACGATATATTGTTTATCCGTTGTCACCCAACAGAACAGATCGTACAGATCGGAGCCAACATAGATCGAAGCCCCTTTTACATCCCTGGTACGATGCCCAGCCGCGGAAAAAATGTATACGATCCCCTTGCCGTACACATAGGCGCTTTCTTCGTAGGTGATCCAATCGGCGGCTTGGGCGCGGGTAGTCCGCAGACCCAAGAGCGAGGCAGTTACCACGAACGCCATCAAAAATAATAACAACCTTTTCATACCTGTTTCTCCTTTTTGCGATGAATTGGCTTTGAACTATCGCCTTCAAGACAAGTCAGGAGAGCGCTAGGTTACACGGGAAATCTTGCAATTGCCGTGCGCATAAGGCGGCGCGGGCGGGGCAGGCGGAAGGTCCGGGAAGAAGCGGCGGTCGTCACTTGCAGTCGTTCGGGAAAAGAGTCAGACGCTCATGATTTTGATTCGGGGCGAAGTAGCTTTCATCCGCCAACAGGGGGAGATCGGATTCAAAATACCGGTTCAACACGACGCGGAAGCTGTTCACCGGTGAGATGGTTGGATACAACGCCTCAGCCGATTCGGTGCCGGGCAAATAGTACGTGTTCAGGATTGGCATTCGCACGGCGGGGTCATTCGTCAGGTCGGGCGGGGGACCGTGGTCGCCCTGCACGATGATGACCGGCGGGATAGCCGAGTTGGCTTGAAGCGCGTCAATGACTTGCAAAATTTCGCGGTTGATATAAATGATCTGGTTGATATACGCGTCCGCAATCTCCTCGTGCGAGGCGGTATTCACGTTGATCTCCAGCCATTCGCCATCTGCGCCGAACGAGAACGGCGGATGAGGGATGACGAAATGCGCGAAGACAAAGTATTTTCCCTCGCGCGAGGGAATCTCTTTCAGCGTTTGAAGCATCGAAAGGACGCGCAGTCTGCGGGCTTGGCTGTACGGCGTGGTCTTCGAGTTGAGGCGGTCGTAATCCGTCGCCACGCGGAGCAGGGTGGTGTCGAGGAAGAGCGTTTCAAACTCGGTCAGCGTGGTGAACGATTTGCCGTAATTAGGGTAGATGTTCGCGTCCGTCCATTCGGTCATGCTCCAGCCTGTTGGGAACGCCACGATGGAATATCCCCGCGCCTCGAACGCCGCGCGGACTGCGCCGTGTTTCAACAACGCGATCCGTTCGGCGTCGTCTTTCGCGCCGAGGGTATCGAGATACTCGTAATTTAACGAAGACGCCAGCGAGTACAACGTGTGGGCATAATTGCTCTGACTGCACTGCGCCACATAGAATCCGCGCTCTTGCAAGCCGTTGACGAACTCGCTGTTGTCGAATCTGTATTCGCGCTGAAGCACATCCTGCCGCCCGTAGCCGTCAAGGATGATGTAGTAGACATCGGGAGAGTTTGAATTGGCTGTGACAGCCGAAGAATTTTTCGACGGGCCGTTTGAGGCGAGTTGCCGAAGGAGGGCGGAAGAGATTGTGAACGACGGGTAAATCAGCAGAAAGATCGAAATCAAGTTCAGCGCATACGTGAACGATGACGGTTGCCTGACCTTTCGGAGAATCCAAAAAACGAGAAGCGCTCCGAGAACGCAGTTTACAGGGAAAAGAATTCTGTGGCGAAATAGCTCCAACCCGAAAACGCTCGCGCCCTCGAACGCCGAATAAACCTGCCCGTAGGAAAAAAATAAAAAGAGAAGCGATGCAGACGCAAGGGCGGCGCGATGCGAGTCGCGCAGGAGGCGGCGAAGAATCCAAAAGAGAATCCCCGCCAGCGCGAGAGAAAAGATCAGCGGACGCGTCATCTCGCCGACGAAGATCTGCCCGATGTTGTTGGCGGTCAATGAGACGACGGAAAACAGCGCGAACAGAATGGGGTACAGCAGATATTTTTTGAGCATGTCTCGCGCTATTTTACACGGGAACAGTGTACAATTTGCGCATGACAATTTTCAACACGCCCATCCTCAGCATTCTCTTCCATTACTTCGCCCGTTTTTGGATGCGCGTCGCCGGCTGGCGCGTGGACGGGAAATTGCCCGACCTGCCGAAGTTCGTTCTGATCGGCGCGCCTCATACCTCGAATTGGGACTTCGTGCTGTTCCTCGGCGTCATCTTCACCCTGCGGGCGAACGTCAAGTTCATGGGCAAAGCGGAATTGTTCCGCCCGCCGTACGGCTGGTTCTTCTATTTTTGCGGCGGCGTGCCGGTGGATCGGAAAAAGCCCGGCAGGCTGGTGGAGCAAATGGTGGAGGCGTGCGAGAAGTCGTCAAACTTCATCCTCACCATCGCGCCCGAAGGCACGCGCTATCAAGTGACCGAGTGGAAGCGCGGCTTTTATTACATCGCCAGAGGCGCGGGCATTCCCATCGTGATGGCGATCGTAGACGGCAAGCAGAAGGCGGTCCGCATTGGGCAGGTGTTTCATCCCACAGGCGACATGGATGCCGATATACAAGAGATCGTGGGTATCTTCAAGGGAGTTTCGGGAATCGATCCAAGAAGGAAATATATTACGTTGAAAAACTGAATTATTTTTTCGGCAGGAAATTCCCACCATTCAACACGCATCCATAATTACTTTCACGGCATTGCCCGCATGGACGTGAACGTCCGCGCTACACATACAAAGCCGACTGAAAGTCGGCTCTAATCCGCTTGAGCGGATTTCGTACGAATAGCCCGACGGTTAACCGTCGGGCGGGTGAGCCTGCGAAATATTTTCGATGAAATGAGAATTACTCTTTCAATAGAAAATCCCCGCCATCCAGCACGCCCTCCAAGATCACTTTCACCGCGTCTGATTCCAGCAATTCATCCAACTCAAACGATGTCAACTTCGCCTGTGTTGTCCGCACAGAGGGTTCGAGAAAATCGCCGAACGGCAATGATGTTCTGAACAATTGATAATATAAAAATCGCCGCGCGTTGCGTTTGAACTCGGCGGGGACTTCGATCTTTTCCGCTTCCAAAAATTCTTCCATCTTTCTTCTTACTTCGTCCGCCGTCTGCGGAAAGAACACGGTGGGATATTGCGTGAACCTCGCCTTGCCCGCGCACAACACCGCCGCGCCCATGATGGACGCTTCGAGTCCGATCGTCGAGTTGTAGACCATCACGAACTTGGATCTCTGGATCAACTCGTATGAACTCAACGTCTCGCGCGGACCGACGAACACCACGTTCGGTTCACTGCGGACCTTGCGGCTGTCTACCCACCCTTCGACCGTCTCGCGGCTGGACTTTCGCACGCGCAACTCATCGGGGTGCGCGCGGATGACAAACAGTGTGTCGCGATATTCTTTGATGACTTCTAAAGTCATATCCAGCCAATCGAACATATCTTCAAAGACCGTGTTCGCGTGCGGCTGACTCGTATCGAAGATGACATTCGTAAACACAGGGACAATCTGTTTGAACTGCGCGGCTTTTTGCAGAAACGACTCGTCGAGTCCTTTCATGTTTGCCCAGAATTTGATTCCCGCCATCGTGAAGTCGCCTTGAAAACGCTTGGCGAGATACGCGTCTAATTTTTCGTTTTGTGCCTCGTTCAATTCAAACTCATCAGGGATGTGGATCGGATACGCCGTCGCTTCGCCGTCCGTGAAAAACGCGGAGGCGGGTTGAAGTCCCACCTCATGCGTGATGACGCGGATGCCGCGCTGTTGCGCCACATAACGCGCCGTCGCTTCGGGGAAGAACTGTCCGTTGAACACGATCACCGCGCGCGGATTCGTTTCATCCAGAAATTTCGAGAACTTCTGCGCCACATTCCACGCGGACAAAATATATTCACGCAAAAGATAGCGCGTGTTCTCGTCGTCATTTAAATGATGAATACGAAGAATCCAGCGCAAGCCGGGCAGGCACAACGCGCCGAGGGGAAAGTTTTGAAATTGGAAAGCCTGCCCTGAGCTGTGTCGAAGGGTAGAAAGTTCAGGGACAGAGAGTTGCGAGATACGAGTTACGAGTTGCGGATCGCGCTCGAAGTCAAACCAATTTACGCGAGATGTAGTGGCGACTTCAGTTGCCAAACGACTAAAGTCGTTACTACGCACCCCGGCATACAACGTCCGTGATTGCGCCACACACGTCTTGCACGGCATCGCTTTGTGTGGATCATCCCGATTCGTCCCCAACACACATTTGCTCATCCCAGAATTACACGCAAAATACGCGACCGGGATTCCCTTCAACCGCAATGCCCACGATGCGAGCAGGTGAAATCCGCTGTTCCACGAGAGATCGTCAATGCCGGTGGATGCTTTGAAGAAGACGATGGGCTGTCCCTGCGCGGGAGGCGAGTTACGAGTTACAAGTTTCGCTACGCGCGCGATCTTGAAGTTGTTGAGCCGGCGGACGAGTCCGCGCTTGAGGCGTTGGGTGAAAAATTCGTTCATCTCTCGCCATATGCCCGCACGGGGATGAATACCCGTGCTATTCGTACCCAGCCGCCTAAAGGCGACTCTTGAACCGCAGTCCGCTTTAGCGGACTTTGTAAATTAGCACGGCGGTTTAACGCCGTGCGGGTAAAACCATCACGAGATATTATCAATTTACCAATCATTCGTCTTCTCATACCCCAGCCTCACCACCAAATCTCCCGCCACTTCTTTAAACAACGTCTTGTGTTCCGCAGTGAAAAATTCGCGCCAGCCGCCGGTCTTGCCTGAGCGGAAGGTATGACTCTTCCTCGGCTGGATCGCCTCCACCAAAATGGAGATCGCTTTCTCGCGCGGCGTCGGGATTCGGTAGCCGGTCTTTTCCACTTCATCGAGCATAGCGTTCAACGTGGCATCCCGATTATTTACAAGGTCCTCAAAGCGGAGGCACATCACGCCGGGCGTTGCAAGCCATTCAAACACGCCTTCGTATCTCTGCTTCACGCTGACCATTTTGAGTCCATCGCGGTCAATGCCCGTGATGGCAACTTTGAGTCGCTCGCCGAAATCGGGGAGCGAATTGTAGAAGTCGTGCATCCCATGCTCTTCGTGCATGTCGGTGGCAAAAAACACTTGCGAGACGAGCATGTCGCGCGGGTCGCGATAGATGAAATAGTTGACTCGATTCGACTGGCACAAAAACTCGACGTTTTCTTTTGTCGCTTCCAAATACCCCCAGCCGATCACCCCGCGCGGCAAATTCTCTAATTCTCCCAATATCTCATCTTTCGTCTTTCTTCTCCCCTCTTTCGTGATCGTGCGGATCGGCTCCGCTTCCACGTATTGATACGGCATGATTCTTGTAAAGCCGTTCAAAATTTGCAACAGCAGGTGCGATCCGCTCTTGGGCTTGGAGTTGCCGAAGATCGGCGGCGCGTCGCCGAACGAAAACCGCTTCCATCGCAGGATGGATTGGGCGGTCTTGCCGGCAGGACGGAGGAGACGGCGAATGTTCTGAATCACTGTCATCACGATACGCAATACGTAATACGCAGTACGCAGAAAATATTTCGTATTGCGTACTGCGTACAAGCAAATTTACTCGTTCACAACCCTTCGTAATTTCTTCATCGAACCTTTTTCGGAGTCATACACTTTTTTCACACCGTCGCCGAGCGAGGCTTCCGTGGTGCGGATGTATTTCACGAGTCTCTCGAAGCCCGCAGGTTCAACGGACGCGGCTTGATCCGAGCCCCACATGGCGCGGTCGAGGGTGAGATGACGCTCCACCATGCACGCGCCGAACGCGACGGCGATGGCGGTCGGGATGAGTCCCACTTCGTGACCGGAATATCCGATGGGAATATTCGGATATTTTGCGCGGAGCGTTTCGATCATCTTCAAGTTCAACTCCTCCGGTTCGCACGGATACGTGCTGGTGCAGTGCATCATCAGCAGGTCTTTTTCGCCGGCGGTCTCGATTCCCTTTTGGATCTGCTCCATCGTGGACATGCCCGACGACAAGATCAGAGGCTTGCCGGTCGCTCGCGCTTTGCGAATCAGGTTGAAGTCGGTGAGCGAAGCGGAGGGGACTTTGTACGCCGGCGTGTCAAACTTCTGCATAAAATCCACCGAGGGCTCATCCCAAACCGAGACCATCCAATCAATTTTCTTTTCGCGGCAATAGCGGTCAATCTCGGCGTATTGCTTTTCATCGAACTCGACCTTGTAACGATAGTCGAGATAGGTGATGTAGCCCCACGGCGTCTCGCGCATTTGATTTTTTTGTTCGGGCGGCGTCGCCACATCGGGCGCGCGTTTCTGAAATTTCACCGCGTCCGCGCCGGCGTGGACAGCCGCGTCTATCATCTTCTTCGCAATGTCGAGGTCGCCGTTGTGATTGATGCCGATCTCGGCGATGATGTAGGCGCGATGAGCGTCGCCTACCGCGCGGTTTCCAATTTTGATTTCACGTGTCATTTTTTCTCCAAGTTTATTTGATCTCTTGTAAAAGTCGTTTTCGCCACAGAGATCACAGAGAAAAAGAGAATTTCTCAGAGGTCTCTGTGGACTCTGTGGCTGAGCAAGGTATGCTTAAGCAAGAGATCTATTGTGGCGGCGCGAGGTCCGTCACTTCGATAAAGTCGAACGGAACATTCCAGCGGGAATAATAATGCAAATCGGGAAGAAGCGCGTATTCCGTTTTGAAATACCGGTTCAACACGACGCGGAACGAATTGACCGGCGAGATCGAGGGATACAGCGACGCGTAATCGCCATCGGGGAAATAATAGGCGTTGAGGATCCCGAATCGCTCCGACGGGATGGTCTGCTCCAGCGACCCCCAATGGAGGTACGCGCCCGGTCCGTGATCGCCTTGAATGATGATGATCGGCGGCGTATCCGATTGAGCAAGGATCGCGTCAATCGCTTGCAGCGCGAGCGTGTTGATGTATTGGATCTGCCTGCGATAGCCGCCGATGTATCCGCCGCGCGAATGTTCCGAGATGTAATAGTTCGCGTCGAACAAGGTGAACGGCTCGTCGTGATGGACCACACTGCCGTCTTTGTCGAACACGAACGGCGGATGCGGCGCGATGATGTGAGCGTAGACGAAATACTCGCCGTCGAGCGACGGGGCTTTCTCCAAGTCGGCGAACGTGGAAAGGATGCGCTGACGATGAGTCTCGTAGGGCATCTCGACCAACGCGCGCTGAAACGCGGGGATATGGTTCAGCGTCCGCGCCATGCTATGGTCAATGACGATGCTCTCGAAAGCGGTGACCGGCTGTGTCAGCGGCGAACTTGTGTCTTCGTAATATACATCCGCAGTTGGGATGGTCGCTTTGTATTCATTCTCAAACGAGACCGTTTTATATCCGTTTTGCGCCAGCACATTTCGCACTTCGCTGTAGTTGAGAATCTCGATCAGGTCGGCGCGGTTATCCGGTGTGTTGCCATTCACCTTCAAGTCTTGCAGGTAGTTCATGTTGAACGACGAACTCAACGACAGCATCGTTTGAATGTAATTGCTTGACGATTCATCCGCTACGTAAAAGCCTCGCTCGCGCAACCCATTGATAAATTCCGAGTTGTCGAACTCGTAGAACTTTTGCAGAATATCCTGCCTGCCGTAGCCGTCGAGGATGATGTAGTAAATGTCCGGGCGCGGCGCGGCGGATTCGACCTCCGCCACCATGACAGAACGCGCGGAAGGATTGTACGAAATCTCGTTCTCGCGCACGTGCTTCGCCACCTGAACTCCCGTGTTCACCAACAAGAGAACGCTCAACAAGTTGAAATACAAATTGACGTTGACGAGATTCTTCACACGCTTTTGCAACAGCCACATCCAAACGGATATGATCAATACGGCGGCGAGAAAAACGGCGAAATCAGAACGCACGGGACCCAATGCAAATGTTTTGCCCACCCAATCGGTCACGTCACCGAAGAGGAAGAAGATAAAGATGAAGGGCGCGGCGATCAACGCGGACTTCAACGCATCACGAAAAAAAATATACGCCGCGCCGAAGACCAACGACGCGAACGTCAGCGACGCCAGCAAAGCGCGAACCGTATCCGCAAAACTCAATTCGTCGAAGTTGAGCAAATACAATTGCAAGATCGGTTGAACGGCGAGCAGGAACGGAGCGAACAATCCGCGCTCGAAAACCGCAAAAAGTTTTTTCACGCCCGCGCCTTCAAGATCAGGTCGCACAACTCACGCACCGCGCCATGACCGCCCGCCTTCGTCAACACATGATCGGCGGCGCGAAGAACTTCGGGATATGCGTCCGCGACGGCGACCGCCCAGCCCGCGATCTCAAAACACGGGAGGTCGTTCCAATCGTTGCCGACGAAGACGGCTTCCTCCGCCTTGATATTTTTTTCAGCCAGGATGTCTCGCATCGCCCGCCCTTTGTCCTGCAATCCCACCCCGTGCACAGCATCCACCCCCATCTTTTTCGCGCGCGCCGAGACGACCGAGTTGACCTCCGACGAGAGGATCATCACGTCAATGCCGATCTCGCGCATCTGTTTGACCCTCATGCTGTCTGCCCGCGAAGCGACGACCGTTTCATGCCCATCCTGATCCGTCCACACGCGGTTGTCGGTGATGACGCCGTCGAAGTCGCAGAGGACTAATTTGATGGTGGAGGGCATCGGTCGGCGGGTTTTGCCCGGCGTAACCATGTCCAACTCGCCCGTCGAAACGAGATGTTCGTAACGCGCCCAGTCCTGCAAGTTGTCAATGTCAACCGTGTAACGCGAATCGATGATGATGGGATAGATCACGCCGCCGCTCATCGAGCCGCCTTTGGTGATCGTCTCCGCGCGGATCGCGTCAATGTGACCGGTCTGCCAATAGATGGGCGGAAGAATCTGCCTCGGCGCGTTGTATGGCTCAGTGATGCCCGGCACATCGAGCAAATTTTTCATCGGACCGTTTTCGCCGGAGATGCGCCACATCTTATGCGGGTTTTGCCCGGCGGACACAACTCCGCGCACACTGTCCGCGTCTTTGTGATCCAGCAAAACTTGAATCGCGTCGTCCACCAACCCGCGCGGGCGGATGGACGAAGTGGGGCGAAGTTGAACGACAATTTCAGGATGATAGTTTTCGTGTTCAGCCAGCCATCCCAGCGCGTGCTCGAACACCGGCAGATCGGTCGTGTTGTCTTCGGCAAATTTTGCCGGGCGCAGGAAGGGAGTCTCCGCGCCGAACTCGCGCGCCACCGACGCGATCTCTTCATCGTCCGTTGAAACGATGACGCGCGTGACGAGTTGCGATTGTTTCGCCGCGGCGATGCTCCACGCAATGAGCGGATAGCCCGCAAAGTTGCGGATGTTCTTACGCGGGATTCCTTTTGAGCCTCCGCGAGCGGGGATGAGGGCGAGCGTATGGGTCATGGGGTATGTGAAGGGGAAAACAGGTACACAGGGAAACAAGTAGACACGTAGACAAGTAAACAAGTAAACACGGAGACACGTGTATACGTGTATACCTGTCTACCTGTATACGTGTTTACTCTATTCACCACGCCGTCCATCCGCCATCCACGACGACATTGTTGCCGGTCATGTACGACGAAGCATCCGAGGCGAGGAAGAGCAACGCGCCGTTCATTTCATCTTTCTTCGCCATTCTTCCCATGATCGTTTTGGCGGAATAATTCTTCTCGAAATATTCTTCGTGGTCGTTGTAGATTCCGCCCGGCGTGAGCGCGTTGACGCGGAGTTCTGTCCCCGCATAATACGCGGCGAGATATTTGGTGAAGCCCAGCACGCCGGCTTTGGTCACCGTATAGTAAACGGGTTTATACGCCACGCGCTGACCGTCTTTGATGTAAATGCGTTGGTCGGGTCCGTTAAGTCCGTACGTGGAGCAGATGTTGATGACGCTTCCTTTTTTGCCTTGCGCGAGCATCGGCTTGACGCAGGCTTGAGTCATCAGGAACATGCCGGTCAAATTGACGTTAAGCGCGGCGGTCCAATCGGCGAGCGGATAATCCTCGAACGAGCCGGGCGTGACGCCTTTTTTCATCGCGTCCGCGTCGAACTTTGGGTCGAGCGCGGCGCTGTTGACGAGGATGTCGAGCCGCCCGAAGGTGGATAACACTTTTTCAACGGCGGCGTTCACCGAGTCGGGCTGGGTGATGTTTGCCGAGAGGGCTAGGGAGTTGAATCCGTTCTGAGAGAGCGAATCAGCCGTCCCTGCGGAGGAAGCGGCGTTCAAATCCAGCACAGCGACTTTCGCGCCAGCCTCCGCCAGCGTGCGGCAAAATTCCCTGCCGAGCAATCCCGCGCCGCCGGTAACGAGGGCGACGCGCCCGTCGAGTTTGAATTTATCTTGAATGGTCATGATGTGCCTGATCTCGCAAAATAAATTTGCGTTACGGTTGATGTGTGTAGATCGAATCGCCTTGCGATTTGTGCGCGAGGTTCAAACCTTTGGTTAGCGCGTCCACTTCGCCGGCGATGTTCGCGCCGTCGTCGAAGATGACAAGCACGGCGCGTCCCGCGTTGACCTCAGCCTGCATCCGCGCGACGCCGTCTTCAAACCCCGGAATGGATTCGGCGCGCGCGGAGTCGTAGCCGCTGGGCAGAACCAACGCGCCACGCCCGGTGTATAGATAGACCGCGCCGGGTTCGTTGGTGAAGATGGCGACATCGCCGGGCAGTTCGCGCAAAAATGCCATGGCCTCTGAATCGTACCATTGGAAAGACGCGAAGCCCAATCCGCTTTTCGACCACGTGTTGACCGTGTGAACCTGTTTGGCAAATGAAAAGCCGAGCGCCGCAACTGCGACGAGCGCCGCAAACTTAAAGTTTCTTTTGCGAAGCCAGAAGAAAGCGCATACCAGCAGGATAAATAAACAAACGAAGACCGGCGATACGATCCTCAATTTGAATTTTGTCGCGGCATCGAAAAGGGTCATGGATGCGACGGTGGAGGCGAAGTAGGCAAGCAGGAACAGCCCGGTGATTAGCGGGATGATAGACCCGCTTCCCTCTCTCAGGGACGGTTGCTTCTGCTTTGTGAAAAATTTCCACGCTTCGAGCGCGGTCCATGCCAGCGTGCCGCCGAGGATGATGATCGTAATCGCCTCGAACACGCCCGGCGTTTTTGCCAGCGCTTTGAACCACCCCGCCACGGGGATGAAAAAATCGGCAAAAACGCGCAAGCCAATGTCAATGTTTTCTTGAGTCAACGGGTGCCATGCCAGCGAACGATTGGTGGCATTGCCGGCAACCCAATGATTACGCAACGCCCAAGCCGCCGCCAGAGGGATGAAGCCCTCCAGAAACAGGATCATGCCGCCCAGGCGTTTCCTCCAATTGGTATGAAGGACGATCAATGCGATGAGGAACGCGGCGACTAGCGCCAGCCCGGAATAGCGTGTGAGATACGCCAGCCCGGCGAAAACGCCGCAGGAGATCAGCCAAGCCGAACTTTCGTTCCGCCGTCGCCAGCGTTTGAGACGTCCTTCGACCTCGCTCGTTTTTTCGCCCGCGTAATACAGTAGGCTTTCAAAAGACAAGTCGAACATCCATAGCGATACGAGCGAGAAGAAGATGAACAGCGGCTCGCTCATTGCCACGGCGTGAGTCTGAAGCATTTCTCCGTTCAACACAAATAACCCGGCGGCGATCAGCCCCGCCGTGAGCGAAGGCGTGGCGCGCCAGACGAGTATGCCGACCAGCCCGGCGTTCAACCCGAACAACAGCGCGTTGAGGAACCGCGCGCCGCGCAGTGGGTCGAGACCGAACAGACCGAAGAACGCCAGCGCGGAGGAAAAGCCCGGTGGGAAGTGTGTAACATATCCATTCGTTGCCAGCCACGCTTCGCGATAGCCGTCTCCCGCGAGCAAACTCCGCGCGCCCGCAATGTACGCGATGGAATCATCGGATAAGCCAAGCCCTTCGGGGGTGGCTCGAAGCACGAGAAAGGTCCCGGCTACGACGATCAAAAACAGGCTGAAAAAAGAAACGAGGCGGAGTGAGTCGCGGGGAGGCATACAAAAAATGCGCAATACGGAAACGCAGTAGGGGCGGGGTTAATCCCGCCCCTACATCAACGATCAATTGCGATTCAAATATCCCTGATCTTCGAGATACTTGATGATAATGCGGGCATTATCTTCAGGCGTTGCGCCGAAACCCTGAAGCGCGATCTCGGGTTTGATCGGCGGCTCATAGGGATCGTCCACGCCGGTGAAGCCCATCGGCTTGCCGTCTGCCACTGCCTGGCGCGCCTTGGCATACAAGCCTTTCACGTCGCGTTCTTCGCAGACTTCCACGGGAGTATCCATGAAGATTTCGATAAAGTTCTCGCCCACCATCTTGCGGGCTTCTTCGCGCGTGGCGCGGTAGGGACTGATGGCGGCGCAAATGACAATGCCTCCCGCATGCACGATCTCGCCCGCCACAAAGCCGATGCGCAGGATGTTGGTATCGCGGTCTTCCTTGCTAAAACCGAGTCCTTTGCTCAGGTGTGTGCGCACCACATCGCCGTCGAGGATGGCGGTTTCGCGCCCGCGTTCGAGGAGCAGGGAGGTGAGCACGGCGGTGGTGGCAGATTTGCCGGAGCCGCTCAAGCCGGTGAACCAGATTCCAAATCCCTGCTTATGGCGCGGCGGATAGGTTTCGCGCAAAATCTCGGCAGTCTCAGGGCGGGTGAACCAGCCCGGCAGTAATTTGCCCTTCGCAAGATATTCTTCGCGCACTTGTGTGCCGGAGATGTTGGCGGTCTTTGCGCCTTTGGGAACATCCTTCTCTTCCACGTAGCGGTCTTCATCGGGCAGATAGACCAGCATTTCGAACGGGACCATCTTGACGCCTAACTCGGATTCGTACTTCTTCATGTTCTCCTGCGCGTCATACGGACCGTAAAACGGCTTGCCTGTGGAATCATTTCCCGGGCCCGCGTGATCGCGCCCGACAACGAAGTGATTCGCGCCATGATTGCGGCGGATGATGGCATGGAGCAGAACTTCCTTCGGTCCCGCCATGCGCATGGCTAACGGCAACAAACTGAGCATGGTGCTGTTCTTGTCGTAGTGATTATCCACCAGCGCTTTGTACGTGCGGGTGCGCGAGTAGTGATCCACGTCGCCGGGCTTGGTCATGCCGACGGTGGGGTGAATCAACAGCGAGCCGTTGACTTGAGCCGCCGCGCGTTTGGTCAACTCTTCGTGGATGCGGTGTAGAGGGTTGCGGGTCTGGAACGCGACCACGTTATCGTGCCCCATCGCTTCGAGCCGTTCGCGCACCTGCGCGGGGGTGAGGCGCAGGTCTACAAAATCATAATATTTGGGAAGGTTGACAACCTTCATGGGGCCGGAGATACAGACCTTGTTCCAGCGTCCCATTTCGGAGACCATCGGATGTTTGGTATCGGTGGAACCGTAGGCGAGCGCGGCTTCGGTCTGCGGGTCCCAGTGAAAGACTTCATCAAGCGTCATCACGGCGATCAGATCGAAATTGGCGTTGCGAAGCGCCAAGTCCTCGCCGACGGTGGGTAATTCCTTGGGGTCAGCCGTCAATGTGATGGGGAGGGGCCACAAGGTTCCATCGGCAAGACGCATCTCTTTGAGCACGCGGTCATAGTCCGCTTTGCCCATGAAGGTGGTGAGCGGCGAAAATCCGCCGGTGGCGATCAATTCGAGATCGCAAAGATTCCGCGTGGTGATCTTGATGGAAGGCAGTTTTGCGGCGCGGGCGAGAAGGTCCTCGCGCTCTTTGCCCTCGACAACAAGGTTCACCAGTTTTCCCCCATATGGGGCGATCAGTTTGGCTTTCGACATAGTTACTCCTTGATTTACACAGATTGCTCTGTTGGTTTTGCGATGCGAGGCGCAATTATAACCTAAAATTCACCCACTGAATTTTGAAATGGTTACAATCTATAATGAAATAGCACGACCCGTAGATGACGATTCTTTGACCGCCATCGCCAGCTTCATCACGCGGATGCCCTCCTCCAGCGGACACGACGACTCCACCTCGCCGCGCGCGACGGCGATGAAATGTCTCATCTCGTCCATGAACATGGCGTTGCGTTCAAACGCAGGGGAGGGCTGGTACACGTCCCAAGCGCCCTCACCCCTAGCCCCTCTCCCAGCGGGAGAGGGGGATTCTGCGCGATAGATCTGCGTCGCGCCGTCTGCGAGATTCCACTGCAGCGAGCCTTTTGTGCCGATCACTTCAAAATAGTGCGCGGGCGGTTGTTGGTTGTAATCGAGATGAATGCTCCCCAACGCGCCGTTCTCAAAACGCAGACCGATCTTCGCCGTGTCTTCCACGTCCACTTCCAAGTCGCTCAACTTCGCGGTGAATCCCCAAACGGATTCGACCTTGCCTACCAACCACGGAAGATAATCGAGCGAGTGACATTGGGTTAGCACAACTCCCCCACCCATATCCGCGCGCGCGGCGTAGCCTTGACGATAATCCTCCCACGGATGCCACGCGGGAAGATACTCGCCGAAATGCACATGCGCCGAGATCACGCGTCCGATCTCGCCAGCGGAGATCAACTGTTTTGCTTTCACCAACCCAGGATGAAAACGGAATTGGAACCCGACGACGACTCTTCCGCCGCCCCTTTTGAGCGCGGACTCAAGATCGTCAATGCGATCCATCGAATGCGAGAGCGGTTTTTCCAGCAAGAGCGAGCATCCCGCTTCCGCGGCGGGGATGGCAACATCAAGATGAAGCGATGTGGGATTCGACACGATCACCGCGTCGGGTTTGTGTTTTTCGAGCGCGAGGTGCAAATCGGTTTCCTGAGGAAACCCAGCGAGGTCTTCCTCGGGCATGGTCGCTTTGCGCGTGCGAAATAGGACAATATCCTTTTCGCCCAACGCGATCAAATTCCGCATGTGGCGGCGACCGATGGAACCGAGACCTGCAATTAAGAATTTGGTAGATTGGGACATGGGAGGTTGGTAAGTTGGTAGGGTTTACTCGGAAGGTAGATCAGACAAGGTGTATGTTGGCGCATCTTCTTTTACGGCACGCTCTCCATATTCCTGTCTTCCTTGTTGCTGTCCGCGAACATATCGGATATAGCCATTTAAAGATCGTAATGCCGAATGACACAATTCTCTTTGTTGATCAATTTCATCTCGCGTGTATTTCAGATCATCACAGGCAATTAAGCCGCTCAACACTTCCATGGTCGAACCTCGGGCAATATAGTAAAAACGAAGGCTGTCGAGAAAATGATACCGCCCGTATCCTTCAGCGATATTCAAAACAATACTTGCAGAAGCGCGGCGTAGTTGATCGGCAAGATTATATTTCTCCTCGGATGGCAACAGTGACGCTACGCGATATGCCTCCTGGAATACTTTTCTACCCAATTGATAACATTCCAAATCCTCAAAGCCACGCATCTCCTTCTCAGACATTGTAACCTCCTTACCTAATCCACCAATTTTCCAATTCCCAATCTCCCAATTCCCAATTTACCAATCTCCCAAATCCTCATACTTCCACTTCACCAACATCTCGCCCGCGGATTCCTTGAACACGGATTTATCCTTCGCGGAAAATAATTTCTGCCAGTTGCCCGCCTGTCCCTTTGGGAGAAAGGACGCGATTCCCTCATCCCGTTTTGCCTGCCATTCCTCGTCAGGGTTGGACGCCATCTCGGCTTGAATCTTCTTCTCCAGCGATTTGTTGACCGACTTCACGCCGAGAAATTTCCATAAGCGGGACATTTCCTTGAACGGGTTATCTAGCAAATCTTCATATCGCAAACTGAAATAATTTTTGCCGTAGAGTCTTCGCGCTTCGTCGTCGGTCTCTTGCAGGTTGGTCACCCATCCCTTCGCCACGCGGCGGATGAACGACTCGGTGAAGATCGAACGGCGACCGTCGCTGAAGGAAACCGAATCAGACCGAAGGTCCGAAATGATGCGTTTGTCTTCCGCCGATAAAAATTTGGAGTCCTCCACAAAATTCCGAAAGCGTTCCGAGATCAGCACGTCGCGTCCATCGCGGACGATGTAAACGAGTTTGGCGTCGGGATAGATCGCGTGCATGTCGCGCACAACTTGACCATGAATCGTGGATGAGGGACTCTTATCGCCGACGATGCGCTTCCCCTCGCGCGCCGCGTCGCGTTCCATGATGAAGTCCGCCGTGGCGCGGAGGACGAGCGGAGAGAGGTCGCGCCCTTGATTCCAGCGATTGGATTTTCGTGTGAGCCACTCTTCCATTTCAGGCGAATCGACCATTGCTTTCAACAACGGCCTGCGCGTGAAGAAGTGCGCCTGATAGTTGCAATGCACTTCGGGATGCAAACGCGCGAGCCGCATGAGGAGAGTTGTGCCAGAGCGCGCATGACCAAGGATGAAAAATTTTTCGCGCGGGAAGAATTGTCTGGCTTCGTCCACTTCCTCGCGCGTGATGGCAGGGATAGGATTGCGGCTTTTCTTTTTCGGTTCGCCTTTGAGGAGGATACGGGCGGCGGATTTGAAACGAGAGAAAAATCCCATTAGGACACCTGCCGTTTCCTAATTTTGTAAATAAGTAAAAATATTTTTGAAACAAACAGAGAAATCACGTCTATCAAAATTACAAGTGAAAACAAGCCAAATACGAACAACACTAGAAAAGTAGCAATGAGGGAATCTTTTGCTACGAAGAACAGAACTACAAGCAGTCCAAGGGCTGTCATTGACGCAAGCAATAGTTTGATTCGGTGTTTATCCCAAAACAGGAGTGTCATTCTAACCCAATCAATACTTACATGAACGTGTTTATCATATTTTACTTTTTCAACATATACCAATTCAGAAAACTTGCTTGGCTTGAAATAGACGGGACGTTGATAAAACAATGGTGGGAGCTGATATTCATTACCACATGTCTCACATACCCATAAGATCGGCTGGTTAGTAAGGTCTATTTCTTCGCGCTCCATTCCTTCACCGCATTTTTCACACCAAGCATACAAGGTTGGATGAGAGCAATGAGAACAAACTATGCAAATGGGTTCGTCAAGATTCAGATTATTGGCTGGCACTCCACCCATCCCGCCACAGTTATTACAGCGCCATTCCATTGACCATTCGCTTGATTCGATTGTTTCCATAACTTATCTCTTCCAATTCAACATCATCACCCCTCGAACTTCCTCACCCCGCTGACATCGGCGAACAACGCCAGCTCGCGGATGGACTTCTTTTTCACGGGATGCACAAGATCGGAGGCGATGTCCATCAGCGGGACGAGGACGAAGGCGCGTTCGTGCATGTGCGGATGCGGAATCGTCAATGCGGGCGAATACAGCACAAGATCGTCGTACAACAAAATGTCAATATCGATCAGGCGCGGACCGTTGGGGAACGATTCTTTCCGCCCCAGCGCGACTTCCAAGCGCTTGAGATGTTTGATCAATTGCTCGGGCTTGAGATACGTCTCGACGCGCACAACTTGGTTGAGAAATTTTTCCTGATCTTCATAACCCCACGGATCGGTCTCGTACACCGACGATCTTGCTTTCACTTCCATTTGCGGGGCAAGCGAAGCGATCGCCTCTTTTAAATTCGCGGCGCGGTTGCCGATGTTCGAGCCAAGCGCGAGATATACAACATGTTCTTCCATAATTTACCTTTGATACTTTTCTTTTGTACACGGATTTCACGGACAAATACACTTACGATCATGTCACCCTCCCGAAGGACATCGGGACGATGTGAGCGCTAGCGAAGGGTCTCTTATGTCGTGGTAGAGATGCTTCGCTCCGCTCAGCATGACATTGGGTAGGCGAGTTAAAACACTCTGCTACATCGAATGTTCGTCGTAATGCCCGACCACATCATCGTTGAGCCAGCCTTCGATGTCCGCGTTCTTGAAGGCGTCGTCGGGCAGGGACGCGGTCAGGTCAAGCATGGCGAGGCGCACCGACTCGAAATGCTTGAACAGGTCGCCGTCGGACCATGAAGCGTATTTTTTTGTCAACTCCACATTGAACGCGTCGGTGTCGCGGCTGGTCCGCGTGAAGTTCGGCGCGTTCAAAATCCCCGAAATGATTCGCGCACCCTCCTCCCACCAGCCGATGATATGCGCGACCAAGTCGTGAAAATTTTCAAATCCTTGCTTCGCTAAGAATTCTTTTTTCTGTTCGTCGTCGAGAGCGTTGAAACTTTCAACGTATTCCGCCCATTCGTTTTGCAACAAGTCCAGCGTGAGGAAGCGACTCAACACGACGAGATGCTCGCGCGCGTGATGGATGAAGATGCCGTCTGCCCACACTCTGACCCGTCGATTCTCGAACGCCGCCTCATTCACAGACTTGATGCCTGCCTCGGCTTCCCGACGCGTTTTCTCAAAGTGAGCCATGAACTCGGCTTCATCCCAACTTTTGTATTTCGCCACCGCCTCCGCGTTGAAGGCGTCGAAATCATATTTCTTGCGCTCGAACTCGCGTCCCTCGGCGATCGCCATGATGATCGTCATCCCCTCCTCCCACCACGCCAAAATGTGCGCCATCATATCGCGGAACGATTCGAATCCGACGGTTTTGAGCCGCTTCTCCTGCTCCGCTTTCGGCAGGCGAGTGAATCGTTCAACATAACTTCCCCACTCGAGATTGATGTAATCCAACGTGCGTTGTTTGGTGATGGGCATGAAAATTCTCCGATGGCGTCCGTACCGCAAAGTTCACTTTGCGTTTATTAATCGCAAGATAAATCTTGCGCTACGATTCGCCACTTATTTTACCCTCGAACCGCGCTCACAAAATCCGCGAACAGACCATACGCCGTCTCCTCGGGTCCGCCCTTCATGCCCTCGCGCTCCGAAACGATCACCGAATAGTTCGGCAGCACGTCCGTGCTGAACGTCAACCCCGACGACGATCCCATCATGCCATACAGCGGCGACGACGAATCAACCAACTCAGGCGACACACGCCCCTTCACTCTCTCCCCTTCGCGTTCAGCGGATGCGACCAACTTCCAGCGCTTCTTCTCGACTTTTGCCTGCTTCACCATCTCAGCCGTTATCTCCCTTATGCCTTTTCGCTCCACCTCCTGCGGCTTGAGCGGAGAGTCCATTAGCACCGTCGCCAGCGCGGACACTTTGATCGCCGCATCCCAGCCGTCCACGTCGCCCGAGGGGTCCGTCTCTGCGATGCCGATGCTCTGACAATATTTCACCGCGTCGTCGAACGACTCGCCCTCTTCCATGCGCGAGAGGATCAAGTTCGTCGTCGCGTTGATGATTCCCTTGAACGAAGTCAATTCAGCCAACGGCATCGCCTCGCGGAATGTCGAAAAGATGGGCGAGCCTCCCAACACCGTTGACTCAAACCGAAACTTTTTATTTTTCGACTTTGCCAGCGCAGTCAATTCTTGATACGCGTGGACAACCGTCCCTTTGTTGGCGGTGATGGAGTGCATGTTCGCGTTCAGCGCGGCTTTCACGTGGTCAATGGCGGGTTGACCTGATTCATAATTGACGGGGGAATTTTCGAACATGACAGACGCTCGACTATGTTGAATGACAGAAAGAGAATCTTCCACATGGAAAGTAGAAAGTGGAGCGATGGTGTTTCCACTTTCTACTTTCTCCAAAGCCTGCCCAACATCAATCCCAGCAGGGTTCACCGCAAAGCCGTGTCGTCCTGTGGCGATGCCTGTGACTGAATAGGTGATGCCGTATTTTAATTCCAACAAATCGCGTTTGCGTTCGAGCAGACGAACCAATGAACGAGCGACGTTACCAAATCCGATGAAGCAGAGGTTGTGATGCATATTTTCTCCTAAATCATTACTCGTCCTGAGCGGAGCCGCACGGTTGTTGTGCGGCGCAGACGAAGGACAGGGTTTCAAGATAGCCTGCCCTTCGTCTGCGTTCCTCGCTATCGCTCGTCACTCCGCTCAGGGCGTATTTTATAGCGGAGGCCACGGCATGGCGCGGCGGTCACGCGGCTGGCGGGGGAAGATTCCGCGTTGGAGGATCGAGTCCGCGCGGTGGCAGAGGGCGGAGATTTCGCTGTGGCTGAGATAAGGTTGAAGGTCAGCGAGCAGGCTGGGGCTGAGAGAGAGACGAGCGAGCAAGTCATCCGAAATTTTTTGCCCACCAAAATCCCATAGCACAGTGCGAAGTTTGTCGTCTTCGTGAAAACAGATGCCGTGATCAATGGCGAACAGTTTATGCGATTCGTTTTCAAAGAACACGTGACCGCCTTTGCGATCGGCGTTGTTGACAAGCAAGTCGAACAACACGACGGGCTTGAGGAGTTGTTTGTCGTCGTCTGAAAAATTGAAGTAGTGATATTCGGGATCGTATTCGATGAACTGCTGGATCGAACCCGCGCCGTACGGACCGTCTTCGCGCAACGCGGTGAACGGGACAAAGTGAAAGCCGAGCGACTCGCTCACGAGATACGCCGCCACCTCGCGCTGGGCAAGAGTCTGTTCGGGAAAATCCCACAACGGTTGTTCGCCGCGACTCGGTTTGTAGACAGCGGGGTAGGTTTTATTTTCGTGATTGATTTCAATCAGAAACGTGTAGTTCGAGCCAAGCATGAACTGACCTTTGAGTTCAAGGTCGCCGTGTTGGAGGGCAAATCTTAATTGTGTTTGATCGGGTTGTGTCATCGGTTGGTCGAAGGTCAAAGGTCGAAAGTCATATGTTGACCTTTGACTTTCGACCTTTGACTTTAATGAAAATGCCCGTTCTTCTTGGGACAAAAATGCCCCTCGGGTTCTTCGGGTTGACCGCACTGCGGACAGATCGGACGCCCGCGCGTGATGACTTCCATGCCCCAGCGCGAGAGCATCTTCACCTGCGTGCGCGTCGCCCAAAAGCGGACGACTGCCGCAGTTTCGGGATCGTCTTCCTCGGTAAGGATCTCTTTTGCGAACAACACAATGAGGTCGCGTTCTTTGTCGTAGCCGAGCCCGATCTCGCCGACGCGGAAGAGCGGGTCAACGGGCGGGTTGATGCGCATCACTTCCTCCACGTAATCGCCCGAGGCTTCGGTGAGGTTCGGGTTCTGTTCGTTGATCTGCGCGAGGAATTGTTCAACGCCGATGGCAAGCGAGTGCAGTTGCGCTTTCTCGATGATGATCGTGATCGTGCGCTGGTCTTGATAGGCTTGAATATAAAACACCCGCTGACCAGGCTTGCCGATCGCGTCAGCGGTGATGTGATCGCACGGGTCAACGTCAATTTCAAATCGGGGCATGAGGCGAGTATACCATCCCGACCCCCTCCGCCCCTATCGGGGCACCTCCCCCAAATCCGACGATTCAAACTTTGAATCCGCATACAAATTTATTATCGTCGTATTTGGGGGAGGCAGGGAGGGGGTTATAATTCGCCAATGTTTATATGTGTAGGGGACGTTCTCTAACGTCCCCGTTGGCGTAAGCCTGCCCTGAGCGTGTCGAAGGGAGAACGCCAACTACTTAAAGGAGCCGCCATGTACGACAAAAAGAAACTCGATGAATTGAAAGATCAACTCGAAACGTGGGAGGAAACGTCGTTGAGCAAGGCGCTCGCGTCCCTGCCCGAACGAATGGATGAATTCATCACGACCTCCTCCGAACCCATCAACCGACTCTACACCCCGCTCGATGTGGCGGATAACGACTACGCTTCTTCCCTCGGACTTCCGGGCGAGTACCCCTACACGCGCGGAGTCCACCCGACGCTTCATCGCTCCAAACTGTGGACGATGCGCATGTTCGCAGGCTTCGGCACCGCGGAAGAAACGAACGCGCGCTTCAAGTATTTATTGGAGCAAGGACAAACGGGACTCTCCGTCGCGTTCGATTTGGCGACTCTGATGGGCTACGACACCGACCAACCCGAAGCGTTGGGCGAGTTCGGCAAGTGCGGCGTGGCGGTCTCTTCATTACAAGATATGGAAATCCTGTTCGAAGGCATCCCGTTCGACAAAGTGTCCACGAGTATGACGATCAACTCGCCTGCCGCGATCACGTGGGCGATGTATCTCGCCGCGGCGGAGAATCGCGGCGTGAGGCTCGATCAACTGCGCGGCACGATCCAGAACGACATTCTCAAGGAATTCATCGCGCAAAAAGAATTCATCTTCCCTCCTGAACCTTCCATGCGACTCGTTGTTGACACGATGGAGTTCGGCTCTCAGAAAGTTCCGCAGTGGAACACGATCTCGATCAGCGGATATCACATCCGTGAAGCGGGTTCGACGGCGGCGCAAGAGTTAGCCTTCACCCTCGGCGACGGACTCGAATACGTGCGTTGGGGAATCGCTCGAGGCATGGACGTGGACGAGTTCGCGCCGCGCCTGTCGTTCTTCTTCAACGCGCACAACGACTTCTTCGAGGAGATCGCAAAATATCGCGCCGCGCGTCGCATTTGGGCGCGTGAGATGCGCGAAACGTTTGGGGCGAAGAATCCGCGTTCGTGGTTGTGCCGCTTCCACACGCAGACGGCGGGAGTTTCATTAACCGCGCAACAGCCTGAGAATAATGTTGTGCGTGTTGCGATTCAGGCTTTAGCCGCTGTTTTGGGCGGGACACAATCGCTTCACACAAACTCTTTAGATGAAGCGTTGGCGCTTCCATCCGAACACGCCGTCACCATCGCCCTCCGCACGCAACAGATCATCGCGGAAGAATCGGGCGTGACGAACACCGTGGATCCGCTGGGGGGTAGTTTCTTCGTCGAAGCCATGACAGATCGAATGGAGAAAGAAGCGTACGATTACTTCCGCCGAGTCGAGGAGTTGGGCGGAGTCATCCCCGCCATCGAAAAAGGATTCTTCCAAAGCGAAATTTCCGACGCGGCATATCGCTATCAACGTGAAATTGATCAGGGCATCCGCAAGATCGTCGGCGTGAACGCGTACGCGGAGAAAAAACCGCTGACGATTCCGATCCTTGAGATGGACCCGCAAGGATACAACCGACAAGTCAAACGACTCGAGGACCTGCGCAAGACGCGCGACAATGGAAGAGTCGGGCAGACGTTGGATCGTCTGCGAATCGCGTTGGAAGGGACGGAGAACACGATGCCGCACATCATGGAAGCCGTGCACGCATACGCGACGCTGGGCGAGATCATCCAAGTGATGAAGGAAGCGTTCGGCGTGTACGAAGAGCCAACGATGATATAAATTTTCAGCGCAATATCCAGACCGCTGCGTATGACGGTTTGAGTCTATGAAAGAGGAGAACAGGAAAGATGAGTACAGGCAAGAAAGGGGTAATCGGAATTTTGACGGGTGGGGGAGATGTGCCCGGGTTGAACCCGGCGATCCGCGCGGTGACCATCCGCGCGTTGCGCGAGGGGTATAAAGTTGTCGGTATCCGCCGCGGCTGGGCGGGGATGGTGGATATCGTCCGCGATTCGCAGGCGGATAATAGCAATAACTTCCAAGTGCTGACCGAGGAGATCGTCAACAAAGCCGGGCGCACCGGCGGCACGTTCCTGCACACATCGCGGACGAATCCATCGAAGGTCCGCAAAGACCGGCTTCCACTCCACTTGCGTGATCAGTACGCGGACGATATCAACGATGTGACACCCGAGGTGGTGAAGAATATCGATTTTCTTGGGCTGGATTACTTGATTCCCATTGGCGGCGACGATACGTTGAGTTATGCCGTGCGCATGTATAAAGAAGGGATGAAGATCGTTGCCATCCCAAAGACGATGGATAACGATGTGCCCGGCACGGATTATTGCATCGGCTTCAGCACGTGCGTGACTCGTACCATTGAGCTCGCGAATCGTCTGCGGACTGTGGCTGGTTCGCACGAACGATTATTGGTGCTCGAGGTTTTCGGGCGTTACGCCGGCTTTACGGCGATGCTTCCGACCATGGCGGGCGCGTCTCATCGTTGTGTGATCCCCGAGCACAAGTTCAACATCGAGCGTCTTGCCGAGATGATGATGTATGATCGCAGTTACAACCCGAGTCATTACTCGGTGGTGCTGGTTTCAGAAGGCGCCACCTTCGACGGCGGGGAGATGGTCTTTTCGGATCGCTCCACAGATGAATACGGGCATATGAAGTTGGGCGGCATCGGCGATATGGTTTCAGCGCAATTGAGGGAATTAACCGCCAGTCATAACAAGGGACGCATGGTGGATACCGTGAACCAGAAGCTCGGCTATCTGACGCGCTGCGGCGACCCGGACGCGATCGACTCCATCGTGCCGATGGCGTACGGCAACCTCGCGCTCGATCTCGTCTTGAAGAATGTGCACGGACGCCTGGTGGTGCTCAAGAACGGGCGCTACGATAATATCCCGGTAGACATCGTCACCAGCACGAAAAAGACCGTCAACGTGGAGCGGTTCTACAACACCGAGCGACTCCGCCCGAAGTTTGAAAGTTTTGAGATGACCCCGCTGTTCATCATGACCAGCGATGCAATCTGATAACCAAAGAGACCTCCGAAATTTCGGAGGTCTCTTTGGTTATATTCAGTAGATCGCGAAAAACCCCGCGTAGTTTGCGCTCTCTAGCGCAAACCTAGCGGTAGAGACCGCCAAATACGCGCTTTCGTGAAGTACTGATATTCCTGCGTTATGGTAACGAGAGCGTTGCGTAGAACGAGAAATGGAACGTATCGCTCGTGTAGGATGTTGAGTACGTTGACGGCATGGCGCCAAACGTATAACTATAATGCCTCCCAGCCCCGGACAATCCCAACCTGCCAGCCAGCGTATTGTTTTGTGGCAGGAAAACAAGCCAGTACGTGCCCGGCGGCAGTGTTACCGGGGTCGTCACAACTTGCGTGTTCCAACCCGCTACCGATGTGAAGGCGGCGGTCTGCGCCATCAGTGTGCCAGGCGCATTGCCGGAGTTATTGTAAATTCCCAAGCGGAGTTGCCCGCTAGCGGTGGACACGTAGTAGCTCAGACTCTGAATGGTGGCGTTTTGCGAGAGCGTAACCTGTTGCGCGACCAGTCGGTTGCCCATGCCGGAATAACCCATGCTCAGCACACTCGTCTCGCCAATGGTGATGGTGTTTGAAGATGGCGTGGCAGTTCGAGTTGGCGTGCGCGATGCGGTCGGAGTGAAGGTGTTCGTTGGGACGGTGGTCGGCGTCCGTGTGTTCGTTGCGGTGGGCGCGACGGGGGTGTTCGTCGGAGTCGCTGTATGTGTGGGCGAGTTCGTGGGCAGCGGCGTGTTGGTAATGGTCGCAGTCAAAGAGCTTGTGCTGGTTGGCACGATGGGGGTGTTCGTCAACGTTGGCGTGCTGGTCGGCGAGTTTGTTGGCAGTGGCGTGGTGGAGGGTGTGTTGGATGCAACCGCGCCTGTCGAGAAAGTCGCATAGAATGAGAATGTGAAAGCGCTGTTGGTTGGCGAGGTCGAATAAGTGGCGGGTAACGCGCCGAACGTATACGAGTAATACCGCCCCGCGCCAGCCGGGTTGACGCGCCCCGCTAACGTATTGTTTTGCGGCAGGAAGGCAAGCCAGTAAGTTCCAGCAGTTAACTGGGTGGGCGTGACTACCGCTTGGGTATTCCATCCTGTAACCGGGGTGAAAGCCGCTGTTTGCGCCCTAAGACTCCCCGGTCCGCTGGCGACATTGCTGTAAATGCCGAGACGCATCTGCCCACCGGCTGTGGAAACGTAATAACTCAAACTTTGAATAGTGGCGGTTTGAGACAGCGTGACTTGTTGAGCGACCAACTGATTGCCGAGCCCGGAATAGGCATTACCCAGAACTGTTGTTTCGCCGACGTTAAATGTTCCGGAAGATGAGGTAGGCGTGAATGTGAAAGTCGCTGTCGGTGTCCGGGACGGGGTCGGAGAGAATAACCCAGTCGCGGTTGGCGTGCGCGTGAGCGTGGCAGTCGGGCTTGGACCCGCAGTGGCGGTCGGTTGATTCGCGCAGGCGGGAGGCGGGTTGCCCGGAATCACGGTTCCGTTGACGATGGATAACAGTTCGGCGTCGGTGAGAGGAGGAATGCCCAAAAAGTTTACGGCAATCGCGTTCGCCAGCACGCCGTTTGCCATTGTACCCAGGTGACCGTCTGCCACGCGGATGTTGTGATATTCATTCCCCCACGTATACGCGATCATCTGTCCGCCGAAGTTATACGATTGCCCATTGTCCAGTGAACGGCATGCCAGCCCGCTGTGATAGCCTGTCCATGAAGCGAAGGCTGTGCCTTTTTCAGTGGCAATGTCCAGTAAACCGGCGTTATATTGGTTGACATACGTCCGGGTAGGTTCGTTCCAATTATCCTGCGAGATGTCAACGATCAAAATGTTTTCCGGCAGGATGCCGGCGTTGATCATGCGTTGGATGTTGGACTCATAGGTGGCAAGCAAGGCGGAGATATCCGGCGTACTACCGACCACGTACACATCGTTCGAGCCGATCATGCTGATGACCCTGCCGATGTTCCCGTTGTTGAAATCGTCCAGAATGTTGTCGGTTTGGGAGGTCATGTTGAGGCGAACAGTTTCACCGCTCCAGGCGTTGTTGTACGGTTGGCAGGGCATCCCGCCGAAGTTGACGCCGCGAACCACCTCGAGGATCTCTGTCCACGTATAGGCGGTTGGCCCTCCGCGGTTAATGCACTGATAGGGTTGGGTGGCGCTGTCGCCGATCACTCCCACGCCCGTAGGAATGGCAGACGCTGTGGAAGGTTTTGAAACCATGACCAGCGTAAAAACCAAAAAGAAAATAAGTATTTTTTTCAACATGGAACTTTCCTCAGAAGAATGGGACGAATGGACTGAACTTGCGATCGTTGCGATGTACTTTGCTCCTCAAAGTCACTACATGACGGTGGAAGAATTATAAAGTAACAAAGACAGCCTTAGTCGAGAGGAAGGTTACACCCCTGAAAAATTAACTCACATCGCAAGGTTGATCTTGCGACTCGGCGTTCTTTTACGCAAATCGGCGCGTTAGAGAACGCGCCCTACGCGAATCGCTAAATTACTTTTTCACTCGTCCCGTTTGACCTGGAAGGTGTCGAAATCGCGCGCCACCGATGTGTTGGGGAAGATTTCCTGCGCTTCCTTTAAAACATCTTTTTCACGGTAACGCCGCGAGATGTGAGTCAGGATCAATTTTTTGACCCCCGCCTGCTTTGCCAGCGCCGCGCCTTGTTTGGCGGTGAGGTGATGGAACTGCTTCGCCATCTCGGCTTCCTCATCCAGATACGTGGATTCGATCACCAGCGCGTCCGCATCCTTGCAGATTTCAATAAGATTATCCGTGCGCCCTGTGTCGCCGACAATAACCAGTTTGACCCCCCGCTGGAGCGGACCCAGCACATCGTCTGGACGGACGCGTCTGCCGTCGGGGAGGCTGATCTCCTTCCCTGCGACAAGTTCCCGCCGTTCGGGACCAAACGGCACGCCGAGTTCCGTCGCTTTCTCGTTTAAAAATGGACGACGCGCCTTGCCCTCGAAAACATATCCGAGGCAATCCGGTCCGCGGTGGGTGACGGGGAATGCGGTGACGGTGAAATCATCCGTTTCGAAAAACGTGCCGGGTTTGATCTCGTTCAAATGAAGCGGCATCGGCGGCTGGTTGCCGCGTAAAACGACGCCGTACAGAAGGTCGTGCACGCGATCGAGCGTGGAACGCCCGCCATAGACTTCGAGTTGGTCGATCGCCTCCCAGCGTAGGAATGTGCTGAGCAAACCTCCCAAGCCGAGGATATGATCGAGATGCCCGTGTGTGAGCAAAATGCGCGAGAGGTTTTTGAACCCAAGCCCCGATTGCAATATTTGACGTTGTGTGCCCTCCCCGCAATCGACGAGGAAACGGTATTCATCGTGCTTTACCACCTGCGCCGAAAGCCCGCGCCTGGCAGACGGGGCGGAAGCGGAGGTGCCAAGAAAAAGAATTTCAAACAAGAGTTTGTCCTCATAAACCCGCCACAGAGAACACAGAGAGCATTGAGTTTTCTTTTCTCAGAGTCTCTGCGCGCTCTCCCGAATAACATCGGGACCATGTGTGGCAAAGCAATTGTTGATTTGTTTTGACCATTTTACCCCAAAAGAAAAACAGACCATTTGTGCTATACTACAAAAATGCCTCTCAAGATTCCGTTCATTTCGCCGAAATCAAACGCGAAGCAAAAAGGCAAGACGGTTCAACCCTCGCGCGGGAAGGGCAAGCCAAAGTATGCGCCGCAAAAAGGGAGGACGCCGCCTATCTCGCCCCCCACACAGCCGATGCCGGTCTCGTGGTGGGATTCTCTTTCCGCCGAACGTAAACTCGATGTGGTCGGCGCGATCATGGCGGTAGCGGGGCTTCTCATTGGGTTGATCCTCTTCTATTCGCAACGTAGTGTGGTGACGGGTAGCGCCACAATCTTTCTCAGTCAGATGCTGGGCTGGGGTGTGTACATTTTGCCGGCGGGGTTGTTCGTTATGGGCTTGTGGCTGGTTGCGCGGCGCATTGAGAAATTGCCGCCGCTTTCGTTGGAACGCGCTTTCGGGCTTGTCCTCTTTTTCTTTTGGTTATTGGCGGCAATGCATTCCATCGTTGCGCCCGTGGAATTGGCGGAGGAAGCCGCGTTGGATGGCTGGGGCGGCGGCTACATTGGCAGTCTGTTTGAACGGTTGTTATTCAACAGCCTCGGCACGGCGGGCGCGATTGTGGCGCTGCTGGCTTGGTTGCTTGTCACCATCACGATGATCTTCGACATTTCGGTGGAGGATCTGTTCCGCTGGATCGCGCCGCTCGTTGGTAAGATCCGCTTGCTATGGGCGAAGCAGGATTCCCCGTCGGGTGAAGCGTTTTTGCCCGAAGGAGTCGATGCCGCGTCGAACGGATTCACGCCTCTTCATCGTCCCGAGTCGCCTGCTCTGGCGACGGAGGCCGGCAAGCCGGTGACGACAGTCAAGCCCGCGGAAGCGGTCATCCAGTGGAAGTTGCCGGATGTGAAAACAATTTTGGACTCGGGTTCGGCGCCGGAAGTCAATGAAGAATTCATTCAAGGGCGCTCGCGCTTGATTCAGGAAACGCTCGCCTCGTTCGGCGCGCCGGTGCAGGTGGTGGAGATCAACCGCGGACCGACCATCACGCAGTTTGGCGTGGAGCCGCTGTTCGTGGAAACGCGCAACGGGCGCATCAAAGTGCGCGTGAGCAAGATCGCCTCGCTCGCCGACGATCTCGCGCTTGCGCTTGCCGCGCCGCGTATCCGTATTCAGGCGCCGGTGCCGGGGCATAGTTATGTGGGCATCGAAGTTCCGAATGAGGAAATGACTCTGGTGGCGTTGCGCGATTTGATCGAAAGCGACAGTTTCCAGCGAAACAAGAACCCGTTGCGCTTTGCGCTCGGGCGCGATGTGACCGGCAATGCCATCAACACCACGCTCGAAAATATGCCGCACATGCTCATTGCCGGCACGACCGGCTCGGGCAAATCGGTCTGTGTGAATGCGATCCTGACATGCTTTTTACTGCACAACACACCGGACGATTTGCGCCTCATCCTGGTAGACCCCAAACGCGTGGAGTTGACCGGTTATAACGGCGTGCCGCATTTGCTCGCGCCCGTGGTGGTGGAGATCGACCGCGTGATCGGCGCTTTGCAATGGATGACGCGCGAGATGGACAAGCGGTATCACATGTTCGCGCAAGTTGGTTCGCGCAACATCGCCGATTACAACGCCAAAATGAAATTGCAGGGCGGCAAGACGCTTCCATTCCTTGTGATCGTGATCGACGAACTGGCAGACTTGATGATGATCGCCCCCGGCGAGACCGAACAGACCATCACGCGCCTCGCGCAATTGGCGCGCGCCACCGGTATTCACATGATCCTTGCCACCCAGCGCCCGTCGGTGGATGTAGTGACGGGTCTCATCAAAGCCAACTTCCCGGCGCGTGTCGCTTTTGCGGTAGCGTCGAATACCGATAGCCGCGTGATCCTCGACCAGCCCGGCGCGGAACGCCTGCTCGGGCGCGGCGATATGCTTTTTCAGGCGCCGGATGCGCCGGCGGCGGCTCGCTTGCAGGGTGTGTTTGTCTCAGACCATGAGATTCAAAACCTGGTGGAGTTCTGGCGTACTCAGGCTGGCGCCGCCAACCCGTATGCCGCCGCGTCACAACCTACTCTGGGTGGCATCCCAAAATCGGATGCGCCGCTCAAGCAGGGCGCGATGTTCGATGAGATGAGCCCCACCGACACAACAACCGACCCATTGCTTGTGGAGGCGATTGAGCTTGTCCGCAAAGAGGGACGCGCTTCGGTCTCGATGCTTCAGCGGCGGATGCGTATCGGCTATACCCGCGCCGCCCGCCTCGTGGATATGATGGAGGACAAGAAGATCGTCGGTCCGCCGGAGGGGGCAACACAAATGAGGCAGGTATTGGATTACGGTCAGACCGCGCCGCCGAAGGACGATGGGGCGTGAGCGAACAGGCGCGACGCTCCTGAATAACGTACCTTACGCGCTGTTCCGTACCGCACACCTGTCCTGGCGGACGGCGCCAGAGAAGTTCACTTTGCGACCATAGGCTGGAAAAAAAACAAGAGACTTGCAAGATAAATCTTGCTATACTGCGTAAGGTGAGCGATTAACTTACACAATGCTTTTTGGACGCAGAGGAGCGCTGACTTTGCTGATTCAAAAGAAAGAAAATCTGCGTTTTCAGCGTGAATCAGCGTCCTGATTCTAAAAGCGTAAGGTAATCAGGCTTCAGGCTTAGAAACAGACCCAGCCCGCATAACTATTTGGTTACGACCTGTCGATTCGCTTCGCCTCTCTGATATGATTGGCGCATGATTTCAGCGCTCATCAAAACCATGCGTCCGCGCCAATGGACGAAGAACGGCTTCGTATTTTTTGCCCTCATGTTCGACAAACAATTGTTCCTGCGCGAGCCGTTCCTGCGAACGCTGGAAGGCTTCCTCTTGTTCTGCCTGGCTTCCAGCGCGGTGTATCTCATCAACGATATTGCCGACGTGGAAGCGGATCGCAAACACCCCGAAAAAAAACACCGCCCCATTGCCTCGGGCAAACTACCCTTGAACGCGGCGTGGCTCGCGGCAATTGCGTTGGTCGCCATCGCGCTTCCGCTGGGTTATCTCCTTTCGCCGGCACTCGCGGTCATTCTGGCAGTTTACCTCGCCATTAATATTTTATATTCGCGCTGGCTCAAGCACATCCCAATACTGGATGTATTCATTGTTTCCTCCGGGTTTGTGTTGCGCGTTGCGGCTGGCGTGGCGTTGATCACGGTCGAGCGTTTCTCGCCGTGGCTCTATATGATCACCACATTATTCTCCTTGTACATTGGTTTCGGCAAACGACGCGCCGAGATGAGCCTGCTTGAAACCGGCGCAGGCTCGCACCGCAAAGTGCTGGATGGCTATACCCTGCCGCTCCTCGACCAGTTGATCACCATCGTTTCCGGCACGACCATTGTCACCTATTCGCTATACACGTTCACCGCGCCGAACCTGCCTGAGAACCACAGCATGATGTTGACGATTCCTTTTGTGGTCTACGGCATCTTTCGCTATTTGCAATTGATTCAAACCGGTCATGCGGCGGGCGCGCCGGACGAAGTGGCGCTCAAAGACCGCCCTCTGCAGGTTACAGTAGTATTGTGGGTGATCTCTGTGATCGCCATTTTTTACCGATCGTGAAAGCCTCCGCGCCGGGTAAGATCATCCTATTTGGCGAACATGCCGTGGTCTACGGGCGCCCGGCGCTGGCTGTGCCGGTCACCCAAGTTCATGCAGATGTGGAGATTCTCGATTCAAACTCGACGGGGATTTGGATTCACGCCCCCGACATTAACCTCCACTCCGAACTGAACGCGCTTCCCTCCGACCATCCCATTGCTTCAGTCATCCATAACTTTCTCTTCATCTCGCGCCAATCCCCCTCTCCCATTCATGCTGAGCGGAGCGGTAGCGAAGTCGAAGCAGGGAGCAGGGCTTGGGGTGAGAGAGGATTCCCCAACCTCAATATAAAAATCTCATCATCCATTCCCGTCGCCTCCGGTCTCGGTTCTGGCGCGGCAGTGACGGTGGCTCTCCTCCGCGCGTTATCCTCACACTTAAATTACCCAATGACCGATGAAGAAGTCAATGCCTTCGCCTACGACATCGAGAAGATTCATCACGGCACGCCATCGGGAATCGATAACACGGTTGTCGCGTATGCCAAGCCCGTATATTTTGTAAAAGGTCAACTCATTGAAACCTTCAAAGTCGGCAGACCATTCACGATCGTTATCGGCGACACGGGCATCTCCGCGCCGACGAAGGAATCTGTTGCGGATGTGAGAAAACTTTGGGAAGCGGATCGGGCAAAATGGGAGGGTGTGTTCGACAACGTGGGAGAGATTGCGAGACACGCGAAAGAGAAAATAGAGACTGGCGACTGGAAATTGCTTGGCGGGTTGATGAATCACAATCACGAATTGCTTCAAGAGATGATGGTCTCCTCGCCCGAATTGGACTCGCTGGTCGAGGCGGCGCGAAAGGCTGGGGCGGCTGGGGCAAAACTAAGCGGGGGAGGACGCGGCGGGAACATGATCGCGCTCGCAGAGGCGGAAAAGGCTGACGATATTTCATCCGCATTAATTTCTGCCGGCGCGAAAAACACGATCGTCACACAAATTTCATGAAATGGATCGCGCCGGCGCTGGCGTATCTTGCGGTGTTTCTGGGGTTGTTCGTGCTTCACAGCGCGTGGGCGGCATTGCTTGGCTTTCACGCGGCGATCATCGGCTCGCTGTTGATCGCCAGACCGGGCATCCCGCTTTCAACGTTACTCAAAAATTCAAATAAAAAATGGATTGCGCTGAACCTTTTGGTTTGCGGAACCAGCGGCTTTGCGTTGTTTTTTCTGTGGGATGTGTTCGGCATTGCAAACGATCTCCCGTCGCAAGTTGCAGCCCTGGGGCTGAACGCTCGAACATGGCTTCCCTTCATCGCGTATTTTGCGCTGGTCAACCCGTTCGTCGAGGAATATTTCTGGCGCGCATATTTGGGAAGCGCGACGAAACGTTTGCATCGTTCCGATTTGCTTTATGCGGGCTTCCACGCATTGATTCTGATTCGCAAAGCCCCCATCGTTTCGATCTTGTTTGCAGTTGCCGCGCTTGCGCTGGCGGGCTGGTTTTGGAGACAGGTCGCGCGCGAAGAGGATGGCGGCTTGCTTGCGCCTGTGCTGGGTCATATGGCGGCAGATCTCACCATCCTACTCGCGATCTATAATATGGCAACCTGAAATTTCAAACCCATTTCTAATCCTCAGAGTTGGGTGTAGGTGCTAGAATATTAGCCATGAACAGGAACTTCACCCGACCACCCTGTTAAGTCGTACTCGAAACAAGTAGCATCGTTTTAAAAGCCCAATGGGCTTGTTTTGTTTTCCCACTAACCCGTAAAAAACCCACTCCCGACGATTTAGACGGCGCCTGACAACGCCGCATTTTCGCGTTCCTCCATCATGCGCGCGCGCCGCCTGCCTCATTCTGTCCGCTGTTATCTCACACGACAGAATGGAGGTTTCTCATGGAAACGATTCGGGGCAGGCGGTCCCGTGAAATGAATGCGATTGAATTACAGGAAGCGCTTGCAGGTTTTGGAAATATCTCGCTCGATCTCGGCACAGGCGACGGGCGATTTGTCTGCAAGAGCGCGGAACAAAATATGAAAACATTTTTCATCGGCATAGACTCGTGCCGCGAAAATTTACGCGTCAACTCGCAAAGGAAGTTGTCGAATGCGTTATTCGTCATCGCCAACGCGCAATCTTTACCGCGTGAATTGAGTGGACTTGTGTCATCCGTCAGCATTAACTTCCCCTGGGGAAGTTTGATCGAAGGTTTGTTGAATAACGATGCGCATGTGCTGGATGGGCTTTCGCGCGTGTCTTGTCCGCGCGCAGGGATGGATCTTTGTCTCAACGCGGACGCGCTCGCCTCGGCAGGCTGGGCTTTGGATTCGGGAGCGAATCAAATTGAACGCGTGTTGAACGCGGCAGGTTGGGAGACCAGGTCGAGGGCTGGTTTGGAGGCGCGCGATCTGCGCGATGTTCCCACCACATGGGCAAAACGTCTCGCGTTTGGGCGCGACCCGCGCGCGATTCGATTGTCATTGCGAAAGTCCAGTTTATAATCGCGTCACAATGAAGCCGCGATTGCGAATTTTGATTGCAAGCCTGTCTCTGTGCGCCTGGTTGTTGGATGCCTGCACATTCTCGGTGCAGGTGGTGCCAACGCCGGGCGCCACCCTGCCTGCCACGGCAACTTTACCCCCCACGCCTTCGAGCCTGCCTGCCACAGAAACGCTCGAGCCGGGCATTGGTATGCCGCTTGCCAGTCCGACCCCGGCGGTAATCCGAGTCGATACGTTGAATCTGCTTGAAATTTTTAATAATATCGATGTGCCGGAAACCACGCGCGCGCTGGCGTTCTCACCCGATGGCGAGGTTCTGGCGGGGGCGGGGGGCGATACGAATGATTTTACGATCCATCTATGGCATGCGGGGAGCGGGGAGGAGATCGGCGCGCTGGAGGGTCATCGTGGCATTGTGTGGAACCTTGCCTTTTCTCCGGACGGTTTGATGCTGGCGTCTGTCTCAGGCGATGGAACAGCCAAAATTTGGGATTGGCGCGAGGGCATTCTTTTGCAGACTCTGAAATTCCCCAACCAGGTTGGGACGGTTAACTTTTCGCCGAACGGCGAGACCATTGCCGTGGGCGGGCTTGACGATCCGCAATATCTCACGGCAGCAATCTGGGTCTATTCCACCAGCGCCTGGAAGCCGCTGTTGAAGATTCCCGATTATGTTAACGTCACAGCGCTGGCATATTCGCCAAACGGACGCTGGCTGGTAGGCGGCGGCGCTTCGCGCAACGTGCAAGTCTGGCGGACAAGCGATGGAACATCGGTCTTCACGCTCAATCATCCGCACCCCTCGCTCGATGTTGCCATTTCAGTTGATAACGCCGTGGCGGCGACTGCCACCTGTTCGTTCGCCGTGGACGATGATTGCACCGAGGGCGCGGTCTGGCTATGGGATTTGACAACCGGCAAACTGATCCAACACTTGCGCGGTTTCCCGGACACCGTGGAGAACGTGATATTCTCGGCGGACGGTTCCCTGCTCATTGCCGCCTCGCGAGATGGGATGGTGCGCGTCTACGATACATCAACCTTTGCGATCGTCTTCGAAGCGGATCCGCCGGGCGGCAACGGCGCGCTGGCGCTCTCGTCCGATGGGCGTTTCCTCGCCACCGGCGGCGTGGATGGGGAGGTGCGTTTGTGGCGGGTGGTGGTTCGCCCGTGAGTTTTGATTATTCCCCAGATGAATGGATTTTCGTTGATTACCTTATAGAACGCTTTTTGGACGCAGATGAACGCTGATTTCGCTGATTTAGGAAGAAAAATCTGCGTGTGCCAGCGTGAATCAGCGTCCCAAATTAATTTCGGACAATGTCTATTACTCATTCAGATGAATAGGATTTCGCTGGCATCTTCTTGTTTCATTGAAATGGCGCTCATATTTTGCCGGTTAGCGCCGGCAATCTTTTTCTAGGTACAATCAACCTGCTATGAAAGAATTCATCTACTCCCGCAACGCTGTCTACGAAACCCTGCGCGCCAAACGCAGGGAGGTCTTCAAGATCGAACTCGCCGATAATGTGCAGATCAAAGGCAAGCTCGCCGATGTGATGACGTTGGTCGCTCAGCGAAAGATTCAAGTTGTCAAAGCGAAACGCCCGCAACTGGATAAGATCCATGAGCACAACCAGGGAGTCGTCGCGGAGGTGAGCAAGTATCCGTATGCCGACCTGCTCGACATTCTGGACAACGCGTGCAAAAAGAACGAGCCTCCGTTCGTGTTGTTGCTCGATTCGTTGAACGACCCGCAAAATTTTGGCACGCTCATCCGCACCGCCGAAGCGACGGGCGTGCATGGCATCATCATTCCGCTGGCGCACACGGTGGAGGTCACGCCTGCTGTCGTCAACGCGTCATCGGGCGCGAGCGAGCACATGCTCATCGCGCGGATGAATCTTTCGCAGGCGATCGACGCGCTCAAAGAAGAAAACGTTTGGGTCGTGGGACTCGATCAAGACGGGGAAACGGTCGGGGCGAAGACTCAGCGTCACTTAACTGGGGCAACCGCACTCGTGGTCGGAAGCGAGGGCGATGGCATCCGTCAGCTCACGCGCGCGAAATGCGACATCGTGTTGAAACTTCCGATGCGGGGGCAAGTCGAGTCGCTCAACGCGGCGGTGGCGGGGTCGGTCGCGTTATATCTTGCATATCTTGCAAGGCAAGAGACTAGATGACTAGAGACTAGAAGACTAGGAGACTACAGTGCCCCAAGCAACCTATCATTTCCCACGCGGATTTTTATGGGGGACGGCGACATCCTCGCATCAAGTGGAAGGCAACAACACAAACAACCAATGGTGGAAGTGGGAACAAGACGGTCACACCAACGGGACATCTGGTCTCGCCTGCGATTGGTGGGGAGGACGCTGGAGGGAAGACTTCGACCGCGCCGCAGAGGGCGGACAGAACGCGCATCGTTTTTCGGTGGAGTGGAGCCGCATCCAGCCGACGCCCGACACGTGGGACGAAGACGCGCTCGAACGTTATCGCTCCATGTTACGCGGACTGCGCGAACGCGGCATGACTCCGATGGTGACCCTGCATCATTTTTCCGATCCGCTGTGGTTCTATGAAATGGACGGCTGGGAACACGACGAAGCCGCCGTGATGTTTGAGAAGTTCGTCCGCAAGACGGTAGACGCGTTGAAAGAATATTGTTCGTTCTGGTGCACGATCAACGAGCCGAACGTGTACGCCTTGAGCGGCTACGTGGCAGGCGTGTTCCCCACAAAGCGGCGCGGGTTGAAAGTTGCCATGCAAGTGCAGGCGAATTTATTGCTTGGTCATGTGTTGGCGTATCACGCCATCCACGAGATTCAAAAGGACGCGCGGGTGGGTTATGCGTTGCATTATCGTCCGATGGTCGCTCAAACTTCATGGTCGCCGCTTGACAGGCTCATGCGGAACATTCAATACAACGGAATCAACATGGCGTTCCCCAGCGCGATCAGCGACGGCGTGATGAGGTCGCCGATGGGCAATGTGCGCATCCCCGAAGCGATAGGGACGCAGGATTATCTCGGCGTCAATTATTATTCGGTGGATACCATCAAATTCGACATTACGAATCCCAAAGAGTTGTTTGGGAAACGATACTACCCAGCCGATTCCGATTTCAGCGCGACGAAGTTCATCGCCAACATTCCGCAGGGAATCTTCGATTCGATCAAGTGGGCTGTGCGGACGTATCCTGATCTGCCGATCTACATCTCCGAAAACGGAGTGGAAGACGCGGAGGACAAAATGCGTCCGCGCTACATTGCGCAACACGTCCATCAGGTGTGGCGCGCGGTGAATTTCAACTTCCCCGTGAAGGGATACTTCCACTGGTCGCTGGTGGATAACTTCGAATGGGAGCGCGGCTGGACTCAACGCTTCGGACTCTGGGGGCTTGATGTGGAAACGCAAAAGCGGATCAAACGTCCATCCGTAGATCTGTACGCGGAGATCTGCAAGGAGAACGGTCTTTCAAGCGAGATGGTTCAGAAGTATTGCCCTGAGGTGTTTGAGAAGTTGTTTCCTGTGTAACTCGTAGGGGCACAGCGAATCCATCACGGATTTTGACGATTCACCGTCTCGCTATGCCCCTGCGAACGATATGAATCTCCCAATTGATTTTGCTTCAAATGTTACCAACACATTCGGCGCGAACGGGGCAGGCGACAGTGTAATTGTCGCCTGAACTTTCGTGAAATACTGATTGTGGTAAACTGAAACAGGCAAACAGCAATGCCCGATCTCATTTTCACCATCCATGCCAGAGATATGCTTAAGGAGCGTGAGATTCCTGAGCAATGGGTTTTGGATGCAATCCGTTTGCCAGACGAAAAGAGCATTGAAGGCGATGGCAATATGCATTATTTCAAATCATTGCCTGAACGTGAGAATCGGATTTTACATGTGGTCGTAAATGAAAGCGTTGAACCAAACCGAATTGCGACCTTGTTTTTGGATCGGCGAAGGAGAACGAAATGAGATTGAAAATTGACAAAGAAAATGACGCGCTTTACTTTCGATTGGATGAAAGCGCAATTGTTGAATCAGAGGAAGTGCAACCAGGCGTAATTCTGGATTTCGACAAAAACAATCAAGTTGTTGGGATTGAAATCCTGAATCTCAGTTCGCGGATTGGTCAGGAAAAATTAAACATCCTGCAACTTGAAACTGCCTAGGGTATTCACGAAGACGGCAACCGTCGTCTTTTTGATTCCTGTGGATGTTTGTATGCTCATTCTCCCTTCCGATTTCATCTCCACAATCACCAATACCTTTGGCGAAGATGGGAAACAATTCCTCGCCAACCTCCCCGCGTTGATTGAAGAAGCCTCCGCGCGTTGGGGGTTGACGAACATTCAGCCCATCCCGAATCTTTCCTATAATTTTGTAGCGTACGCGGATCTGACCTCACCCCCAGCCCCTCTCCTAAAAGGAGAGGGGAGCATAGTTCTCAAACTCGGCATCCCCCGCGATGAATTGACGAGCGAGATCGTGGCGTTGCGATTGCTCAACGGCGAAGGCGCTTGCAAATTGATCGATGCGGATGAGGAAAAGGGATTTCTTTTACTGGAACGGCTACAACCTGGTGAAATGTTGTCCACGCTGGAGGATGATGAGGAAGCGACTCGCATCGCGGCGGAGGTGATGAAGAGGGTTTGGAGACCGCTGAATCATGTCACCCTGAGCCCCGAAGGGGCGAAGGGTCTCGGCTACGAGGGTGTAGATCCTTCGCTGTCGCTCAGGATGACAAGTTGGAGTAAATTCATCCAACTCCGCGATTGGTTCGAGGGATTGAAACGATTGCGGAAAATGTTTGGCGGCGGGACGGGTCCGTTGGATGAAAAACTTGTGGGGCGGGTTGAAAGATCGGTGAAAGATTTGTTTGCGGAGAATCACAATCCCGTTTTGATGCACGGGGATTTTCATCACTTCAACATTTTGTCTTCCGAGCGCGGATGGCTGGTGATTGACCCAAAGGGAGTCATCGGTCCCGCGTGCTATGAGGTGGGTCCGCTGATGATGAACCCGTGGGAGAAGCTGCCAGGAGGAAGCAGGTTGAAGTCCCGGATAGAGAGGCGGGTTGACATCCTGCGCGAGCATTTGGGGTTCGAGCGCGAGCGCATCCTTGAATGGAGTCTGGCGCACGCGATTCTGTCTGCGTGGTGGGGAGTCGAAGATAAAACGGGCTGGGAATTTTCGATGCGGTTCGCGGAATTGATTGCTGATCTTGAATGAAAACAGCCTCCCGTTTGGGAGGCTGTTTTCTTGGTTTAGCCCATGCCCAGGAGGGCAAGCAAACCGACCAAGCCGACAATTATTGCCAATACCGCGCCGATCTTTTTGAACATATCAGTCGCAAGCGCCGGCACGAAGGCGGAGAGCCCATACCAAAGGAAGAATAAAGCCGTACACCAAGCAGCAATTGTAGCCATTTCATACACTCCTAAAGTGGATTTTGACCGCCCATGCGGGCGAATCTAAATACGACAACCCTTCTCCAAATCATAAGTTGCGCGTCCTGCGTGGTAGAATTTAGCCATATTCATCTCTCGTGGCAATAGACAAACGCCGCGAGGGACTTTTTCTGTCATGTCTATTACAACATCTACTCCTGCTGAATTTTCATTACATCGTACCCACACTGCCGACCGCTCCAGCCCAGCGCGCTGGGTTTGGTCTCACGCCTCGCGGCACGGCTGGATCATTTTTATGATGGTGATCGGCGCGGTGGGGAATGCGGGTCTCGCGGCGGTAGTGCCTGTGCTCACCGGCAACGCGTTCAATGCGATGCTTCAAAAGAATCCTGATACGAGCGTTCTCCTTCCGCTTGCGTTGACCATTGGCATCTCGCAGGTGATTCGCGGCGTGCTGCAACTTGGGAGAAACTTCGGCGCGGAATTGCTGGCACAGCATATGGAGCGACAGGTGCGCGATGAGTTATATCTTTCCCTGCTCGGGAAGAGCATGACCTTCCACAACTTGCAACCCGTCGGCGATACGATGGCGCGTTCCACCAACGATGTGCGCGAACTCAATTACATGTTCAGCCCGGGATTGAACCTTGTGGTGGGTTCGTTCGTTTTTATCCTCATGCCCATTTTCGTGGCGGGGCGATATCACCCCACGCTGGTGATCACCCCCATCGTTTTCACGATCCTTTATTTCGTTTTTCTCGCGCGTTACCTCAAAACGCTTTCGCCGATTACCGACGAAGTGCGCGCCACCTTTGGGCAGATGAACACGCATCTTTCCGAATCATTGGATGGCGTGGAAGTGGTGAAAGGCGCGGCGCAAGAGAACGCGGAAGTGGACAAGTTCGTGATGAACGCCAGCCGCGTGCGCGACGCCTTCGTGCGACAAGGCGACCTCGAGGGACGTTACATCGCCATGCTTCTGCTCGGTTCTGCCTACGCTTTCGGGCTGTTTCATGCTCTTCTGCTTTTTCGCAACGGACAGATAAATCTCGGCGACGTGGTGGCGTATTTCGGCTTGCTTTTGTTGCTTCAATTCCCTACGTTTGTTTCCACCTTTGCCTATTCGCAAATTTCATCGGGCATGTCGGGCGCGCGCCGCATTCTGGAGTTGATCAACCGCGAGACCAACCTCGACCAGAACGCGCAGGGATACGCCGAACCCATGAAAGGCGAAGTTGAATTTCGCAACGTTAGTTTCGATTACGCCCTCAGCGGGATCGTTCGCCCTTCGCGAAGCCCGCAGACGAAGGGCGATGGTATTGAGGTAACTAGTCCTTCGTCTGCGCTCGCTGACGCTCGCTCCGCTCAGGAGGAGGTGTTACACAATATCTCCTTCAAAGTTAAACAGGGGCAAACCGTCGCCATTGTCGGTCAGACCGGCGCGGGGAAGACTTCGTTGGTCAAATTGCTCAATCGTACCTACGATACAACAGATGGACAGGTGTTGATAGACGGCGTGGATGTGCGCGATTGGAATCTTGCATCGCTCCGTTCGCAGATCTCCATGATCGAGCAGGATATCTTCCTGTTCTCGCGCTCCGTCAGCGACAATATTGCCTTCGGGAAACCCGTGGCAACTCAAAGTGAGATCGAGTCGGCGGCAAAGTCTGCCCAAGCCGATGATTTTATCCTTTCATTCGACAAGGGATATGAAACTGTCGTTGGCGAGCGCGGCGTCACGCTCTCCGGCGGGCAACGCCAGCGCATTGCCTTGGGACGCGCCTTCCTCACCGATCCGCACATTTTGATCCTCGACGACTCGACTTCGGCGATTGATTCTGCCACCGAGGACAAGATTCAACGCGCCATCTCTAACGCCGCGCGCGGACGCACCACCTTCATCATCACGCACCGCCTCTCGCAGATCCGCTGGGCAGACCTGATCATCGTCCTCCGCAAGGGGCGTATCGCCGCCATCGGCGCTCACGACGAGTTGATGAAAACCTCCGAGGCGTATTCGAAGATATTCCGAGAGTAAACACGTACACACGGAAACACGGAACGCGCAGTACCTGTTTACTACCAAACTACCAAACTACCAAACTACCATGGGCTTCTTTGCCGGACTCAACGACGAAAAATACGATCGCCAATATACCGACCGCGAATTGACGCGGCGTATTCTGGGTTACTTTAAACCGCAAGCCAAACGTCTCGCGGCAGTCACCGCGCTGGTCATTGTCATCGCAGGGATCGGCGCATCGTTGCCTGTGGTTGTCTCTCGCATGATAGACCTGTTGAAAGGCGAGCCATCCCTGACCGCCATCAGCCTTGTTGCGTTGGCAGTGCTGGGAGTAGGCGTAGGCTTATGGGGCTTGAACTGGGCGCGGCGCAGTCTCGTGGTACGCGCGGTGGGCGATGTGGTGCTCGACCTGCGCACGCGCGCCTTCCGCGCCGCGGCAGAACATGACCTCTCCTTCTACGATCAATTTTCATCGGGGCGCATTGTCTCGCGTATCACCTCCGACACCAACGACTTTGGTCAACTCATTGTCATCGTCACCGACATCAGCTCGCAGATGGTTCAAGCGGTGATCCTCGGCGTGGTGCTGTTCCGCACAGACGTGAAGTTAACGTTGTTATTGTTTGCGTTTCTGCCGATCATTTTTGCCATCGCTGGCGGCTTCCGCGTGCTGGCGCGGCGCGTTACCAAGCGCGGCATGAAAGCCATGGCTGATGTGAACGCCGCCATCAAAGAGACCATCAGCGGTATTTCCATCGCGAAAAATTTTCGACAGGAAGAAAGCATTTTCAACTCGTTCAACGAATCGAACCAGCAATCGTATCAAGTCAATGTGCAACGCGGATTTGTCTTATCGCTTGTGTTTCCCACACTCAACGCGCTCGGCGGAATTTTCGTCGGCGTGCTCATCTATGTGGGCGGGTTGAGCGCGGCGCAGGGCATCGTCAGCGTGGGCGCGTGGTATCTCTTCATCATGAGCCTCGATCAGTTCTTTTTTCCCGTCCTGAATCTCTCCGCGTTCTGGGCGCAGATCCAAGCGGGGCTTTCCGCCGCCGAACGCGCCTTTGCCCTCATCGACGCCGACCCGAACGTGATTCAAACCGACAAACAGGATGTGCATCCATTAAAGGGACACATCCACTTTGATGATCTGCATTTTCGCTATACGGATAAAGAACCGATCCTTTCGACCTTCAACCTGCTCATCCAACCTGGAGAGACGCTCGCCCTTGTAGGACATACCGGCGCAGGGAAGTCGTCCATTGCAAAGTTGATCGCGCGCTTCTACGAATTTCAGCAGGGACGCCTGCTCGTGGACGGGCGCGACATCCGCACGTTCGACTTTGCGCAATATCGCAAGCAACTCGGCATCGTGTCGCAAGTCCCGTTCTTGTTTTCAGGGACCGTTGCTGACAACATTCGCTACGCCGCGCCGGACGTGTCGGATGAGGAGATGTTGAAAATGGCGCGCGAGATCGGGGATGGCGAATGGTTGGAAACGCTGCCGAATGGAATCCAGACCGAAGTCGGGGAGAGAGGCGCGCTTCTTTCGATGGGTCAGCGTCAACTCGTGGCGTTGATGCGCGTCCTCATGCAGAAGCCCGCCATCTTCATCCTCGATGAGGCGACCGCCAGCATCGATCCGTTCACCGAATATCAAATCCAGCAGGCGCTGAATCTCATTCTCAAAAATTCGACCAGCATCCTTATCGCGCATCGCTTATCCACTGTGAAAGCGGCGGATCGAATTGTGGTGATGGAAAAAGGCGCGATCATCGAGGAGGGGAATCATGATGGCTTGCTTGCAAAAGGCGGGCATTATGCCACGCTGTACAACACGTATTTCAGGCATCAAAGCCTGGCGTATGTGGAGCAATCAAGGACATTCGCGAAGTAAACCAGCGCGTCGATTCAAGAGATACATAGACTCGCCCCGAACTTGGTTCGGGGCGAGTCTGTTTTTTTTTGCCGCCTCATCGAGGCGCTGATGCAAAGCGTTCGGTTTTTCTTCTTTACCCGGTTTGAATCGGCATTCGCGCGGCGCTTGCGTTCGATGCAAGTGTCTGCGCCTAAATTTCATGAGTCTTATTTCCTGATCGTGATCTCGCCCGCGCCCATGTTGACGATGATGGTTAATGTGGGGCCGTTGCCTACTTGCGAATAGACGCTTCCTTTTTGCGACCAGCCGTCGCCGAGATTGATATCTGCCAACGCGCTGTCAATCGTGACCACCGCATTCACACCCTCTGGGATGATGAGCGTGAGGTCGCTCAAGCCGCAGTCAACGCTGACTGTCGCATCGCGTTGCAGGTCGCCTGAAAAGTCGAGGGTGTAATTGCCCGCGCCGCCGTTGAAGATAAAACGCTCGAAGTTGGCGTTCGCCAGCCCATCCATGCGCACATCCGATGCGCCGGTGGAGTATTTGAACTCGGACATCTCCGCGAGATTCAACTCGGAGAATGAAAGGCTCACATCCGCCGCGCCGTCATTGATGGTGAGGTTTGTGAGCGCCAGCCCGCCCAGTTCAAAGGCGCCTTCGTATGCGCCCGCCGAAATTTCCAACTCCATCGGCGACGAGCCTAATTGCAAAGTCCATTCGTTTTTCATTCCGTCAAACGGCGGGAGTTTTTGGAAATTGCCCTGTTTGATCTCGATCTGCGAGCCGTCTTCGATGATTTCAGGCTTGAGGTCTGCCACATTGTAGACGGCGGTGCCATCCACCAGGTTTTTCGCGCCTGCGGACAAGTTCAGATTCCCCGCGCCGAAAGACAGAAGCAACCGCGTCTCATCTTCGCCCGGGTCTGCTACTGATATCGTTTCTTTGACCTCGGGTCCCGCCTTGACCTGCTCGGGAAGGTCAACGCTAAATCCGCACGCCATGCTTGCCAGGGCAAGAATAAGAATTGCTGAGATGATTTTTACGTTCATTGTATATCTCCTTCTGCCTTTTATACGGAGGAGATGTAAATTGGTTGCGTCAGAAACTCCCCGTCTGCATGTATTTCAGGATTTTGCCATCGTATCTCCCGATGAGTTGCGCGGATGCCTCCTCCAAGACCCCTCCAAAGTAACTCTTGAGATGCCGCCTGACATATGGGTTGGCTTCCAGAGTCTTTTTGGAGTGAACGATCGCATCGTGTAAAGCGTAGATGATATGCGGCACATCCGCCATGACCGCCGCGCCGAGGCACATTGGACAGGGTTCGACGGTTGTAAACAAAATCGCGCGTTTGTAGTCCGTCCATAGTTTTTCGCCGCCGTTGAGCAAGGCGTTCAATTCGGCATGACTGATTTGATTTTTGTTTTCTTTGTGACGCGCCCGTCCGCGTGAAATGACCTCGCCATCCAGCACAAGGACTGCGCCAATGGGATATTCTCCCGCCTTCCCCGCTTCATCCGCTTCGAGGAGCGCCTCGCGCATGAACTTTTCAAGATCGATGTGTTCGATTTCGGGTGAGATGTATTGCGTCATAGGTTTACGCCATGTGCGGCGGAGATTTCGGCTTTTCCTTTGAGGCAAACGCCGCGTTCAACGCTTGATCGACCGAGCGGACTTCGACAATCTCGATCCCCTTCGGATACCCCTCGCCTTTTCGCAACGCCTTCGGCACGATGGCGGTTTTGAAGCCGAGTTTTTGCGCCTCACGCAGACGCGCCTGCATTTGGCTGGGCATCCGCAATTCGCCCGCGAGACCGATCTCGCCGATCAGCACCGCGTCCGCTTTGACCGAGACATCTTTCCATGAAGAAGCGATTGCCGCGGCGATGGCGAGGTCGGCGGCGGGTTCGTCAATTTGCAAACCGCCCACCACGTTGACGAACACATCCTGCTCTGAAAGTTTCAATCCCACACGGCGAGTCAACACGGCAGAGATCAACAACAGGCGGTTGAAATCAACTCCGTTGGCAGTTCTACGCGCGTTGCCGAATTGAGTCGGGGAGGTGAGTCCTTGCACCTCGACGAGGATTGGGCGTGTGCCTTCCATTGTGACTGCAATCGCGGATCCCGCCGCGTTGACCATCCGCTCCGCGAGAAACGCTTCGGATGGATTCGTCACCTCGACGAGCCCACCTTCGCGCATTTCGAACACGCCCACTTCGGAGGTCGCGCCGAAACGATTCTTCACCGAACGCAACAGACGATAGGCTTGGAAGCGGTCACCTTCGAGATACAAGACCGTGTCCACGATGTGTTCCAACACGCGCGGACCGGCGATCGTCCCTTCTTTGGTCACATGCCCGATGACGAAGACCGAGATTCCGCTAGTCTTTGCCAACTCGCGCAACTGCGAGGAGCACTCGCGCACTTGACTCACTGATCCAGCGGACGAGTCCATGCTGGAGAGGTAGACCGTTTGAATCGAATCCACGATCAACAATTCAGGTTTCACTTCGCTGATGTGATTCAAAATGATTTCGAGATTGGTTTCGGTGACCAACAATAAATTTGCGGGTAAGGGCGGACGGCCGTCCGCCCTTACATTGCCATTCAAACGCGTTGCGCGCATCTTGATCTGTCGTTCTGATTCTTCTCCTGACACGTACAAAACCTTTTTTTGCCCAGCCATCTCCATTGCCATCTGCAACATCAACGTTGATTTACCGATGCCCGGGTCGCCGCCGACCAACACGATAGAGCCCGGCACAATTCCGCCGCCTAGCACGCGCGCGAATTCTTCGATGGGAACGGGGATGCGGTCTTCGTCTCCCGCGGAGACATCGCCGATGGAACGCGGGGCAGACCGACCCGTGAGTCCGCGAACCGCTGTGGACTTCGTCACAGGCTCATCGTGGATCACTTCCTCCACCATGCTGTTGAACGATCCGCACTGCGGGCATTTTCCCATGTACGACGCGGCAACGCGCCCACATTCCTGACAGACATATCGTGTTTGTGTTTTTGCCATGTTCAACTCCCCCCTCTCCTTTAGGAGAGGGGCAGGGGGTGAGGTCGAGTATAACAGAATTTATGTTCTGTTTTCATTTGCGCGCGTTTTGAAATTTGCTATACTCGCTTTGCGAACGCAATGCATCAAAATTAGATACGTTGTGTCCAAATTTTGGATTCGGAGAAATTGCATGAGCGAATGGTTCGTTCAACTCAACCCCGTATGGCAGGCATTGATCGCCACCACGTTCACATGGTTTGTTACCGCACTCGGCGCGGCGACAGTGTTCTTTTTCAAACAAGTGAATCGCAAATTGTTAGACGGGATGCTCGGCTTCGCGGCGGGCGTGATGATCGCGGCAAGTTTTTGGTCACTGCTCGCGCCCGCCATTCAGATGACGCGCGAAACGAACGATGTGCCAGTCTGGCTTCCCTCCGCCATTGGATTTTTACTTGGCGGCGCGTTCATTCGTCTCATTGATCTATTTTTGCCTCATCTTCATTTGGGATTCCCTGTCAACGACGCGGAGGGAGTTCCAACAAAATGGAGGCGGAGTATTTTGTTGGTGCTGGCGATCACATTGCATAACATTCCCGAAGGGCTTGCCATCGGCGTTGCTTTCGGCGCGGTCGCGGCAAATTTATCCTCTGCCACTCTGGCAGGCGCGGTCGCGCTCGCCATCGGTATCGCGATCCAAAATTTCCCAGAAGGCGTTGCGGTTTCGGTGCCGCTCCGTTCAGAGGGAATGTCGCGCTTAAAAAGTTTTTGGTACGGGCAATCGTCCGCGTTGATCGAACCCATCGCAGGGATGATCGGCGCGGGAGCTGTGTTGTTAATGCGACCCATCCTGCCGTACGCGTTGGCATTCGCCGCAGGCGCGATGATCTTCGTGGTGGTCGAAGAGTTGATCCCCGAATCGCAACTGGCAAAGAACACCGACTTCGCCACGTCCGGCGCGATGCTCGGGTTTGTGATCATGATGATTCTGGATGTGGGCTTGAGTTGAGGACGAAGGTTGAACAATGCTTGAAACTTTGTAGCGTCATTATCCGTTATAGGTAGCATAAAATCATTCAAAGGGAGATGTCACATGCGTAGATCAACTTTGGTCGTTCACCTTGCTATTACACTTGCTTTTGTTGTTTCGTGCTCCCCCCAAGCAACCCCACCACCGACAGTTGAAGACGTTGAAAGTTCGGTCCGTATTTTGCCTGCTGAATCCAAAGTTCCAGATGAGTTCTTACCTGAAGCGCTGCCAGCAACCGCAACCAGCTTACCTACTAGCGTTACACAACAACCCTTTTCAACACCTACCGATGTACTCGCATTGATTGGCACACCCATTCCAGAAAACCCTGAAGCGATTGGGCTTAATAATTTTGCACAACTCAAGCAAATTGGACAGTGGGGACGAGGTTCAATTCTGGGGGTTGGTTTCACTCCAGATGGGAATTCGTTCGTTGCCGTCAGTGAAATGGGCTGGACGATCTACGATATGAATGCGCTGGATCAACCTCCTTCATGGGTTGCATTCCCCAAACCAATATTGTTCGATGAATTTTATTTCAGTAGCGACGGAAGCAAGGTCAAGTTTTATCGCTCCAGCTACGACGCCATAACCACTCATATTTTGAGTTTTCCGTATGCAGAAAAAATAACAGCTGAAAACGGAGCGATCTGGCTCGAACCCGATGGAGTGATCGACTATAACAAGATAATATTGAACTCTCCCGACGGGACACAGACCCTAAAAAGCAATCTTGTGTATGAATACAACGAAGCGACGTTCAGCGAAGAGACCTCCGTTCGGGAGATGTACGATTCAAATCGAAACCTGCTGTATACATTTAGAGATGACGCTCCATATGTTACATACTCCGATCGTAACGGTCCTGAAGGGTGCGATTTGAGCGTGTTTAGCATGTGTGGAAACGCCCTGATGGCAGTAGCAACGACACCTATGAAAGCGCTCTTCTCGTCAGATAGTAGAACCTTTGCCGCCTTATACGATACTCCCAGCTTGTACACGGGAATCATGCGTGCCTATAGCTATGTCCGCATTTACGAAAGCGCGAGCGGCGATCTCCTTGGTTCGATCGGCGGTTTCACAAAACCTGTGCAAGATTTTGGTTATTCACCAGACGGCAAACTGTTGGTAGTCGGCTTTGTGGACGGCTCAATCATCTTATGGGATATTGCCAACGCAAAATCCATATATGGGTCAGGCATATGAATGCGCCCGTATGGAGAGTAGAGTATTCTCACGATAGCAAATACTTGTTGATCCAGCGTGCGGAAGAATTGGAAGTCCGATTAACGGCAACTGGAAGCTTGCTTTACCGATTTGATATGACCGAGTTCGCCCTATCGCCGATCAAGAATCTGATCGCCCTTGGTGATAGTGAAGGAAACATCCAGATCCGCGACTTGGATTCTGGGGAGGGCATTCGGACTATTCAGGCGCACACCGCCACGATCTACTCCATTGCTTTTTCGCCTGATGGGCTTTATCTGGCTTCTGCTGGGCAGGATTGCGATATCAAGTTATGGGACTTGGCAAACGGAAAACTTCTGCACTACTTTGAAGAAACGGCTGTGGATGCATACGAAATCGGCATGTCATCTCGAATCTTCTCCACGTATCTTGAATTCATTCCAAACGAGAATATGTTGGTAGGGTTTGGGAGCTGGGGAACGGTTGTTAATTGGAACGTCAACTCAGGCGCGACCAATTATGTTATTCAATCTCCCGCGTTGGAGTATTACAATGGCATGGTTACGCTCAACCCGCACTTCCCTGAGTTTTTCGATGTAGATATGTCGAACAACAGTTTTTATATCAACGACAATGGGTTTGATCTGGCAACTGGTCAAAGCCTGGGTGTTTATCAACTTCCCGCACAGCTACCGAAAGGATGTTCGCCTGTGGGTCCAATTTCCATCGATGGGCAACTATTGTTCACGCGCGGCTACGATACACGGGAAGGCAAAATTTGCATTCTCGACTCCAATTCTTTGAATCTACTTGGGGAGATCTATATCATGCCTGAAAGTGATACCCATATTGAATGGGTGAACTGGTTATATCTCTCGCCTGATGGAAAACAACTCATTGTGACGGTAGGAAGCGGTATTGTCTACGTATACCAAATCGCCCAATAATAAAACGAGCGCAGAATTTCTTCTGCGCTCGTTTTATTTAATTCTCCATTGTGACATAAACCTGATTCAACATCTCCAAAAATTCCCCCGAAGGTCGTTCTTTCAAAATCTCTTTGCGCGCGTTGCGGTCGAGCGTTCTCAGCAACAGATATTGCACCGCATACTTGCGGAAGAGTCTCTGCCCATCCTCTTCGCCGTAAAACTGCACGCTCTTCGCCAAATGCTCGTGGATGGTCTCCATCACCAACTCGTGCGGCACTTGTTCGCGGTCATAGCCCGCAAAGATCCACGGATTAGCGATCGCGCCGCGCCCGATCATCACCGCATCGCAATGTGTATGCTGTTTCATTCTTTGGATATCAACCACGCTTCGGACGTCGCCCGAGCCTGTTACAGGGATCCGAACCGTGGACTTCACCTCAGCGATCGCGTCCCAATCGGCGTCGCCGCTGTAGCGTTGTTCCTTCGTCCGTCCATGCACCGCGATCAGTGAACCGCCTTCTTCTTCCACGATTCGCGCGATGAGTTTGTAATTTTTATTTTTGTCCCATCCCAAGCGGATCTTCCCTGTGACGGGAACTTTCAACGATTTCACCAGCGAACGAAACGTGCGCGCGATCCGCAACGGACTCGGCATCATACCCACGCCCGCGCCGCGATCTGCAATGGATTTGGCGGGACATCCCATGTTGATGTCAATGATGTCGGGCTTCCACTTTTCCACGATCAACGCGGCTTTGAGGATCAGGTCTGGGTCATCACCATAGATTTGGAACGTGACAGGTCGTTCGGCTTCTTCATAATACAACCGCTTTGCAGGTTCCTTCGAGCGGCTGAGGATCTTCTCCACTTTCACGAACTCGGTATAACTCATTGCCGAACCGAGGGCGCGGCAAATCGAACGGAAGGGCCAGTCCGAGTAGCCGTCCATAGGCGCGAGAAGCGTATCCCCGTAGATGGGGATGTCGCGTACCAAAAAGTTGGGAGTCCGTGCTTCAGTCATAAGCGACGGCAAGTATAACAAAAAAGAAGACCTCACAAGTCTCCGAGACTGGTGAGGTCTATACTTGCTATGCGGTCTGCTTCTTCAGCATCTCCAAATGATACTTGCGGAACTTCGCCACCTTCGGCGCGACAACCGCCTGACAGTACGGCTGGTACGGATTGCGCGCGAAGTATTCCTGGTGATACTCCTCCGCCATATAGAACTTGTCCAGCTTTGATACTTCGGTGACGATGGGTTTATCCCATATCTTCTGCGCGTTCAATTCCTTGATGAGCTCCTCGGCAACCATCTTCTGCTCATCATCGTGATAGAAGATCGCGGAGCGATATTGCGTGCCAATATCGTTGCCTTGTCGATTCATCGTGGTTGGATCGTGGATGGCGAAGAACACATTCAATAGGTCACGATACGAGACGATATTCGGGTCGAAGCGAACCTGCACGACCTCGGCATGCCCCGTCGTCCCGTCACAGACTTCGCGATAGGATGGGTTCGCAACCTTGCCGCCAGCGTAGCCTGATTCCACGCCATCGATTCCCTTTACTTCGTCGAAAACGGCTTCGAGACACCAAAAACATCCCCCAGCCAATGTTGCGGTTTGAAGATTGGTATTCATGATAAGTTCTCCTTTACTTTGATCTGCCAGTTAGACAACCCGTTGTGATGAAAACTTATTACGAAAGGGTTACGGAGTACAAAGAGAGCGGAGGAAATTCTCCGCTCTCTTTGTACTCTATTCATTTAAATATTATCCCGCACGGCTTGCCCAGCAAATTGTGCAAGATACAGTTTCACGGCAATCTGGCGTAATACAGCACCGGCGCCTCGTATGGCGTGCTGAAAAAGAGAAATTCGATTGTTTCCGGTCGGTTGAAGCCCTTCACGGACCATTTAACAGATGGGCTGGAATCGAACGCCGCCGAACCTGAATTCGCAATCACCAGGGTGGGGCTTGCCCATGTTCCGTTGGAGTTCTTCTTGATCACGCACATATCGTCCATCGAAAGGCAGGTTGTGGCGCCTCCGATGGAGTTGAGCGGGTGCCCATGCCCAATGATGTAGATTTCGCCGCGGCTGTTGATTGCCAGCGCCGGGTCGTGCGTTAAAGCGTTGACCGCCTGGTCCACCCAGCCGGAACCGCTGTTGGTCACATAATGGATTCGTCCATAATCGCCTATGCTCCCATCGAACTCTTGAATATACACAAGATGTTTTGTCCCTGATGGGTCGATGATCAAACTTGGCGATTGATCGATATTTAACCCGGCCGATGTGCTGTGCCAGACCGGAGATGTGCTGGCGGTTTCAACATTACCCCAGATGCCGTTGCTTGCCCTGGTGCGCGTCAAGATTCGGGCCGGGTTGGTTGCCTCAGACACCCAGGCAATGGTGACCGAATTGTCTACCGGGGAAACCGCAATCGTGGGATGATTCGAACTTCCTGCCGAATCCACTTGTGTGAAAGCGCCGGAGGGTGTGAGTGTATTCAACGCGGAATCATAAGTGTAGGCGCGGTGTTGAATATGGTTCGTACCGCTCCAATACACAAGATGCAAGTTGCCGCTTGTGTCTACCATGCCTGATACGCCCGTGGTGCCTACATACGGAGACGAAGGGAACGTGCCTCCATTGGTTGCCAGCGTAATTGGAGATCGGAACGTATTCGTGGACGTATCGAAGGGATAATCCTTGATCTGACTGTTCTGCAGGTTGACCAGCACATGAATGATCGTGCCGCCGTCATATACCGCATCGACCGAAATAGGATTGCTGGTTTCCGTCACCTGAACGGGACCGGTGAAGTCTGCGGCGGAGGCGGGCAATCCCGGGTTCACCGTCCGGTAGGCGCGAATCACACTCGACGATTGCTGGTTAACGAAGGCGTACACACGATCGTTTGCCGCGCGCACGATCTGATGCTGGGTCGAATCTGTTCCGCCTGTGCCAATGGAGAAAACAACCGCCGCAGAGGGAGCAGATGTGGGAGTCAGGGAAGCGCCGGCGACCGGCGTTGAGGTGCGGGTTGCGGTTGCCAAAAGTGTTGGCGTAAGGGTGGGAATACTGATTGATGTGGATGTTTGGGTGGGCGTGTGGGTTAAGGTGGCAGGAATCACCGGGGTATTTGTGACGCTACTTCCGGCAATATTTCCTCCGCCGAAATCATCGGCAAGCGCATTGCTTGCGCCGATAAACCATACCCCCACATATCCGCCGTTGGCGGCATACGTCCAGCCGCTGGCATCGCATGTTCCGATCAGGATGCCGTTCTTGTACACTTCCACGCTTCCGTTCGACCTTGCGCGCGCTCCCAGTTGGTCGCCGTTCGCCAGGGTGACGGGGATATTCGCGCCGCGTTGTACCCATCCTTGCGCGCTGGAGTATGTGAGTACCTGCACGGCTTGAAATTGCGGCCGGTATGTCACTGCTATCACGCCGCTTGTATAGGTCGTCCGGCTTTGCGATTTTAGGAGCAGGGCGTTATCAGACCCCGAAGGGCCGATGGCTGAAAATGCGGCAAACACTTCCTGGTTCGTGCCAAATTGACTTGCGCCCCAAAATATTGCCCCGCCAGCCCCCACATCCATGCGGTTGGAGGCGATGGAGTAGCCGCTCGTCGTGGAAAACCAGTTTGCTCCGATACTTCCGTTGGCGCGATTGAACGTATCGAGGGCGGTTGATTGTGGAAACCCGCCCGGAGCGATGGTGGAAGTTTGGGATGCCGCCGGTGCCTGTGTGAAAGTTGCCGTTGGTGTGTAGATCGGGGTAAAGGTGCGTGTTGGCGTTAAAGGAGCAGGTGTGGAAGTATTTGTGGCGCTGCCTCCAGTCACCGTTCCGCCGCCAAAATCATCGACAAAAGCATTGGCTGAGCCAATGAATATTAATCCAATGTAACCGCCGTTGGTTGCGTAGGTCCAGCCGCTCGCGTCAACGGTTCCAAGGAGTGAATTATTTTTGTAGATCTCCACCAACCCGGTTGCGGTAACATGCCCACCGAGTTGATCCCCGTTTGCAAATACGGCAGATACATTTGTTCCGCGTTGAACCCATCCTTGCGTGCCGGAAAAGGTCCACACCTGAACGCTTTGGCTTGCCGCTTTATATGAAACTGCAAGCACCCCACTCGACCAGGTGGTCCTACTTTGAGATTTTAACAAGAGCGCCTGATCCGAGCCGGCCGGGTCGATGGAGGAAAAAGTGACAAACGCTTCCTGGTTGGCGCCGTACTGAGCGCCCCAAAAAATGCTGTCGCCGTTCCCCACATCCACCGTGTTGGATGAAATGGCGTATCCTGTGGTCGCGCCAAACCAATTCGCTCCCAGTCCGCCGTTGGCGCGGTTGAAATTATCAAGCACAAGCGTGCTGATATTGAGCGCGGATGGCAGGGTTGTAAAACCAAGATTCCCAAAAACCAAACAACCGACAAGAATTATCGCAAACAACTTGTTTTGATTCATAGCAAAACTCCGGTGGATGACCAAATGATCCACAGCATTGATAACGTGTCTCGAAGAAACTTGAGCAACTGAAAATCGAATTTTTTGTCCCCAAAGTAACTGGGCTATCTTAACATTAATGTTTGAAGTACTGAATAGTATAAAAATACTATTTTCGTTTCAATGTTCGGCGGATCAAGAAAACCGATGTGACCAACGCTTTGCGAATGCCCAAACACAAGAGAGCGGAGACTACGGTCTCCGCTCTCAATTTCTATTCCTGGTTTTTACACCACCGGCTCTTCCTCAACTTCGGGAGCGTTCTGTTGCTCGAGGACGATCTCTCCGTCGGGATTCATGGTGACCAGGATCGAATCGCCGTGCTGGAATTCGCCGCTTAACAATTTGTCCGATAGCGGATCTTCCACCTTCTGTTGGATCACGCGGCGGAGGGGGCGGGCGCCGAATTCGGTATCATACCCAAGGTCCGCGAGGGAGGCGAGGGCTTCGGGTGTGGCGGTCAGGATGAGGTCATGTTCCTTGAGGCGCTCCGCTACTTTATCCAGTTCGAGCGAGACAATCTGCTGGATGTCTTCCTTGTTGAGCGCGCGGAAGATCACGGTCGCGTCGAGGCGGTTGATGAACTCGGGGCGGAACGCGCGCTTGAGCGATTCGTTCAACTTCTTGCGCATGTCTTCATACGAGAGCCGCTCTTCGGTCACTTCATCGCGTTTGAGCGCGAAGCCGAGCGACGATTGTTTCTTGATCACGTCCGCGCCGATGTTGGAGGTCATCACGATGATCGCGTTGCGGAAATCCACTTTGCGGCCCTTCGCATCGGAGAGGTGACCCTCTTCCATGATCTGCAGCAGCATGTTGTGAACTTCAGGATGCGCCTTTTCCACTTCGTCGAACACGACAATCGAATATGGTCTGCGGCGCAAAGCTTCTGTCAATTGACCAGCCTCTTCGTAGCCGATGTATCCCGGAGGCGCGCCGACCAAACGTGAGGCGGTGTGCCTTTCCATGAACTCGGACATATCGAGTTGGATCGCGGCTTCTTCACTGCCGAACATAAATTTGGCGAGCGTTTTGGTTAATTCTGTTTTGCCGACGCCTGTGGGACCGAGGAACATAAACGAACCGATCGGGCGTTTCGGGTCTTTCAACCCGGCGCGCGCGCGGCGGACGGCGCGTGAGATGGCGATGATGGCGTCTTCCTGTCCGATGATTCCTTTGCGGAGTTCGTCTTCCATTTTGAGCAAGCGTTGCGATTCTGCTTCCGCAAGTTGCATGAGCGGGACGCCCGTCCACATCGAAACCACTTCGGCAATGTCTTCCGCCGACACGACAGGGCTGTTCGCGCGATCCCAGCCTGTGCGCAGGCGTTCGATCTGCTCGCTCAATTCCGTCTCGCGCTCCTGCCATTCGATGATGTCTTCGTTGTTGCCTTCTTCTTGCGCGAGCGAGCGGTTCTGGCGGGCTTGCCTTAATTGGCTGAATAAATCCTTGGCATGTTTCGCGGCGGGACTCTTATACATGCGCACGCGAGACGATGATTCGTCGATCAGGTCTATCGCTTTGTCGGGGAGGAAGCGTTCGGTCACATAGCGAGTGGATAAATGCGCGGCAGCTTCAAGCGCTTCATCAGATATCACAAGGTGATGATGTTCCTCATAAGCGGAACGAATCCCTTTCAGGATTTGGATTGTCTCTTCCTCGGAAGGCTCGTCCACTTGGATGGGTTGGAATCGGCGTTCGAGCGCGGCGTCCGATTCGATGTGTTTGCGATATTCGTCCATCGTGGTCGCGCCGATCACTTGCAACTCGCCGCGCGATAACGCGGGCTTGAGGATGTTCGCCGCGTCTACCGAGGAGCCAGCGGCTCCTGCGCCGACGAGCATGTGAACTTCATCAATAAAAAGAATTGCTCCAGATTGCTTCAACTCGTCGATCACGCGTTTGAGTCGTTCCTCGAACTGACCGCGATACATCGTGCCAGCCACAAGCGAGCCGACATCGAGTTGCAGCAAGCGTTTGTTCATCAATGGGGCGGGAACATCGCCGTCAACGATTCGTTGAGCGAGTCCCTCGACGATGGCGGTTTTACCCACGCCCGGCTCGCCGATCAACGCGGGATTGTTCTTCGTGCGCCGCGCCAAAATTTGAATGACGCGCTCGATCTCCATTTGACGACCGATGACCGGGTCGAGTTTTTTCTCTTCGGCTTTGGTCGTCAAATCGCTTGCAAGTTGATCAATGAGAGGAGTTTTCTGATTAGGTTGCGCGCCTCGCGCGGGTCCCGCGCCGGCGGGCGTCGGTGAGGCAGAAGCGGATTCGTTCAGCACGCGGCGAGTCTGCCGGCGGATCTGATCCGGCGTCACGCCGAGTCGGCGCAACACTTCCAGCGCGGCGCCATCCACGCGGACTAGCCCAAGCAAAATATGTTCTGTGCCGATGTAATGATGACCGAGTCGGCGCGCTTCATCCACGGCAAGTTCGAGGACTTGCTGCGTGTCGCCCGCGAGTTCCACGCGGCTGGGGTCAAACCCAACCGAACCGGAGGAAACGCGGCGAATCACTTCGCGCACGCGATCGGACGTCATGCCGAGTTCGCGCAGGACGCGCCCGGCAACTCCGCCCTCTTCATCCATTAAACCTAACAATAAATGCTCTGTGCCGATATTATTGTTGCGGGATTGCTCAGCCTCTTGATGTGCCAGGCTCAAAACCCGTCTTGCTCGCTGTGTAAATCGCTCCATTCCAGCCATGATTTTTTCTCCTGAACGTGGATGTATTCTACCAAAAAGCCTAACGAGTCGTTGTAGGAAAAAGATTAGAGTTTGTTTACAACACTGATACAATTCATTGCAAGGTTGAAATTTCTAGCCAGAGATAAAGGATGATCTTATGCAATCAATTTGTGTCTTCTGCGGATCTTCAGATGCGGTTCATTCCGACTATTTTACTGCGGCGCATTCCCTCGGCATTCTCCTAGCCAATAAAGGGATTCGCCTGGTCTTCGGCGGTGGCAAAACTGGCCTGATGGGCGCGGTAGCCGATGGCGCGCTCTCTGCCGGTGGGGAAGTGGTCGGCGTTATCATCCCTTCGATGAACAACCCGGCTCTTGCACATGACGGATTGACCCGTATGGATGTTCCACCTGATATGCACGGGCGTAAAGCTCGCATGCACGAACTTGCCGATGGATACATTGCCATGCCCGGCGGTTTCGGCACCTTCGACGAATTGTTCGAAACTATCACCTGGGCGCAGACTGGCGCGCACCAAAAACCTGTAGGGTTGTTGAACGTGAGAAATTATTATGCGCCCTTGCTCGCCGCCATGGATTATGCCGTGGAGGAAGGCTTCATTTTTAATGAACATCGCAATTCGATCTCATGCGACTCTGATCCCGTAAAATTGTTGGATGCGATGGCGAAGTATGAACATCCGCACGAGGCGGTGAAGCGGTGGTTGAGGGAGGGGTAGTTTTGTGGTTGGATAGTCGAGTAGTTGCGTAGTCCGCGCTGTGCATTGCGTAAGTGAGAATGAAGGATGAAAATTTTGCGGCTTGAACTTCAAGCAAAAGACTTGCGCGCGCAAGCGGATTTTTATTCCAATGTTCTTGAATTGCCGGTAACATTGGCAACCGAAATATTGGAAGTGCGGGCGGGCGAAACAATCCTGACGTTTGTGAACGCGGCACCCGATTTCGATGGCGCGTATCACTTCGCGTTCAATATCCCTGCGAATCAACTCCTCGCGGCAAAAGCTTGGATTGCCAGTCGCGTTCCCTTGTTATGCGATGAAAACGGAAGGGATGATTTCGATTCGTCGAATTGGAATTCGCACTCGGTTTACTTCAAAGACGCAGCGGGGAATGTGCTTGAATTTATCGCCCGGCGTGAGTTGAAGAATCCGGTCGAGGGCGAATTTGACAGCCGTCACATTATGAATGTCAGTGAGATCGGCTTGCCATCGGAGGATGTGATTGGGTTGGCGGATGAACTCTGCGCAACGCTGGGATTATCCGTTTTTCATCAAGAACCGTATGAAAGTTTTACCCCCGTTGGCGATGATAATGGATTATTTATCCTGCCGGTCAAGGATCGTATCTGGTATCCCAAATCGGGCGTGCCAGCAGAACTATTGCCGATTGAGGCAATTGTCGAAACCAATGGGCGGCAATGGGAACTCCGCGGCGTCCCTTATGAGATCATTTTTCAAAGCCCATCCACGCTTTGACTCGCTTCCATGAAGATGGTTTTTCGCGTTTTTCCAACTCCTGTTGCTTGATCAATTTCCTATAATACTGTTCATGTAGAAGTTGCACGCGCTCATGGTCGTAGTTTTCGGCGAGACGGCGGCTCTCCTCGCCCATTTGTTTTGCCAGCGCGGGCGCTTCGATGATTTGCGCGATTGCCTCTGCCATGGCGCGCGCGTCACCGGGTTTAACCAGATAGCCATTTTCGCCGTGATGCACCACTTCAGGGATGGATGTGGCTTCGAATGCGGCGAGGGGCAGTCCGCTTGCGGCGGCTTCGAGGAGCACCAGCCCCTGCGATTCGACTTCAGACGCCATCACGAATACGTTCGCAAGGCGATAAACATCGGGCAAACCGTCGTTCATTGACATGTAACCGGTAAAGTGAACCCGGGCTTGTATCTCCAACGCCTTGGCGAGGCTGACAAGTTTTTCTTTTTCTTTTCCATCTCCCACGATCAGCAAATGCGCGGGCGATGATTTCATCACTTCCGCCGCGGCGTGGATGACGCGTTCAACCATTTTTTCAGGATCGAGCCGCCCCACGTGCAGGATGATGGGAACGTCGAGGGGTAGATTCAGCCTGCGCCTGGTGGAGGCAGTTTCCCCGTCGGAAAGAGGCGGGTGAAACAGGCGCGTGTCGATCCCGCATGGGATGGTCTCCGAGTCGATGCCCATGGCGCCGGTCACGATATCGGTCACGGTTTTGGTGGTGGTGATGACCGAAGTGGATTTGCGCGCGAGGATATCCAGATATTTCCAACCCGCTTTTTCCACGGCTTTGTCCAGCCCGCCCCGGTCGGTGAACACGGCGGTTACATACCATGGAAGCATGTGAACAGTGAACGTGGTTGGGATGTGGCGCCGCTGTGCGTATTCAAAACCAACCCAGCAAAGAATAGGCTCGTGAGAGTGAATAATATCCGGTTGAAATTTTTCGAGCGCTTTTAAAATGGAGGCGCGCGGATACACGAGGAATCGTTGACCCACTCGCAAGGGGTGGTACATTGACCTTAGCCGTTGGATGGTCAGATTTTTTTTGGTGGAAATGTAGGGATGATTTTTATCGCTTGCCGCAATCACCAGCACCTGATGACCGTGTGCCGCCATATCTTGGGCAAGTTGTTCGACGACGATCGAAGCGCCGCTGATCATGGGCGGGTAGGATTGGGTGATGTACGCGATTCTCATAGCGGACTCGGTTCAATACTTCACTTACGGCTGGTTTGCCCTTTGGTAGCGTCGCGCCACGAACCAGCCTGCCACTCCTAAAACGACAAACCCGACGAGGAAGACCCAGATCAGCGCGGGAATCTGGTTGACGTACGCGCCGACAGTAACCGTGAGGATACTGGCGATACCGCGCCCCAGCATGTTTGCCAGTAGGAAGCGGCGCGGCTCCATACTGCCAAGACCCGCCACGTAACACATTGCGTCATTTGGGATTAACGGCATCACCAGCGTGATCACGTAAAACGCCACACCCTGACCTGCCGCGCTTTTATCCCAGCGATCGAGGGTGGCGGGGGCGATCCACTTTTCGGCGAATGGACGCCCAAACTTGCGGGAGAGCCAGAATGCGATCTGCCCGCCCAGCACGAGGCTGGTCCATGTGATGAGGATGCCGCCGATGAAGCCGTAGATGTATCCGCTGGCGATCATCAATGCCTGACCGGGGATGAAGGCGATAAACGCCTGGAGGATGAAAAGCAGGAACAGTACGGCGGGTCCCCAATAGCCATATCCGCGAATCGATTCGATCACCGCGTCTAAATTGCTAAACCAGCGCAGAGATTGCATGATGGGCAGGCGATAGACCCATAACAGGATCAGCGATAAAACGATCGACGAGTAAAGAATGACTTTTTGTAACGACATGGTTTGAATTATGTGTGCGCCCGCATGAACGCGTTGACCGTCCCATAGAATCCTTCGTTCAACTCCTCGAAAGTAAAGGGACGCGGCGGCTGGTGGAAGGGATAGGTGAGCCTCACGACGTTCATATCTGCAAAATGAGTTTCAGCAATGTTTAGCGTGGTATCAAAGCGCAAGAGCGGATCGTAAATGGACATGGCGAAATAACAGGGCGTTTTGTGTTTTTCCGAAGGCGGGTCGAACTCCATCGTTAAAATTTCGGTGATCTGCGAGGAGAGAATGTCGAATGTGGTGGTGGTGGTGCGCGGAAGTTTTCGCTTCAGCGGAATTGTATCCTCAAGTTTGCCGATGGCGCGCACAAACGTAATGGCGATCGAGAGCGTGCGGGGGTTGCGCGCGAACTTCACAAAGAGGGTCTGTAACCAACGCCGTTTGAACTGCTGGATGACGTGATACAACATGGTCAACCGCGTTTTGGAATAGGGAAGCGCCTTCCACCCGAGGCAGGGGGCGATGAGGATCAAACGGTCGATGCGCGCGGAGAGGCGTTTGAAGGCGCACATGGCGAGGATGCCACCGAATGAAAAACCCATCAGGTTGAAGCGATCGTATCCGAGTTTGTCGGCGAGTTGCTCCACAAGTTCGGCGACCCGCGCGCTGGAAAACGAGCCTTTGAACGGCGAGGATTGCGCGTGCCCGGGGAGTTCAAAAAAATATACTTTGAACCATTGTCCCATGAACTGGACGAGGGTGAGCCAGTCTTCCCATTCTGAAATAGTGGCGGGCACCATGATGAGCGGTTCGCCTTCGCCCACTTCTAACACGTGCAGGCGCGAGAGGGGCAGGTCGATGAAATAGGTTTGATACGATGGCGGCTGAGAGGTGGACACAATCATCTCCTTGATCTGTCCATCTATAGCAGTTTTGATGGGCAAATGCAAGGGCTGGAGGTTGGGCAATCGCCTTTGGATTTTTGGCTCTACCGTTTTTAATGTGACAACGCTTTGCAAACACAAAGGCTTACACTGAGCCTGACGAAGTGACACGATGGCCACAAAGGAAAACCCGGAAATCAAGACTCTTTTCTCCCTCTGTGTTAAGGCTCGTTCCTGTTAATGAGGGGAGAGCCGGATTTTTATTCGCTGATCTTCACAAATCTGCGCGAATTTTCCCGCGAGGGCAGCGCACACTCGCGCAGATGAGCGGACTATGCTCTTGAAGGGTTTTCTAATGCGATTGCCCCGCCAATGCTATACTCAACTTTATGCTCCTCCTCGCCTTCCTTGCCGCGATAGGCGCCGGCGCGGTCAACGCCCTTGCCGGCGGCGGGACGCTGATCACGTTTCCCATGCTTGTCTTTTTAGGAATCCCTCCGGTCACCGCGAGTGTGACGAACACCGTCGCGCTTTGCCCCGGTTACCTCGGCGGGACTCTCGCCCAGCGCAACGATCTGCGCGGACAGGAAAAACGGTTGCGGCTGATCGTCCCTGCGAGCATCGTCGGCGGCGTGCTGGGCGGATATCTCCTTTTGCAAACGGGAGAAAAGTTGTTCAGCGACCTCGTTCCCTTTTTGATCCTGCTGGCATCGGGCTTGCTTGCCGCGCAGGATCCGATCCGGGCATGGCTTACGCGTCGACTGGGAGAATCGCATCATTCGCTTGAATCGTTCACATGGCTCCCGGTTGGGTTGGCTTCGATCTACGGCGGGTATTTCGGCGCGGGGTTGGGCGTGATGCTCCTTTCCGCGCTGGGATTGACCGTCAACGATTCACTCACGCGGTTGAATGCGTTGAAGCAGGCGGTGTCGTTCATTGTCAATGTGGCGGCGGCGGTCTTCTTCCTGTTTTCGGGAAAAGTCGTATGGACTGTGGCAATTGTCATGGCGGTCGGAGCGTTGCTGGGCGGGATGATCGGCGGCAGGCTGGCTGGTCGCGTCAAACCTTCCGTGTTGAAGTGGATGGTCATCCTCATCGGCGTTGTCATTTCCATCATCTACTTTTTTCGGGGCTGAACTTCATTCTCTACCGACATTGTTCGCTTTTTCCGCTTACTCATCGTCTTTTCATCATTCATCCTTCATCATTCAACCCTCCTGTTTTATAATCCCGCCACAAATTCCAAAGGAGATCTCGTGCGAAAAGTTTTATTCATTCTGTTGCTTGCCAACATCCTGCTCACTGCTTGCGCTTCGTCCGCATCCGACGCGCCCGCGAAAGCGGTTGAAGAGTATCTGAACGCGCTCGTCGCCAAAGATGCGGCTCGTCTTCCCACGCTCGTCTGCGGCGATTGGGAGGAGGACGCGCTGATCGAACTCGACTCACTGCAAGCGGTCAACGCGCGGCTCGAGAACGTGGCATGTTCGCAAACGGGAACCGAAGGCAACTTCGCCCTCGTAGATTGCGCCGGCAGTATCGTCCTCACCTACAACAACGAAGACCAGAACCTTGACCTTGCGCTCGTCACCTATCAAGTCGTGGAAGAAAGCGGCGAGTGGCTGGTTTGCGGCAAGCAATAGGCTCGAGCAAGTCTCGCAGGTTGCGATCTCGAGTATGCTCCAACCATTAAACTTGCGGGACGCTTTTTCTTTATGGGACTGAATCAGATCGGCGCTTCGATCCTGACCGCGTTGCTGGTCGGCCTGTGGATGCGCGGCGCGGCGCGTGGAGTTTTTCTCCTCGCCTTCAGCGCGCTCGCCCTCTTTTGGTTTCAGCCTGCCATTCCGCTCCGTTCCTTTGACTTTTGGATTCCCTCGCTTTCCATTTTCCTCGTCGTCATCGTTTGGTTCATCACCTCCACTGCCGGCGCGTGGAAGTCTCGCCAAAATATCATCGGGCTGGCTGTCATCATTGGCATAGTCGCTCTCGTCGACCTCACGCGTTACATTTTCCCAGACCCGACCCTCACCTCAACCACTCCTCCAAGATTAATCGTCGTCATTGGTTTTTTTGCGCTTGCAACATTTGCCATTGCGGCATCCACAGTCCTCTCGCGCCGTTTTGCTTTCACTTTAATTCTTGTCATCATCCTGCTTGTCGCAATCCTCCTAATTCTCAAATCTCCGAATCTCTCGCTCCAACTTAGCGTCTTCTTCCGCTCATTGACCAACCGCCCCCTCGACACTGCCTCCGCGTTGGACTTGCGCTGGCTCGGGTTTTCATACATTTCCTTCCGTCTCATCCATGTTTTGCGAGATAAACAAACGGGACGCCTGCCCGAACTATCACTGCCTGAATTCGCCACGTATGTTGTTTTCTTCCCGTCGCTATCCGCCGGCCCCATCGACCGCGCCGAACGGTTCGCCGGAGACCTGCGCGCCGAATTTCGTCTCACGCAAGATGAAACTTTATTGGCGGGTCAACGTATCGTCGTCGGCTTGTTCAAAAAATTCGTCATCGCCGACACGCTGGCATTGGTGGCGCTCAACGACTCGCTCGCGGCGCAAGTTCACACACCAGGCTGGATGTGGTTTCACCTCTACGCTTATGCCTTCCAAATCTACTTCGATTTCAGCGGCTACACCGATATTGCCATTGGCGTTGCGCGTCTCGTGGGCGTCAAACTCCCTGAAAACTTCACCTCGCCGTATACCAAACCCAACCTCGCGCAATTTTGGAACTCGTGGCACATCACCCTAACGCAATGGATTCGCGCCTACTTTTTCAACCCCTTCAACCGCTGGATTCGCGGCTACAAATCCCTACCCGCGTGGACGATGCTTCTTGCCGGTCAACTTGCCACCATGCTCATCATCGGCTTATGGCACGGCGTTACTATTAACTTCATCTTCTGGGGCGCCTGGCACGGACTCGGACTCTTCCTCCAAAACCGCTGGAGCGATTTCGCAAAGGCTCGTATTGCGGTTACAAATCCGCGCATACAGACAGCCTTGCATATCGGCGGCGTGTTGCTCACCTTTCATTTCGTGGCGCTGGGTTGGGTCTTCTTTGCGCTGAGCGCCCCCGCGTTATCATTTGAGGTGTTGATGAAGCTATTCGGCATTCACTAACGACCATGGACGATAGACCATGGCTCGTCCATCGCCGCCTGACAGATAGTATGAATTCTCAAACTCCCGTTCGCCTCCTCCCTCTCCTCCTCAAAGCGACCCTGCTCTTCGTGTTGCTCAACTTCGCATTCATTCTTCTGGATGGATTCTCCCTCGGCAAACTCACGCTTTACAACAACATCTTCCCCGGGCGCGAGCGTTTTCCCTTTGGCGAGAATCAGCGCGGCTACAACCTCAGCCTCTTCGATCTCGACGCCATGTTTGCATCGCATGTGTTGGTCGGCTCCCCCAAAGCGGACGATGAATTCCGCGTGCTCCTCATCGGCGACTCATCCGTGTGGGGCACGCTGCTCACGCCCGAACAAAACCTCGCGGGGCAATTGAACTCGCAATATATTTCCGCATGCGGAAAAACCGTCCACGCCTACAATCTTGGCTACCCGTACATCTCGCTCCTACAAGAGTTGATGATCCTCGACGAGGCATTGCGATACCAACCCGACCTGGTCGTCTGGCTCACCACGTTGGAATCGTTCCCGCAAGATAAACAACTCGCCGCGCCTCTCGTTGCCAACAGCCCCGAACGCGTGAAAGAATTAATTACCAAATACCAATTGCCTCTCGACCCCAACGACCCGGCGCTGAACCATCCCACTGTGTGGGATCAAACGCTCATCGGTCGACGAAAAGAAATTGCAGATCTCATCCGCCTGCAACTGTATGGCGCGATGTGGGCGTCTACTGGCGTGGATCAGTTCTACCCCGAATCGTACGAACCTGCGCAACTCGATTATGAAAAGGATAATGAATTCCACGGCATCAAACCCGCTGAAACGTTGCAGGGTAAACTTTCGTTCGAAATCCTCGACGCCGGCATGAACGCCGCCAGCGTACCAACCATCCTCGTCAATGAGCCGATCCTCATCAGTAACGGCGTCAACTCAGACATCCGCTATAATTTTTTCTATCCGCGTTGGGCGTTCGACGAGTACCGCGCCACGCTCGCCGAACATGCCGCCGCGCAAGGTTATCTTTACGTCGATCTGTGGGACCTCGTGCCGATGACCGAGTTCACCAACAGCGGCGTGCACCTCACGCCCTTTGGCGAATCGATGCTTGCCGAAAAGGTCGGCGCATCCATTCAAAATTTTTGCAAATAGGAATCAATGAAACAAAAACTATTTTTTACACTGTTATTGACTTCGCTCCTCGCCGCATGTTCGTCGGGTAGGGGGACTCCCGCTGAAAGTGTCACCGCGACGCATGCCCCGCTTCAATCCGCCAGTGAGGTTGCTCCCACATTGGCGGCTGTTACCGCCTCCCCGGCGATTCCCGCCTCCACTGCCACGCCCAAGCCTCCCCTGGAGAAAGACGCGTTCATGGATATGCCGGTCGTCCCAATGGGAGTCAGCGATGCGATGCGCGCAGTCTATCAACGCGGTATCGAAAACGGCAACGATCCCGCTCGCTTTGCCATCATCGGCGATTGTCAGAATGTCTCGTCGTATTTTCTCTCCGCGTTCGATCACCCAAACGACTATAGGCTCGGGAGCGAATATGCCTACCTCCAGCCGACGATCGATTATTACCAGGGTTCGTTCTCGCGCGTGAGCCTGGCGGTGAAGGGAGGCTTCAACGCCGCGGCGGTCATTTCGCCGTTGCGCGCCGACCCGAAATCGTGCAACGCGGGCGAGTCGCCGCTCGATTGCGAATTGCGAACGTGGAAACCGTCCATCGTCTTTGTAAGTATGGAAACATGGTGGTCGCAAAAACCCGCCGAGGAATACGACAAGTACATGCGCAAAGTATTGGATCGTATCATCGAGTTCGGCGCGGTGCCGATCATCGCCACCAAAGCCGATAACCTCGAAGGCGATCACGCCATCAACAACGCCATCGCGCAACTTGCCTACGAATACGAGATTCCCTTGTGGAATTATTGGGCGGCGGTTCAACCCCTGCCCGATCAAGGACTGAGCGACGACCGTTTCCATCTCACGTTTGCCCGCAATTTTTTCGACGACCCCAAGCGCATGGAAAACGCCTGGCCTTGGCGCAACCTCACCGCGTTGCAATCGCTAGACGCCGTGCATACTGCGTTCTTGGAAAAGTAACCGAATCGAAATGTGCGGCAACGTTCACGTTGCCTTTGCCTGAGAAATTTGCGCCGTCATGATTCATCTTGTGAATGATTTTCTTTATCATCGGCACAGGCAAGGCGCTTCTTAAGACGCCAAAAAGCCGTTCAAACCCGTATGATATAATTTTGAACATACAAATTTTCCACTGAACAGTGGGTTAAAACAGCAAGGAGCAAGACGAGATATGTCCGGTCATTCCAAGTGGTCCACCATCAAGCGCAAAAAAGGCGCAGCAGACGCGAAACGCGGCGCGATTTTTACGCGGCTCGCCAGAGAAATTTCCATTGCGGCGCGCGAAGGCGGCGATCCCGATTCCAACTTCCGCCTCAGACTTGCAGTGGATAAAGCCCGCGCTGAAAACATGCCAAAAGATAATATCGAACGCGCCATTAAAAAAGGTTCGGGCGAAGACAAAGACGGAGCCGTATTTGAAGAGATCACCTTCGAAGGCTATGGTCCGCATGGTTCGGCGTTGATGGTCACATGCGTCACCGATAATCGCAACCGCACAGTGCCAGATATGCGCCATGCCTTTAGCAAATCGGGCGGCAACATGGCGGAGCCCGGCGCGGTCGGCTGGCAATTCGATCGCAAAGCGTATTTTGCATTTCCTTCGAGCGAGTTATCGTTTGATAAAGCCTTCGAGTTGGGCGTCAACGCGGGCGCGGACGATGTGATTGACGGCGGCGACACGCTCGAAATTTACGCGCCGGTCGAATCGTTCAAAACCATCGCCGACGCATTGCATCAAGCCAAAGTCACGCCGGACGAATCGGGCTTGCGCATGGTCGCCAAACAAGAAGTTGAACTCGATGTGGAAGCCACGTTGAAGTTCATGAAAATGGTCGAGACCATCGAAGAGCTCGACGACGTGCAGGACGTTTTCCACAACGTCAAAATTTCAGATGAAGCGCTAGCGGCTCTTGAGGCGGCTTAATTTTTGTAGCGCCGACTTAAGTCGGCGTTACTTTTGTGATGACCCTCGCCATCGGAATTGATCCCGGCACCGCCACCACAGGATACGGACTCGTGCGCCTCATGCCCGACGGCGAACTGGTCGCAGTTTCCTTCGGCATTATCTCCACCCCAAAGGATGCAACCCCGTCCGCGCGGCTGGAGATGCTCTACACCGATCTGCGAAAACTCCTCAAACAACACAAGCCCGATACATCCGCTGTTGAAAAATTATTCTTCGCGCGTAACGTGACCACCGGCATCGCCGTCGGTCAGGCGCGCGGAGTTGTCTTGCTCGCGCTCGAACAAGCGGGGATCGAAATTTTTGAATACACCCCTAAAGAAGTAAAAAACGCGGTGGCGGGCTATGGCTCCGCTGAAAAGCGACAAGTGCAGGAAATGGTGCGCGCGTTATTGCAACTCGACTCCATCCCCAAACCCGACGACGCCGCCGACGCGCTGGCGGTCGCCATCACGCATTTGAATACGAAGAGATATTAATCGTAGGGGCAGACGGCCGTCTGCCCCTACTGTTTACGGTAAAATACAAATATGATCTCAACCCTCCGCGGAGAAATTGCGCAAATCGAAGAGACCTCCCTCATCGTCGAGGTGGGAGGCGTGGGGTTGCGCGTGTTCGTCCCTACGCCGCTACGGATGCGCGTCAAGACGGGCGAGGCGGCGTTCTTGTTCACACATCTCGTCGTCCGCGAAGACGCGCTGACGTTGTACGGATTCGAATCGCAAGCCGACCGCGACTTATTCAACATGCTCCTCGGCGTGGATGGCGTCGGTCCCAAAGTGGCGCTGTCCGTGTTGTCAACGATGACGCTCGACGCCATTCAACGCGCGATCTTCGCCGATGAAGCGGAGTTGTTGAGTCGCGTGCCGGGGGTGGGCAAAAAGACCGCGCAGAAGATGGCTCTTCATCTTAAAGACAAGTTGAAACCGCTCGATGGCTTGAAGCAGGTCGCCCTGATGTCCGACGCGGATTCCGAAGTCCTCGCCGCGCTGACCGCGCTAGGCTATTCCGTTGTCGAGGCGCAGTCTGCCATTCAATCCATCCCCAAAGATGCGAGCAAGAATCCCGAAGATCGTTTGCGTCTGGCGTTGCAATATTTTCAATAATAGATCGCTCAAGCCGCCGTCACCGGCGGCGTTTTTTACATCTGCCCTGCGCCGAGAGCCTGCTCAAAATGAACGACCACGACCTCCTCGAACAATATGAGCCTGTTCTGCGTTTCGCCAAGAGCGAGCGCTTCTTCCCGATGGCGGTGGAGCCTTATTTGGAACGATGCCTCATCCTGCCCAGCGGACCGCTCGGCGCGGCGGGCTTGCTCTTTCATTTAAATGAACCGCTTGCGACGTTTATCGGCAAACTCGAAGGCGGACAATATTTCTTGCGGTTCATCAATGAGCCGCTGTACGACTCGGATGCGTGGGTGTGGCTGGGAGTCTTATCCGCTCTCGCAGTGGGCGCGGGATATTATTTTTTCGGCTGGGCAGGCGTGGAGATCGCGCTCACGCTCGCGCTGATCGCCGCGTTGATCCTCTTCATGCTCGCCTCCACGATTCGACTGCGGATCATCCCCGCCGCGTTCGCCGTGTTGACCTTTACCGCGCTGATGATCGCGCCGATCTGGTTTTTTCTGCGTCCCAGCGAATACATGAGCGGCGCTGTCGAATATCTCATCCTTCTGCTCGTCTATTTGATTCTACTTTTCTATCTTTCCATCCGCGTGATGAAATTCATCTTTGATCATATTATCCCCGAGGGCCCCGGTCTCATCATGGATATGCTCTCGCTCGCCACCGAGACCATCGCGCGCAAATCGTATTATGAATATGCAAAGATTCTAGAAAAAGATTCACAGCCTGTCTATTACGGGCGCGTCATCCGCGAACAAGATGCAGAGGGGAACAACTGGACGATCCTGCAATATCATTTTTTCTACGCGTTCAACGATTGGCGTCTCGCCGCAAACGGAATGAATCATCACGAAGGCGATTGGGAGATGACGGCGGTGTATCTCAAGAACGATTCTCCGTATGCCGTTTTGTTTTCGCAACACGGCGCGGGCAATATTGCATCGTGGGAGAAGGTTATCAAGGCGAAAGATAAAAATGGCGCGAACACGACTCATCCCGTCGTCTACGCGGCGCTGGGATCGCACGCCAACTACAGCAAGCCCGAGATCATCCGCTCGCCGAATCTCTACGAAGCGGGACGAGTGCAACGCTTCCTTTATTGGATAGACGGCTTGATCCACTACCTCTTCCTTTTTTTCAACCCCAGCCAAAAGGCGCGTCAGATCGCGCTCAAGGAGCTCACCGCCAGCCGCACCAACTTCCTTGCGGAAGATGCCTTCATCTATATGCGCGACGAAACGGATCATTATGTTGTGAGTCTGCCAATGGAGATCGCTTCGGGAGACGGATTCCGCATCGGCTACCAGGGCGAAAATTTAAGCGAGCCTGTCCTCAAATCCACCAGCTACCTCAAGCGCGTCATGTCGGACCGTAAAGCGACTCGCCCTTCGATGAAAGAATGGCGGCGTGTGGTGCTAAACCCCGAACCCGATTGGGTCAATTACAAAGGACTATGGGGAGTGAAAAGCGCGTTGAGCGACGAGTCGGGTCCGCCGGGACCGAAATGGGATCGCCCCGATAACTTGTTCAACGTCAATCCGCGCGTGAGGTGGGAGAAACCATTAGAGTGGTTGAGGATGTTGGAGAGTCGCAAAAATTCGATCGCGAAATAGAGTTATTTTATTGAAAGGATTTTAGGAAAAAAAGGAGTTATTCAAATGCTGGACATGTCATAATAAGGTAATGTTGCCCATTTTGCTTCACCATCCTATATGCAGGAACGGTTTTGAATTCTTGTAGAACAAATTGAAGATATTTGTCTGAGATAATCTTTGAAGGCTCGTTTGACGTAAAAACGAGTGTGTCCAATGGGATTGATTCGTATGACCACTCTAATGTTGGCGGCGTGGGAGCGGGATCATAATTTGTGAGGGCGGTGTCTTGAATCGGATACACCCATATGTATAACTTGTCTGGGAGATAGGGAGTTGATCCTGGCGGTTTGTATTGCCTTACAATTTGAATTGTTTCTTTGATTGGCTCAACTAGATACTGATATTCCCTTGCCGTGATAACAAATTTTTTCCCTTTTACTGTAACTATTTGCATGGATTCGCCTACAAAGAATGGTGTAGGTGGGATACTTATGAATTCGTCACCACCACCGTTAATTAGGAAAAAACCTGTGGATTCAATAGCTGCTAACAGTTTCTCGATTTCCGTTTGAGGTATCATCGTTTCCACAAACTTTGACTCATCAAACAGAATCACGCGTCCATTCTCATAAAGAATGAAGCTGAAGGTGTCTAGCCCTGCTAAACATGCTGTGTATCGATCAATGCTATCGTTGGCATCTTGCTCATATGATATTAGGATAGAATTTCCCGCGTTGGATGTTGAAGTTGTGGTTGAATATTTTGTTGACGGAGTTTGCGTTGGGGTTTGCAGCGATGGTAATGGCTTCTGACTCTCGTTCTCGCCGACTGCGGTAGAAAGAATCTTTATTGGTTGTTGGGTGGTAGTTCTAGTGCAACTGAAGAATAGTTGCACTAGAACTGATAAAAGAACGAAATTCCAAAAAAATTTCCTCATTTTGAGTTACTCAATGTGTGTTAGCTGGTCTGCCATCTCGCATACACCGCCTGTGACAACAACCTCCCCGCACTTTGTTCGCGCGTAACCAATTCTCCCATTTCGATTTTACCCCCAAAGCCTTTCATCATATCGTCCATGGCTTGCGCCACGTGGACCGCCGACGCGCGCACTGCGTAAATCGTTGTCACAACAAATAAGGGGTTATCGCTCAAGCACGCGCGACACGCTTCCAACAGATTCGGCAGGGACTTGTACACTTCCCACACTTCGCCTTTCGGTCCGCGCCCGAATTTCGGCGGGTCAAGAATAATTCCATCATACTTTACTCCACGCCGAGATTCTCTTTGCACGAACTTCAACGCGTCATCCACGATCCAGCGGATGGGCGCGTCGCTCAACCCCGATAACTCCTGATTCTCACGCGCCCAACTCACGGATTTTTTTGAAGCGTCCACGTGGGTCACTTTCGCTCCAGCCGAAGCAGCGGCGAGAGTCGCCAAGCCTGTGTAGCCGAATAAATTTAAAACGCTCGTTTCCCTTTTTTCTCCGTGAACTCTGTGGCTAATCAATTCGCTAGACCAATCCCAATGCGACGCGACTTCAGGAAAAACGCCGAGATGCCGACCAGGAGTCGTCATCGCCCAAAAGCGCAAGAGTCCCCCTCTCCCTGTGGGAGAGGGGTTAGGGGTGAGGGAAAAATCATATTTCATCTCCCACCTCTCCTCGATTTTCCTCTTCACATCCCAATGCCCGCCGCTTTCCTCGCCCGTAGAAATAAAAACCGCGTCCGCGTTCTTCCACTCGGAGATCAACGCGCGCTTCCACATCGCTTGCGACTCGGGTCGCGCAAAAACATACTTGCCGAAGCGTTCCAACTTCAACCCATCGCCGCTATCGAGCAGGGCGTAGTCCTTCCATCTCGTGGTTTCAAGCAATGTAAATGAATTCACCAATTCTCCAATTGCAAATTATCAGATCATCGTATCCGGTAGAGGCTGTAATGTGTGACTGCGTCGAGTCTCGCTTTTGAGGTTGCTCTACGGCAAGAGCGACATGAATGTCGCGATACGGCAAACCAATTCATCAACGTAAATGAATTCGTCAATTCTCTAATTCTCCAATCCTCTTTCGCGATCCACGACAGTCTCTAATCTCCAGTCTCTCCAATAGGACAACAGAGGGACTTCCCAAACAAGTTACAAAACCTTGATTTTTCCCTCAAACGGCGTATAATGTGGGAAAAAGTGGTACAAAATGGTAGGAACGCCGGCATCCCCGGCGTTCACCAGTTAAAGGATAAATAGCACAAATGTTCCTTAGCCAGTTCCAGCACAATCTCGATGACAAAGGGCGCCTGATGATTCCCGCGCGCTATCGTGACTTGCTGGCGGCTGGAGCGTTCATCACCCAAGGTTTCGACAAATGCCTGATGGTGATGACCGATGGGTACTTCAAAGAAGTGTACGAACGCATCAACAACATGAACATGGCAGACGCCTCTGCCCGCATGTTGCGCCGACTCATCCTCTCGAACGCGTACCCAGTGGAAGTGGACAAAGTCGGGCGCATCCTCGTTCCGCAAAACCTGCGCGAGTTCCTCGGCATTGCAAGCGGCGAACTCACGGTGGCGGGGCAGGGCGATTACTTCGAAGTGTGGACTCCTGCCGATTGGAAATCGCAGATGGATAAACTGCAGGATGTGGAAGCGAACGCGCAACGTTTCTCCACACTTGATCTTTCAAAGAAAAGCGAGTCGTAGTGACGACTTCAGTCGTCATCAGCGACTAAAGTCGCTACTACGATGAACACACCGCATAAACCTGTACTTTACAAAGAGATTATACACGCGTTGCAACCTCGTCGCGGAGGGCGCTATGTGGATGGGACACTCGGCGCGGGCGGTCACGCTCGCGGAATTTTGGAGGCGTCTGCGCCAGATGGGCGCCTGCTCGGTCTCGATGTAGACCCGCAGGCGTTGGCGATCGCTCGTGAGACCTTGGCTCCTTACGAACATCGCATCCATCTGGCGCAAGCCTCCTACGCGACTCTCTCCGCGCAACTGAAAACCCTTCATTGGGAATCGGTTGACGGAATCGTCCTCGACCTCGGCGCATCATCCATGCAATTCGATACGCCCGAGCGCGGCTTCTCGTTTCAACACGACGCTCCGCTCGACATGCGATTTGGTCCCAGCGCGTTGCAGACTGCGGCAGATATTGTCAACGCTTATTCCGAGAGCGAACTTGCGGATGTGCTGTACGAATTCGGCGAAGAACGCGACTCTCGCAAACTCGCGCGAGCCATCGTGAAAGCCAGGCCGCTTCATACGACGGGCGAGCTGGTCGCAGTCATTGAGGCAGTTTCCCCCCGTCGAGGGTCCTTCGGCAGGCTCAGGACTGTCCACCCCGCCACGCGGACCTTCCAAGCGCTGAGGATCGCGGTGAACGACGAGTTGGCGTCAGTGGCGAAAACGCTTCCGCAAGCCGTAGCCAGCCTCCCCGTCGGAGGCAGACTCGCAGTGATCTCCTTCCACTCGCTGGAAGATCGGATCGTCAAAGATTTTTTTAGAGAACAAAGCAAAGACCTGATTAATCCGCCTTACGAAAAATTGTACGAAGTGGAACGCAAGGCGACGATAAAAGAGGTAAACCGAAAACCGATTCTGCCATCGGAAGAAGAAACGAAAAACAATCCGAGAGCGCGCAGTGCAAAACTTCGCATTGCCGAAAAACTGTAAATTCATTTTTACCACGAAGGGCACGAAGAACACCAAGGGGATAAGGATTAAGCCCCCAAGTTGTTTCCTTCGTGACCTTAGTGTCCTTAGTGGTGAAGAATGATCCGACCAATCGCCCAAATATAAAGGTCGTTATGCAAGCAACACAGATTATCCATGCCTACAAACAAGCCCCCTGGCGCGTGCAACGCCAGTACGTGGGCGCATTTTTGCTTTTCGTCATCGTCGCTTCGATGATCGCCGCGCTGTACCTCAGCGTGACCGCCCGCGCGGCGGTGACCGGGCGCGAGATCCAGGAACTGCGTGTCGAGATCACCGGCATGCAACGCGCCAACGCCGATCTCGAAACACAGCTTGCCGATCTTACCTCTACGATCGTGATGCAACAACGCGCTTTTGCGCTTGGCTACCGTCCTGTCAAACCCGGTGAATTGGAGTATGTGGCTGTCTCGGGTTTCATTGCCCCGGAGCCATCGATCCTGCTTGCGGCGGAGGATGTGACAAGCCCTGAACGAATCATCCCTGAGGCATACACACAATCATTGATCGAATGGTTCGATGAACAGATCAAATTTGGAGGGGCAAAACAGCCATGAGACGGCAGTATGCCCTCCGTTCGATGACGCTCATTGCCGGGTTTGGGCTGGTCGCGCTGGCCGTTCTAGTGCAGATGATCCGCATTCAGAACAGTGAACAGGCGGCGATCTTTCTCTCGCAAGGCGACCAGTACGCGGGCGAGTTCCGTATGTTTTACCCGGAGCGCGGCGAGATCTACGACCGCAATGGTCACTTGCTGGCGGGAAATCGAACAGTATATGAAGTGGGGGTGAGCCTGTCCGAAATGGAAGACCCCGATGCGCTGGCGTTCACGCTTGGCACGTACCTCGGCTTGACGTATGAGGAGGTCTTCAAGAAATTGACTGAATCGCCGGAGTCCTGGTCTTATGTGGTTATTCAAGATTACGTGGACGCGAACATCGTCGCCGCGTTGCAAGAGCAGATCAAGCAATTGGAAACGGCGAAGGATTTCCGCTTGCAGGGCATTGCCTTCAAGCCGCACTTCCAACGCAGTTACCCGGAAACTTCGCTTGCCTCGAATGTGCTGGGGTTTGTCACCCGCGATGGTCGCGGGTATTTCGGTATCGAGGAAAAATACAACGATTTGCTTGCCGGCAACCCGGTGCAGGTGTGGGTGCCGCGCGACCCCAACAAAGCCACAGAGATTCCCCGCGTGCCCAACGGAACGACGCTCGTCCTGACCCTGAACCGCGATTTGCAAGCCAGGGTCGAATCCATTCTCGATGAGGCGCTGATCGAATACGGCGCGCAGAATGGCGCCATCGTGGTAATGGATCCTCGCAACGGCGAGATTCTTGCCATGTCGACCACGCCGCGCATGGATTTGAATAAGTACACCAATTATTTTTCACTGTATAACGACGGCAGCCAATACAACCGTTCGATCGGAACCGCATACGAGCCCGGCTCCGTAATGAAGGTGTTAACCATGGCGGCCGCGCTGGATATGGGACTCGTCAAACCTGAAACTACCTATGTGGATACCGGCTCGATTCAAGTGGGCGGCTTCACCATCCAAAATTGGGATAAAGAAGCATGGGGAGAACAGAACATGGTCGGTTGCCTGCAACATTCGTTGAATGTGTGTATGGCATGGATCTCCACCCAAATGGGTCCCACCGCTTTTTATGGATACATGGAGCGGTTCGGTTTTGGTCATCCCACTGGGGTGGATCTGGCAGGGGAGGCGATGGGCAGGCTAAAGACGCCGGGCGACTCGGATTGGTACAACGTCGACCTCGGCACCAACGCGTTCGGTCAAGGAGTCACTGCCACACCGTTGCAGATGCTGATGGCCGCCTCCGCGATCGCCAACGACGGCAAAATGGTCACGCCGCACATCCTATATTCGATGTTGCGCGACGGGCATCAATACAACGTCCCATCGCAATACGGCGGTTCGCCGATCACCGCGCAGACCGCGCACACGTTGAGCGAAATGCTGGCGCAGTCGCTGAACGCCGAATCCTCCGAGGCGTTATTGTCCGGCTATCGCGTGGCTGGCAAGACCGGCACTGCGCAAATCCCCACCGAGTTTGGTTATGATCCAAGCGTTACCAACGCGTCCTTCATCGGCTGGGGTCCTGTGGACGATCCGCAATTCATGATCTATGTGTGGCTGAACGCGCCGACCTCCTCGATCTGGGGTTCGCAAACCGCCGCGCCCACGTTTTCTAAAGTTGCCGAGCAGACTGTCATCTTGCTCAACATTCCGCCGGATAATGTCCGGTTCCAACTCACCTCGAAATAATATGCTCACGATTGCCGATGCCATCGAAGCCCTCACAGGCGCCCGCCCCGCCGCCGCAACGGTGATCACCGAAGCGGTGATCGACTCGCGCCAGGTGATTCCCGGCTCGCTGTTCGTCGCCATCCCCGGCGAAAAAGCGGATGGGCACGACTTCATCGCCGAAGCCTTCAAGCGGGGGGCATCTTTTGCTTTAACCCAGCGAGATGTGGACGCTTCTTTCCGGACCTTCGACCTGCGTACCGCCACCCCGGAATCCGTCGCCGCGCAAGATTACAGCATCCCGCTGTGTTTGCGAGTGGAGAACACGGTTACGGCATTGCAACAGATCGCGCGTTTCTGGCGGCGCAAGTTGAACTTGCGGATCATCGGCGTGACGGGCAGTGTGGGAAAATCGACCACCAAAGAGATGATTGCCGAGGTGCTTGCCACCCGCTTCCGCACGTTGAAAAGCCCCGGTAACCTCAACAACGAGATCGGTTTGCCGATGACCGTATTGCGCCTGAGTGAAGGGCATCAACGCGCTGTGATGGAAATGGGATTCTACGTGCCTGGCGAGATCGCCTTTTTGTGCGATATTGCCCTGCCGCAAGTGGGCGTGGTGACGAATGTTGGCACAGTCCATGCGGAACGCGCCGGGTCGCAGGAAGCCATCGCGCGCGGCAAAGCGGAATTGGTTCAGGCGCTGTCGCCGGCTCCCGAAGGCGTGGCAATTCTCAACTTCGATGATGCGTGGGTGCGCAAGATGGAAGAAAAAACGAAGGCGCGAGTCTTCTTCTATGGCTTGTCTCCCGAAGCGCACCTGTGGGCTGACCATGTGGAGGGGCTGGGCTTGGACGGTATCCGTTTTCGGATTCATTATCAAGGCGAAACATTGCACGTGAAGATCCCGTTGATCGGGCGGCATTCGGTGCATACCGCGCTTCGCGCCGCGGCGGTGGGTTTGGTGGAAGGGATGAACTGGCAGGAAATTCTCGAAGGCTTGAGCCAGGGTCATATGCAACTGCGGCTTGCCGCGGTGCGCAGTGAGACCGGCGCGTTATTGCTGGACGATACGTACAACGCTTCGCCGGAATCGATGCTTGCCGCGTTGAATTTACTGGATGAGTTGGATGGCAGGAAGATCGCCGTCCTTGGGGACATGCTCGAACTCGGTCCGTATGAACGAGGCGGGCACGAGATGGTCGGCTTACGCGCCGCGCAAGTGGCGGGGACGTTGCTCACGCTGGGCGAGCGCGCGCATATCATCGCCGAGGCGGCGCGTAAAGCCGGCATGAAAAAATCGTCGGTGCTGGAGTTTGACACCCTCGAACCGCTGGTGGACTGGCTGAATACGAATTTATCGAAGGATGATGTGGTGTTGATCAAAGGTTCGCACGGCTTGCGCATGGATCGCATCACCAACGTATTGGAAATACGCTCATGAGACATTCCGCGTTGGTGCTCGGACTGGCAATGTTTTCGTTCGTGATGACGGTGATCTGGGGCATGCCGTTGCTCCGCATGTTGCGGCACTTCAAGGTTGGCAAGATCATCCGCGTGGAGGAGCCGGACCAGCATCGCATCAAAATGGGAACGCCCACCATGGGCGGCGTGCTGTTCATCCTGCCTGTGTTGTTGTTGACGGGCTTGCTCAATGCCGCCGCGTTGATCGGCTTGGATGTGACCGGGCGCTCGGTATTGGTGCCTCTTATCGTGATGGTCGCGTTCGGCGCGCTCGGCGCGTTGGACGATTGGGAAGGTATTCGCGGTAAACGCCGCGGCGACGGGATGCGCATCCGCACGAAATTTTTGGCGCAGATCGCGCTGGCGGTGGGGACGGGCATCGTGTTGAAGTTCGTTCTCGATGTGCCGGATATGTTCCTGCCCGGGTATCGCCATGAAATCGAACTGGGCTGGTGGTACGTTCCGGTGGCGGCTTTTGTGATCGTGAGCGAATCGAACGCGGTCAACTTCACCGATGGGTTGGATGGTCTCGCCGGGTTGATCTCAGCCACCGCGTTCGCCGCGTTTGGCGGCGTGGCGCTGATCAGTGGGCAGGTCTATCTCGCGCAGTTCTGTTTCATTATCGTCGGCGCGTTGTTCGGTTTCTTATGGTTCAACGTGCATCCCGCCGCATTGATCATGGGCGATACTGGCTCGATGGCGCTCGGTTCCACGCTTGCCGTGGTGGCGCTGATGACCGGTCAATGGCCGCTGTTGCTCGTGATCGCCATCATTCCATTGAGCGAGGCGTTGAGCGTGTCGATCCAGATCGCATACTTCCGCCTTACCAAGGGCAAGCGTTTTTTCAAAATGGCGCCGATCCATTTGCATTTTGAATTGCTTGGCTGGAGCGAAACGCAGATCGTGCAACGCTTCTGGTTGATCGGTCTGCTTGCCGCGATGATCGGCATGGGATTGGCGTTGGTGTGATTTAGCGGTTGAGTAGCGAGCGCGGCTTGCGAGCGTATCGAAACCGCAGTAATTTGTAATTGGTAACTATTTTGTCATGAAAACAAACTGGAAAGATACCCGCGTGTTGATTTTAGGCGCCGCCCGGCAGGGGCTTGCCCTCGCGCGCTGGCTGTCGCTGCATGGTGCGCGCGTCACGGTCAGCGATATGCGCGGCGCGGATGAACTTCGCCTCGCGCGCGAATCGCTCGCAGAATATCAGATCGACTGGGCGCTGGGCGGGCATCCGCTTGAATTGTTGGATTCAACGGACGTGTTGTGCCTCTCCGGCGGGGTCCCGCTCACGCTGCCCATTGTGGCTGGCGCGCTCCAGCGGGGGATTCCCCTCTCGAACGATTCGCAGATCTTTATGGAAGTTGTGCCATGCAAAACGGTGGGCATCACCGGCTCGGCAGGCAAGACAACAACAACGACGCTGGTTGGCGAGATGGCGAAACTGGCAACCACAGATGATAGACCGCAGACCATGAGCGCATCGTCCATGGTCCATCGTCCACGATCATATGTCGGCGGCAACATAGGCGACCCGTTGTTGAATTATGTAGACGAGATGCAACCCGAGGATGTGGCGGTGCTGGAACTTTCGTCCTTTCAATTGGATCAGATGACGATCTCGCCGAACATCGCCGCGATTTTGAACATCACGCCGAATCATTTGGATCGTCACGGCACGATGGATGCGTATACGGCGGCGAAGAGTCGCATTTTGGAATTTCAATCGCAGGACGATATTGCTGTGCTGGGGCGCGACGACAAAGGCGCATGGAATCTGCGCGACAAGGTGAAGGGAAAACTATTCGCGTTCAGTTTGAATGAGTTGGAAGAAGGCTTGGACGGCGCCTATTTGCGCGAAGGATCGTTGAACCTGCGCGACGGCAAGTTGAATATCGCGATCATGCCGCGCGAGAAGATTCATCTGCGCGGAGATTACAACGTGGCGAATGTGCTTGCCGCGTTCGTCATCGGCTATGCGGCGGGCTTCCCGCTGGAGGCGATGGTTGAAGCGGTGAAGGATTTTCACGGCGTGCCGCATCGCTTGGAATTGGCGCGCGAGTGGAACGGAGTCCGCTGGTACAACAATTCGATCGCCAGCGCGCCCGAGCGGACGATTGCCGTTATCCGTTCATTTGAGGAGCCGATCGTGCTGTTACTTGGCGGGCGCGATAAAGACCTCCCCTGGGAGGAGTTGATGCAACTGGTGCGGGAGCGCGTTGCTTACACGGTGCTGTTTGGCGAGGCGGCGGAAAAGATCGAGAAAACTGTAGCCAGCCTCCCTGTCGGAGAGAAGCGTTGTGTGTTTTTCCGTGTGACGGGTTTACGCGAGGCGGTCCGCAAGGCGGCGGAAGTTGCCAGGCCGGGCGATGTCGTGTTGCTGTCGCCGGGCGGCACAAGTTTCGATGAGTTCAAAGATTTCGAGGAACGCGGAGAAAGGTTTCGAGCATGGGTTCAAGAACTTTCGTAAATGATCGTATCTCGTTTTCGTTGGCGAAGAGTCTCAGTCGCGGGTTGGATGTGCCGCTGGTTCTCACCGTGGTGGCGCTTTCCGTGTTTGGGTTGATCATGTTGTATTCCGCCTCGTTCGATTTTTCGTTCAATGAATATGGGTCGTCGACGTATATGTTTGCCCGTCAGGCGCGCTGGTTTGGCTTGGGAATCATCGGAGCGTTCGCGCTTTCGCTCTTCGATTATCACATCTGGCGCAGGGTGGGTGTGTTTGCCATGCTTGGCACAATCGGTTTGCTGGTTGGAGTGCTGTTGGTCAACGAAGCGCGTCTGGGCGCGGTGCGCGCTTTCCTCAACGGCTCGTATCAACCGTCTGAACTGGCGAAGTTGATCGCGGTGATCTATCTTTCGGTGTGGTTGTACGCGAAGCGGCACAGCCTGCATGATGTAACCTTCGGGTTAATTCCGCTGGGCGTGATCCTTGGAATGATCTGCGGTTTGATCTACCTGCAACCCGACTTGAGCGCGGCTGGCACGGTACTCATCCTTGGCGGTTTGTTGTTTTATCTCGCGGGCGCGGATATTAAACAGATCGTTTTTCTATTATTGTTGGCGCTCCTTATCGGCTGGGTGGTGGTGCAATTCAGCGCCACCGGGCGAGACCGTGTTGAATCGTTCGTTGCCGGCTTCCAGGATCCGACGAACGCGTCATATCACGTGCGGCGTTCGTTCGAGGCGATCATCAAAGGCGGCGTGTTCGGCGTGGGCTTGGGCGAAGCGGACACCAAGTTGACCGGTCTTCCGTTCGCGCCCACCGACAGTATCTTTGCCGTCGTTGCCGAGGAATTGGGTCTGTTCGGCACGGTTGTGTTGATGGCGTTATATGGCGCGTTGATCTGGCGCGGCTTGGTTGTGGCGCGTCGCGCGCCAGATATGCTTGGCACACTGCTGGCTTCGGGAGTGATCTTTTGGATCGGTCTGGAAGCGGCGATCAACATGGCGGTGATGGTCGGGTTGATGCCGTTTGCCGGGAACGCCCTGCCGTTCATCAGCGCGGGCGGTTCGAATTTGGTTTCCACTTTTTGCGCCATCGGTATTGTGTTGAACATCTCGCGCCAAAGCGGCGAGGTTTCAAAGATCGAAGAAAACGAATGGAGGTCATTCGGTGCGGTTATTGATTTGCGCCGGAGGGACGGGAGGCGGAGTGTATCCCGCGCTCGCCGTTCACAGCGCGTTGACGGCTAAAGTCACCGACGTGGACACGCTCTGGGTGGGGGGCAAGGGCGGTATGGAGGAATCTCTGGTGAAACGCCAGGGTATTGCCTTTACCAGCGTCCCTGCCGCCGGTCTGCACGGCGTCGGTCTTACCGCGTTGCCGGGCAACCTGCTCACGCTTGGACGCGGCATCCTCGCCGCTCGCCGCATCCTGCGCGAATTTCAACCGGATGTTATGTTCTTTACCGGCGGCTACGTTGCGGCGCCGGTCGCGATCGCCGGGGCATCGATACCGATCCTGCTCTATACGCCGGATATCGAGCCGGGGCTGGCGTTGAAGTCCCTCGCCCGCTATGCGGATGTGATTGCCGTGACAACGAGTCAATCGCAAAAGTTCTTTAAAAAGAAGGTGCGTGAAACAGGCTACCCGCTTCGCCCCGACCTTGCGCTGTGGGACCGATTGACAGCGACTCGTCACCTCGGCATCTCCGGCGAAAAACCCGTACTGTTGGCGTTCGGAGGAAGCAAAGGCGCGCGCTCCATCAACTTTGCCGTGATCAATCACCTGCGAGACCTGCTTGCCAAGTTCGAGGTCATTCACTTGACCGGCGACCTGGATTGGCAATATGTCAAACAAATGCGCGAGCAACTGCCGATGGAACTTGCCGCGCGTTATCATGCCATGCCCTACCTGCACGAAATGGGCGCGGCATTTGCCGTTGCAGATGTGGCTCTTACTCGCGCGGGCGCTTCGGTGTTGGGCGAGTTTCCGTTATTCGGGTTGCCTTCCATCCTTGTGCCGTATCCCCATGCCTGGCGTTACCAAAAAGTGAACGCCGAATTCCTTGCCTGGCGCGGCGCGGCGGTCATTTTGGAAGACCACCGCCTGAACACTGAATTGATGATGACCTTGAATGTTTTATTCGAGAACCGGAATAAATTGAAATCCATGCGGGCGGCGATGTTTGAATTGTCACATCCGCGCGCCGCGGAGAAGATCGCCAGCGCGTTAATCGAACTGGCAGGAGTGAAAAGCCTATGATGAGCATCAATATTGTCTTTTGGATGTACGTCCTGCTCTTTGGGTTCATTGGAGGCATGCGCGGCTGGGCGAAGGAACTGCTCGTCACATTCAGCGCCATTCTCGCGCTCGCCATCAACCACGTCTTGCGGAAGTTCGTTCCGCTGGTGGCGGGCATGCAGGATTCAGACATTAACTTGTTTTGGGCGCGCATCATCGTCCTGACCGTGCTTGTCTATTTTGGATACCAGACCGTGGTCAGCATCCAACATTTGGCATCGCGAGCGGTGCGAGAGCGTTTTCAAGACACGGTCATTGGCGTCCTGCTTGGCGGCGTGAACGGATATTTCATCGCTGGCAGTGTGCTGTTCTATTTGGACAAAGCGAAATATCCGTTTTCGCAGATTGTTACCGCGCCAACGGATCCGAACTTGCTCACCAAGATCAACGACATGATGCTGTACATGCCGCCTGCGCTCCTCGGCGATCCGGGCATCTACTTCGCCATCATCCTCGCCTTCGTGTTCATCATCGTTGTCTACATCTAAATCATGAACTATCTAATTATCTAACTATCTAACTACCAAACTATTGAACTAACATGACACACGTCCATTTCATCGGCATTGGGGGCAGCGGACTTTCCGCCATCGCCCGTCTCCTGCTGGAGAGCGGATACGCGGTGAGCGGCTCTGACCGCGCGCTGACTCCGTTTGCCGAAGAGGTGCGCAAAGCTGGCGCAAGCGTGTACGTGGGGCATCATGCCCGCAATGTGGCGGGAGCCGACTGGGTCGTGCGCTCCTCCGCCATCCCGGACGATAACCCCGAAGTGCAAGCGGCGATGCAGAAGAATATCCCCGTGTACAAACGCGCGGATTTTCTCGGTGAGTTGATGGCAGATAAGACCGGCATTGCCATTGCCGGCACGCATGGCAAGACCACCACCACCGCCATGACCGCCTGGGTATTGACCGAACTCAAACGCGACCCGTCATTCATTATTGGCAGTATGGCGAAAAACCTCGGCGTCAATGCCCGCGCCGGCAAAGGCAACTTGTTCGTCATCGAAGCCGATGAATACGACAACATGTTCCTAGGCTTGAAACCGCAGATCGAAGTGATTACCAACCTCGAGCACGACCATCCCGATTTCTTTCCAACCTTCGAGGCGATGACACAATCCTTCGAAACCTTTATTAACCTTCTGCCAGCCGACGGCACGCTGATCGTCTGTATGGAAGACGCTGGCGCAACATCGCTCATTCCATATGCGCGCAAAGCCGGCAAGAACGTCATTGCCTATGGCGCGCACATGGAGAACACCATCAGCGCGCCGCACTGGGTGATGGCGCGCGACGTGAAGCCCAACCAGCGCGGCGGCTTCGACTTCGTCGCCTCCTCCAACTTGAAGAGCGCCGGGCTTGAATCGGTGGAAGTGTCGTTACAGGCGCCGGGCGAGCACAACGTTCGCAATGCCCTGGCAACTCTGGCGATCGTGGATGTGCTGGGACTGTCGCGCGAAAAAGCCGCGAAGGCGTTGAGCAAATTCACAGGAACCGGACGCAGGTTCGAGTTGAGAGGCGAAGCGAACGGCGTCAGCGTGTACGACGACTATGCCCATCATCCCACCGAGATCAAAGCCACGCTGGCAGGGGCGCGGGCGCGTTATCCCGAACGCCGCATCTGGGCGGTTTGGCAACCGCACACGTATTCGCGCACGCAGGCGTTATATCTCGAATTTTCGCGCGCCTTCAAAGATGCCGATGAAGTCATTGTCACCGAGGTATACGCGGCGCGCGAACCGAAACAGGATTTCACCTCGGCGGAAATCGTCAGCGGAATGCCGCACCCCTCGGCGCGTTACATTGCCACGCTCCCGCAAGCAACCGATTATTTACTGAAGAATTTGCAACCCAACGACGTGTTGATCGTGCTATCGGCTGGCGATGCCGACCAGATCTGCGCGGAAGTTTTGAAAGCCCTACAGGAGAGATAACATGACCCGACAAACGCTTCAACTCCGGACCTTGGACCTGTTCCCCCTGCGGAAAGTTTTACTCGCCGCCGGGCGCGGTGTGCCCTCGCGCGTCCCCTCGTGGAATGCGGACGAACAACTCGCGGTTGAACTTATCGAGAAAATGAAATCTATGCCGGCGTTGGCAAACCCGTTTGCCGGGCTGGCTGTCGAATCGCCGCGACCGCGCTCTCGCGCCGCGATTCCGGAAATGGCGGGGAGTCATGCCTGAGAAAAAAGATAACGAAAAGCCCGAGATCTTCTTCCTGCCTCCGTTGAGGATGCTCCTTTCTTTCTTTGATAAAGACGCGCGCCGCAAGAAAACCGACCAGGCGCATGAAGATGAAAAAGAATCGAAGGAAAAAACGGTCGAGAAATTGATCGAGAAATTGAACAAGAAGGATGAATAGAAAGGAAACGCGCCAGCGCCCCGGCTGACTCGAAAAAACATGGTTGCCCTAGCCCGCCCCGTTGACCTGCTCATTGCCAAGTTCGGCGATATGGTGAAAGAGAATGTGCCTCTTGCGCCGTTTACCTCCGCGCGCATCGGCGGTCCCGCCGATATTTTCGTCACCGTCGATTCGGTTGCCGCGTTGGCGCGGGTTGTCAAATTTCTATGGAAGAACGAACTGCCGTTCAGCGTCATTGGCGGCGGCTCGAACATCCTCGTCAGCGACAAGGGTGTTCGCGGGGTAGTGGTGATGAACCGGGCAAAGAAAGTCAGTTTTCATGCCGGTGACCAGCCCTCGGTCACTGCCGAATCAGGCGTGGTGTTCAGTAACCTCGCCAACCGTTGCGCCTCGAAAGGATTTGGCGGCATCGAATGGGCGGCGGCTGTTCCCGGCACTATCGGCGGCGCGGTGTATGGCAATGCGGGCGCGTTCGGCGGCGATGTGGCTGGAAGTTTGCTCTCTACCGAACTGCTGACCGAAAACGGACGCGAGACATACTCCGTTGAACGAATGGGATACGGCTATCGCGCGAGTGTTTTGAAAAGCGGCGAGTTGAAAGCCGTAGTCCTGTCGGCAGAGTTGAGTTTGACGAATTCAACCAAAGAGGATGCGACGGTCAAGATCCAACAATTTAGCGCGCATCGCAAAACGACCCAGCCGCCGGGCGCGAGCATGGGTTCGATGTTCAAGAATCCCGCCGGCGATTATGCGGGCCGTCTGATCGAAATCTCGGGCTTGAAGGGAACCCGCATCGGTAACGCGGAAGTCAGCCCGTTGCACGGAAACTTCTTCGTCAATCATGGCGCGACGCGGGCGGAAGATATCCGCAAACTGGTTCAACTTGTGCAGAAGACCGTGAAAGAGAAGCAAGGCATTGAACTGGAGTTGGAGATCGAGATGGTTGGCGAGTGGTGAGTAGAGATATGAAAAAGAAACTTCGAGTGGCAGTGATCTTTGGCGGACGTTCCGGCGAACATGATGTTTCGCTGATGTCCGCGCGTTCGGTGCTGTCGGTGCTCGACCCCGCCAAATACGAAGTGACCCAGATTGGAATCACGCGTGACGGTCAATGGCTGACGGGCGCAGATGCGCTTGGAAAGTTCGAAAGTGGAAAGTTGGAAGAGCTTGAGCGGTTTATCCTTTCGCCTGACCCCTCCGATGTAACTCGTAGCTCGTATCCTGAAATTGACGTTTTCTTCCCCATCCTCCACGGCACCTTCGGCGAAGATGGCACAATTCAAGGTTTGTTTGAAATGGCAGACGTGGCGTACGTTGGCGCGGGTGTGACCGGCTCCTCTGTGGGCATGGACAAAGGCGTGTTCAAAGAAGTGATGCGCGCGAACGATATTCCTGTCGTCGAGTCTGTTTTGGTGTCGCGCAAGGATATCGAAAGAAACATGAACGCTGTCATCGAAAAGGCTGAGCAGATCGCCGGCTACCCGCTCTTTACCAAGCCTGCCAACCTTGGCTCCTCGGTGGGTGTGACGAAATGTCGCAACCGTTCCGATTTGCAGGAAGGCTTGATGGAAGCCGCATCGTTCGACCGGCGCGTGCTCGTCGAACGCGGCGTGAACGATGCGCGCGAGGTCGAGGTCAGCGTGCTGGGCAACGACGAACCATCCGCTTCGGTGTGCGGAGAGGTCCTGCCGAGCCGCGAGTTTTACTCGTACGAATCGAAATACATTGATGGAACCTCCGGCTTGGATATACCTGCAAAACTGCCCGCGGATGTTTCCGAACAAATCCGCGCTTATGCCGTGCGCGCGTATCAACTGATCGATTGCGCTGGCATGGCGCGCGTGGACTTTTTTGTAGAGAAAGAGACGAACAAGGTTTACCTCAACGAATTGAACACCATCCCGGGTTTCACCAAGATCAGCATGTACCCGAAGCTATGGGAAGCCACAAACCTGCCCTATGCAAAACTCGTTGACCGGTTGATCGAACTGGCGCTCGAGCGCAAAGCAGAACGAGATCGAACATCGCATACGTATCGGAGCCGCGCATGAATAATAAAAAATATATGTCCCGAGCCGAACTCGTCCGCTTGAGGCGCGAGAGCGAGCATGCTAAATCGATGGAACGCGCCGCGCGGGAAGCCACGCGTCCATTGAGCGCGGTGAAGCCTCGCGCTAAAGCCGCGCCAAAGCCAAAACAAAACAAGCGTCGATTCAATATTGCGTTAGCCATGCCGCGCGTCAACTTGAGGGCGATTCACCTGCCAACGATTCGGTTTCCGCGACCTCGGTTTGGCTGGCGGACATTTTCGCTCCTGTTGGTTGCCGTATTGGGGTTGGCGGTGTATTTTTCGTTCACCCGCCCTGAACTGCGCGTTTCGGAAGCGCAGGTGATCGGCAACCAAATTTTGACTCCCGCTGAATTGAATTCGGTGATGGGCGTTGCGGGTCAACCCATCTTTTTGCTGACCCCCTCCGAGTTGGAGACGCGCCTCTTGCTTAATTATCCGGAGATCTCCGCGGTGCGGGTGAATGTGTCCCTGCCGAACCTTGTCACAGCGCATATCGTCGAGCGCAAGCCGTTCATCCGCTGGGAGCAAAACGGCGCGTATACGTGGATCGCCGAGGACGGCGTTGCGTATCGTCCGCGCGGCGAGATGGTGGGGCTCATTTCAGTGGTGGCTGAATCAGCTCCCCCTGCGATCGGAGGCGGGACGGATCCGCTGGCGCCGACTCCGTATATCACGGCCGAGATGGTGCAGGCGTTGAAGGGGCTGGCGAGTCACGTTCCGCCCGGCGCGGTGATCTTGTACGATTCGGTCAACGGGTTTGGCTGGAACGACCCCCGAGGCTGGCGCGCCTATTTCGGCGCAACCGCCAGCGATGTGGAACTGAAGATGCGCGTGTATGAAACGATGGTGAATTCGTTGACGCAGCGCGGCATCCGCCCGGCGTTGATCAATGTGACGTACCCGACCGCGCCGTATTACAGGATGAATCAGTGAAGAGAGATGGATAGGTAAACAGGTAGACACGTAAACAGGTGAACATGGTGTTGTTGGGCGGATTTCTCCGCTTGAGATCACCGGTGAAGATGAAAAGGAAACATGGAAGAAATTGTAGTTGGCATCGACGTAGGCACGACAAAAATTTGCACCCTGGTGGGGCGCGTGGAGGAGGATAACCCCATCCGCATCATGGGTGTGGGCATCGAGCCTTCGGATGGAATCCGCAAGGGCATCATCGTGGACCTCGCCGCCGCGACGCAAGCCATTGCGCGTTCGGTGAAAAAAGCGGAATCGACCTCGGGGTTGGAGATCACCTCGGCGTTGGTGAGCATTGCCGGCGCGCATGTATCGTCGGTGAACAGTCGCGGCGTATCAGCCGTCAATGGGAAGGTGATCGAGCAATACGATCTCGATCATGCCATGGAACAGGCGCGCGCGGTCGCGATTCCCAATGACCGCGAGATCATCCACGTGATCCAACGCGGGTTCAGTGTGGATGGGCAGGATGGCATTCGCGCTCCGCGCGGAATGCATGGCTATCGGCTCGAAGTGGAGGCGCATATTATTACCGCCTCCGCCGCCACGGTAGATAACCTGCGTCATTGCGTGGGCGCAAGCGGCGTGAAGATTCAAGAGTTTGTGCTGAACCCGCTTGCCTCCGGTGAAGCCGTGCTTACCGAACAGGAACGTCAGATGGGCGTGGCGGTTTGCGATATCGGCGGCGGCACGGCGGATTTGGCGATCTACGTCAACGGCGATGTGTGGCATACGATGGTGCTCGCGGTTGGCGGCAATCACATCACCCAGGATATTGCGCATGGTCTGCGCTTGCCGTTTGCGCAAGCCGAGGAAGTGAAGAAGCAACAGGGTCATGCGGTGCGCAGCGAGGTTGGCTTGGAGGAGTATTTTTCCGTGAGACCGTTCGGCGAAGATAAGCCTGTGCAGATCAACCGGCAGGAACTGGCAGAGATCATCGAAGCGCGCGTGTCGGAGACCTTTGGGTTGATTCTGCAAGAGGTTAAACGATCGGGATACGACGGTCTGTTGCCGGCGGGCATGGTGTTGACCGGCGGCACGTCTGCATTGCCGGGCATCAGCCGCGTGGCGAGCGAGGTGTTGGGTATGCCGGTCCGCGTGGCGCAACCGGAGAATCTCTCCGGGCTGGTGGATCGGTTGAGGTCGCCGGCGTATTCCACCGGTGTGGGTTTGTTGCAATGGGCGCTTTCGATGCAGGATGAAGACACGAGCATCGGGCGCGACCGCCGCAGGAAAGGAGAATCACGCATGGGGTTTGGCTATATCAAGAAAATTGTCGGAAGGATTTTGCCGTAGCGAGAGGTTATCCGTCCTGAGTGGAACGGAGCGCAGTCGAAGGACGCTTCGACTACGGGACAACGATCATGTCCCTCCGCTCAGCGCGATGAATATAACTCTTAAAATTTTGAACTACGGAATCAAAAGCAAGTATCATTCAACCAATGTTTGATGGAGGCTCAACATGGACTCGACCAATAAGCAAGATAACCAGCAACAAACAGAAGCATTCGCCCGCATTAAAGTGATCGGCGTGGGCGGCGGCGGATCGAACGCCGTCAACCGCATGATCGACGAAGGTATTCAAGGCGTTGAATTCATCATCGCCAATACCGACGCGCAAGCGTTGAAGAATGCGAAAGCGCCCACGCGCGTACGACTCGGCGATAAGTTAACGCGCGGTCTCGGCGCGGGCGGCGACCCCGAAGTGGGGCGCAAAGCCGCGGAAGAATCCGCCGATGAGTTATATAAAGTCATGCAGGGCGCGGATATGGTGTTCGTCACCGCGGGTATGGGCGGCGGCACCGGCACCGGCGCGGCGCCGGTCGTGGCGCAAATTGCAAAAGAAAGCGGCGCGCTCACCATCGGTGTGGTGACGCGTCCGTTCACATTCGAAGGTGGGCGGCGTTTATCGTCGGCTGAAGCGGGCATCGGCAAATTCAAGGAACATGCCGATACGTTGATCGCGATTCCCAACGATCGCTTGTTGCAGATCGCGGATAAACGCGCTTCACTGCAAGACGCCTTCCGCCTCGCAGACGATGTTCTGCATCAAGGCATTCAAGGCATTTCCGAATTGATCACCATTCCCGGTCTCATCAACCTGGATTTTGCCGACGTGCGCGCGATCATGTCCGAAGGCGGCGCCGCCCTCATGGCGGTTGGAACCGGGACCGGCGACGAACGCGCGAAGAAAGCCGCCGAGGATGCGATCTCCTCCAAACTGCTCGACATCACGATTGACGGCGCGCGCGGCGTGCTGTTCAACGTCACCGGCGGCCCGAACATGACGCTCTTCGAGGTCAACCAAGCCGCGGCGATCATCCGTGAAACGGCTCACCCCGATGTGAACATGATCTTCGGCGCGGTCATCGACCCGAATCTGGGCGACGATATCCGCATCACTGTGATCGCAACGGGATTTGAACGCAATGCGATGCCGCGTCGCGCGCTCGAACGCAACACGCGCGAGAACAAGCGGATGGAACCTGCGGCGTTCTCGCGTCCGCTGGAATCGGTCTCGGTTCATGCCGACGTTCAGGCTGGTGAGGCGAAGTCAGCCTCTCTCCCGCCTGTGAACAAAGACGATCTCGACATCCCGACCTTTTTGCGGAATCGAAGATAAATAAAAATCAGACTTCACAGGTTTTTAAAAACCTGTGAAGTCTTGATAACAAATTCGGTCAAGTCCGCCTCCTTTGCCGGAGCGATTCGGGCGTGCCTGGGCGAGGCATGTCTGAATCGCTCTGCGCGTTTAATTTCTCACCGCTAAGAGCGCAAAGGGCGCGAAAAAATAAATGTTTTCTTGGCGTTCTTCGCGCTCTTAGCGGTTCATAAAGAATCATGATGTGCTAAAATACGCTCAATGAAAGCCAAACTCCCGCAGCCTGTTCACGAATCATACAAACGCCATCGCAGGGAAATGATGTGGCAGATTGTCCTCCCCATCGTGTTGACCGCGTTGCTCTTCATCGCCTTGATCGTTCTCATCAGCCTCGCTACATTCAACCAGGGCGGCGACGTGGGTCGCTGGGCGGCGATCTCCACCATTTGGATCGTGATCCCGGTAATGGTCGCAGGCTTGATCCTTCTTGCGCTGCTTGTCGCGCTGGTGTATCTGATGAAACGGTTGCTGGGAATCACGCCAACGTACACAGGTCTCGCGCAAGATTACGTGCATCTCGCCTCAAGTTACATCAAACGCGGAACAGAAATGGCGGTGAAGCCCGTGCTGTTCCTCGACGGCATCGGCGCGAGCCTCAAGGCGTTTTTTGGAAGGAAATAATCAATGAGACCTCACAAGTCTACAAGACCTGTGAGGTCTATCTGGAGAAATTAATATGAACAAAAACAAAACCCTGCTCCTCGGCGCGCTCCTCGGCGCGTTTGCCGGACTCATCGCTTCGATGTTGCTCAACCGCCGTGCCGAGAAGAACGAAAGCGAAACCGCCCTCACCGCCGGCGAGGGACTCAAACTCGGCATGTTGGTCTTCGGTCTCTTGCGGGCGATCTCGTCACTGGGGGATGAGAAGTAGTTCGCTGACGCATAGGTTATTTTCTCATGTTCATGGGGGTATAATTTGTCTGCAAGCAAAGAAAGGAGCGAGTCAGATGGCTCTCGAATTGCACGGAATTGTCAAAGGAAAACAAATAGAGTTGGAACGCGAAACAGGTCTGCCGCTTGGTTCGGCTGTTGTTGTGCGCGTCGAGCCGAAGCGTCTTACGCTGGAGGAAAAAAGGCGATTGGTGGATGTGGTTCTGGGTTCGTGGGGCGGCGATAAGAGTCTTAAAACCATCTTTTCCGAGATCGAGAAGTTGCGCGCTATAGCTCCGCCGCGTGAGGTCAACTTCGATGCGGCATCTTGATACGAATATCGTTATCGCTTATCTAACTGGCGATCAGGCCGTTGCAAAGCACATCAAAGACCTCCTGCCGGAGGTGGCAATCAGTTCGCTCGTGCTGGCAGAGTTGAGATTCGGCGCGCGTGCCTCGGTACGAACAGACGAAAACCTTGAACGATTAGATCAGTTCCTTCAAATTGTAGAGGTTGTAGATTTTGACGACGCAAGCGCTGATGCCTACAGCCGAATCCGTCTGTCTTTGCGCCGGATGGGACGTCCTACTGGTGAAATGGATTTGCTTATTGCATCTGTTGCCCTGGCGCACAATGCAATTTTAATCACTCACAACACCAAACATTTTGAAAATATCGAAAGGCTGAATATTGAGGATTGGCTGGCATGAAAACCTTCAAATTCTGGACCCTCGAAAAACAAACCATCCTCATCGAAGGGCGGAAGGAAGAGATCGCCTGCTACGGCGGATCGAACGTCTCTGTGGAGGATGCGCGGAGAGCCGCGCGGAAAAAGGCGGAAAAGGTCCAGCGCAAGATCGCAGGGGAACAGCAACTCTTTGAAGATTACCAAGTGGAGATCCGCGAGGAAGTGTTGAAAACGGTTGACGATCACGCCGTCATCACGCGGAATCGTTATGGGGCGCAAGTGTTGAACGTCGAGAGATTGATGATCCTCGATATTGACGAACCCAAAGCCGCTGGCGGACTTGGCGGATTGTTCAAGAAGAGAGACAAGCGTTCGCGTAAAGCCGAAATCTTCGACATGATTCGTAAGTTGGCGACGACAAAATATGGGCAATACGGCTTTCGCATCTACGAAACCTATCGTGGAGCGAGAGTCATCGTGCTGGGCAGGGACTTCGATCCGCGCGACGATGCCACGAAGAAGATGATGGTTGAATTCAACTGCGATTCGCTGTACGCGTTGCTATGCGGAAAGCAGGATTGCTACCGCGCGCGATTGACTCCCAAGCCCTCGCGCATCAAAGTGCGCGGAATTAAAGTTAAGTTTCCGCGCGAAGGAACTGATAACCAGCTCGAACAATGGCTCGCCGAATACGAAAACGCGAGCCGTAATTTCAGCGTGTGTAAATTGGTCGAGCAAATTGGCGCGTCACAGTCTGTGCCGGAGGTGGTGCGGCTTCATGATGAACTCACGGGGGTTGGGTATCCGCAAAGATTGGCGTAATTCATCGGTAGGGGCGGACGGCCGTCCGCCCCTGCAATTTATTCGCCTTTGATCCTCCCGATCAAATCCTCCGCCTTGAACGGTCCCTTTTCCGCGATCAACGCGCGGGCATCGCCAAGTTTTTTCCATACATTCCACAACAACACCCCGCGCACGCGTCCATCGGCGAGATAATAGATCACGCCTTGTTTGAATTTATCCTGCCAATCTACCACCGTTTCCATTTCACTGCTCATCTCGCCGACGGCTTCATACCCCAGCTCGAACAGATCGGAATAAAACATCGGCACGTGATTGTACGTCTCGTTCGCGCCCGCCATATTCCTGCCCGCGAGTTTTCCCATCGCCACGGCGTTGTCTTCATGCTCCACGCGCACGCGCTTGCCCAACGCGGTGTGAAAAAAGTTGACCGCGTCGCCCGCCGCGAAAACATCGGATGCCGAGGTTTGCAGATTTTCGTTCACGACGATCCCATTCTCGACGTTCAACCCAGCCTCCTGCGCCAGCGACACGTTCGGGCGGATTCCGATTCCCGCCACGACGCCGTCTGCCTCAATCGCGCGGCCGCTCCCCGTCTGGATGTTGAAGCGGTCTCCGTCCATTTGAACGCTTGCCACCGTGTCGCCGCTGATCACGTCCACGCCTTTTTCGCGGTAGTAGTCATTCAGGTGATGAGAAAGTTCGCTGGGGAAAACGCGCCCGCCGATGGCGTCTTCGAGGAAGATCATCGTCACTTGTTTGCCGGTCATGGCCAGCGCGGCGGCGATCTCCGAGCCGATGAATCCGCCGCCGATGACGACGAAGCGATTCTTTTCATCCGCCATTTTTCGCAGGCGTTGATAATGTTGAAAACTGCGGAAGTAAACGATATTATTCTCGCCGAACGGTAAACGGATCGGCGAGCCGCCGGTAGCGATCAACAATTTATCGTAAGTGTATTCATCCCCTTTGTCGTCTTTCACTGTTTTCTGTTTGGTATCGAGCGCGGTGACTTTGCGCCCGAGCAGTAATTCGGCGCGCTCTTCGGTCTTGCGCCAAATTTTTTCGACCGGGCGTCCCTTCCATAATCCTTTCGAAAGATTCGGTCGCATGTACGGCGGATCTGATTCCATGCTGATCAAGCCGATGGACCCCTCCGCGTCCAATTCGCGGATGCCGCGAGTCGCCGCGTCGCCTGCCAGTCCGCCGCCGATGATCAAGTATTTGTAGTGTTTCATGGTTGTCCTTTCGTTCGATCGGTGATAATAAAGCCAACATACTGACGAAACGACAACCTAATCTCTTCCCTCTTCGGTGAATGGACGGAAGATTTCCATCCAGTTTTCAGCATTGCCCAATGCGTCCCAGCCGAATTGTTTGTACAGTCCATGCGCGTCGCGCGTGGCGAGAGTCCAGCGGCGTAAGCCTTGCAGATCGGGATGCGACGTCACAGTTTCGATCAGCCACTTGCCGAGTCCATGCGAGCGATAGTCTTCATGGACGAAAACATCGCAAAGATAGGCAAAGATCGCGTAATCCGTTACCACGCGCGCGATGCCAATTTGTTTTTCGCCATCGTACAACCCAAAGACCAGCGAGTTTTCCAACGCGCGCTCCGTTCGTTCGCGCGGACGTCCCTTTGCCCAATAGGCGCGCGAGAGAAAATCGCAGATCGCGTCTACGTCGAGACGGGAATTGTCTGTGCTGATCGTGAATTGACCTCGATGCGCCTCAAATATTTTCCGCATGGCGTAAGTTTATCATGGGTGATACCATCGTTATCTCCGCGCTGAGCGGAGTGGCGCGTGATGTTCGCGCCGCGAAGTCGAAGCGCAGAAAATAGGAGAATCATGCTCAAGCCCATTCGCTGGAAGACCTTCCCTCGCGATTTTCTCGTCATCCAATTCGGTTTTCTTCTTTACGGCCTCGCGCTTGCCCTGCTCATCCGCGCCAACTTGGGGACAAGCACATGGCTCGTCTTCGAGATCGCGCTGGCAGATATTTTCGGGATCACCATCGGCAGGATGACTGTCTTCGTCGGGTTCACCGTGCTGATCCTCGCGTTGGTAATGCGCGAGAAAGTTGGCTGGGGCACATTGGGAAATATCCTCAGCATCGGTCCGTGGCTTGACCTGTGTTTGTCGTTGATCCCCTCCGCCACTGGGAATTTATTGTTGCAAATTCTATTCTTCTTCGCTGGCATCCTCGTGCAGGGAATCGCCACCGCCGTCTACATCGGCGTGGATGCGGGCGCGGGTCCGCGCGATAGCATGATGCTGGCGATCCATCGCGTAACGGGAGTCAGTATCCGCCTTGCGCGCGGCGCGCTTGAACTTGTGGTTGTCACCATCGGCTGGCTGTTGGGAGGTCCGCTGGGGGTGGGGACGCTCGTGTTCGCAATCCTGATCGGACCGTCGGTGCAATGGGCGTTCAAGTTGTTCAACGTCAAGCCGCACCAGCCGGAGCCTGCGGCAGTGGAAGCAACCGCAGATTGAATAATTTTGCAGTATCGGACACCAAGTCACGGAGTTTTTTATTGCCTTTCTCCGCGTTTCTGTGACTCAGTGGTTTGATTTCCAAGTCTTGGCTAAAACTCATCTACATACTTTTAGCGTACCTGTGTCCAAAACAGATTTTCCGCTTAGTACCGATAAAGATTACAATCTTACCTGGCCTGGCAGCGTAAACGTTGCCGTACTTTGCCATCTATGGAGTTAACATGACAGACGAAACGCGCATCGATCAACCTTTGCCAACGGTCCCGGAACCTGCGCCAACGAATCGTTCGACAGGCGCGTTGGTCTTGTTCCTGTTGTTTGCAATCTTCATGCCGATTTGTTCATTCATATACCATTTTACGCTGTGGTCCATGGAGCAATCGGCGATCGCCTCCGGCAGTCTTTCGAGCCTCGCCTGGTTCGGGCTGATCGGGCTGGCGGCACAGGCGATTCTCCTTTCGGGAATCATAGTTGCGTTGTGGCGCTTCACAAGCGATGAGCGTTTCAAGCCGGTCTATGCCGGCTGGCTGGGCGCCTCATTGATTGCTTTCCCATCGTTGACGTTGCGCTTGCTTGGTCCGAACAACGACCAGGCTGGTTTCCTCCTCCAAATTTTGATTTGCCTCGTTGCGGCATTCGTCCTTACGCGGGTTCGCGGAATCAAACTGGATTGGCGCGCCGGGAAAATCTCAACGGCTCTTTTTCTCGCCGCGTTTGGCGTCGCTCCGTTCGTTATCTACGGCGCGCTCGGGTCCCCAACGGATGCGATCCTTGCCCTCATCGCGGGGCTGTCGTTCGGTTTATGCGCCGCGCTGACAATGGAATCTACCACGGGGAATAAATTCCTCGATGTGTTCGGCATTGGGGCAACGTTATCCCTGCTGGGTTCCGCTCTCGGTTACGATGGTTCGCAACTGATTTTGCTTGCCATCCTTCCGCCATTTGCGTTTGCCGTTGCCACGGTGATGCCCTCGCGCGCGGCGGGAATGATCCTCGTTGGCTTGCTCTGCTGGGCGGGCTTGGTATTTTTCGATCCCACCGAATTAACCATCGTGCTCGGCGATATTCTTACGCTTGCCACCAAGGCTGTTGGCATTGTCATCGGCTTGGGGCTGGCGGTTGGAATCGTCGGGCTGGTTGCGAGTCTGGTAGCCGGACCAGGTTCCCCGTCCGGTGTGAAGCGCGCGTTGGGTTGGGTTGGCGCCGGCGCGGCATGGCTGGCAGTCATCCTGTTATTTTTCTTCGGAGGGCATCCCGGGTTTTACGGCGATCGCCTCTTCGTCATCCTAAAAGATCAAGCGGATTTATCGAGCGTGCGTCAGATCGTGGATGTCGACGAGCGCAGGACAGCCGCGTATCAAACGCTCACTGCTCATGCCAATCAATCGCAGGCTGGTTTGCGCGAAACATTCGATGCGGTGGGTGTGGAGTACACGCCGTATTATCTCGTCAACGCGCTGGAGGTGCGCGGCGGAACGCTCGTGCGGCTGTTCCTGTTTACCCGCCCAGAGGTGGATCGCGTTATTCCTAGCCCGCGCCTGCGCCCGGCGCCTGTGGTCGAAGCGCTGGCGATGGGCGGCGGTACTGAAAACCCTCCCAGCGAGACGCAATGGAATGTGACAATGATCGGCGCCGACAAAGTATGGGACGAGTTTGGCGTAACGGGCGAGGGGATCGTTGTCGGGCAATCAGACAGCGGCGTGGATGGGACTCATCCCGAACTTGCGGAGCGCTATCGCGGCAACGCTTCGGGCGACGATTACAACTGGTTCGACCCGTGGAATCACAAACCCTCCCCCTACGATGATGGCGGTCACGGCACGCACACCCTCGGCACGATCCTGGGGCAAAATGGGATCGGCATTGCGCCCGGCGCAGTGTGGATCGGTTGCGTCAATTTGAATCGTAATCTTGCAAACCCCGCCTTGTACCTGGATTGTATGCAATTTATGCTCGCCCCGTTTCCGCAGGGTGGCGATCCCTTTACCGATGGCGACCCAACGCGCGCCGCCGATGTCTTGAACAATTCGTGGGGATGCCCCGAACTCGAAGGATGCGACCCCAACGCCTTACTCTATGGCGCGGATCATTTGCGCGACGCGGGAATCTTTGTGGTGGTCTCGGCTGGCAACGACGGACCAAGTTGCAATACGGTCAACGCGCCGTTATCGTTGTACGACTCGGTCTTTTCGGTGGGCGCCATCGACCAGTTCGGTGATATGGCTCCTTTCAGTAGTCGAGGTCCCGTCACTGCCGACGGTTCCGGTCGTATCAAGCCGGATATCGTCGCGCCGGGCGTGGATATTCTCTCCTCCACACCGGGCGGCGGATATGGATTCGCCAGCGGCACATCGATGGCGGGACCTCACCTTGTTGGCGTAGTCGCCCTATTGTGGTCGGCAGACCCATCCCTCATCGGCGATATCGACCGCACTGAACAACTCATCATCGAGACTGCGCGACCTTACACTGGGGATACATCGACTGGTTGTTTTGAAGGCGGCGCGCCGAATGCCGCGTTCGGTTACGGCTTGGTGGATGTTTATGCGGCGGTGAAAGCCGCTTTGGATAAATAAAGTTCGCGCAGACGCTGAACGCCCTCTTCGATCTTGTCCGCTTCGTACATGACAAAGCATAGCCGCATGTAATTTTTCAATCCGCCATTGCTTGAGAACAACGCGCCTTGGCGGAAGTCCACGTTGAACGCGCCTGCTTGTTTGCGGAGCGCGCCGATGTCCATGCTATCGGGGAATTTCAGCCAGAAGAAATATCCGCCGCGAGGGATGGTGTACTTGGCTTGGGGCAGATGACGACGCAGCGCTTCATCCATCACTTGAATTTGACTCAGATAAATTTGCTTTAGCCTCGCGATATTATTTCCCAGCCCACCCGATTCGATGACCCCGCGTAGAATCGCGGACGTGAACGGATTCAACCCTCCGCCGCTGTCCATGAGTCCGCTGTTGGCGAATCGTTTGATGATATCTGCGTGTGCCTGCATCCATCCGAGTCGCAGACCTGGGGCGAGGATCTTCGAGAACGATCCCAGCGAGATGACGTGTTGCGAGTCAACGAACGCGCCGAAGGGTTTGGGCGGTTGCTCCGAGTAATTCAATAATTGATAGACCTCGTCCGCGACGATGAGGAAGTTATGCTTCTCCGCGAGTTGCACGATCTGTTCGCGGCGTTCCTGCGTCAGAGTGTAGCCTGTTGGGTTTTGAAAGGTCGGGATGAGATAAAGGAATTTCGGGGGCAACGAAATAATTTTCTTTTCGAGAGACTCGGGGATCAGACCGTGTTCGTCGGTTTCGACAGAGACGACATTTAAATGATGGTCCGCGAAAATTCTGAGCGCCAAAAAATAGGACGGCTCTTCGACGAGGATCGTGTCGCCGGGCTTCGTGAAAAATGTGCAGACCAAGTCAAGCGCGTTCGAGATGCCCGTTGTGACGAACAAGTTTTCAGCGCTCACAGAGAAGCCGTAGCCAGCGCCGAGAAAATCCGCCAACGCCGCGCGGAAATATCCATTGCCCTGCTCTACGCCGTATTGCAAAAAGGAGTTGTCGCTTTGCGATAGAGTCTGTTGCGCGGACTCGCGAATCATATCAAGCGGCAGTACCGAAAGCGGCGGGTTGCCCAAGCCGAGATCAATAACATCGAGCGGAATTTGCGTTTGGACGACGGGGAGGGGTTTCATGGCGCAAGTATAATTGGGTTTGTTATAATCCCCTCCAACCCAACCTCAGGAGAAACTCTTCATGCCTAAAAGCAAGGGTTCGGATCAACTTCCCCTCGCCAAAGAAGAAATCCTCAACGATTACCGTCTTGCCTACCAAAGCAGGCAGGCTTCGCTTATTGGGCGGCGCGAGGTGTTGAGCGGCAAGGCAAAGTTCGGCATTTTTGGCGACGGCAAGGAACTTGTCAACATTGCGATCGGGCGCGCGTTCCGCAAAGGCGATTGGCGCTCGGGATATTATCGTGACCAGACCTGGATGTTCATGTTGAACGTGATGAGCATCCAGGAATTTTTTGCCCAGACGTATGCACACGCCGATGTGAATCACGAATCCAACACGGGGGGACGTTCGATGAACGCGCATTTTGCGAACCGCTACATCAACCCCGACGGCACATGGACGAATCAAACTGAATCATATAACACCGCGGCAGATGTTTCGCCGACGGGCACACAGATGCCGCGCGCTGTCGGTCTTGCATACGCTTCGGTGGTGTATCGCGGACTTGAAGTCAATAATCAATTCACGCGCAACGGAAACGAAGTTGCGTTCGTGAGCATCGGCAACGCGTCTTCATCTGAGGGAATGTTTTGGGAGGCGGTCAATGCCATCGGTGTTTTGCAAGCGCCCGCGGTCATCGTTGTGTATGACGACGGTTATGGCATCTCCGTCCCGAACAAATTTCAGATGGTCAAGGAAAACATGTATGAAATTTTGCGTGGCTTCCAGCGCGACCTCGATTGCAACAACGGCTACGATCTCTACCAAGTGCGCGGATGGGATTACCCCGCGTTGCTCGAAACGTTTTCCAAAGCGGCGGGCAACGCGCGCGAACATCACGTCCCCGCGTTGGTGCATGTCAACGAGATCACTCAGCCGCAGGGACACAGCACAAGCGGTTCACACGAGCGATACAAGACTCCCGAGCGACTCAAGTTCGAGGAAGACTTTGACTGCGTCCGCAAATTGCGCGAGTGGATCATAGACAACCGCGTCGCTTCGGACCTCGAACTGGTCGCCCTCGAACAAGCGGACTACGAAGCTGTGGAGGGAATCCGCAAACTGGCGTGGGACGCGTATTTGAATCCGATCCTTGAGGAGCGCGGTCACGTGATGGATATGCTCGACGAGATCGCGGGGAGTTCGAGTCACGCGTCAGAGTTGAGTCAGCTCAAAGAACGGCTGGCAAACATCCCGTCGGTGGCGAGGCGTGATGTCCATGGCGCGGCGCATGAGGCGTTGCGAATCCTGCGCGACGAAGCGAATCCGTCGAAGCAGGTTTTAATCCAATGGAAAAATGAACAGGATGCGATCAACGTGGAGCGGTACGGCTCGCATTTGTACGGCGGCAGGGCGGCGGTGAAAGAGGTGAAGCCTGAGTATTCCGCGTCGTCGCCGACGATGATGGGATTTGAAGTGATCAACGCGGCGTTCGATTCGATTTTGGGGCGCGACTCGCGTGTGGTTGCGTTTGGTGAAGATGTCGGTTTTCTCGGCGATGTGAATCAGGGTTTCAAAGGGATGCAGGAAAAATATGGCGTACTGCGCGTGACCGATACAGGCATCCGCGAGGCGACGATCATGGGGCAGGCGATCGGCATGGCAATGCGCGGACTGCGACCGATCTGTGAAATTCAATATCTCGATTACATTTTGTACGCGTTGCAAGTGATGTCTGACGACCTTGCGAATTTACATTGGCGCACCGCAGGCGGGCAAGCCGCGCCTGTGATCGTGCGGACGCGCGGTCATCGCTTGGAGGGCATCTGGCATTCGGGTTCGTTGATGGCGGGGTTGATCCATCTCGTGCGCGGAATGAATGTGCTGGTGCCGCGTGATATGACTCGCGCCGCTGGTTTTTATAACACGTTGTTGAAATCGGATGAGCCTGCTGTTGTCGTTGAAGTGTTGAACGGTTATCGCGTGAAGGAACGCCTGCCCAATAACATCGGCGAGTTCACTGTTCCGCTTGGCGTGCCTGAAGTGATTCGTGAAGGGAGCGATGTTACCCTCGTCACCTATGGCGCATGTTGCCGCATCGCGCTTGACACGGCGGAGAAATTGTCGAAGGTTGGCATTGAAGTTGAAGTGATTGATGTGCAATCGCTGTTGCCGTTCGATATTCACGGAAAGATCGTTGACTCTTTGAAGAAGACCAATCGCGTTTTGTTTTTGGATGAAGATGTGCCAGGCGGAACGTCCGCGTATATGATGCAGGAAGTGATTGAGAAGCAGGGCGGGTATTTCCATTTAGATTCGCCTGCGAGAACTTTATCAGGCAAGGCGCATCGTCCCGCGTATGGTTCAGACGGCGATTATTGGTCGAAGCCGAATGCGGAGACGATCTTTGATGCTGTTTATGAGATGATGAGTGAGGTTGATCCTGAGAAGTATCCAGTGATTAAGTGAACAGTTATCAGTGAGCAGTGAGCAGTGAGCAGTGAGCAGTAAGCAGTAAACAGTGAGCAGTAAGCAGTAAACAGTGAGCAGTATTGGAGGTTGAGATGAGCGGATTGAAACATGCGGAGAGTTTTCGAGATTTGATCGTGTACCAAAAATGTCGAGCGCTGGCAAAAGAAATAAAAGAACTTTCTCAGTCTTTTCCGCGGGACGAAAAATTTTCGTTGACCGATCAAGTCCGTCGTTCGTCGCGCGCGATTGGAGCTAATATTGCCGAATCATGGGCAAAACGGCGTTATGAAAAACATTTCATCAGTAAATTGACCGACTCCGATGGCGAGCAAATGGAAACCCAGCATTGGATCGGCACTGCAATGGATTGCGAATATATTGATCAAAAGACAAACGACCAGTTGATCGTAAAATGCCTCGAGGTCGGACGAATGCTCAACGGCATGATGGACAAAGCCGATATGTTTTGCGGCGAACCTCCGCGAGGCGTGCGCGAAGAAGCCGCTGTCTATTTCACAGAACCCGACGACAAAGACACCGACGACTGATAACTTATCACTGTTCACTGATAACGGAGATTCACATGGCTACTAAAGTACTTGTCCCATTGCTCGGCGAAGGCGTTGAGGAAGTTACTGTCATCAAATGGCTCAAAAAGGAAGGAGACTCGGTCAAGGAGTTGGAGCCGCTTCTTGAAGTGAACACTGACAAAGTGGACACTGAAATCCCCGCGCCCGCGTCTGGGACGGTGTTGAAGATCATGGCGGAGGAGGGAGTCCCTGCGAAGGTGGGGGCGGTGTTGGCGTTTATTGGGAAGGCGGGGGAAACGGTGGAAAGTGGAGGAGTGGAAAGTGTTTCGGCATCGAAAGTCGAGTCACAAGTCGAAGGTCAAAAGTCTGTGCAAAAACCTTTGACCTTCGACGTTCGACCTTCAACCGATTTAGGTTTTATCTCCCCTGTCGTTGCAAAGATCGCGGCGGAGCATGGGGTTAATTTGCAACAAGTGGCTGGCACGGGGTTGAACGGGCGCATCACGAAAAATGATGTGCTGAACTTCGTGGAAAGTGGAAAGTCGAAAGTCGAAAGTCGAATCTCACAACCTGCAACCTTCCAACCTTCCAACCTTCAACCTGGAACTTTGATCAAACACTCTCCCATCCGCAAGTCCATCGCGGAGCATATGGTCATGTCCAAGCACACATCGCCGCATGTGTTGACCGTGATGGAAGCGGACATGGGACGAGTCGCCAAGCATCGCTCAGCCAACAAGGAAATTTTCTCGCGTGATGGAGTCAACCTCACATTCACGGCGTACTTTATGACGGCAATCGTCGCGGGGTTGAAGAGTTATCCCATTGTCAACTCGTCATGGTCGGATGAAGGCGTGCTGGTTCACAAGGCGGTCAATCTCGGCATGGCAACTTCGCTTGGCGAGGATGGGCTGATCGTGCCTGTGATCAAGGGCGCGGATAATTTGTCCCTGCTGGCGATGGCGCGGGCAGTGAATGATCTGGCGAACCGCGCGCGGACGAAGAAACTGCAAACCGACGAAGTGAAAGGCGGCACGTTCACGCTGACGAATCACGGCATCAGCGGATCGTTGTTCGCGTTTCCAGTCATCAACCAGCCGCAATGCGGGATTTTAGGAGTTGGCGCGATACAGAAGCGCGTGGTCGTTATTGACGATGCGATTGCCATCCGCCCGATGGTGTATCTGTCGTTCGTGTTCGATCATCGCATTTTGGACGGCGCGTCCGCGGATAATTTTTTGATGAAGGTGAAGGAGACGTTGGAGGGGTGGAGTTAGGGGGAAAGAGTGAGAATCAAGAGGATTAGAGGATTAGAGATTAGAGACTGGAGACTGGTTGAGTGAGCGAACATAAAGACCATGCGAGTGTGAAGATTCATCCACCTGTATTGTTGGTGATTCATATTTTTATTGCATGGTTGCTGGGCAGATTTATCGCGTTGCCGATTGTTGTTTCGCCATTATTCAAAAGCATCGGCTTGGGATTGGCGGGAATCGGATTTCTGCTTGGCTTGCTTTCGTTATACGCTTTCACCAAAGCGCGGACGACGTTGAATCCGCATGGGTCGGTGAGGGCAATCGTTTCAAGCGGAGTGTATCGCTTCACGCGCAACCCGATCTATCTCGGCATGGTGTTCATGTTGATCGGCTTCCCGCTTGCGTTCGGGAATGTGTGGGGAATCCCGCTTGCGCCAGTTTTTATTTTGCTGATGAACAAACTGGTCATCGAGCACGAAGAGGCATATCTGGAGAAAAAGTTTGGGGAGGCGTACACAGGCTACAGGTCCCGTGTGAGGCGGTGGTTGTAATTAAGTCGAGTTGAAAAATGATAAAAACCCTGAAATACCTGCCTAAAATATGGACCGCTTTGACTTTCCTTTTATTGATCAGCATTTCAACGCTTCTATTCTTCGGTAGAAATTTTCAAAACTTAAGACAAGAACCAATTTTAAATGTACTGCCTGATTTTTACGATCACGTATCAAACCTGTCAATTTCTTTTATTGGTTACATAACGATCGGCTATTTTGGATTAATGAACGACATGAAAACCAAGCAAATGATCGTAATTGGAATTGCGATCATTATGATCAATCTGGTAGTTGAATTTTTCATTTCATTTTTAAATACATCCGATTGGATCGATGCTGTTTATGGAATATGCGGAGTAATGTTTGGATTTATATTCCTCTTCACTGCAAAGAAAAGCGGATTTAAATTGAATGATTTGTAAAATGAACACCCAACATGTGCCGCATGAGGCAGTGACTGTAATTAGAACGCGCGTTCTGTTATAATCGGGACAAAAGGAGCGTGTGTCATGTCTATTCAAAAATCCGAAATCAAACTCGATGTGAACGGAAAGAAGGTCAACGCGTATCTTGCCTCTCCCGAGAAAGGCGGACCGGGCATACTTCTCCTTCACGCGTGGTGGGGGTTCAAGCCGTTCTTCAAAGAAGTGTGCGACCGCCTTGCCGAACAAGGGTTTACCGTCCTCGCGCCCGACTTGCGGGACGGTCAGATTGCCAAGACGATTGACGAAGCCAAAGAGTTGATGGAGAAAAGTGATGGTCAACTCGTCGGCGACACGGTGATGGCGGCGAAAGATCATTTGCGCGGATTGGTGAATGGCAAGATCGGCTTGGTTGGGTTCTCGATGGGCGGAGCGTGGGCATTGACCACTGCCGCATACAAGCCTGAGCAAATCGCGACTGTTGTCCTCTTCTACGGCAACGAAGGCATCGAATATGGAAAGGTCGCCGCCAAAGTGATGGGGCATTATAGCGACAACGACGAATGGGAGCCGAACGAGTACGTGGAGAACACATTCGCCGAGTTCAAAAAGGCGGGCGTGGACGCGACGCTTCACATCTACCCCGGAGTTGCCCACTGGTTCGTCGAGTCTGATCGCCCCGAATACGACGCCGCTGCCGCGCAGTTGGCGTGGGAACGGACGTTTGAGTTCTTGAAATCAAATCTGTAGATCGCATTTTTAACGCGACAATTCGTATCCATGCTATGATCGCGCTATTTGCTCTTATCTAAAATAATCGAGCAATAAACCAAACCACTGAGACACGGAGACACAGAGAAAAGCAATTAAAAAACTCTGTAACTCGCATGTCTCGATGATTTTTGGGAGTGTCTCCGTGGTTCAAAATGAAGCGGAAGGATTGCTCGGTTTAATTGTTGATCTGCAATGAGCGCGATTTACTGTTTTAATAGCGCAATGTAGCGAATAAGATATTCCCCCATCAACTTCCAAACGTAACGAATCCTTTACCCCGCGTGAAGAGCCAATTGTTCCATCGTCGCCACGGGAAACGTAAAGTGGAACGTTGCACCCCTGCCCGAATCGCTTTCGATCCAGATATTTCCCCCGTGTCCTTGCACTGCAAGCCGGCAGAAGGCAAGGCCGATTCCCAACCCGGGCTTGTTCGAGCCGCGCATGCGCGTAAATTTGTCGAAGACGCGTTCCTGTTCTGCAGGCGGGATACCCGGTCCCGTATCCTTCACCCACAGATGTACCCAGCCATCTTCATGTTGCGCGCCAACCTGAATTTCGCCTTCGGTAGGTGTGAATTTACTCGAATTTTCCACGAGGTTGATCAACACGCGCCGCGCCATATCCTCATCCACCCAAATGTGCGGCAGGGAGGGAGGCAGGATGGATTCGAGTTTTTGCCGGCGCCCGTCTGCAACGGGTTGCATATCCACCACCGCCTGCTGGATGAGAGTCAGCGCATCCACAGGTTTCTGGTTGACGACAGGCTGCCCTGACTCGAGGCGGTTCACATCCAATAAAGAGTTGACCAGGCGTTGGATGCGCTCGGTGGAATTCTCCGCGATCTTGATAATGGCGAGCACCGTATCGCGATCTTTCTCCGGAACCATCGTGTACAAAATATCAAGGCTCGACGAAATATTGGCAAGTGGCGAACGTAGGTCGTGATAGATCATCGAGGTCAGATCGCCGCGCAGGCCGTCGAGTTCTTTCCTCTGTGTGATATCGCGCAGGATCCATTGGATGGCGTCCGCTTCCTCGAACTCGATGCGCCGCGCGTGGACTTCGATGGGCACGTGTGAATCATCCTCTTTGCTCAACGAAGATTCGTAGGTGCACATGCGGTTCTCGCGCAGGGTTTCGAACTCCATCCCCGTTTTATTCCAATTCACCTCGTGAAGTTGGTCGATACTCAGGGTGCGCAGAGTCTCATCACTGTAGCCGCTTAACAACACCGCCTGGCGGTTGGCTTCGAGCATCCTCCCATCCCAATCGGTGATGACCATCGGGTCGATACTGTCTTCAAATAACTCGCGGTAACGCTGATGTGCGGCTTGCAGTTTCTCGAACAGTTGCGCATTCTGGATCGCCGACCCCGCCAGACCGCCGATGCCCGCCATCACGAGCAACGCGTCGGGGTCGAAGGATTTCGCAATCGGATTGATCGCCACAAGAACGCCGATCACGCGTCCCTGCGAATGAATCGGGGCGACGAGCAGGGCGCGCATATCGATGCCGCCGAATCGGTCTTCGTTGTGGAAATCCTTTTCGTGGACGAGGTCGTTTGCCACTACGCCGCGTCCATCGCGCGCCGCGTGACCTACAATGCCCACACCCAATGCGGTCTTTCGGCCGAGGATCAACCCTGCGTTCTGCCCGGTTGCTGCGCGAAAGACAACGTGTTCATCCTCGATCATGCCGAGCGCGGCGGTTTCCACTTGTAACGCTTGAATCGACTGGATGAGAATGCGTTTATGCAGATCCTCCATGCGAAGCGAAACATTCATTGACGACGCGCCTTCGGCGAGGGCGGTCATCACGCGCGCCTGTCGCTGACTTTCGGTATACAAACGGGCGTTGAGAATTGCAATGCCTGCTTGGTCGGCAATGGCTTGCATCAGGTCGAGTTGTTCGGTAGTAAAAGCGTTGGGAGCAGTATGTACCAACGTGAGAACCCCTACTAATTTTTCGCGCGCCTGCAACGGCACACAGATTGCTGATTTCACCCCGGTTTTGTTTAGCGTATCGTCTGGGCGCATCAACCAGCGTTCGTCCTTGCTGGTATCAGGGATATATACGCCGCGCTTGTTGCGAACCACCCATCCCGCCAGCCCTCGTTCCATCGTGTCGCGCAATTGCTGGGTGGTATGCTCGTGGACTTGCGACCCGTACACGATCGTCGCATCCACGGCTTTGCCCGAATCATCCAATACAACTACACTGCATCGTTCGCCGCCTACGTTCTGGATGGCTTCGTACAACACTCGTTGCAACACTGTGCGTAAATCAAGCGCGGTTGCCACCTCGCGGCTAACGTTGTAAAGCAGTTCGAGAAGAGCGCGTGTGCGATCCTGTTCGTTTTTCGACATACGTCTCGCCAAAGTATAGCACACTCCCCTACGGTACAATTGTCCCATGTCTCTCGACCTCCTGCGTATCCAAGCCCTCTGCTTTGATGTGGATGGCACCCTCAGCGACACCGACGATCTCTACAAGGAAAAAGTCCGGCGTTTCTTTCCCCAATTTCTATTTGGCGACCCTGACCACGCGGCGCGTCGCTTCGTGATGTGGGCGGAAGCGCCCGGCAATGCCCTGCTTGGGTTCGCCGACACGCTTGGCATCGACGATGAAATGGTGGCGATCATCGATTGGATGTCGCGGCATCGACATCACTCCGCGAAAAAATTCCTGCTTGTGCCGGGCGTCGATAAAATGCTGGCGCAACTCAAAGGCAGATATCCGATGTCAGTCGTCAGCGCGCGCGATGAAAAGGGGACGATGCGCTTCCTCGAGCAGTTCGACCTCGTGAAATATTTCGATGCGATTGTGACCGGACTCTCGGCGGAACATACGAAGCCTTACCCCGATCCTATCCTGTTTGCGGCAAAAAAGATGGGCGTGAAGCCTGAGGGATGTTTGATGATCGGCGACACCACCGTAGACATGCGCGCCGGCAAGTCGGCGGGCGCGCAGACGGTGGGAGTGTTGTGCGGCTTTGGGGAAAAAGAAGAGTTGTTGCGTTTCGGCGCGAATCTAATTCTGGAAAGTACAAGCGATCTTACGAGTGAGTTAATTCGCAACTGATCGCAATCGCAGAGCGACAACTTCGCTCCATATTAATACAGCCAACATAAAAACGTAAAAAGCCGCGCCTTTGAGCCAGAAGGCGGGAAATGCCAGCGCGACCGTAATCCACGTATAGGCAGATAAATTTTTCCAGCGTTCATCTTTTTGAAATGCAAAGCCAAGCAGAATCATCGCGGGCATGAGCGTGAGACCTAGAATCACGAACGAGAGGTCGTGCAATCGTCCATGCCAGGTGGCGGGTGTGACGCGGTTCGTCGGGTCGGTGGTGAACGCGAGACCGGCGAGGGCAAGCCCGGCGCAGGTCAACGCGAGGGTGGCGAAAAAGGTCAACGATGTGCGAGGCAGGCTTGTCTTGAGCTGAGTCGAAAGGCTGAGGCGGAGCCCGGAAGCGAAGATCGCCATCATAAGTCCGCTGAGGAGGAAGGTCGCGGTCATGATCCAGCCGAAATCGCCAAGGGCGAGTCCGCTGGGCCAATCGAACGTTGGCGCATTCAACGGATGCCAGCCGATGGAAAGAAGAAAGTCGAATTTGAAGAGCGTGAGAAGCGCGATGACGGTTGCAAGAAGAATCGGGCCAATAATCCCAACACGCGCCGCAAGTTTGATCATCGCGCGAGGTATACGGTGATCAAGGCCAGCAAGCCGGGCAAAGCTTGAAGATAAAGAATCGTTTTGCTCGTGGTCAATCCGCCATAGATTCCTGCAATGACGACACAGCCCAAAAAGAAAACCTGAATGGATGAGTTGCTGTCGAGCAATCCCCACACTAAGCCTGCGGCAAGGAAGCCGTTGTATAAACCTTGATTCGCGGCAAGCGAGGCGGATGCTTTTGAATATTCGGGTGTCATTTTGAATCGTTTTCTGCCGAAGGGATGGTCCCAGAAAAACATTTCGAGCGCGAGAAAACCGAGATGCAACACAGCAACCAGAAGAACAAGAATTGTGGCAACGATGTTCATGGCAACTCCTTTTGTGGTTCACGCGATTATACAGCATGGCTTTTCTCACGTATAATCGGAAATATGCCTTATACATCCATTCTCGTTGAGACACGCGATAACATCGGGTTGATCACCATCAATCGCCCGCAGGCGTTGAACGCGCTGAATCACACGCTGATGACCGAACTGATGGATGCGCTGGACATCTTCGACAAAAACGAGACGATCGGCGCAATGGTGATTACAGGCAGTGAAAAAGCCTTTGCCGCCGGGGCAGATATTAAAGAGATGGCGGATAAATCTGCCTTGCAAATGACCCACGAGGATCATATCGCTGTGTTTGGAAAAATTCGCGCGGTGCGCAAGCCGGTGATTGCGGCGGTATCGGGATGGGCTTTGGGAGGCGGATTCGAACTTGCGCTTTCGTGCGACATGATCATCGCTTCGGATACCGCCAAGTTTGGTTTGCCTGAGATCACCCTGGGCGTTATCCCCGGGGCGGGGGGCACACAGCGACTCGTCCGTGCGGTGGGGAAAGCCCTTGCCATGGAAATGATCCTCAACGACCGAAAGATCAACGCGCAGGAAGCGCTTCATTTCGGGCTGGTGAATCGGGTCGTTCCCGTAGGCGACTACCTCAATGACGCCATGAAACTCGCCGAAGAGATCGCCGCGCGCGCTCCGCTGGCGGCGCGCGCGGCAAAGCGGGCGATCAACCACTCGTATGAATCTTTCCTCAAGGATGGGCTTGCCGAGGAAAAGCAGATTTTCTACAACCTGTTCAATTCGGAAGATCAAAAAGAAGGCATGAGCGCCTTCGCGCAGAAACGCAAGCCGCAGTGGAAGGGGAAATAACATGTTGGACTACATCGAACTGAAAAACCTGTTTCAAGACCTGAACATTCCGGCGGACAAACCGGTGATTGTGCACGCTTCGCTCAAGCCGTTCGGGTACATTCAAGACGGCGCAGATGCCATCTTGCGCGCGCTAATGGGCGCGTTCAATACCATCGTTATGCCCACGTTCACATATTATTCGATGGTCACGCCGCCGAGCGGACCGCCCAACAACGGCATGATCTATGGCAAGCCTGAGATTCCCAACGAAATGTCCACCACATTCACGCCCACTTTGCGAGCCGATCCGATGATGGGTATTCTGCCCGAGGCGTTACGAAACCATCAAGAGGCAAAACGGTCGTCGCATCCCATTCTGTCGTTCGCAGGTATTAATGCTGGCGAGATCCTCGACACTCAACTGCGCGACGATCCGTTAGCTCCGATCGGCGCGTTGATGGAGCGCGACGGCTGGGTCATTCTCATCAACGAAAACCATACCTCCAACACGAGCATTCACTACGCGGAGAAACTTGCAGGGCGAAAGCAGTTCATCCGCTGGGCGCTGGTGGATGATCGCACGGTGGAATGTCACAACTATCCCGGCGATTCAGATGGGTTCGGCGCTATCGCGCCACACCTCAAAGAAGACACGGTTCGCGTGGACTTGGACAAGGCATTCGTAGAAGCCATGCCAGTCAGACGCGTTATCGATGTGGCGGTGGGTTTAATTAAAAACGATCCGCTCGCCTTGTTGTGCGAGCGGAAGGACTGCATGATGTGCAACGCTGTGCGGGGAATTTACGCGGTGGGGTGAATCACTGAAACGTGATCTCCTCCACGCGCCAGCTTTCTTCGCCGATCAACTTTTTGAGTCGTTCGAGCATCTCAGGGCAGACGCGCGTGGTGTCGTTGGGGAAGTCTATCAAGTGACCCGATCCATTTTCAAATATCTGAAAACTGAATCTATCGCGCCCGTGGAACGAGATCAGCGTGCCGTAGATGGTTTTGATTCGCCGCCTGTCGCGTTCTTTGTCGCCCGTCGAGCGCAGCATCACGGTGACCTGCTTCGGCGGATGTTTCTGGTCTTCTTCTTTGACCAGCGTGGTGTAAATGGATTTGAGGGATGTGACCACCGCTTCGCGCGCCGCGTCATCTTGATCCTGCCTCTCATCATTGATCTCAGCCTGAGCATTGATCGCTTCGACGCGCGGCGGCGTGACTTCATCGCTCTTCTTGAACTTCGGCTCAGGCTTGGACGCGATGGCGACCTCTTCAAAGGAGGGTTGCCATTCGTTGTCCCAACCGTCAGGGAAGTTATCGGGCGGAGGCGGCATTCCATCATCGTGGAGCGGGATGTTATCCCGCTTTTCACCACTTGGCGGGATGGCATCCCGCCCCACGGCATACGCAGGTGTTGATTCTGCAACTTGAGGAACTAAAACTGGAGGCGGGGTCTGCTTTTGTTGTTGCGCCATCGGCTTCGGTTGCGTGGACTTGATGTTGAGCGGCGTGACGGGCTTGGAGCGTGGAGTCGCTTGCGAGGGCGAGGCAGGTTTCCCCTGCGAAAGAAGGGGGCTTGTCGCGTCGAGTCGCGTCGAAGCATCATCCACTGATTCTAGAATCTTGATCTCGGTCCGAATCGCATCCACCAAAATTTTGGGCGGCGTGGAATTGGAATCCACTTTGCCTTCGACGATCACGATCTGACCGACGGTGAGTTGTTCGCGCGTTTGCGCCCACGTGCGCGGGAAGAGGACGAGTTCGATGTTGCCTTGAATATCTTCGAGCGTGACGAAACCCATCGGCTTGTTGGTCTTGGTCCTGTACGGGCGGACGTTGGTGACGAGACCTGCAACGCGAACTTTTTCTTCGTGCGAGGCTTCGCCAAGTTGACCCGAAAAATAACTGACGATCTGCGCGAACGTTTTTTGATACGGCGTGAGCGGATGATCGGAAATGTATAAGCCGATGAGTTCGTGCTCCCAGTTGAGCATCTCGCGCTTGTCCACGTTGTTGACTTCGGGCAATGTGATCTCTTCGACGACGCCCGTTGTTGTGCCAAAGAGATTCATTTGTCCCGCATCCGCCGCGCGGAAGTGCGCGTTGCTGATCGAAACGATTCGGTCGAGCGAGGCAAGCAACGCGGCGCGATTGCCGAACGCATCCATCGAACCGACTTTGATGAGACATTCCAACGCGCGTTTGCCGACGGCGCGAAGATCCACGCGGCGGGCAAATTCGTTGAGGTCTTTGAACGTCCCGTTTTGGTCGCGCTCTTTGATGACCAACTCCACCGCGCCCTGCCCCACATTTTTCACCGCGCCAAGTCCGAAGCGGATGCTGGGTTTTTCTTGCCCTGCGACCGAAGGGGGTGACGAAGGGTCTTCAATTTGAAAATCCCAACCCGAAGCGTTGATGTCGATCGGCAGAACAGGCACGCCCATGCTCTTCGCGTCTGAAATATAGAACGCGACTTTTTCTGTTTGTCCCGCAGACGCGGAAAGCAGCGCGGTCATGTATTCGGTTGGGTAATTGGCTTTGAGGTACGCGGTCTGCACCGCGATGACGCCATAATCTGCCGCGTGACTCTTGTTGAATCCATACCTCGCAAACTCTTCCCAATCACTGTAAATGGACTCGGCAATGCTTTGTTCCATCCCCTGCGTCACTGCGCCTTTTACAAATTTCGCGCGGTGTTTATCAATATCTTCTTTTTTCTTTTTCGAGATCGCTTTGCGCAACTCATCAGATTCCGATGGAGTGTATCCCGCAAGTTCCACTGCGGCTCGCATGAGTTGTTCTTGATAAACAGGAATGCCGAACGTATCTTGAAAGATCGGTTGCAACGCGGGGTGACGATATTCCACGTCTGCTTCACCGTGCATACGCGCGATGTAATCGGGGATGAACGCCATCGGACCTGGGCGATACAACGCGACCATGGCGATGATGTTATCCAGCGTCTTCGGCTTCATCTGGACGATCCAGCGCGTCATGCCGCCGCCTTCAACCTGGAACAAGCCCGCGGTCTGACCCGCGCCCATGATCTCGAAGGATTTCGGATCATCGAGCGGAATATTATTCAAATCAAGTTTGACGCCATGACGTTTCTCGATCAGATCGCACGCCTTTGCCATGACGCTCAACGTGATGAGCCCGAGGAAGTCCACTTTCAACATGCCGAGCGAATCGAGGATGCCCATTTCGAACTGCGTCACCGTTTTGATCGGCGTCTCTTCCGAGCCAGACGTCGGACGATGTAACGGCAAATATTCGATCATCGGCTTGTCAGAGATCACCACGCCCGCCGCGTGAGTCCCCGCGTTACGCACAGTCCCTTCCATGCGAGCGGCGGTATCAATCAATTCGCGCAAGTGAGGTTGTTCGTTATAAATCTTTTTGAAATCAGGGATCGCAAGCGCGTCTTCCATTGTGGTGTTGCGTCCCGACACGAACGGCACGAGTTTCGCCACGCGGTCTACTTCAGGCAATGGAATATCCATCACACGCGCCACATCGCGCAGCGCGGCTTTCGTGCCCATCGTGCCAAACGTGATGATCTGCGCGACCTTATCGCTCCCATACTTGCGCGATGTGTATTCAAGCATTTCCGATCGGCGGTCGTCGCGAAAATCCAAGTCAATATCGGGCATTGAGATGCGCCCAGGGTTCAAGAAGCGCTCGAACAGCAGATCGTGTTGCAACGGGTCAACGACCGTGATCTCCAACGCATACGCGACGATCGAACCAGCGGCAGATCCGCGCGCGTTGTACCAAATCCCATTTTCGCGGGCGTGACGACACAAGTCCCACACGATCAGGAAGTAGGCGTCGAATCCCATTTTGTTGACTACGCCCAACTCATACTCGATTCTCTCGCGGACTTTCTGGCTGGTCGCCGATTCCCCATATCTTTTCCTCGCCCCTTCCTCGCAGAGATGGCGCAGGTAACTCGCCACCGTGAATCCAGCAGGGACGGGAAACTCAGGCAGGTGATAGCCTTTGAACGACAAGTCCACGTTACAGCGTTCGGCTATAAGGAGCGTGTTGTTCAGCGACTCGGGCACCTCGGCAAAGAGTCGGCTCATCTCAGCAGGCGCGCGGAGGTAGTACGAGTCGTCAGACATGCGCATCCGCTCGGGGTCCGAAAGAAGCGACTGAGTCTGGATCGCCAGCATGATGTCCTGCAAACGCGCGTCGTCTTGGTTGATGTAATGCACGTCGTTCGTCGCGATGAATTTTGCCGAATACTTCATCCCCATTTCGAGAAGTTTTTTGTTTAGGTCGGTGATCTCTTTGATGTTGTGTTGTTGCAGTTCGATGAAAAAGTTCTCGCGCCCGAAGACATCGTAATACCAATTCATCCGCTTGACGGCTTCTTCGTGATTCCCATCCAACAGCAAACGCGGAATCTCCGCCGACATGCACCCCGACGTGGCGATGATTCCCTCGGAATGTTTGGCTAGCAACTCATGGTCAATGCGCGGATAGTAATAGAAGCCATCGAGTTGCGCGGCGGATGAAATCTTGAGCAGGTTCTTGTAGCCTGTTTCATTTTCAGCGAGCAATAACAAATGCGAGGAGGTTCTATCCAGTTTGGAATCGCGGTCTTGCATCGTCCGCGCCGCCATGTACGCTTCCACGCCGATGATCGGCTTGACTCCCTCATTTGTGGCGGCTTTGTAAAAGTCCATCACGCCGAACATCGTGCCATGATCCGTGATGGCGACCGCGTTCATTTCCAATTCTTTCACGCGCTTGACAAGCTTCTTGATGTTCGAGAAACCGTCGAGCAGGGAATATTCGGTGTGAACGTGGAGGTGGGCGAAGGACATTTTAGTTTTGTAGTTTTATAGTTGGATAGTTTGATAGTTGGGCAGTTGAGCCACATAACTATCGAACTAATCGCGATTATAGCACGGGTGTTCGAGGATGAAGTTTAAAATATCTTGTCAAACAAAAAATCCTCCAGCGATTGGAGGATTTGATGAGCGCGGAGGGGATCGAACCCTCAACAAACGGCTTAAAAGGCCGCTGCTCTGCCATTGAGCTACGCGCCCGTCATCGAGCGAAGGGCATTCTAACACGGTGGAAAGTGAGCGTCAACGGAAAACCTTGTTTTACCGCTAAGTTCGCAAAGATCGCCAAGAAAAAAAGATTGAATCTTCGCGCCCTTAGCGTGCTTAGCGGTTAATTTCCTCACAACGTAAGACAACTAAATTTCAGTGCATCCACAAAATGGAGGCAGATATGGCTGACTTATTGCATGTGAATGAGCAAAGTTTTCAAGATGAAGTGATGAACGCCAGCGAACCTGTGCTGGTAGATTTTAGCGCGGTCTGGTGCCAGCCGTGTAAAATGCTCGACCCCGTTGTCAAACAACTGGCTGGCGAATGGGACGGCAAGGTGAAAGTGGTGAAGATTGACGCCGACGAGAATCCCAACCTTGTGATGAAATTCGGCGTGATGGGCATCCCCACCCTATTGTTCATGAAAAACGGCGAGATCAAAGAGCGGATCACCGGCTTTATGCCGAAAGAGAAACTGATCGCGCGGTTCAGCCCCCACTTTAGTTAAAACCTTTTCACCGCCAAGGGCGCGAAGAACGCAAAGAATCAAAAGATAAAAACTTTGTGTACTTCGTGTCATTTCGACAGGCTCAATGCGAGCCTTTGTGTTTAAAACTATTTCCTCATCAACATATCGAGTTCGGCAAGATCCACGCGAGAGCTCATATCGAAACTCATGGGAGAAACGGAAACCATCCGCTTCTTTCGCAGAACATACACATCCGAATCTTCCGGCTCGTTTTCGAAAACCCCGGCTTCGTGATAGCCAATCGTGCCGGGCTCGTCCCACGATGAACGCTCCGCGGGCATCGGCTCGTAATAGCGTTGACGAGAAATCCGCGTCAATTGCCACGGAGTATCTGATCTGGCATCGGAGGGCACCTCAACCTTGAGCAGGTCCACATCGAACGGAAACTTTTTCTCCAGCAACATGCGGGCAAACTTCCCGGCAAACTTCGCGGCTATCGGGAATTCCACATCGGTGGAGTACGAAAGGTGATACTTTGAATCGGTTTCCAAAGAGATCGCCAGCGAGGGGATTCCCAGCGACGCGGCTTCGAGTGCCGCGCCTATCGTGCCGGAGATCGTCACACCTGAAGCGACGTTCTCGCCGTAATTGATCCCCGAAACGACAAGGTCAGGCTTGCGCTTCATCACATCATAGATCCCGTGGAGGACAGCCTGCGCGGGACTCCCGCCCACCGCGAACACGCTCCATTCCTGACCGTTGACCTGCACGCGCTCCTCGCGAATGATCCCATCGGACGTGTTGGGCAGACTGCGCCCCATGCCGGAAGATTGGTCGCGCGGCGCGGTGACGGTGACATACCCAAGGTCCGAAAGAGAAGCGGCAGCCGCCCAAAGTCCGGGGGATTGAATCCCATCATCATTCGTCAAAAGGATTTGTGGTTTTGTGGTTGACATAACTCTTCCTATCTTTGCTATTGCAAATAAAAAGGAGCGGATAACCGCTCCTCATCATCGTGGCGCCCTCGGCGCGACTCGAACACGCGACCTATTGCTCCGCAAGCAAGCGCTCTAATCCACTGAGCTACGAGGGCATTTGGCAGGCGGGGATTTTAATTCAGATTCAACGAGGGGTCAAGTGAAACGCTATGAGCGCCAATGTGGCATAGAGAAGTCATTTCTATGAACTAGTTTTAAGAATTCGGGGACAACTTCGGGGTCGAATAATTTTCCGGTTTGTTCTTTGATGTATTCGATGGCTTTCTGCTTTGTCCATGCATTCCGATACGGGCGCTCGGAGGTCAGGGCGTCGTATACATCGGCAATCGAAAACACTCGGGCTGAAAATGGAATTTGCTCGCCCTTGAGATTGTCCGGGTAGCCGGTGCCATCCCATCGTTCATGATGCCAGTGTGGAATATCGAGAGCAGGGGATAAATAGCTGATCGGGGTTAGTAATTCTACGGCAACGGCGGGATGTTTGCGCATAATGTTCCACTCATCTTCTGTGAGCGGACCGGGTTTGAGGAGAATGTCATCAGGAACGGCGACCTTGCCAATATCATGGAGGATGGCCCCACGACGAATATGGATCAACTTCTCCTTTGCCACACCCAAAGCAAGAGCAAGTTGCACCGTCATATCTGCTACTCGGCGGGTGCGTCCTTCAGTTTCCCGATCCCGAAAGTCCAAGGTGCGCAACCAGCCTTCGATGGTCGAATCGTATGCCAAACCCAATTCCGCATTGGATTTTTGCAGGTTTTCGAACAAAATGGCATTGTCGATGGCTATGGCTCCCCTCCCTGCAAGAATGTCGAGAAATTCAAGCCACGTTGCGTCAGGGTTTAGAATCGATGAATGAAATACCTCCAGCACACCGAGAATGCGTCCCTTTGTGATAAGTGGCAAGCCCATGTAGGAGACGAATTTTTCACCTTGTAGATATGAGGGCATGTCGCCGCCCTGCGCGTTCCCGGCGATGTTCGGGATGTGGATACGTTTTCTTTCCAATGCTACTTGTCCTGCGTATCCAGTCCCGAGTTTTAGAAAGACTGATGGGTGAGTGCGCGCGCGGAATCCTCTCGATGCCGCTAGAGTAAGTAGGTTGGTTTCGGGATTCATCAGTAGGAGGGCGGAAGCATTCGCAGGCAAGAGGGCGTTTGTCTGTTCCAGCAGGAGGGGGAGGAGCAGGTTCAAGTCGAGGTTGGAAGCGATGGCGAGATCAAGGCTTCGCAATCCGGTCATCCGCTGCAACTGTTGTTGCATTCTCAATTCAGATTGTTTGTATTTTGTTATATCTCTCGAGAACAAGATCTGTTGAGAGGGGGAAAGGCAGGTTAATCGCCCGTCGAACCAAAATTTCTGGCCATCGAAGGTGGTTAGTGAATACTCAAATGGAAGAATATGCCCGCTTTGATAAAACTCCTCAAGCCCGCCTGGATATTTGCTGATGGGAAGCAGTTCGCCAATTCGCTGGTAGTGAAATTCCCCTGAAAAATTTTCAGCTAGGTGAGGGGCGGTCAGCTTGTAATCTAAGATATTCCCGCGAGCGTCTAATACTACAACCAGATCGGCGGAGGATTTGAGGATCGATTCAAGCAGGGATTCTGCCGGGCGTGCTGTCAATTGATTGTCCATCAGGTATTAAAATAAAAACACGGCGGACGCGGGGCACGGTGTATCCCTTGTCACCATGCCCCCCAATTCCACCGCGTCACCAAGGGTGAGCCAATTTGGTTAGACACCTTGCAGTGCCTGGTTTACCTGTTGGGCAAAATCAGCCAGATCTTCAGCCCGTATCGATTTGATGATGGATACTTCTCGATCGGACAGGGCAAAGGGTTGACCCAAGTATCCGTTCGCGAGCGCTTCTTCCGGGGTTTTGAGGAGTGTTTCGCGGAATTGCCCGCTAACTACAGCTGCGGCAAATAAGCGATGGAGTCCTCCGCGTTTGGCGGGTTGCTGGCTATAGCCCATGGATGGTTTTTTGTAGGTGTCAAAGGTGAGCAATGCCATGGTAATCTCCTAGCTCGAAATCAATAGCTTACCGGCCGCCAGTGCAACCATCGGCAGGGGATCGGCGCCCACCAGTGCAACCATCGGCAGGAGATCGGCGCCCTCCGGTGCAACCATCGGCAGGTGTATGCAGAGAGAATTTATTGTTCATGGGATATTTCCTCTTTCTTTCAAATTTTTCCCATGATACTCGCCCCCAGGCTACAAAACAGGCTACAAAATCAGTATAGACAAATATAAAGGATTACATGGTTAATTCGGCGTATATTTTGTCAAAATCTTCGGAAGGAGACAGTCCCAACTCGTTCATTAGCAAGGTTTTATACTCATGATACCGATGCACAATAGCCCCGCGGTCACCTATCGCCGCGTATGCCCGCAATTCGATCTGACAGATCGCTTCATTGTAACGATCCTGCTCAACCGCTTTCTTGCAAGTGGCGAGACATTCCTGAAATTGATTTGTATCCAGATATAGTTGTGCAAGCTCATCCAAAACAGAACGATAGATACGTCCCAACCGTTCCCGCTCGATCAGGACCCAATCCGCGTCAAGATCAGCGAGATATGGACCTTCCACCAATTCTGCCGCTTTGCGATATAGCCCGATTCGTTCGATTAAATCCTGAGTCTGGTAGACTTTCTTCAAGAAGGACTCAAACGCATCTACATCATACTCATAGTCCATCGCGCGATTGAATCGGTAATATTCATCCTCAAACAGGATCGCATTTCGTCCTACAGCGCGACGAAGCCAATAAATACCGTGCTTGAACTTTGTCCGTATTGTGTCTGGATCATCGATATCGGGCCATAAAATCTCAGCCACTTGTTCTTTTGTAACCGGTTCCTGGTTGTATAAAAAATAAAAGAACAAATCCCGAACCGATTGCGTGCGCCAATCGGAAACGTTCACCGCCCTGCCGCTAACAACAACTTCTGCGCGCCCTAACGCCTTGATTTTAATGCTAGCAGTGGGCATTTGAATGGTTTGAGCAAACCTGCGCAGAATCCTTCGCACAGATGGTAATCTCTCGCTCAATGCTAGGGAATTTTCAAATAACCTGCTGAACTGGCGTCCAATACTCATGTCTGTTTGTAGTAACGCCAACCAAGATGAAGCCTGGTGCAGGGCAACCAGCAAGGCATGTTGCAAGTGATTTGTGCCATCAACAATATTTTGAAATTCCAGCCGGGCTTTGTCTTTCTCTGCAGAATGATTGTATGCAGCCATCAGCCATACCACAGACCAGCAATATTCCACATCGCGGCCGTCTTGTAGAAAACGCGATTTGCTGTCATTCAGGTGGATGATAGCTTTTTTGAAATCACCATTTATGAAACAAAGCCTGCCTTGTAGCAAAGCCCACAAACCACGTTCATAACTGGAAGGATTAATTTTTAATTTCTTCTTAAATTGTTTGAGCAGTTCATCAGCTGTGTTTGCGTCGTTTATTAAAAGCGCCAAATTCGCGCGCGCCAAGATCAGGTAGCTTACAATAAAAACAGCGGAACAACTTTCAGCCACAATGCTTGCTTGTTCATAGGCGCGTTCGGCGGCATCAAACTCTTCGATTTCAGTATATAGATCGCCCAACCCGGTCAGAATCAACGCCTCGGCGTGTTGATTACGGCTATTGCGAGCGCACTCAAGCCCTTCTTCAAAACTATCCGAGGCGAATTCATATTCGCCAACTTGTAAGTAAAGAACCGCGAGATTGTTCAAGGTGTTTGCCTGGGTATAAAGATTTTTTTCGCGACGTAATCGATTTAACGCTTCTTGATACAAATTCTTTGCAACTTCGACATCTCCCATAGTCGCTCGAACCATGGCTGTCTCCACTAACAACATCGAAATACTGCCGGTTTCCTTTAGCTCGTTGTAGAGGTGAAGTGAACGTTCAAGGTCTTCGACGGCATTGCGTGCCTGCCCCAAACGATAATGATTTAATCCTCGGGTTCGTAACGCTTCCGCATAAAGCGTTTGCATCGACATATCCGTTTCGGCTATTTTGAGGGCATTATTTACATCTTTGATCGAATCGTCATATTTCGCAAGCAATCGCAGGGCATGCGCGCGCCGGATCAACGCAAGAGCCAGACCGCTTTGGTTATGCTCCTTGTGGTACGTTTCAACTGCAATATCGAGCAAAGCGTTTGCTTCGGGTAAATTCCCTTTCATGGCAGAGACCATGCCCCGTAGTGAAATTAAGCCCGGCTTCGAACGGATAACAGCCGGCGGCAGGCTGTTGACCCAACCTTCCAGAGTGATTAGCGCCGTTTGCAACATTGGCGTGCCAGCCCGTTCGATCAACTCTGCAAGCGCGTTGGGGTTGTTTAACTGTTTGCAGGTGTAATAGGCTTTTTCCCACTCGCCCTCCGCTTCGTGCGCGGTGACCATTCTCTCCAGTATGAACGGTATATCTTCGGGGTATTCTTCTCGCAGGCGGCTTTGCAAAAACTCACGGAAAAGAGGGTGATAGCGGAGCCAGCGCCCATCTTCCAAAGGTAGAACGAACAAATTTTTGTCCAAAATGAAGCCCATCAGGTTAAGCCAATTTTGTGGCGCGCCATAAAATGGACCAAGCACGATCTCGCAGAACTCTGCGTTGAACTCCTCCGGCAGGCATGTCCGCAGAAGGAACTCGCGCACATGCCGAGGTTGCTGGTCGAGCACCTGTTTTCCCAAATACGCAAACGTATCTGCGCCGGAGAATTGCACATCGGTGGAATTGGAGAGCACCATGCCGGTGATCCACCCGCCCGATTTCTCGACAAATTCGTTCGCCTTATCATCCGCTAGATACTTGCGGTGGTTCTGAATGTATAGAGCCTGGATTTCGCGCGGTTGGAACGCCAGGTCGGTGTGGTTCAACCCCTTCACCTGCTCGCGAGCCACCATCAGGGTGACATCATCGAGTTCCGGCAGAGTGCGCGACGAAATGATGAGGTGACAATTCTCATCCACCAATTGCAGAAAACGATTGACCAGCGAAGCAATCACCGGCACATCATCCAACAAGTGAAAATCATCGATGATCACGAAGTAGTCGCCTTCCGCCTGCTCGTATAACTCGTTCGTCAGGGCAACGAGAAGCGCTTCCGCGTCACTTTCCATCGATTTGAGATTGTTCAACAATGGGTGAGACGCTTCGCCCACTTTCGGAAAGCGTTCTGCCAGCGACGCGATCAGGTATGCCATGAACCTCTGCGGATCACGATCCAGCGGATCTAATGCCAGCCAGCACACCGGGACTTTTGCCTGCTGGGCAAGGTCGATGAGCAGTGACGTTTTTCCATACCCCGCGCTGGCAGAGAGCAAGATCAACTTGTTTTCCAGAAACCCGTTCATTTTTTCCAACAAGCGCGGGCGCGTGAGCAGTTCCCGCCGGCGGTTCGGGATAATGATCTTTGTTTTACTGATCGGGATGGATGATTTTGCCATTGCGTGAACTTGTTTTTTCGGCGCTGCCGACGCGCACAGATCGTTCCAATTCGAATTTCATCACACTTTCGCGCTTTTAGGGAGACTTTACAGTAAGGACTTTTTTAATTCTTCCAGCATTTGCGCATGGATGCCAGGGGCTGTGGCGAGAATGGATAACGGAGGCGTCAGATAATCCTCTCCGCCATGCGCGTTTGTTACGCGCGCGCCAGCCTCTTCGCAGATCAACCCGCCCGCCGCCACATCCCACGGATGCAGGGAAAGTTCCCAAAACCCGTCGAGCCGCCCCACGGCGGTATATGCCAAGTCCAACGCCGCAGAGCCGAGCCGGCGCACGCCTTGTGTCAACTTTGCGAGATGGTAAAAATTCGACATGTTATCCTGCTTGGTGTTCCATGTATCGTAGGGAAACCCAGTCACGAGCAGGCTCTTCTGTAATTCAGTGGTGACAGCCGGTTTGATCCTTTTGCCGTTCAGGTATGCCCCACTGCCGCGTTCCGCACAGAACATTTCGTCACGGAGCGGGTCGTACACCGCGCCAAACGTCAAAGCGCCGCGAAATGCGTAGGCGATGGAAACAGAAAAAATCGGGAGGTGATGCGCGTAATTCACCGTCCCATCCAATGGGTCGATGTACCAAACATGTTCATCATCGCCCTGAATTACCCCGCTCTCCTCGGTGAAGAGGTGATGCCCGGGAAAATCCGATTGAACTTTCCCAAGCAGGAAGGCCTCGGATTGATGATCGACCTCGGTGACGAGATCGATGACGCCTTTATATTTCACCTCGTGTTCCTTGTCATACCCGTCGCGCAGGATCGCTCCCGCTCCTCGCGCAAGTTCTTCGATATACGATAACGTTAGTTGCATAAGACTCCCGGAAAATGTTGCGGCGGGTGTTCGCCCGCCGCAATTGTGAATGAACTATTTTTTCAATTCGTCGAGCGTTTTGTAAATATCGTAGAGTTCGTTCTGTATTTCATCGCGGTCGCGCATCGATTGTTGTAACAGCGCTTCGAAGGCCGGTCTCTGGTCGGCGGGCAGAGTGCCGAGCAGCCTCTCAGCCCGCGCGATCTGCGTATTTTTATGACGCAGTTTATTTTCGAGACGCGTGCGGTAACCTTGATAGAATCTTTCCATATCCAGCGGCTGGGGTTGGGTAAACGGTTGCTGGGTTACCAGTTCGGCGACGGTGAGTAGGAAATCCTCGGTATCGATAGGTTTTTCCATGAAGCGCGAGGCGCCGAGGCTCAGGGCAAAATCCTTGTCCTCCGGTGTAACATAAGTGGCGGAAAGAAAAACGACCGGGATGGCGCGTGTTTCGTGATTGAGTCGCAATTTTTGCACAAAGGCATAGCCATCCAACTTGGGCATCAAAATATCGGTGATGATTAGCGCGGGTCTTTGCCGCGCAACCACTTCGAGCGCCTCCTCCCCGTTGCGGGCGGTCAGCACAGAATAGCCTTTAAAGCGCAGAGTCACTTCGAGCAGTTCGAGAACATTGGGGACATCCTCGACGATCAAGATGGGTCCATAGGCGGCGCACATGACCCGATTTTACCGTATCCCTAGGATGGTCAAACACGCCTCCTGCTCTGACATGAAACTGCTACAGTTCCCCGGCGCGATTCGCGCCCTCAACGACTTAACCCTGCCAGATGCGCGACCCCAACGCCGAGCAGGCAAATTCCACGGCGATCTTCGCGGTCTGATTTCTTTCATCAAGAATAGGATTCACTTCCACAACATCCATGCCAATGAGCTTGCCGGTTTCTGCCACTACTTCGCACGCCAGATGTCCTTCACGATAGGTTAACCCGCCGGCTACCGGGGTGCCCACACCCGGAGCAAAGCGTGGGTCGAGCGCGTCTAAATCCATCGAGAGGTAGATTCCATCCACATCCCGGCTGACGCGTTCGATGCATTGTTCCAGCGCGGCGACCATGCCGATACGGTCTACCTGTTCCATGCTGAGAACGAGCGCCCCGGCAGAGCGCAGGTTTTCTTTTTCACCGGAATCGAGATCGCGCGCGCCGATGATGGCGATCTTCCCGGGGTCGATGACCGGAACCGGCTCATCGTAAAGCGCGGTCAGGCGCGGGTCGCCGAGTCCGCACAGGGCGGCAAGCGACATTCCGTGAATATTTCCCGAAGGGGTGGTGAGGTGGGTATTGAAATCGCCGTGCGCATCCAGCCAGATCACGCCGATTTTCTTTTGCTTCGCCGCGCCGCGCACGGACCCAATCGAAAGGCTATGATCCCCGCCCAATACAAGAGGGAAGCGTCCGTTCTGTATCGAGGTGGCAACCGCGCCCGCCACTCGCCGGCTCATCGGCACAATGCAGTCGATGTATTTAAGTTTAGGGTCGGTGATCGAACAGGTTTCTTGAATCGCCACTTCCACATTGCCTTTATCCTCCACCGCATGACCCAGACTTTCGAGGCGTTGTCGAAGGCTTGAATATCGAATTGCGCTTGGACCCATATCCACGCCGCGGCGATCCGCGCCGAGGTCGATCGGCACGCCGATGATGTCTATTTGCATTGGTTACTCCTAAAATGGATTTGAACCGTTCTCACCCTGGCGGTGAAAAAGGCTTACAAACTAAACATGGTCACCTTATTTTTACCGGCATCCTTCGACCGGTACAAAGCCCGGTCTGCGGCTTGCAAGAGAAATTCATCCGTGTTGCCGTGCTGTGGGTAGGATGCCACGCCAGCCGAAAAGGTGGCGCTCAATTTCATGTCTTCATACTCGATGGTCGTATCCGCAAAATCCTGACGCCACGTTTCGGCGCGTTCATACGCTTTTTCAAGCGTGGCGCCGGGCATGAGGATCACAAACTCCTCGCCGCCGAAGCGGCAAACCACGTCCCCTTTACGCGTGTGTTGAACGAGAAACGCGGCAATCTTCTGCAGGACAATATCTCCGCATTTATGACCGTAGGTATCGCTGAACATTTTGAAATTGTCCATATCCATGATGACCACGGAAAGAGGCGTCCCATCGCGTTCTGCCCGCGCCACCTCCTGCGACAAAAATTCATTCATATAACGACGGTTGTACACTTCCGTCAAAGGATCGCGGATCGCCTGTTCCTGCAACTCGTCGCGCAGTTGATTGATCTCCTCCAATTGGCGTGTGAGGGTTTCATTGGCAAAGGTAAGATCGTTTTCCAGCCATTTATGTTCCGTGATGTCGTGCGCCACGATCACACGTCCCTCGAGCTGGTTCCCCGAATTGTATAAAGCGGTCACCATCACTTCCAGCGCGCGGGGCGGGTCTCCAGGAATTTGGATCTCGTTCCGCGACTCATTGGCGCCGAGGAAGTGATGGAGAAGTTCGGGCCAATCGTGAAATACATCCAGCGGATCTTTCCCGATGATCGCATCCATACTTTTGCCTAACATTTTTTGCGCTACGGTATTCGCATCCACAACAACGTCCTGGGCATTTACCACAAAGACCATCTCAGGAATATGTTCGAGCACGGTATGCCGCGCAATGGGGATGAGATTGAAGATGCGAAGCCCAAACACGCCGATGACGATCAGTGCGGCGGAGACCATGAAAGAGATGGGCGTAAGGTCAATGTGAAGCGCGGATTTCGGTAGAAAACTGAGCGCCAGTTGATACACCACATTAACCAAAGTCGGGATCAAGACTGCGGCGATCAACACATACATCTGCCTGCGATAGATATTTCGATGCTGTATTGCGCGTCGGATGAGTAAGACGATCGCCGCCAGGCTCGCAAGATACGTATAAATGACGGCAACAAAGTACCACGATCCGCGCTCGATGATCAACGGACCGCCGCCCTCAGAGACCTGCCGGACGGAGGCATAATACAAGTGGAACCACTGCGTTGAAAATAGAAAGAGGAGCGAGAGCGCCGGAATGATGAAAAATAAGGAGGCGGTATATCGGTTTAGCCACCCATCCAGCCGGTTGTACCGCAAGGCAAAAAAGAGCCAGAAAATAGGGGTGGAAAGGATACCGATATTTTCAATTTTGAGCCAGAACAATTTCGCTTCCAGCGATGTGGCAAGCGTGATCATGGCGTAGGAAAAGTTCCACACAGCGAGCATGACCAGCATGACAAGTAATGACCTTCGCCCGGGCGCGTGCGGTCTGCGCGTCAAGAGGGCGGCAATGAACAAAGCCGCCAGCGAGTTTATTAATAAGATCGAAGCAAAGATAATCCACTCAAGGCTCAAGAATACACACCTGCATTTTGGATAAAAAAAGGCGGGTTTCCCCGTCTTTTCGGTTCAAGCAGTCCTATAATACCCTACATCCACTGAATACACCCTTCCACGTTTGATAACTTGTCTGACTAAATTTGTCCCATAGCGATAGCCCAAGTGACGATACTCCGGCACGTTCAGAATTAACATGTCTGCTTGTTTGCCGACTTCGACAGACCCGATCAAATCGGACCTTCGGATTGCGTGCGCGGCGTTGATCGTCGTGGCGACGATGGCTTGGGCGGGCGTGATCTTCATCGCGCGACAGGCAAGCGCGATGACAAACTGCATTGATTCATTCCACGTGGTGCCAGGGTTGCAATCGGTGGCGAGGGCAAAGTAGGCGTCGGCGGCGATTAACTTTTGAGCGGGCGTGTAATGATTTTCAGCAAGCCCGAATGGCGTGCAGGGAAGCGACACGGCAACGGTTTCAGATTTTGCAAGCGTGGCAATATCCGCATCGGAGGTGACGACGAGATGATCGGCAGAGGCGGCTCCCAATTCTGCCGCAAGTGATGCGCCGCCGAGGTTGTCGAATTCGTCAGCGTGGATCTTGATGGGGAATCCCAGCGACACAGCCCCACTCAGGATCTGACGCGATTGGTTTAAGTCGAAGGCTTTGGTCTCGCAGAACACATCCACAAAAGGAAGTGAAAGTCGCGGCGCGTGAGTCTCCCACCATTCTTGAAGCATCGGCAACATCGTGTCACAGACGAGGTCGGTGTAGCCTTGCGGGTTGTCCTTGTATTCGGGCGGGATGGCGTGCGCGCCGAGGAACGTGATGGCGAGGTCGAGCGGCGACTCGTCGTCGAGGGCGAGCAGGGCTTTGAGCAGGCGCAGTTCGGTGGCGGTTTGCAGACCGTATCCCGTTTTGGCTTCGGCGGTAGTTGTGCCGTGAATGAACATGCGGAGGAGGCGCGAGCGACTCTGCGCGATGAGAGTCTCCATGTTGGCGGCACGCGTCTTCTTGACCGTGGAAATGATTCCGCCGCCCTCCGCTAGAATCTCGAGGTACGGCTTGCCCGACATTTTTTTCTCGAACTCATCCGCGCGGTCGCCCGCCCAAATGAGATGCGTGTGCGGATCAACAAAGCCAGGCATGAGGACGCATCCGCTGGCGTCGAGAGTCGGTTCGTCGGGATACGTGGCTTTGAGTTCAGGTGTTGTTCCAACGGCAACAATTTTTTCATCGTGGACAACGACCGCGCCATCTTCGATGATGCCAAGGTTGCCGAGAGCGTGTCCGCGCTGGGGACCGCCTTGCAGGGTGAGGAGTTGGGAGGAGGAGTGAATGAGCATGGGAGGAAAAGAGATTAGAAAACAGGTACTTTATTTGAGCAGTGTTACAGATTCGGCGATATCGTCCATGATCGGGAAGAGTTCCCCGGCGAATTCTTTGGGTGTGACGAGTTGGACCATAATTAACGCCTCGCTGGTTTGGAAAACGAGCATGTGCGATTGGGCAGAAATTGTGCCGCCCGTGGAGGTGGGCGTATCCTGAATAAACTCTACCACGCCGATTTCCACGCCGCTTGCGCTGGTAACCACCAGTTCATCCATTTCTATGATTGTCGCGCCGCCCTTTTCCATCTCTTCTTCGAGGAAACCTGTGACAAACGAGACAGGCAACCCGGTCAAAAATTTGTCCTTGATGGCGGTGATGGTGAGATTGGAGCTAAACCCTTTTACAATGTATTTTGAATCTTTGTTGACGGCGATCACGCGAATGATATCGGGATCGAGATCTTTGAACGCATCCGCCGATGCTTGTAATTCGGGGTTCTCCTCCGCCATGTTGTTCAGAATCCCGGTGATATCTTTCGCGCTGAGAGGGATAATGAACCAATCGGAAGGAAGAGTAAGTTGAAAATTGTTGTCGTGATCGATGAATGTCGTTGTCCCATTGGATTCCTGGCGCGTTTCAATCCCTGTGGGCGCCGGTGTGGGGGTTTGTGTTTGTGTAGGGGTCGCGCTGGGAGTGACGGTGGGGCTGGGCGTGAAGGTTTGTGTAGGCGTGGGAGTTTCTGTGGCAAAAAGATTGGGCAGGTTTGAAAACCCGCATGAAATAACGGCCAGGGAGAGGAACAATACGAGAACCGTAAAACCGAACAAACCTTTGCGTTTCATCTTATCCTCCTACAGATAGGAATAAGAACTCCCGGTCATTATAACCGGGAGCAGGCGCATGAACTTTCACAAAGCCGAAATGTTGATCTTTCGATCAAATATTTCTTGTGCTTCGCGGGTCGAGCGCGTCGCGCAAACCGTCGCCAATGAAGTTGATACACAACACGGTTAGCATGATCATCAACCCCGGGAAAAGCCATAACCACGGCGCGGTTTGAAGATACTTCACCGCACTATCGAGCATGTTGCCCCAACTGGCGGTGGGCGTTTGCACGCCCAAGCCGAGGAAGCTCACGTACGCTTCGCTGGTGATGGCGTTGGCAACTCCCAATGTGGATGAAACGATGATCGGGGCGATGGTGTTGGGTAAAAGGTGTTTGAAGATGATGCGCGCGTCTGAAACGCCGAGGGCGCGCGAGGCGGAGATGTAGTCCATTTCTTTCAACGATAGCACATTGGCGCGCACGATACGGGCGAGATACATCCAACTGGTGAACCCGATCACGAGGATGATCACGACCACGCTCCCGCTGAACGCGCGCCCGAGGAATTGAATTTCGGGAACGCTCCCGCCGATGGCTTTCGATAGCACGATCAACAAAAACAGGCTGGGAATGATCAACATGGCTTCGGTGACGCGCATGAGAACATCGTCCACCCAGCCTCCGAAATATCCCGCCACCGCGCCAACGAGCACCCCCACGATCACCTCGACGATTACGGCAAAAATACCAATGGTGAGCGAGATCTGCCCGCCATAGATAGTGCGGGCAAGGATATCGCGCCCGATCGTGTCTGTGCCAAACGGGTGCTCGCGCGATGGCGGCTGGAGTTTCTGCGCGGTATCGTTGCAGTTGGCGTACGCTTCGGCGGTTAGGAATTCGCCGGTGGGGACGCAAATGCCGCGCGAGAATACAAGCCCTCCCAGCCAAATGTAGAGGAGCAATACGATCATCCCGCCGAGGGCAAAGAGCGCGGCTTTATGCTTGCGAAACCTGCGCCACATCAATTGACCGGGGGTGAGCGGTTGGTTTTTCATGCCTTCGCTGGCTGATGTTTCAGGGAGTGTGATGGTTGTCATAGGAACATCTCCCGGTTAAGCGATGCGGATGCGCGGGTCAAGGAACGAGTAGGCGATGTCGGTAACGAGTTGAAAAAACACCACTGCTAACCCGGTCATCATCAAGATGCCCATCAATACAGGAAAATCCGATTGCGAGATGGAGGTGACGAATAACCGCCCGGTGCCTGGCCAGGCGAAGATGGTCTCCGTCAACACAGCGCCGGCGAGCAGGAAGGGAATATCCAAACCGATGAGCGTGACGAACGGTAGCGTCGCGTTGCGTAGGGCATGTCTGATCACGACGATGTGTTTTTGCAGTCCTTTGGCGCGCGCTGTGCGAATGTAATCAAGTCCGAGCACTTCCAACATGGAGGAGCGCACGTACCGGCTATACCCGGCAATGCTGATGATCGAGAGGGAAACCACCGGCAGGATCATGTGCAGGGCGATCTGCCCGGGCGTGCGCCCTACCTGTGGGTCGAACATGCCGACAGTGGGGAGGTATGGCAAGCCCCATTCTTTGAAATTGATGCTGAACAAGTACATGAGCAATAATGCCAGCAGGGGAATCGGCATGGCATACCCGATGAATGAGAATCCGGTAAATAGGTTGTCGAACAACGAATATTGACGCACCGCCGAATACACCCCGAAGGCGAGCGAGAAAACGATAATGACGATCTCGACCACTCCCATCAATAGCAAGGTATTGGGCAATCGCTCGGTGACGAGTTCTGAAACAGGGCGTTTGTTGATGAGTGAATTGCCAAAGTCGCCGCGCAACACACCCAGGCGTTTGCCCGGTGTTTCAGGAACGCCGTCTCCATCCATGTCGATCTTCATCCAATCGTTGCCGGCGAGCCACACTACGTATTGAACGTACACGGGTTGATCCAGCCCCAATTGGCGTCGGAGGCGCTCTCTGTCGGCAGGTTTCGGAGGCGTGCGCACTCCCAGCGAAGCGATCGGGTCGCCGAATGCCTGCATCAAAAGAAACAATACCAGGCTGATCAGAAAGAGCTGAGGGATGGACTGGAGGATGCGCCGAATGATGTAATTGACCATGACGACCGCCTGTGTTGTAACAAATCGGCGGACAGGATGATTTTGTAATCTTCCTGTCCGCCATTTACTGTGTTGATTTACTCGCTAATCGACCATTCGTGCGCGTTCCAGAATGGCGACGCCCCGGAGAATTTCACTCCCTGCAGGCGATTGCTCACTGCCCAGAGATCGGGGTCCTTCCACAGACCTACCCAAACTACGTTATCGAACATGATCTGCCCGATCTGATAATAGAGTTGCTTGCGGGCTTCCGGGTCGGTTTCGGTGGCTTGCTGGTCGAACAACGCGTCTAGTTCGGGGTTGCAGTAGCCCTGCCAGTTTCCGCCGTCCGGGTTATCTGGTCCGACAACCTGCGAACACAGCCAGTAAGAAGATTGTTCCGGGTCGGGGAAGCTGGTCACATCTGACCATTCGGCAATATCATAATTGCCGGTGGCGATCGGTCCGCCATCTGCGTAGCTGTTGAAGAAATCGTCGCCATAGTTCACCAACTCGACGCCGATGCCCACCTGCCCCCACATCTGTTGCACAACGGCTTGCACATCCTTGCGCAACTGCCGCTGGTTGGAAATATAGCGCAATACCAACTCCACGCCGTCTTTATCGCGCGTGCCATTGCCATTTGAATCCACCCAGCCAGCCGTTTCGAGCAGGCTACCCGCTTCCTCTGCGTTGTAGGGGTAGGGTGAAATATCCGGGTTTCCGTAAGGAGGCGTGCTGTCCCAGAAGGTGGCGGGGACTGCGGTGAGCCCTCCGAGCAGGTCGTTTACGATCTTCTCGCGGTCGGTGGCCATTACGATTGCCTTGCGCACATTTACATCCAGCATGGCAGGATGAGCGGTCTCAGGATCGAAATTCAAGAACCAGCCTTCATCGTAACCGGAAGGTTGCGTCACGAATGTTGCTTTGCCGCTCGAGTTGATGGCATCGGCTTGCGACCAATCGAGAAACGTTCCGATATCGGTATCGCCAGCCAGAATGGCAACCTCCTGCGCGGCATCGTCCGCAATGCGGATGAACACTTGCTGTAACTTCGCGGGGCGAATCCAATTTGGGTTTGCTTCGAAGATCAAATGGCTGTCGGTTTCCCATTCTGTGAAAACGAACGGACCCACTCCAACAGTTGGCGCGGTATTCCACGCGGCGTTATCGAGCGTGCCATCCGCATCAAAGACCGGGCGCAACACATGTTCTGGCAGAACACCGGTATTGAACAGCGTAGTCAGCCAGGCGGCGAACGGCGCGTTGAAGTGAACTACCAGCGTCGTATCCTCGGGCGCTTCCATGCTGGTCACATAATCCGCGTAGGGATAGGTACTGCTGACCACATTCTTATCCGATACAAACATTTCGTAGGTGAAGACGAAATCGTTCGCGGTCACGGGCTCGCCATCGCTCCATAGAACATCGTCGCGCAGTTTGATTGTGAGGGTCATGCCGTCTTCGCTCAGTCCGCCATTGGAAGCAGAAGGGATCTCTGCCGCGATTTCTGGTATGGCGTTATTATCTGAATCGAACGACCATAAACCTTTCAGCCACAATTGGGTGGTAATGCTGGAAAACCATTGAGTTTGATAGAGGGGGCTGAGTGTGGTTGGTTGTTGCACAAAGGTGACAACCGCGATACCGCTCTGAATGGGCGCCGCCGGTTCGGTGGCGGCGGGTTCTGTCGCTTCGGGCGCAGCCGGTTCGGTTGAAACGGCTGGAGGTTCGGTTTCGGCGCCTCCACCGCAAGCCGCCAACACCATGCTCGCAAGAACGAGCAGGGACAGTAAAACGTACAGGTTTCGTTTCATGTTTCTCCTCCAAGAAAGATGGGTTCGTTTTTCAATGAGTGGTAAATGGGTAGAAAGGCATCTGTGGCGGGTAACCTCCTGCTATATGAATTAAATAGCATTCACCTTGCCGCCTGTGGATGATAACGATCCTTCCGACGGGCGGGTTGATACGCGACTTCGGGGTTCTCTAGCTGACGTGCGCCAGGCGCGGGTCGAGCGCGTCGCGCAGACCATCGCCAAGTAAATTGAATGCAAGCACGGTTAGCATGATCGCAAGTCCGGGATAGAAAACAAGATGCGGAGCGGTGAACACCTGGTTGCGTTCTTGTCCTAACATCGAACCCCACTCCGGTGTTGGGTGTTGGGCTCCCAGCCCGAGGAAGGAAAGAGCGGCAGTCTCCAAAATGGCGGAGGCAATCCCCAGAGTCCCTTGCACGATCAATGGTGTTAACGCGTTGGGGAGAATTCGTCGAAAGAGAATTTCGTAGGTATTTCCCCCCAGCGAACGCGTGGCAGAGACGTAATCCATTTCGCGCACCGAAAGCACACTGCCACGCACAACCCGCGCATACGCGGGGATCGAGACGATACCAATGGCAAGCAGCGCGTTGATCAACCCGGGCCCCAGCACGGTAACGATGGCAATGGCAAGTAACAAGGATGGGAAAGCCAGCACCACATCCATCACGCGCATGATTGTGTTATCTACCCAGCCGCCAAAATAGCCGGCCAGCGCGCCAAGGACTGTGCCAATGAGAATGGAGAATGAAACGGTGGCAAACCCGATCACAAGGCTGATGCGGGCGCCATATAAAAGGCGGCTGAATTCATCGCGGATGTTCCCATCCAATCCCATCAAATGTTGCGGCTCGCTTTCAGGGCATCCGAAAGCGTGAACGCAAGGCGGCAGGCGTTTTTCGATCTTGCCAGGGTAATCAGGCACATCGAGCATCGATTTTGTCGGATCGTACGGCGCGAGCCAGTGCGCCGTCAGCGCCACCAGAATTAACATCCCTAAAATGATCATGCCCATCACTGCAGACTTGCGTCGCAAGAGCCGCTTTCTGGTGATGCCCCAGAGGCTGACCGAATCCAGCGATGTTTCGGCGTTGAGTTTGGCTGTGTTCTGTCCCATAATCAGTTCAATCGAATCCGCGGGTCGAGGTAGGCGTACGAAATATCCACTATTAGGTTAAGCGCCACGAAGAAAACGGCAATCACAACCGTGAAAGCCTGTACGATCCCGTAGTCGCGCGCGGTGATGGCTTCATATAAAATGCGTCCAACGCCCGCTAAATTGAACACGGTTTCAGTCAGAACGGCTCCGCCAAGCAAGCCCCCCAGAGAAAGCCCAACGACGGTTACGATGGGAAGCAAGGCATTGCGCAAGGCGTGCCGAATCACCACCGTCCTTTGCTTCAAGCCCTTGGCGCGG
>JAEURC010000018.1 GCA_016789025.1 Anaerolineales bacterium
CAAGAAGCCGCTTTTCTCCCTCTTCCGTCCCCACCTCCCCATCCAACCACGCGGCGCGGAGTTGACGGAGTATCTCCCCAAAGCGCGGACCGGGTTCGAGTCCGCGGGCTTTGAGGTCGTCGCCGGTGGTGATGGGTTTGACGTGTTGCCATTTCGCCAGGTAATCGTGCAAGGCGGTTTCCTTGCTCAGGAGATACACGGCATAGACAGAGAGCGAGGGTAATTCGTCGAGGTGAAATGTCCATTGGCTGGGTTTCCAATTCTTGCAGGAAGGTAACTCTTGTTTCAGCGCAGAAGCAGAAACGGCCGCATTGGCAAGCAAAACAGGAAAGGCAAGCCGTTCGGCAACATCCTCGATTTCCGACACAGATGAATTCACAAGCCACAAAACCCAGCAGAGCGTTTGCTGGAATGAAAGCATATCGGGAACCGCAAATTCACCAAAGGCTGGAGATGGATCATCCAATAGAGGTACCTCGTAACTCGTAACTTGTAACCGAATTGATTTAAGCATATCCAACTCAGCAAGTTGTTTGAGCGTCACCGAGGGATTTGGCTCCTCAAAGATCAAATCAAACTCGTGGCGCAGACGTTCGCCGCTTAAACCAGACAAAACTTTGCGCGAGTCGTCGTTGATGAGTGTCAATGTTTCTGGCTCAATCGTGAAGCCGTATCTTTCAGCATAACGAACAGCGCGGAAGATGCGCGTGGGGTCGTCTACAAAGGAGTTGGGATGCAGGACGCAAATCAGTTTCTTTTCGATGTCGGCTTGACCATGTAGGGGATCGTACAACTCGCCGAAATGATCGCCGTCCACGCGGATTGCCATGGCGTTGATGGTGAAGTCGCGGCGGCGAAGGTCGTCGTCGAGGGTGGATTTGGTGACAGTGGGGAGCGCGCCGGGGTGGGGATAGGTTTCGCGGCGGGCGGAGATGAGGTCTAGAGACTGGAGATTGGAGACTGGAGATTGAAAAAACCAAGTGGCGGTGTGAAATTTTTCATGGATGGTTATTTTCCCGCCGAATTTTTTCACCAACACGCGACCGAGTATGATCGCGTCGCCTTCGAGAGTGAGATCAAGGTCGAGGATGGGGCGAGCCAGCATCAAGTCGCGGACCGAACCGCCGACGAGGTAGAGGGGAAAGCCGAGCGCGGAGGATTCGTCCGCGATGCGGTGGATTAAGTCCAGGAGCGCGGAATCCAATGATTTTTTGAGGAGGTCGTCGAGATTCACACGGGTATTGTAGCAGAGAAAATCGTCGTGTATAATCGGCGCATGTTATTGAACCCGTTGCCGCGACCCGTGATGTGTACAACCGCCTCGTCTGGATAAGGTTCAGTTCAACGTGTCTTGTGAACGGCTCCCAGACTGGCGAGCCGTTTTTATTTACCTCACCCCCTGCCCCTCTCCTAAAGGAGAGGGGGGAAAGTGGAAATGAACATTTCTGTTTTTGGCGGCGCACAGCCGCGACCTGATTCTCCCGAATATGAAGAAGCCCGTTTGTTGGGCGGACTCCTAGCGCAACGCGGACATACCGTGCTGACCGGCGGTTACATCGGCGTGATGGAAGCCGTCTCTCGCGGCGCGTCGGAGGCGGGCGGACATGTGATCGGCGTGACGTGCGAGGATATTGAGGCATGGCGCAAGGTGAAAGCCAACGCGTGGGTGAAAGAGGAGTGGCGGAAGAAAACTCTTCTTGAGCGTATGCAAGCCATCATCGAAGGATGCGACGCGGCGATCGCCATGCCCGGCGGTCTCGGCACGCTGGCAGAAATTTCGGTGATGTGGAATTTGATGGCTGTGGAGTCTCTGCACCGGAGGCCGTTGATACTGGTCGGGCAAGGGTGGCGATCCACACTCGACCAGTTCTTCAATTCGTTCGAGTCGTATATGCCCTTCCATCAACGCGAGGATTTGTTGTTCGCTGAAGATGTGCAAGGGGCAGTTCATAGTTTAGACAGTTTGTTAGTTGGATAGTTTGTTAGTTGGATAGTTTGGTGGTCGAGTAGTCCCGCGCGTGCTGAGCGGAGCGTTAGCGAAGACGAAGCATCGTGGGACGTATCGAGACCACCACGCCGTAAAGTAACTCTCGTTACAAAAATACAATTGAACACCTGTGGTCTCGATACGGGCGAGAAAGCATCGCCCTACTCGACCACCGAATAAACATAAAGAGGACAAAATGGCTGAAGATAAATTACCCACCCGCGCGGAAGATTTTTCTGAATGGTACAACCAACTCGTTGTAAAGTCTGACCTCGCGGATTATTCTCCCGTGCGCGGATGTATGGTCGTCAAACCCTACGGCTGGGCGCTGTGGGAGAACATCACCTCGTGGCTGGATGGCGAATTCAAAAAGACAGGTCACGTCAATGCGGCGTTCCCCACCTTGATCCCGCTTTCGTTCTTTGAAAAAGAAAAAGAACACGTGGAAGGGTTCTCGCCTCAACTGGCGGTCGTCACGCATGGCGGCGGCGAAGAACTTGAGGAGAAACTCGTTGTGCGCCCCACGTCTGAAACCATCATCGGATACATGTATTCGAAATGGGTCAAATCGTGGCGCGACCTGCCCATCTTGATCGTGCAATGGGGATCGGTTCTGCGCTGGGAGATCCGCACAAAACTTTTCCTGCGCACGGCAGAGTTTTACTGGCACGAAGGTCACACTGCGCACGCCGACGCGAACGAAGCGCTAGAGGAAATGTATCGCATTCTCGATATCTACGAAAAGTTCTGTCTCGAAGAAGCCGCGATCCCCGTGTTCAAAGGTCCCAAAAGCGAATCCGAAAGATTCCCCGGAGCGCAGATCACCACGTCCATCGAAGCGATGATGTGGGACAAACGCGCGCTGCAGTCCGGAACATCGCATTATTTCGGCACGAATTTCGCCAAGGCGTTCGACATCAAATTCCTCGACAAGGGCAACGAACTTCAATTCGCCGAAACAACTTCATGGGCGATCTCGAGCCGCATCATCGGCGCGATGATCATGGTGCATGGCGACGATCAAGGTCTCGTTCTGCCCCCCCGCCTCGCGCCCATCCAGGCGGTTGTCGTTCCCATTTTCAAGAACGACGATGAAAAAACCAAAGTGATGGAAGTCGCCGACCGCGTCTTCACGGAACTCAAAGCCGCCGGCATCCGCATTAAAATGGACGACCGCGATAACGTCAGCAGTGGATTCAAGTTCAACGATTGGGAGATGCGCGGCGTCCCTGTCCGCGTCGAGATCGGTCCCAAAGATGTGGAAAAGGGTTCGGTCGCGTTGGCGCGACGTGACAAGCCCGGCAGGGATGGCAAGACGTTCGTCTCGCAATCGGGTCTTTCCTCGACGGTCAACCTGCTTCTCAGTGAGATACAGGATTCGCTCCTCAAGCGCGCCACCGAGTACCGCGACTCCAACATCCACGAGCCAAAGGATTACGAAGACCTCAAACGCATCGTCGCCGACGGATGGGCGTTCGCCTACTGGTGCGAGTCGCTGGAATGTGAGGCGAAGGTCAAGGAAGAGGCAAAAGCCACCACGCGTAACATCCCCATGAACCAACCCGATCAACAAGGGACGTGTATCGTGTGCGGCAGACCTTCTAAGAGGAAAGTGTATTTCGCGAGAGCGTATTAGTGTTTCAAGTTTCAAGTTCTGGGTTTCAAGTTACAGGTTACAAGTTACGAGTTGCGCCTTATGCGATTCGTAACTTGTAACTCGTATCACGTATCTCGTGACTCTTCTCAATCGTCAATCTGAAATCATAAATCGTCAATCGAACATACCCGCTTGCTGTATAATGGCATAAAGAGGTAACCATGGACTGGAAACCGTACATTACCGTTGACCCAACTATCCATCACGGAAAAGCCTGCTTTACCGGCACGCGTATTCCGGTATCGGTGGTGTTAGACAATCTCGCCGCCGGGCTCGGAGAAGACGAAATTCTCAAGAGCTACCCTTCGCTGAGTTCGAAGGCAATTCATGCCGCGATCGCGTACGCCGCAGAGCTTGCGCGCGAAGAAGTCCTTCCCCTCCCAGCCTAAATGATGCGATTCAAATTAGATGAAAACCTGCCTGTTGAAGCGGCGGATATTCTTCAACAGGCAGGGCATAATGCTGAGACAGTTCACGCGGAACAGTTAGCGGGGATAAACGATCAACGCCTCTCGATAGTTTGCCAAGAAGAACAACGCATCCTCATCACGTTAGACCTTGGTTTTGCCGATATTCGCAATTATCCTCCCGAGAATTACCCGGGATTTGTTGTTCTTCGTTCTAAACGGCAGGATAACCCAACTATTTTAGGGATCATCCAAAACTTGACGGGCGCATTTGAAAAGGGAGATATTGCGGGGAAACTTTGGATCGTGGAAGAGAAGCGAATCCGCATTCGCAGTTAACATGCCTGCAATAGATTTAGCCCGACTCAAAAAACAAACCGCGCAACTGGCTGACTTATTCGACCAGCCGTCCGAATTTTTGCGCGAACTCAAGGAGATCCTCGAGTTTTACGTCAACCGCACATTGCGGAGTCAGGGCGTGGCGCCGTCGTCCGTTTTGCCGACCTATCGAACTCCCGCTGTTGTGCTTCGCCAAATTGAAACCGAATTAAGTTCTGTCGCAGAGAAGAATCCGATCCAAGCATTGGAACTCGCCGACGCGCTCTGGGACGAGGGCTGGCTCGAAACACGCCTGCTCGCCGCATTTTTGCTGGGACGAATCCCGCCGCAGGAAGAACGCCTACTCGCGCGGCTCACCGCATGGACTCAAGCCATCCGCGACCCGTCGGTGCGAGCCGCCTTACTGACGACCAGCCTCACCCGTCTACGAAAAGAAACGCCGGGTCTGTTTCTGGTGTTGGTCAAAGAGTGGCTGTATCCCACGCGCCAGCGCATGTGGTCGAACGGATTGCAGGCGCTTGTGCCACTTATCGCTTCGCCAGATTTCGACAATCTGCCGCCCATTTTTGAGATCGTGGAGCCAGTCTTCAAAGCCTCCCCCGCCGCGTTACAATTTGACTTGCAGGAATTCCTGATTGCGCTCCACAATACATCGCCCGACGAATCACTACACTTCATCCAACAGATATTGAAAGAAACCAAGAGTCCACTGCCAGCCATTGCCCTGCGAAGAATGTCGCCGGACCTTCCGCTTGATTTACAATTACAGATCCGCGAAATGTTGCGCAATACAAAAAACTAGAAGGCGACGAAAGGAGAAGCCATGTTGGTTTTACGGGGCGTGATCGGCGCGATCATTTTATTTCTCGGCCGCGAACTTAACTTTCTTTTCGCCGCGGGCATGGCGGCGCTTGTTGCGCTACGTCTCACACCAAAACTCCCTGCAACCCTCCCCAACTGGTCAGATTACGCTTTCATGGCTGGGGTTGCGATTCTAGCGGCTTGGGCGGTGGTCTCCAAAGAAACAATTGGATATTACGTTTCAGGTTTTTTTGCAGGCGGGTACGTGCTCATGGAATGGTTCGAGCCGGGCGTATTGACATTTCCCATTCTGCCGTTCTTCGTGGGGTCGGTCATCGGCGCGGTTATCATTGGCGTCTTTACCGAATGGGCGCTGATCGTTATCTCCAGCCTGATCGGCGCGATCTACGTCACCACTCTCTTCCGTCTCAGCCAAACCGCCGAAACCCTCGTTGCAGGAGGTTTGTTCGTGATCGGCGCGATCATACAAGTCATCCTCATGCGCATGCAAAAAGAGTGACAGGCAACCTTCGCAAGGTTCTTTGCAAAACAAAAATGGATACTTCCAAACTTATCTACCTGCACGGCTCCGAAAGCGACAGCAACAGCGGCAAAGCGCGCCAGTTCCGTGAGTGGTTTCCCGCTATGCTCACGCCCGATTTCAAAGGCTCATTCGAGGAACGGATGATTCAACTCCAACCGATTCTAGAACCGTCCCGCAGGTCTGATGCAGAAAACTTTGTCGCAAAAGAAAACCTGCGGGACGATTCGCAATGGACGATCATCGGCTCCTCGTTCGGCGGACTCATGGGGACGGTATACACATGCAAGAATCCGACGCGCGTGCGGAAGTTGATCCTGCTCGCCCCCGCCCTCCTGCGCGAACCCTTCGGTTCTTTTTTGGACCTTCAACCTGCCTCTAACCCTGTGACCATTATCCACGGGACGCGGGACGACGTTGTTCCGCTCGAACCCGCGCGCGAAGTAGCACAGATGCTGTTCACGAACCTCAACTACATCGTCGTGGACGACGACCACCGCTTGCACAAAACCCTCCACGAGTTGGATTGGAAGAAAATTCTGGAGCGCGGACTTTAGTCCGCCATGAAAAAGCGGACTGAAGTCCGCATTCCGGAGTCTGCATGAATCAACAAATTTACTGGCACGCCACAGCAAACATGCCCGGCGCAGAACACGCCAAAACGCCTCTCCCCTCCAAAGTGGATGTGGCGGTCATTGGCGGCGGGTTTACCGGGTTGAGTGCGGCGCGCACGCTGGCAAAGAGCGACATAAATGTCGCGGTACTGGAGGCGGAGACCATCGGCTGGGGAGCGAGTTCGCGCAACGGCGGGATGACGTTGACCGGTCTCAAGCCTGCCATGCAAACAGTGATCAAACGTTACGGGCGCGATCTGGCAAAGCAATTATTTCAAGTTTCATTGGATTCAGTAGCCGCTGTTGAACGCGTTGTGCAAGAAGAAAATATAGACTGTGGCTTCAAGCGCTATGGTCATTTGTATGTAGCGAGCAAGCCCCATCACTTTGATTACTTTTACGATGAAGTGGATTTCATGGCGAAAGAGTTCACCCACAAGGTTCGAGTGGTGCCACCGAATGAGTTGAAAGATGAGATCGGCTCGGCGATGTATCACGGCGGCATCGTGGACGAGGTGAGCGGAGGGCTGAACCCGGCGCAATACGTCTCAGGGTTGGCTCGCGCGGCAGAGAAGGCTGGGGCTTCGCTCCATGCCCGCGCGCGCGTCACCAGCCTCACTCGTGAGGGGACGCGGTTCTTCATCCAGACAGAAAGAGGGAACATCGAAGCGGAAAAAGTTTTGGTGGGCACGTCGGGCTACACGGGGAGCGTCACGAAAAAATTGCAGAGAAAAATCATCCCGGTGGGATCGTTCATCATCGCGACAGAAAAATTATCCGACGCGCTTGCCAACGAACTCAGCCCGAAGAACCGCATGATCTTCGACTCGATGCATTACCTGAATTATTTTCGGCTGTGGGATAACCGCATGATCTTCGGCGGGCGCGCCGCGTTCTTCCCTGAAAATAAAAATACGATCGCGCGAAGCGCAGAGATTCTGAGGCGCGAAATGTTTCGCGTGTACCCGCAGTTGCGTGATGTGAAAATCGAGTACGCCTGGGGCGGCACGCTTGATTTTGCTTTTGACATGATGACGCACGTGGGTGAAATGGACGGCATCTATTATTCGCTCGGCTACGCGGGTCACGGCGTGGCGATGGCTTCGCATTTAGGGAAAACGGTTGCCGAAGCGATGTTGAACGGGAATATCAAAGAGCATCCGTTCGCGCAATTCGATTTCCCCGGCGCGCCGCTGGGGTTGTACAACGGCTTCCCGTGGTTTCTTCCGTTTGCAGGCGCATGGCAAAAGATTTTGGATTGGTTCGAATGACAGCACAGAGGCAACCCGCGCGGTGATAAAATAATCCCCATGCTTGACCATAGGAGAGAGGCATGGACACCAACACTTTTTACGCGGTAACTTCAGCAACGTGTTTTGCCCTCGTGGGTTTATGGTGGACCGTTGTGAAAGACAGACCTCAATGGTTCAAGGACGATACAATGAAGCGCATAGCTGGCGGCGTTTACACTTCGTTCCTGATCCCCGCCCTCATGAGCATGGGCGCGCAAGTCGGTGGCGACACGCCTTTCTTATGGCAATTGGTGTTCGTGGTTGCGGCTGGCGCGGGGATCGTTTTCTCTACCCGTCTGATCAAGGCGGTAAAAATGGTTAATCCAACCGGCGTGTACGGAAGGAATAGTTGGGCTGTGCCGTTCTTGTATGGGTTGGTGTTGTTCTTTGCGATCTTCCCGGGCATCGCGTTCCTTTTCGGCTTACAACCACTTCAATTGGAAGGTTTGTTGTTGACACTGTTGGTACTGGCGGGGAATTTACTGGCATGGGAATTTATTTTCACGCCCGTTGAAAAATGAAAAATTGCGAGTAACAAGAGGAGAGTGAAATGGCTGGAACAAAAAGCAAATCTGTCAGATCGCAAGGGAAGAGTCGCAGACCTGCCCCGACGAAGAAGAAGTTGACCGGTGAAGTGTTCTACCCATCCAAACAAGTGATCGCTGAAGCGCGGCTGAAAGATTGGGACAAGCTCAACCGCTCTGCCAAAAAAGACTTCCGCGCATTTTGGGAAGCCGAAGCAAAAGAACTTGAATGGTACGGCAAGTGGAAAAAAGTGCTCGACGATTCCAAGAAGCCGTTCTTCAAATGGTTCACGGAGGCGAAGGTCAACATCGTCCATAACTGTATTGACCGCCATCTCAAGACGTATCGCAAAAATAAACTTGCCCTCATTTGGGAAAGCGAAGACGGCAAAGATCATCGCACGTATTCATATTACGCCATGAACCGCGAAGTGACGCGCATGGCGAACATTATCAAAGCAATGGGCGTCAAGAAAGGCGACCGCGTCACCATTTACATGGGACGTGTTCCCGAGATCGTCTTTGCCATGCTGGCGTGCGCAAAGATCGGCGCGATTCACTCCGTTGTGTTCGGCGGCTTTTCAGTGGATTCGCTCGCCGGTCGCATCGAAGACAGCAAATCGAAACTGGTCATCACCTGCGACGGATCCTTCCAGAATGGAAAGATCGTACAACTCAAACAGATCGTGGACGACTCGCTCAAACACTGTCCATCCGTTGAAAACGTGATCGTGGTCAAGCGCGTGGGCAACGAAATCAACATGGAAACGGGACGCGACCATTGGTATCACGAATTGCTCGAGCAACCCATCGCCGAGGGCAAGTGCGGAACCGAAGTGATGGACGCGGAGGACACGCTCTACATCCTATACACCAGCGGCTCCACCGGCAAGCCGAAAGCCATCGTCCACACACACGGCGGATACATGGTCGGCACGTACTCCACGCTGAAATATGTTTTCGATGTGCGCGACGACGACCGCTGGTGGTGCACAGCCGACCCGGGCTGGGTGACGGGACATTCGTATCTCGTGTACGGGCCCATGCTCAACGGCGCGACCTCCTTCCTCTTCGAAGGCGGACCCGCGTTCCCCGAACCGAATCGCTGGTGGCAGTGCATCGAACGCTATGGGATCACGCTCTTTTACACCGCCCCCACCGCCATCCGCGGACTCATGCGCTTCGGCGAATCGTGGCCCGACAAGCACGATCTTTCCTCCTTACGCCTGCTCGGCACGGTGGGAGAACCGATCAACCCCGAAGCGTGGAAGTGGTATCACCGCGTCATCGGCAAGGATAAACTCCCCATCATTGACACGTGGTGGCAAACCGAAACCGGCGCATTCATGATCACACCGACGCCGGTCGTGCCGCTCAAACCCGGCTCAGGGACGCGTCCATTCTTTGGGCAAGAGGCGGAAATTGTTGACGAGCAAGGCAAACCTGTCGCGGATGATACCGAAGGTTATCTCGTACTAAAGAATCCATGGCCCTCGATGCTTCGCACAATTTACAACGACCCCGATCGTTACGTCAATCAATATTGGAGCAAATATCCAGGCAAATACACAACGGGAGACTCAGCCAAACGCGACCGCGACGGCTACTTCTGGATCATCGGCCGCGTGGACGATGTGCTCAAAGTCTCCGGTCACCGGCTCGGCACAGCGGAAGTTGAATCAGCGTTGGTGAGTCATCCCGCCGTCGCCGAAGCCGCCGCGATCGGGCTTCCGCACGATGTAAAAGGTCAGGGCATTTACACGTTCGTCATGCTCCGCGCGGGTCAGGTAGCATCGCCTGAACTTGCTGAGGAACTTCGCCAGCACGTCGCCACGCACATGGGCCCCATCGCCCGCCCGGAGGAAGTCCGCTTTGTGGATAAACTCCCCAAGACGCGTTCCGGCAAGATCATGCGCCGCGTGTTGAAGGCAAGGGCGCAGGGGTTGCCGGAGGGAGATATTTCGACTTTAGAGGAATAGAGGATTGTAGAATTGAAGAAAGGTAATTGGTAATTAGAGATTAGAGACTGGAGACTGATGGTAGTTGAGTAGCCCGAGGCGATAGCCGAGGGCGTATCGAAACCACACACTATTGGAAACTGGAGGCTGGACAGGCTGAGGCGAAAATCCCCAGCCTGTTTTTGTTCGGTATGATATAAGTTGAATGTTTTAGGATTTCCCGTTTTGGGCGGGATTCCGATGCACAGGAAGATTCTTTGCCACGAATTTACACGGATTTTCACTAATTTTCTAAACCAATCTGTGTGAATTCGTGAAATCTGTGGCTGATGTTTTAGGCTTTCCCATTAAAAACGCTAGAGCCATGTTTATAACAAAATTGGAAAACCACACCGGACTGGCTCACAGTATAATTTCGCACATGACAGATAAAACCTACGAAAACGAGATCATGCAATGGCGCGCGGAAAAATACAACGCGCTGACCGGCGAAAACAGTTGGGTGGCGTTGGCTGGTTTATATGAACTCAAACAGGGCAGAAACCTGGTCGGTTCGACTACGATGAGTGAAGTAGTTCTCCCCGAACACGCTCCAACCTACCTCGGTGTGGTGGAAGTTTCAAGTAAAAACATCCGCTTTCAGCCTGCCAACGGAATCAATGTAAAGGTCAATGGACGCGCAGCGCAAAAGGCGATCCTCAAGCCAGCCCAAGACCCAAAGCCAAGTTTCATTACATGGAATAACCTTCGCATGGTAGTACACCAGCATGGGGAAAAATACTCCATGCGCATCTGGGACAACGCCCGCGAGGAACGTTTTAAACTCCCGCCGTTGAAATGGTTCCCGGTCAACAAAAAATTTCGCTTCAACGCCGCGTACACCCCTTACCCCCAACCGAAAGCATCCCCGCAGGATAACTCCTTGGGCGATGTGGTTGACGATCAACTGCACGGGTTCGTGTCGTTCCGCTTCGAGGGGAAAACCTACAAACTCGATGTCACCGAAACAACTTCGAAGAAACTATTCGTCAAATTTCGCGACGGCACCAGCAGTAAAGAAACCTATCCGCCCAGCCGCTATCTCTACACCGATCCGCCAAAAAACGAGAAATTAATTTTGGATTTCAATTATGCATACAGCCCGCCTTGCGCGTTCACGCCGTACGCAACCTGCGTGTTCGCCTCAGCGCAAAACACGCTCCCCTTCCGCGTGGAGGCGGGGGAAATCTATCGGGGATAATCCCTCTACCGTGAGTGTTTCTTAACTCCTATTTTGGACACGGACTACGCGGAGTTCGCGGATATTCGCGGAAAAATCTTGAAACAATCCGTTTTTGACCGTGTCGTCCGTCTACTCCGCGTACTTAAGAAACGGTCTCTAAAGTGAGTGAAAAAAACCGACCTCGCGAGGTCGGTTTTCAGTTTCCAAATCTATCCCAAAATAAATTTCGTGAAAAAGTCCGGGACGAAGAAACCGCCGATTCCAAAACCCCACTTCAAGACACAGCATGCGAGAAAGATCGCGACCCCCAGCCCGATCATGAAGTAATCGCGGGGAGCGTAATGCAATTCTTTGAGCCATGTGCGGGGAGCCGTGTTGAAGGCGCGCAAGTCCATCGCATCGATCACCTCCTCGCCGGTCACCGTTGACTGCATGGTGACGGGAATGATCAATGGCGCAAGTTTGCGAATTTTCTCGACCACCCCGCCTTTGAGTTTCTCCACTTCGTAGCCCCGCGCGCGCTGGGCATCCACCGTGATGGTGAGGTCATGCGAAAATGTGGGAAGGAAGCGGAGGGCTAAATCCATGGTGAAGGCTACCTTATCCGAAGCCCCCATGCGCTTGAACGCGGTTCCGTAGATATTCGGGTCCAGGGTATATGGAAGCGCCATGGCAGGCAAAGCCATGGCGAGAATTCGAAGCACCTGCGTCATGGCGAACCATAATTTCGAAATAGTGATCGTAATGCCCCAGTCTGTGCCTGGAATTAATGCCTGATAAATGATCGGCGAATTGGGATCCAGTGCCGCGGAAGGACCGCCGCGCCCTGAGAGCAAACCATTCAATCCAATAATAAAGAATACCAGAATGAACACAAAGAAAAGGGTCCGCCGTATATCCTTCCACTCGATCCGAGCCAATAAGAACTGGGTCAGCGAGAACAGAAAGAGCGGGACCATAAAGCGGTAATCCCAAATTTCCGGTATT
>JAEURC010000092.1 GCA_016789025.1 Anaerolineales bacterium
TTTTCTTTACTGGGGATTTAGTCCAAAAAGGCGCAGAGAAAGAATACGATGAATTCGACAATAAGTTAAAACGATTATTAGATCATCTCAAAAATCTTGGAAGTGATCCTGTGTTTCTGGCTATCCCTGGAAATCACGATCTCGTTCGTCCAAACCCGGACAGCGCATTCATTGCTGCGTTATCAACTTGGAGCACAAATTCTAAAATCCGAGAACTTTTTTGGACGAAGGATGATTCAGAATATCGCCTGGGGATATATGCTGCTTTTTCAAATTGGACCAAATGGTCTCAACATGGCATCAGTATTGATCGTCTTAAGAATTATCAGCAGGGCATTATGCCAGGTGATTTCTCAGCTACCCTTGAATTCGGCGAGATTTCTATAGGCGTTCTTGGTCTTAACACTACGGCGTTGCAGCTTTCAGCAGGTGACTATGAGGGGAAATTGAGTCTACATCCAATACAGATAGAACCATTATTCCCTGACAGCAACATCTCGACATGGGTAAAAACACATAATGCCTGTTTCTTACTTACACATCATCCCATTGAATGGTTGGACAATGATGGGAAAGATACTATTCGTGGAGAAATTGCGTTACCTGGACGATTTGCTCTCCATTTATGTGGCCATTTACATAAATCAACATATACTCAAATTTCTGAAGGTGGGGCAAAATCTCGTTTAATACTACAAGGAAGATCTTTGTTTGGGATGGAAACATATGAAAATGGACAAACTGAACGTTTACACGGTTACTCAGCTGGCGCTATTGAATTTGAAGAATCCCGAAGTTTTATTCTATGGCCAAGAGCTGGTTTCCGTCAACAAGCTGGGGATTTAAAGATTATTCCAGACCACTCGATGAATGTAGACGACGATGGGTTACTTGAACCAAGTGATATTGGTCCTTCACCAAGACCCTTACCTGACGAAATTATTGCCAAACCCCTACAAACATCCAAAGAACCTTATCTAGATGGGTGGTATGAAATCACGCCAGAATTTCTTGAATCGCGGCGAAGAAAGTTGAGCGACGAGGAGCTAACTTTATTTTTCAACGGACAAGAACCATCATGGGAACACGCCTTGGTAAATCGAAGTGTCATTCCACATCGAGATATTGTTCAAAAAACAGTAACTACACTACTTAGTGCTGAATCCTCGTTATTCGTTCGAATGTTTGGCGCTGGTGGAGAAGGCAAATCAATTTCATTGCTTCAAATCGCGGCGACGCTTGTGTTTGAAGGCTGGAATGTTTTATTTCATCAAGACGATGGAGGATTGTTTCCTCATCAAATATTGAATATTCCCGAAACAGGTCGCTGGGCTTTAATATGTGACAATGCAGAGCAAATTGTCCCCAACGTTTTGGATGCGGTTGTGTATGCAAAGAGAAGTGGACGAAACAATATCAACTGGATACTCGCCGCGCGAGATACAGACTGGACAGCGGCATGGCGAAACAATTCAACCCGAAATGAGCCTAATTGGTCGTTATACATCCGCGAATGGCCCCCAAGCAATGAACGATCGACTTTTTTTTCGCTGAATCGCGACGAAGCCGAGCAAGTAATTATGGCATGGGAAGAAGCAAAGTGCTTGGGCGAACTTGCCGATTTGACAAACGAAAAGCGTGTTGAACGTCTTTGGTCTGCGGCAACGGGAGCTGGAAATATAGCGGATAAAACATTTTTTGGGGGTATTTTAGATACTCGATTTGCCGCTGAAGGGTTAATTGACCATGTCGGCAAACTAATGCAACGACTCCAAGGTGATGATAAGAAGATTGGCAATCGGGGTTACACGTTATATGATGCTTTTCTCTATGCAGCCGCAATGGATGCAATCGATATTGAGGGTTTAGACTTAAATATTATTGCTGACCTTGTTGGGGTTGAATGGAAGAATCGTCGCCCGCAGATACTCATGCCCCTCGGATCTGAAGCAGCAGGTACAGGCTCAGGGACCACTTTGCGTACTCGTCATCCTGCTATTGCCCGTACAGCAATATCCATTGTAGAGGCGGAATTTCAAACGGATCTTGAAGAAATATACAAAGATATTGTCGGCAGTACCATTGAAGTCAGCAGGATCATCGAAGCGAGATCTAAGACTAAGGAAGACCGTATTCCAAATTATGGAAAAATTATCAACTGCGGAAATTTTCTTTCGAGGAAGTTACAACATCTTAAGATTGAGCGAGATAGAGCCAATCAAATTGCTATCACTGCTTCAGAAGAAGCAGAAAAACATGAACTGGATCTCATTGCAAATATGACCAGTTTGTCAAAAACTTATCGTGAAGCAGGGCACTACCCGAAAGCAAAAAATAAAATGCGGGAAAGAATAACTCATGCCATATCCTGCAAAGATTGGGCTAGGAGGGGCAGAGCCTTCATTCTCGAGTTTAGCGTGGTGGAAGGCTATACAAGCATTTTACATGGTATATGTTTGTCTGGATTAGCAACAGCCGATATTGAATCTTTTAGTGAATTAAATATTGACCACGCAAAACTGTGCTTGTCTGGAATCGGTGTAGATTGTAGGAGGGTGAAAGATATTAATAAAGATAGCATTTATGCAAAGGGTCTGCGTGCAGTTGCGGTTTTAGGGTCAACAATCCACTCGGACCAAAAGAAGTATTATTTACGAGACGCTCAAAGGGCAAATGAGTTAGGGGTTGATGTTTGCGATTTTGATACTGCCTTCATTTGGCTTCAGAACGCCGTTAGGGAAGCGTATCTTGCAATTGACGACACCGATCTGATTACGTTTATGAACCAGTTAGGGATTACCAATGCGGGAGCTATTAAATTCAAAAAGTTAGAGAAACTGCTCGGATGATTGGCGTGGGATAGACCGATTTGCCAAAGTAAGTTTAATGTTGGTTTCGATATCGATGCTGTCAATTTGGTGCAAACTTTGGTAATTGACCATGATTCTTTGAGCTACTCGTCAGAGTAAGGTTAAGTCCGCTTCGAGCGGACTTTGTAAAAATAGCACTGGTGATGCCCCCTGCGGGCTAACAGCCAAACACAACGCCCCGCGAAACAAAAAAATCCCCTTGCAGGGATTTTCATTCCAACCAGATAATTTCAATTACCACCCCGCAGGCTTTGAAAACTGTCCGTCTTTATCGCTCAACACATCTGGGAAAAGGCTATTTTCGAGAAGGGTCCCTCGAATTTTCTTGACGAATTGAACATGAGGCAATAACGCCACACTGGTGTGCTTTTGCGGGTTTAGCAAGCCAACGGGCTTTTTGAATTGCTGTGTGACGACTTGAATCGGCAGGAGTAAATCTGAATCATTCGAGACAACCACAGCAAGTTCGTAATCATTTCTGAAACCATCCACCAATATATGAGTGGCGATATTGACATCCGAACCCTTTTCTTCCGTTTTGATGACCTTGGCATAGCCGCTTCCAATGGGCGAGAGCGGCATTTTTACTTCGTGTGACAGAAATGTCCCGAGAATGATTTCAAGATTTGGGATGGTTCGTAGGGCGCGTAGGAAAAGTTGCTGGCGTACAGGCTGTTCAGGGTCATTGGGGCGGGCTGAAACAAGAGCGGTGAAATATTTGATTCTATGGATACGATCATTTGGGAGTAACAGACTGCACATTTTAGACACATCCAGCCAGTGATAGGACGTGTCCTTGATACAGCCATAATAAAGGTTGAAGCCGTCAATGTAGATGTTTGTTTTCATTTGCCCTTAAACACAGAGACCGCCGTGAGGCGGTCTCGCACCAGGTTCGTCGAAACTACTACTGGGGGATATGCCTCTATTATCGCCACAAACAGCGCGACTGTCAAGCAAACATTTTTTCTATTTTACCCGATATATTTTGGCATACCTGTGCAGGCTAACAGCCAAGCACACCGCTCTCGAAACAGCGACCAACCTCCCCGTAGTCCAAAGCGGGTTTTCATCATCCCAAAAAATCAACACCGCACTTGCGTTCGGTGCAAGTGTCAGCGTCCATCTGCGCGCTTCGCGGTCAGCGTCCCCTTAAACCTTTGTGCCCTTCGTGTCCTTTGTGGTGAAAAATATTCACCATTCCGCATTCTTCATTCCCTTCTTCTGATACAATACGCCCGATTTACCAGTCTCCAATCTCCGAAAGAACCCAAAACACAATGTCAAATGAATCTTTAGTTATCTACTCCATGAACAAAGTGGGACGTATCGTCCCTCCCAACAAACAAATCCTGCGCGACATCTCGCTCGGCTTCTACTACGGCGCCAAGATTGGCGTGCTCGGGCTCAACGGCGCGGGCAAGTCCACGTTACTGCGCATCATGGCGGGCGTGGACAAAGACTACATCGGCGAAATCTCCATCTCGAAAGGCTACACCTTCGGACTGCTCGAGCAGGAACCAAAGCTCGACGAAAGCAAAACAGTCATCGAGGTCGTGAGAGAAGCGGTTGCTCCCATCGTGGATATGCTGGCGCGCTTCGATGAGGTCAACGCCAAGTTCGCCGAACCCGACGCCGACTTCGACGCGCTCGTCGCCGAGCAAGCCAAACTGCAAGAGCGCCTCGACAAGCACGACGCGTGGAATCTCGACAGCCGACTCGAACTCGCCATGGACGCCCTGCGTTGCCCGCCGTCCGATACGCCCATCAAAGTTTGCTCAGGCGGAGAAAAGCGCCGCGTCGCCCTCACCCGACTCCTGCTCACCGAACCCGATGTGCTCCTGCTCGACGAACCCACCAACCACCTCGACGCCGAGTCTGTGGCGTGGCTCGAACATCATCTGCGCGACTACAAAGGCACCGTCATCGCCGTCACGCACGACCGCTATTTTCTTGATAACGTGGCGGGTTGGATTCTTGAATTGGATCGCGGCTATGGCATTCCATACAAAGGAAATTATTCTTCGTGGCTCGAACAAAAACAGGAACGCGTCCGCCTTGAAGAGAAAGCCGAATCGAAACGACAAAAGACTCTCGAACGCGAACTCGAATGGATTCGCATGTCGCCCAAAGCGCGTCAATCGAAGGGACAAGCCCGCGTCAGCGCCTACGAAAAATTATTGAGTCAAGAAGCCGAGTCGCGCCGCGAAGAACTGGATATTTACATCCCGCCTGGTCCGCGCCTTGGGGATGTTGTTTTTGAATTTGACAAGGTGACGAAATCTTATGACGACCGCCTCATTCTCGACGGGTTTTCTGCTACAGTTCCCCCAGGCTCTATCGTCGGGATAGTGGGTCCCAACGGCGCAGGCAAGACCACGCTCCTCAAGATGATCATCGGCGCGGAAAAACCCGACAGCGGCTCCGTCACAATCGGCGAGACCGTCAAGCTGGCGTATGTTGATCAATCGCGGACTCTCGACCCCGAAAAAACTGTCTACGAAGAAATCTCACAAGGCGCCGACACGCTCGAACTTGGTAAAAGAAAAATCAACGCGCGTGGATACGTCTCCACGTTCAACTTCGCTGGCACCGACCAACAAAAGAAAGTCGGCATTTTATCTGGCGGAGAACGCAACCGCGTCCACCTCGCCAAGACCCTCACCGAAGGCGCCAACGTCCTGCTCCTCGACGAACCCACCAACGACTTGGACGTGAACACCCTCCGCGCCCTCGAAGAAGCCCTCACCGAATTCGCAGGCACCGCCCTCGTCGTCTCCCACGACCGCTGGTTCCTCGACCGCATCTGCACGCACTTGATTGTGTTCGAAGGAGACTCCGTTGCGAAGATGTATCTAGGGAATTGGTCCGACTACGAATCCATGATGATCGAGAAATTCGGGAAAGATTTAACTCCACATCGGGTGAAGTATAGAACATTGAAACGGTAAACACAAAGGAGTTGCTATGAATACGGGTAATTTGTCCTCCATCACAATCGGCTGGATGGCAATCGCATCAGGAATCGCATGTATCCTTGCGATCGCGCTCCTCACTCTTTTCTTCACAGTGGGTCAACCCTTCGGTACACTCAACGATATTTTCAATGGCATCACAGGCATCTCGATCTTAATCCTGGCATGGATGCTATACACTGAACACCATGCAAGGTCTCCTCTGTTGAGTCCACTTGCGCTGATGACAGCCCTTGTTGGCGCCATCGTTGTCGTCATCGGATCGATCTTGGTCATCTTTCAAATCACGGGCTGGGTGCTGGCTGGGTTGTATACAGGCGCTGGGAACGCCTTGCTCGGTCTATGGCTGGCGATGTTTTGTTATTCCATGCAACGCAGTAACATAATCCCTGACAACCTAATCGTTTTTGGACTGGTTGTCGGCGCGTGCATGGCGCTTGGGGTGTTTCTCGTTCCAGGAATATTTGCCCGAATTGACAGCATGGAGTCGCCGCCGTGGTACCTCTATCTTGGGTTTTTGGAATATTTGGGCGTATACTTCCTCTATCCAATCTGGGCGATCTGGCTGGGACGGTTCCTCTTGTCCAGATAGAACTCCGCATCGAGTCAACTATCGAACGTTGAAGAGGTAAGACGAGATAATATCTCGTCTTACAGGAGTCATGTCGTTGCGAGGAGGAGCAGAGAGACGACGAAGCAATCTCCTCGCAATGTTGCCGATTGCTTCATCGCAACAAAACCATCCCGAAGGTTGTGTACCTTCGGGATGGTTTGCATCAATATTCTTTTGCCTCAGCAATCTCTACGATCTGCGCTTTGGGATTCGTCATGATCGTCCCTTCCACGCGTGACCAGACCGCGCGCATGGCGGCGAGCAACGCCTCCGCATCGCCTACTGTATCGAATTCAAGTTGAATCACAACGTAGTTGGGGTTATCCACTGGGCGCAGGATTTGATAACGACGCACCCGCATCTTTTCGCGCCCGACAGGATCACTGTCAAATGCCCTTTTCCAATTCTCGTAACTTGGAACAGGATGTTCTATGCATAACTTGTACATGCTCGCTCCTTTCAATGCCGCTATTGATTCTGCTTTGATTTTGTCAGGATAAAGTACGCAATCACAACTGCGCCAAGGATCAGCGTGACATGGAAACCATATTCAATTGCCAACAATCCGTTAATATTGTCGGGTCCATGAGTCTGGTGCAGGTTGGTATGAGGCCACCAGCTCAACAGGGACCACGCAATTGCCAAATAAACTGCCAGACTCAAACCACCCTCTGCTGGCAGGAGGGACCTGACCGCATCCCGCCCAAAAAACAGAAAGGCAAATCCAAACCCAAACGCGAGGGATTGGATGATGGTAAGAAGGATAAAGAGTCCCTTTTGGATTCCTTGAGGAGTAGGACTCTCAGAATGCAAGCCCCAGAAACCACCCAGTGGACCACTGGGGCTTAAGAGGAAGGCGGCAATGCCAAGGACAATGGTGACAGCAAGCCATTTCCCCTGTATGTTATTGGTCTTGTTTTGTACAAACATGTTTTCTCCTTTGGAATGAAACTAAAATTTAATACAGTATTACTGTATCGAATATTATGATAAAATAAGTTACATCAGATGTCAAGAGATATATCCCGCAAAAATACAATGAAAAGAAAATACGATTCCAGCAAGCGGCAGGCACGGGCGCTCGAATCTCAAACGCAAATTATCGAAACTGCGAGAGAATTGTTTATCGAGAATGGATATTCTGGCGTTTCCATAGAAACCATCGCCCGCAAGGCAAAAGCCTCCCCCGAAACGATTTACTCCGTATTCAAGAACAAGCGCACCATTCTGGCTCGCACGATGGAATTGGCGGCAGGCACAGGCGACAGCCCAATTCCCGCCATGCTGCGCTCCTATATCCAGGAAGTCACAGCAGAGCGGAATCAACACAGGCAAATCCAAATGTTTGCCAGACGTATGCAACTGTTTTTTTCGCACATTGCGCCCCTCGTGGGAATCGTGCGTGATGCCGCAAAAACCGAACCAGAGATAAAGAAACTGCTTAACAAATATCTGGATGACAGGTATCAAGGAATGGGCTTTTTCATAGACTGCCTGCTTGCCAATGGACCACTTCGAAACGGATTGAGCAAATTGTCGGCGATCGAAACCATTTGGGCTCTCGCAAGCGCGGAAATCTATAACCTGCTCATAGTAAATCGTAGCTGGTCAGAAGAAGAGTATGTGGACTGGTTGGCTGAAACTCTCACGCGGCTTTTGCTTCCATAGACACAACATATCTACACCCACCTCAGCATCTTCGAAAATGACACCCAAGCCCAAATGTACATCAACAACTGCTCCAATTACGAAACGATGATGCGGGAGAAGTTTGGGAAAGATCTAACTCCGCATCGCGTGAAATACAGAACATTGAAGAGATGATCGTTGGTCGAGTAGACGGCGGTGATCCTCCGCCGTCGTATCGAGACCAGAGGGCGAAGCAATCTCCTCGCAACAGGGGATTGCTTCGGGCACACTTGCCTTGGGCGCAAGCGCCGGGGCAAGCGAATGCTACTCGCGTACCACAGCCGCCTCTTCGCCTTCAAACAGACGCTCCGCCTCGTGGCCGGGCAACGGCTTCGGCAATCGCATCGCGCGGACGACCAGATCGGTGATGGCTGTGATCTGCACGTTCAACTTGTAGCGCTCGTTCAAATCGCCGATTTGCAGGCGGCAGTTCTCGCAAGCGGCAACAACGATTCGCGCGCCCGTCTGCTTGATCTGCTCCGCTTTCGGTTTGCCTGCCGCGATACGGCGCTCGGCATACTCAGCCAGCGCGACCAACCCACCGCCGCCGCCGCAACAGATCGCCTGGTCGCGGTTGGGGGTCATCTCGCGAAAGTCCCTGACCACGTTCTTCAACACATAGCGCGGCTCTTCGATGAGTCCGCCGTTGCGCGCCAGGTTGCACGAGTCGTGATAGGTCACGCCTTCAGGGATGGCGGTTGGGTCAACTTTGATCTTTCCATCGCGAATGTAATCGGCCAACACTTCGATCAATGAACGCACTTTAAAATCGAACTGACCCGCAAACCAGTTCGGCACATCCCAGCGATAGGAGGCGTAGGCATGTCCGCACTCGGCGATGACGATCTCCTTCACGCCGAGACGATTGGCTTCGTCAACGATTCTCTTGGCAACTTGTTTGGCGCGGTTCACATCCGCGAGAAAAACGCCATAATTCGCGGCTTCGAAGATCGAGAGAGTCCAATCTTCCTTGGCGACGTTGAACACAGCGGCGGGAGGCAAAATGGTGTGCGCGCCCGCGAGCGGAACATATAGAATCTTCGCGCCCTGCTTCTCGACGGGGATGGTCGCGGTCGGGTCGCCAGTGATGTCGCGCAGTTGTTCTTCCATTTCCGCGATCTGCTCGAGGAACATATCCTTGAAGAAGGAAGGATCTTTTCCTTTTTCGATAGCTGCGTCCGCGAGCATCACCAAAATCTCGGGCGCGGTTCCCGAAGCGGTCGTCACCGCGCGGATGGCGCGCATCATCAGCGGGGTGTCCACGCCGAGCGGACAGTTGACCGTGCAGCGTCGGCACAGCGTGCACTGGCTGAACGCGATCTCAGTCAGCGAGGCAAGGGTCGGCTCATCGAGTTTCTTCGCGCCGGTCCACACAGGGAAGAGTCGGCTGAGGAAATCGTGTTCGTAGCGATAGACGCTTCGCAGTCGTTCGGCGCGGAAGGCCGGGATATGTTTCACCTTCGGCTCGGCGCGATAGTAATGACAGGACTCGGCGCACAATCCGCAGCGGGCGCAGGCTTCGAGCGCGGTCTCCAGCGGCTGATTGAGTTGCGCCTCGAGGGTTTTCAGGGCAAGTTCGATTGTTTCAGTCATGGCACACCTCTACTTCGCAACATCAGGGTGCGGATACACCGCGCGGCGTCCGAAAAATTTTCCGAAGAAGACGCGCGAGAAGAAGAAATATAGACAGTGACGGATCTTTCCGAGCGGGACGTACGCCATCGTGATCGCGGATAGGATGTAGTACGCGGCCATCCACGCCTCATCCCAGACAGCGGCGGCTGATACAGCCATCCAAACCGTTACCAACCAAACGGCGAAGTGGTCGTCGGGGATGCTGAGTCCGCGCAGGTTGTGTTCGACGATGCGCATCAGTCCGCCCGCCGCGCCGAGGATCGCGCCGAGGGTTAGCGCCCAGCCCAACGTCAAAGAAAGAAGCGAGGGGAGGAGAGTCCAAAACGGGGAGATGATCAACGCGCCAATTGCCGTGAAAATCCCGATGTGGAATCCGATCCCGCGCAGGTAGGCGATCATGTGCAGGCGCGTGGATTCTTTTGCCCAGGGCATCATGCCTTTGGTGAAGGCGTAGGCAATTCCGTGCGAGGGATTCCCTTTGAGGGGAGATTTGTCTGCGGGGAAGGCGCGGGCTTTTGTTTGGGCGTAGCGGATGTAAATTCCGTAAAGACCAGCCAGAAATCCCGCGAGGGCTAATAGTTGAAAGAAAACCATGACGACTCCTTTCGCACACAGGTATGCAAGTCAAACGTGTTTACGTGTATACCTGTGTACTTGTGTGCCTTTTTACTTCAACCTCTTCACCACAAACTTGAAGGTCTTGTCTTCGCGCTTATCGAGCGAGACGAGTTCATGTCCCGTCGAGCGCGTCCAGGCGGGAATATCAGCCATCACGCCGGGGTCGGTGGCGATGGCTTCGAGAATTTCGCCAACTTGAATCTGCTTGATCGCCTGAGCCAGCTTGACGACGGGCATCGGGCATAAGAGACCTTTGAAATCCAGGGAAAGTTTTGCGTCGGACATTTTGACTCCTTTGGTATGTGGCGTCGAGGACGCTCTCTAGCGTCCGCCCGCGTTAGAGAACGCGGGTTACGCATTTCACATTCTCCCCTCTCCCATCGGGAGAGAGGTCGGGGGTGAATTATGCAAACGCTTCCACAAGTTTGGCGCGTTTGGCAAGATTATCGCGCATCGCGGAGCGCAGGAGGTCGAGGGCTTGAATGAGGCGCGTATCGCCGAGGCTGTAGACGACGACTGTGCCGCGCCGCTCCGAGGTCACCATGCCGCGCTCGCGCAGGACTTTCAAGTGGCGCGAGACAAGCGGCTGAGGCATGTTCAATTCGTTGCAGAGTTCGGTCACGTTGCGCGGACTCTGGGAGAGCGTGTACAGGATCATGATGCGGGTTGGGTCAGCCAGACCGGCGCAGATCTCGGCGTGGAGTTGGTTGACTTCGAGTTCGAGGACTTTGTTCATGGGGCGCTTCCTTATATGCACATATCCATATATTTCACAGTGAATAATAGTTTCCTTGACATGCCAGACCCAGTGTGGCAAATCATGGAAAGGATAGGATGGATGTAATAACTCATGAACGTAGATTCAAGTCACAAGTAGATTTGTGCAAGACGCGCTAAATAAATGATGCGCCAGAAATCAACTTTCCCGCCTCGCCTATGTTGTAGATTAACAATTAAACCGAACAATCCCTCCACTCCATTTTGAACCACGGAGACACTGAGCCACGGAGTTTTTTAATCGCTTTTCTTTGTGTCTCCGTGTCTCAGTGGTTAGGTTTTTTGCTCGATTAATTTAGAAAAGAGCGATGATATACTTGGCCCTATCCAGAGAACCATGCTCCCATTCCGCCGCATCCAAATCCGGACCATCTTGGATACTGCCTTGCCGCCCTCTTTCATGCCGACTAAACCAACAATGAAGCAGTGATGCGGGAAAAGTTTGGGAAGGATTTGACGCCCCATCGGGTGAAATATCGAACGATGAAGAGGTAACCTCAATCATGTCACCCTGAGCGACAGCGAAGGGTCTCTTACATCGTCGTAGAGATTCTTCGGTCGCGAAGAACGCTCCCTCAGAATGACATGCCAGGCAACAGGTCTGACTACGAAACCATGATGCAGGAAAAGTTTGGGAAAGACCTAACTCCACATCGCGTGAAGTATCGAACGATGAAAAGATAAATTAAAACCATGTCGTTGCGAGGAGGAGCGGAGCGACGACGAAGCAATCTCCTCGTCGAAGTGGGGGTTGCTTCGGGCAAAGAGCAAAAGCGCCCTCGCAACGACATCCTTACTTTCGCCACCTCATCGTCGCCTGACTCAACATCTCCACCTCTTCCGCAGTCAACGAAAACTTCAACGCCTCAGCATTATCCGCCGCCTGCTTGCCGTTCTTCGCCCCAGGGATCGGTAACACGATGGGATTTTCGATCAACCATCGTAACGCCACCTGACTCGGCGTCTTTGAATAACGTTCCCCGATCTCGCGCAATAGGTTAATCACTGGCTGCATTTCCTCCAGCGCCTTGCGATTGTATTGAGGCAAAATGCGCCGAAAGAATCCACTCGGTCGATCCTGCGCGGAATACTTGCCTGTAAGCCTGCCCCCCGCCAGCGGAGTATATGCGATCAGCATGATTCCCAACTCGCGGCACGCGTCCATGATGCCGTTCACTTCAGGCTTGCGATTCAGAAGCGAATACTCCACTTGATTCGACGCCAGAGGGATTCCGCGCTTCGCCAGCGACGCGTGCGCCTCCCGCATCTGTTCGACCGAATAGTTGCTCACTCCCACTGCCTTGATCTTCCCCGCCTCGACCGCGTCCGCAACCCGATTCATCAAATCGGGGATGGACTTCACGTTGGGATAATGGTGCTGGTACAGGTCAATCGAGTCGCGCCTCAGCCGCGTCAGAGTCATCGCAAGTTCCTTCGGAAAATCCTCCACCTTGAACGAAAACCCCGATGGATACTTGGTCGCAATGATGACATCCTTGCCGCGCGTCAACTCACCCAGGCGACTCTCTGCCGCGCCCATGCTGTACATCGCGGCGGTGTCAAATAGATTCACACCTGCTTCGATGCTCACATCCACCGCGCGCCTCTCCTCGTCAATTCCGTGCGCGCCTCCATAAGCCGTTTTGGCAGGGTGCAAACGGGCAAGTCCCTTCGGGTCGCCCCAGACCATCGCGCCAATACCCATGCGCGGCACACGCAAGTTGCTCTTACCTAGAAATGTTTGGTGTTCCATTTTTCAACTTCTTTCGAAAATCTTACCTCGGCTGACCAGTTAAACGGGGCGGCCAGTCCATGGACCAACGCCTTCGATCCGTTTGACCTTGATGCGCGTTATATATCCGCGTGGAGGATTATCCATTGGCGGGAATTTCACACCCGCGCCTATATAAACCTCAGCCAGTTTCTGCAGTAACTCAGGCGCGCCGCCTTCCTCGATGTGTGCCTCTCCATAAAGCACGGCGTATTCGGTCAACCCCATGGCGCTCTTCGTGTTTGCTTGAAGCGAGATCACCACACGCGGGTCGCGGCGGATGTTCTTGACCTTGCGGTTTTCAGGCAGATGCGCTGCGACGATATCATCTCCCTCAAGCCCGATCCAGACGAGGGTGAGTTGGGGACTCCCATCTCGATTGAGTGTGACCAGATGCGCGGGCGTTCCCGATTCGATGAGTGTGCGGATCTCTGCTGGAATTTTCATGCGAAATGTCTCCTTGTGAAATTTCTTGAACTATGCTACGATACAGACCTGTATCGAACAAGCGCAGTATACGATACAAACTTGTATCGTGTCAAGAGGAACATGAGATGAAGAAAGAAGTATCCCCGAAAGACAAAGTCTTCCAAACCGCCGCGCGGATGTTTTACCAGCACGGCTACCGCGCCATCGGCGTAGATACGCTTGCCGCCGAATCGGGCATCGGCAAGATGACCCTCTATCGTCACTACCCCACCAAGGACGAGCTGATCGTTGCCTATCTCAAAGACAGCAATGATCTGTTCTGGAGCAATTTCGAACAAATTACAAAAGACGCCCCGACTGCGCGTGAAAAATTACTGGCATTCTTCGAATCGCTTCAAGAATATGTGAAAACTCCCGCCTGTTATGGCTGTCCCTTTCTCAACGTCGCGACGGAATTTCCAGAAACGGATTATCCAGGACATCAGGTAGCATTGGAACACAAGCAATCTGTCCGCGCACGCTTCCGTCAACTGGCGAAAGAAGCAGGCGCGCGAAAACCCGATGTTCTCGCCGATCAACTTTTTTTGCTGATGGACGGCGCGTATATGGCGTCGCGCATGTTCGGCGCGAAGAATCCCGCCGCGCATCTCGCTTCTGCCGCGCGAGTTTTGGTGGACGCTTCATTGGAATGAGCAAGATGGATATTGGCAACTAGTCCGATTCTGATGCGTAATTGTGCATTACAAGGATCAGACGGAAGTCACTTTTTATCCCTTTCGTGTTTTATCAATCAACTTATCAGAAAAGGATCACAAAATGGAAACCGTTGAAACCATCATCGTTGGTGGCGGGCAGGCGGGGCTTGCCACAAGTTACCACCTCAAAAAGTTGGGACGCGAGCATGTCGTCTTTGAAGCAGCGGACATACCCGCCCATGTCTGGCGCGACGACCGTTGGGACTCGTTCACGTTTGTGACGCCGAACTGGACGATCCAACTCCCTGGCGCGGAGTATGACGGGAACGATCCCGACGGCTTTCTTCCAAAGGATGAGATCGTTGCCTATTTCGAGCGATACATCCAGAAGTTCGATCTGCCTGTGCGGTTCAAAACGTCGGTGTTGGAAGTCGCCCCAATGGACGGAGGCAGGTATCAGGTCAGGACCGAAGCGGGAACATATCAAGCCAAAAATGTGGTCATCGCCACAGGCTCCTTCCAAAAACCAAAGATCCCCGCGTTCAGTAAAAATATCCCAGCGGATGTTTTGCAACTCCATTCAGGGGAGTATCGCAACCCGAATCAATTGCCCGACGGCGCGGTTCTCGTGGTCGGTTCGGCGCAATCGGGGATGCAGATCGCGGAGGAACTGTATCAAAGCGGACGCAAAGTTTATTTATGCACAGGTTCCGCGCCGCGCGCCCCGCGTCGGTATCGCGGCAAAGAAATTTTTCACTGGCTGCGCGATACCAAATTCAACGATCAGACTCCCGATAAACTTCCATCGCTCAAAGCGCGGCTGGGCGGGAACCCGCATGTGACTGGAAAGGACGGCGGACACAGCCTCAACTTGCATCAATTTGCTCGCGACGGCGTGACTCTGCTCGGTCACATTGCAGACGCGCAGGGTGGCAAGGTGATGTTGAAACCCGACCTGAAGGAAAACCTAGCCAAAGCGGACCAGGCTGAAAAAAATATTGTAGCGATGATCGATAAATACATCGAAGCGAACGGGATCGACGCGCCGCAGGAATCTCTGCCCGAGTTGCAGGATGGTTACGCGGCGGAGATCGTCACCGAACTAGACTTGAAAGCCGTGAACATCAACACGATCATCTGGGCAATGGGTTACAATTCTGATTACAGCTTGATAAAACTACCCGTTACCGATGAAGACGGCTTCCCCATTACACGGCGCGGCGTGACGCAATACCCCGGACTGTACTTCATTGGCATGAACTGGTTGAGCACGCGCAAGTCTGTGACCATGATGGGCGTGAACGAAGATGTGGAATATATTATTGCGGAGATGACGAAGTGACGCGTCAGCTTTAACTTTTGACAATCGTGCCGATCACGAAACGATGATGCAGAAAAAATTTGGCAAAGAACTCACTCCACATCGAGTCAAATTAAGAATATTTGCTTGGGTCGAGCCTATCCATTGAAATGTTCCATCCGAGTGCGGCATCTTTTACGGTGTGGCTCTCGGGTGAATGATTTTTTTAAAGATGTATTTACGCCGTATGCAAGTAACGAAGCCTTCTTTCATTTTCCTGGCAGGCGGCATATTCCTGACGCTGGCCAGCCTCAAAGTGAAGAATGATTTGCCAACAAACGCGCATGCGCCAATGGCTCTCTTCGTTGGGGTCGGCATTTTTATAGCAGTTACTGCAACGTTTTCAATAATCAACGCGCGGATTGCGCGTATTTTTGAAAAATATCTTCAGTATCCTGCGAAATGGTTAGGGGTTTCCATGCAGGGATTGTCGCTTATATGCTTCAGCCTGCCATTTTCCATTCTGACACATTACGCCGCAGGCGGAGCTATCTTGATGTACAGCCCAGTGGTTGGCTGGATTGCCTGGTTGCTTTCCATTTTTCTCATCTTGTCCGGAGCATGGAGGCATGAGGGCATCCGCATCCTTTCACATCGGAATACACTGCTGGTAACGGTAGGCTTCTTCGCGTTGGGCTGTCTGTTCCGCATATTTCGGCCGGAGGAGTATCCGGTCATTTTTTCAGGGAACGAAGGCTCGGCCGGGCTGGTCGGGATGGACATCCTTGCGGGTAAATACAACAATCCCTTTGCCAGCGCGTGGTTTTCCTTCCCCGGACTCTATTTTTTCATCCCAGCCGGTTCACTCGCGATCTTCGGGCATACGCTGACTGCCCTGCGTATTCCGTCAATTATTGCCGGCTCCCTTACAGTTTCATTGACCTACCTGCTCGGACGCGCCATGTATGGCAATCGCACTGCCACCCTGGCGGCATTGTTACTGGCTGGTTTTCATATCCACATTCATTTTAGCCGTCTGGGATTGAGCAATGTATGGGATGGGTTATTCTTTGTGGTTGTGATCGGACTGGTCTGGAACGCCTGGCAACACGAAAAACGCAACCTATTCCTGTTGGCGGGTGTCAGCCTGGGTTTGGCGCAATATTTTTATGTCACCAGTCATATCCTGCTAATCCTGGTTCCCTTATGGCTATTCATCGTTGCCCGGTCGGACCGGTCGCGATGCAAGCGGCTCGCTCCCGACCTGACGCTGATGTTGATGGCTACCGTTGTAGTTATTCTGCCCTTGGCATGGTTTTATGCGAGCTACCCACAGGATCTTCTCGCCCCGTTTTTTCGTGTCAGCGTATTTAGATCGTCTTCTGATACCGTCGCGCAACAACTCTGGCTGGGAGTGCAGTCTTTTACACATCTGCCGATCTGGAGTGACTGGTACCCGATTGGTGAGCCGTTCCTATCGCGACCGCTGGCTGAACTGTTTTTGGCAGGTGTTCTATTCATGGCTTTCGGCTGGCGCGAGAACCGGAATGTATTCCTCCTGCTATGGATCGTTGCATTTATTTTTGTGGGCGGCTTCAGCAATGATGTTCCTTCTCTACAGCGGTACGTGGCTGTTATTGCCGCCTGTATGTTGGCTGTTGCATTTGGCTTAACCCGGCTGCTTGACATCCTTGGCAGGTTCCAGCCAATCGTCGTCCCTTATGCAAAGGTCGTGGTTATGCTGACAATCGTGTTTCTGTCGCTGAAGAACATGGTTGAGTATTATACATATTACACCTGGGTAACACGCCTTTATCTCGCAGAGTCAGAAGGCATGGTCGCGCAGGAGTTGGGGCAGTTCCTCCAGACTCAACCTGAAGATACGCAGGTCGTTTTCTTTGGTTATCCCCGCATGGGATATTATTCTATTCCCAGTATACAGTTTCTGGCTCCCAATATTAAAGGACTGGATATTGGAGAGCCGTGGGGGTCGACGAGGAATCCCCAGTTCGATTCCAAACATATTGTATTTGTTTTCCTGCCTCATCATCAAAAGGAAATTCCAAAGGTACGGTCTGATTACCCCGGTGGAACATTGTTTGAGGAACGATCCTATTGGAATAATATTTTATATTACTACTATATCTATTCAGAGTAAGATTACTTTCTAACGAAGCAAACAGCCCATCATGAGATATCAGCAATCCCATCACCGCGCGGAAGATTGCTTTGGGTCATGACCTACGCAATGACGTGCAAGTAACATCGGGTGAAGCGCAGAATCTTGAAACGGTAAACAAAAGCGAGTCCCGTTTCTACTCAAGTAGAGGTCGAGATGAAAAGATTTGCCTTGCTTTTAGCATTCCTCCTGATACTATCCATTAGCTGCCTTGCGTTAACACCTACCGAAGAACCACCAATCACATCCCCGCCCACACTTACATCCGAACCGGTGATGCGGATCGCTACCACCGATCCCGATCAACCCATCGAAGCACAGGCGCGAGAGACTTTTGAGATCGTCATCGATTCGAATCCATCCACGGGCTATCACTGGGACATTGTCGGCGAACTCAACGGAGTGGAATTTGTCTCCACCGAATATACAGCCGATGAACCTGTCATGCCTGGCTCTGGCGGTGTAGATGTGTGGACGTTCAAAGCCGTCTCCGCAGGGCAGACAGAAATTACCCTCGGGAGTTATCCGCCTGACCCAAATGTCACTGAGCCTGCCCAAACTGTTACGTTTAATATTGTTATCAAATGATCGACTCGCAAAAAGAGACAGTCGCTTTATATGGCGACTGTCTCTTTTTGTTTTGTGCGCTTAAGTCTATTGCGCAATAAAGAAATTGTTCGGCACGTGGAAAGAGAATCCTACGTATGTGATCAGCGCGGCGGCAAACGCGATCCAAATGAATATTTTGACTGCGGGGCGAAACTCGATATTTTCCAGATCCTTATCAAGGTTAAAAGCAAAGTACAAACCAACAATTGTCATCACCAGTGAATAGGCAAGCTCAAAATTACCAAGATGCATGCCCAGGGCTTCGGGGACAAACCAGATCGCAATGGACATCCACGGGAAGGATGAAGCGATCAACATACGGCTGTTCCAGAACGAGCCGCTAGAGGCGACCTGCCCGCGGCGCAGGAAATAGTCAACGACGCTTACAACGAGATAAGCATAGAAATACATCTTCATATGGGCATAGATCGATTCAATGCCCTCGCCGAGGATTGACGCCAGCGTTCCGCCGCCCAATATATCGTAAATTTGATGAAACACGACAAACAAAAGATAGCCGACGATCAGTTTCCACCACGCAAATTTCGATTTCATAACACCATGTCCAAGTAAAATTTTCTTTATTTGACCTCTTGCAAAAGTCATTTTTGCCACAGAGATCACAGAGAAAAAAGAGAATTTCTCAAAGGGCTCTGTGGACTCTGTGGCTGAGCAAGAGACACTTATGCAACAAATCTATTATATTTGCAATGGCTCAGTATCACAATGGTTTGCTTGGGAGTGGCTAAATAGGTGGGCTCACAAAGTCCATCACATGGGCTGAGTAGTTTGGAAACTGTTGTTTGTAAAGTTGCCTGCG